>JAEKKV010000015.1 GCA_019510185.1 Verrucomicrobiota bacterium | reverse complement strand
CGTCTCTTTCCACGGGCCGCGCTCCGGATCGCGCGTGGTGTAGATGTGGGTGCGTCCGCTGGTGGAGGCGAACGTCGAGACATAGAACACGCCGTTGTGGAAACGCAGGCTGCTGGCCCAGGAGCCGCGACCGTAGGCGGTTTTGCCGTTTTCGAGGCGCATGGCTTCGTTGTCGACGAGGGTTTCATAGGCGTAGGAGACCATGCGCCAGTTGACCAGGTCCGTGGACTTCATGATCGGGAGGCCCGGGCTCATGTGCATCGTCGTGCTGCTCATGTAATAGGTTTTCCCTACACGCAGGACCGAGATGTCCGGGACGTCGGCCCAGATCAGGGGATTATGGGCAGGCTCCGCCGGTGCCGCCGGAAGGGACTGAGACGCGACGGAGGTGAGGATGAGGCTCACCAAGAAGGAAAGGATTGGTCGGTTCATGAGGAAGGAGGGAGAAACGGCGGAAGGGCGGCTCAGGCTGTCAGGGTTTGGGTCGAAGTTTTGTCTGCGGGTTCAGTGTGCGTCAGCGTCGCTTATGAACTTGAAAGTGGCATCGCTCTTGTCGGCGCTGCTGGTGGCCGAAGTGATAATCTCGGCCGTCAGTTTGCCCGTCACCGCCGAGCACCGGAGATAACGGGACGGATCAGCGAGCGACTGGAAAGCCGTCAGCTTTTTATCCGACGGCACCGGAATTATTTTAAAGGTCGCACGCCGGCGGAAGTCCACGCTGGCGTCGTTCTTTTCCAAAACGACGGCATCGCCCTTCACGGTGAGATAATAGCCTGGATGGCTCACCAACTGTATAGAGACTGTGTTGAGCTTGGCCTCGTCGGCCAAACCCTGCGTGACGTCCCAGCAGAAGGCTCGGTCATCCGCCGGCAAGGTGTCCAACTTCACGTCGAAACCATGGAAGGTAACATAATGATCCGCCTGACGGCCCGACTGAATACGAACGGCCCCGCCAAGCGGTCCGGTCGAGGTGATGAATGATCGCGCGATGGTTCCATCGGCGTTGTAGCTCATCTTCTCCACGCAAACCGAGCGCCGTGTCTGACCGCCCGTTGGCTGGGCGGCGTTGTGGTAGAAGACATACCACTGTCCCTTGAACTCAATGACCGCCGGATGGCTCGTGTCGGAATTGAAATCACCCTGGCTTCCGTCGGGGCGACGATTCTCGTTTAGGATAACACCCTTATATTGCCAAGGACCGCGCGGACTGTCGGACATCGCGTAAGCCACTTGCTGGGGCATGCTCATGGCGTCCACGAGGTAGTATTTCCCTTTCGCTTTATATAGCCAGGGGCCTTCCCCAAATCCACATCCAGGGGGACGGTCCTTGATTTCGATCTTCGAGAAAATGTCCGCGCCTTCGGTTATTTTCCCGTCTCCGTTGAGGTCCTTTATCGAAATCATATCCTCGTTGAGCAAGGCGTAGTGCAACGTGCTATTCCCCCAATAAAGGTAGGCCTGACCATCGTCGTCCACGAAAACGGTCGGGTCTATATCCTCAATGCTGTCCAAGGGACCGCCGGTGGTAATCGCGTTATCAAACAGCGGACCGCCGATCGCATCGACAAATGGCCCGGTTGGTCGATCCGACACCGCCACACCCACGCTGTAACCGTGGCCACCCGGACGTCCTGTCGTGGAATAAAAAAAATACTTCCCATGCCGCTTAACCACTTGGCAAGCCCACGCTGTTCCCGGCGCGCCCCAGGAAAAGTCGGTGGCCTTCATAACGACTCCTTCGTATTTCCAATCCACCATATCCTTGGTCGAGTAGCAGACCCACTCGTTCATGCTGAACCAGTGACCGATAGCCGCCTCGTCGCGCCCGGCATAAACGTAGAGCGTATCGCCCTCCACCAGCGCGGCGGGATCGGCTGTGAAGAGCAGATTGCCCTTGGCATCGCGCTTCAGAATCGGGTTGTAACTCTCGCGTTTCAACGGATGGCCAAGCGGCGGCACGTTCACGTTAAGCGCCTTCGTGGCGGTGACGCCGTCTTTGCCGATGCCTCCCGCGGCTTGGGCGGAAAGCGGAGCAGTCGTAGCTGCCAGCATCAGCAAGGATAGAACCACTGAAACAAACATATTATTGGTATTCATATTGGGAGGCGAAAAAGGAGGTGGGGATGACCGGTTCTCCTCTTCGGCTTTTCACGATTCACGGGCTCGCCTTCGGCATTTTGTCCTTGAGAGGGATTACGATTTCCTTGCCCTCTCTTTGGATGTGCAGTCGCGCCGTTGCGGCGGTGGCATTCAGAGGAAACTGCACCTGCCACGAGTGTCCTGCCATTGGGACCTCCAACGTCCGTCCGCCGTTTTCGATCCAGACCTTCGAGCCCGGCAGCGCTTCACCGATAAGCCAGCCCTCTTTGGTCCAGGTAGAGACGGCTGCGAATGGCTGGGCATCACGTAACGCGCACTCGAATGCGAGAACGAGATCCAGTTGGGCTTCGGTCAAAGGCGCCTGCCCGGGGCCCTCCGCCATAGAGCGCACCTTCTGGCGCAGGGTGGCATCGCTCACATTCACCTTGGCGCCCGGCTGGTAGGCGCTTCCATAATTGCCATGGCAGCGGGCGCACTGGTTCTGAAAATAATCGAGCGCCTTGAAAACGGGCGATGCGAGGACGATCGGCGGCGACGGCTGCGCCGCCGTCGGAACAGGAATTTGGACTGGCGACGTCACGGGAACCGGCGCGGGGGGAACGGCCCCTTGAGCGGGCGCTGTCTCTGACCGCTTTTGATCGGTGGCTGCGGTGATGCGGTAGATGCGCCCCCTGGCGTCGTCGGAAAACAGAAGGGAGCCGTCCGGCGCCTCGACAACGTCGCAGGGCCGCCCGAGCACTTGGCCAGTTTCATCCAGCAGCGAAACAAGCATCTGGTTGCCCATGGGTTGGCCGGTGATCGAATCGAACAGGATCCGTTCGACGCGATAGCCAACTTTCTTCTTCGAATTCCAGGACCCGTGAGCGGCCATCACGGCATCGCCGCGCAGGCCGAGCGCCTCGCTTTGGATGAATGTCCAGCCATTCACCGCCCAATGCGCATCCAGTGCCCACGCGGGTGCGATGGTTTTGGCTGCCAGCTCGAGCAGATCGGGCCGATTCCTAAATTCCGGCCGCGGCAGGTGATCCCCGACAATGAAGGGATGCCCGTAAAAGCCACCTTCCACGTAGTGATTAAACTCCTCCGGTGGGATGTGGTCGGTAATCGGCTGATTTCCGGTGGTCTCGCCGAACGAGCTGCCAAACATGTCAGAACCGTGATCGGAGCCCCAAACCTCGTCAGTGCCGGGCCGTAAGCGCAGTTTTTCCGTATTGCGCAATCCAGACGCAAACAGCCGCTTGCCGGTGCCATCGAAGTTGAACTTCCAGATCTTCTGGCGGTCGGTCCCCATCTGGTCGCTGGCGTTCTCCGCATCTCCGATCGAGGTGTAGAATCCGGAAGGCGTCACTAGAATCGAGCGCCACCAGTGTCCGCCGCCGGAGGGCAGATCGGCTGCGACTTGCACCAACTCGTCGGCCTTACCGTCGCCATCGGTATCGCGCGCCTTCCAGACCGCGCCGCTTTGGGTGAACCAAAGCCAGCCGTCGTAAAAATGCATCCCGTGCGCCGTCGGCTTCCCGGTGATAAAGTCGGCGGTTTTTTTCCATACGCCGTCGCGTTCCCGCAGGGTAATGATTGCGCCACTACGCGGCTGGGAGACATACAGTGTGCCGTTGTTGCCGAATTCCAGAAATCTCACCTCACCGATGTTTTCCGCAGCCAGCGTGACCCTGTAGCCGGGGCGCACCTTGAAAGCAGGAACTCCCGGACCAAGGGCCGGCTCTTCGGTTTGTGCAGATGCCGCGGCCAGAGCGCTGAGCAAGGAAATGCTCGCCGTGAGAAAAATGCGCAAAGAGATCATGGGGGAAGGAGCCAATTGAAGACGGCATGGAGATAACTCCAAACCTGCGGGGCGAACTGGCGTTGTACGCTTTGGATTAAGTGTAACGGGTTACTTTCCGGATTTGTCACAGAGCCGAGCCGGAGTTCCGATCCGAGTTCACAGAGCCCGGAGTTCGGAGGGCCGCACTCTGTGGACTCTGGGTGGGGACTCGGTGCTCTCTGTGACCCAATATCATCTTCGTAAAAGTAAAAATGGCCGAAAATTTTGGTGTTACGGGATACTAGTTGGCCAACTTGTTCGCGGGCAGGTCGCGCTGGGAAAATTGCCAGTAATCGAACTTGAACAGGTCTTCGCCGGCCGCGCCGCGAAACACGAAGAAGAGATCGTGGGTGCCGGAGGCTCCGGAAATCCGGGCAAACTGCGGCTTCCATTCGCCGCCGGTTCCCGAGACCGGCAGGGTGCCGATCAACTGGCCGTCGAGCTTGCCCAAACGAAGCTCGATCTTCGCCCCCGTGGCCTCCTTCGCCGTGGCCGTGCTGGAGAGGCTGGCCATGAAGGCGCGCGCGCCGGGCGCGCCGAAATTGACATTATTTACCCGGATGTAGTCCCCGTCGTGGATGTTTCGCACCGCCTGGCCGCCGGCGCTGCTGGGCTCAATTTTGACACCGGAAGACCAGGCGATGGTCTCGGCTTCCACTCGCTTGTAGGGATCGAGGGTGCCGACCGCCGCCGGACCTTCATCGGTTGGCTGCACCAGCGGGACCGAGCCATCCGGGTTGAACTTCAACTCATCGACGCACACGGAACGCTTGAAGCCGTCGCCTCCCGGAAGCACGCCGTTGTGGTAGAAGAGGTAGGTCTTGCCCTTGTAATCCACCACGCCGGGGTGGATCGTGAAGGAGTTTTTTGGCGGGGCCATCATGACGCCACCGTAGGTCCACGGACCTTCGGGGGTGGGGCCGGTGGAGTAGCCGAGATGCTCAGGGATGGGACCGCCGGCAAAAAACAGGTAGTAGAGGTTTTTGTGCTTATAGAGCCAGGGAGCCTCTTCGTAGGACGTGCCGCGGTCTTTGTTCGGAGGGGTGCGCTCGCCCAGGGCCTTTACGGTCATCGGATGGCGAATGATGCCATTCTCCCCGACGCTGGTGTCGTAGGAAATCATGTCCTTGTTCAGCTTCACCGACCACAGATTGGGATTGCCCCAAGCGAGATAGGCCTGGCCCTTGTCGTCGATATAAACGGTCGGATCGATGCTGTCGTAGTGACCGGAGATCAGCGCTTTTTTGATAGGATCAGTGTAAGGCCCGAGGGGATTATCGGCCACCAGCACGCCGATGCCGCGTCCTTGCAGCGGGCAATACATATACCATTTCCCATCCCGCTCAATGCACTGCGATGCCCAGGCGCCATTTTCAAATCCGCCGCCCCACCCCGACCCAGCCCATTCGAAATCGTGAAGCGTGGCCACCACGCCGTGCTGGGTCCAGTTCACCATGTCCGTCGTGGAGGAGAGCACCCAGTCCTTCAGGTTGAAGTTGCCGGCCTCCCCGGCATCTTCGTCGTGGCCGGAAAACAGGTAGAGCGTGCCGTCGTGGACCACCGGGGCCGGATCGGCGGTATACATCGTTTGGACAACCGGATTGAGCGCGAATGACGCCGCAGGCAGCGAAGCCAACACGGACAAAAGAACGACAGCGGAGCGGGTTGTTTTGGTTTTTTTCATGAGGGCTGGAAAATGGGGGCGAAGCGTGAGATGAGCGGGAGTTTTGCCGGGGAGAGGTTTTAGCGTGTCGCCGTAGAGTCGGCCAAGAGGGAAAGCCCCGGGGCGCGCCTGGCGACGCGACCCCGGGGCGATGTCACATACGTTCAACGCAGCTCAAGGCGACTGGAATGACGGTCATGTTTAGGGGTTTTGAATGCTCCATTGCTGACCGGAACCTCCCCAGTAGGTCCATTGCTGGATGTAGGCTCCGTCCGCGGTGGAGATCCCGGTGACGTCCAGGCAGGAGTTTGGAGAACTGACGGGAGTAATTCGGAAGTAGCCGCTGTCAGTAGGAGTGAACGTGAATTTCTGCATGTTTCCTCCCCAGTTACTGTAGAGCTGCACCTTGGCCCCGTCGTTGGTCCCTCCAAATTCAACGTCGAGTGCCTTTCCACTTTCAACTCCAACGATGCTGTATTGGCCATTGCCGGTGTCGGTAACCGTCCATTGTTGCATCGGTCCGCCCCAATAGGGCCACTGGATGATCTGTGTGCCATCACCGGTTCCGTTGGCGTCTAGCGCTTTGCCACTGAGCCTGGAGATGATGCGATAGGTACCATTGGCCACCGGTGCATTGGCTGAAGTGATCGTCGAATAGACCACGCCGCCAAATCCCGTGCTGGAGTAGCAACGGCCGTAGAGGTTCCTGTCCGCGGTGAGCGAGCCATTCAGCGCTCCATATGAGCGGGCACTATCGGTCATCAGCGTCCAGTTGGCGCCTCCGTCATCGGATCTATAAATTCCATAAACGGAACCGATGCGGCCGCCCATATAGATAGCTGGATAGCTTTGCCCGGGCGCGGCCTTGCCGAAGCCGATGGTCCAGGACTCCGCAACGTTCGCTAGTTTGGTCCAATTGCTCCCGGAATTGGTGGAGTGCCAGAGGCCGTCGGTTTCCCCCGCCAGCCAGATGTCACCCGCTCTTCCAAATACGGGCCGCATGTCTCCCCAGGTCGGAAGCCCGGAGGCGGTGGAGGCAAAACTCGCTCCCTGATTTGTCGAAACATAGAAGTTTCCATAGAGGAATCCATAGAACTTGCCTGGTGTCACCCGATCCGCCCGAACCTGCGCACCCGACGGTATCCCCGTCGACGAAAACCAATTGTTTCCGCTGTTTGTTGAATATGAAACAGGCACCGAGACATCCCCTACGGGAGCCCAGACCAGGTTCGCGGTCCCACTACAGCTGCTGGCGACAGTGCCGCCGCGAAGCGTGTTCGCCGGCTGATTCGGCTCCGTCCAACTGATGCCATTATCACTGGAAAGGGCGATACAGCGCCCGGGATCTCCATTGCCGGCCTGGCCCTTCCCCACCCGCACGATCTGGTTGGGATTGTTCTCGGCGAAATCAATACTGGAGTTGTCGAACCACATCAACGGGTGGCGGGTGGACGGAACGGTGGTAAGATCCGTATGACGAAAGCCTCCTAAATCCAGCATCGTCGTCAGCAGAAGTGCTCCGGAAGGAGGACTTATCATGTCGGTTATAGCATTACCTTGAATTCCGCGTGAGCCGACGGTCAAGGTGCAGGTTCCGCTGCCTCCCGGCACCCAGCAGGTAAGGTTCGTGCTCCGCCATAAACCGCCCCAGCCACTACAGACGAAGACGTTGTTCGAGTTGAAGGGATCAATCGATATTCCAGCTACCGCGGCTCCAAGCTGGATGTTATACAGCGGGGCTGTATACGTCCCAGGGTTTGCCATCCATGGGACGGCGGAAACATCCATGACAGCCCTGAAAGACCGGCTGGCACCGTTGTTGGTGAATTCCCACGATTTGCTCCACGTGACACCCCCATCAACACTCCTCCACAAAGCCCCGTCGGGCCAATAAGCGCTCTGCGTTCCCACCATGAGGGTTGACGGATTTGATCGGTCAATCGCGATTCCGTCATATCCCCACCCCAAGCTGGAATCCGAGGATGGCACCGGACTGATGCGCGTCCAAGTCGCCGAAGCGATCGAGTATTTCCAAACATCGCCTTTCCCACCGTCAAACGGGCCGCCGGAATCATTCCAAGTCGTGTAGAGATAGCCCAGGCTGGGCTCTACAATCCCGCGGTGGCAGAGGAAGCCCGTGGGCTGTCCTGCCAGGCGTGACCAGGAGGTTCCACCGTTGGTGCTGACGTAGATGGCATTGTTCTTATCGGCCACACCCACATAGAGGGTCTGGGTTGCGTTCCCCTGCGTCCCGGTGCGCTTGTCAAAAGCGACCCAGACGACGCCCGGAGTGCGATTGAAAATATCATTGGAATCCGTTGCGGCAGGAGACCAATTCCCGGGGTTCGGGAAGGAGGTGACCTGCGCCCAGGTGATCCCGCCGTCGGAACTCTTCCAGAGGCCGTTCCCGTCGGATGCGGCATAGAACAGGATGCTGTCGTTATTCGGATCGTAGGCCAGTCTCTCACCCATATTCCGGCCCGGCATGTTCCCGCCGATTTTGAACGGCATCACGGTCTTCGTCCAGGTGACACCCCGATTGCCTGAAGTCAGGATGACGCCGTTCAGCGGATCCCACGCGTTGGTGTAGAGGCCGCAGGCAAGAGCCACCTTGTTGGCATTTTGCGGGCTGGCCGCCACCGAAAGCACACCGTTGAGGTGGGATTCTGTCCAACTGGTGGAATCCAGCATGGGCACCCACTGGCTGGTGGCATTGTCCCAGCGGTAGGCACCGCCCACATCAGTTCTTGCATAGGCCAAGCCCTGTTGGACCTCGCTGAAAACGACGTCGGCCGTATAACAGCCGCCACCGGTCTGGACCCAGTTCCAGTTTGTCGCCGATTCGGCAGGCGTAGCGATAAGCAGACACAAGAGCATAAGCAAACACGCGATCTTGAGGATCACGGGGGTAGTAATCTGTTCATGTTTTAGTCTTTCGTTTGGGGTTGGCCCGGACTGCCGATGTCCTTGGAAGGGCGGTGGCGTTCGTGCCGATGTGAGTTACCCCGATCGCGATACGCTACCGTGCCGCGATCGGGAAATATGCAGGAAATAGAAATCTCGCGTGACGCCTCAGCTTCCGGATTTGTCACAGAGCCGAGCCGGAGTTCCGATCCGAGTTCACAGAGCCCGGCAGGTTCGGAGGGCCGCTCTCTGTGACCCAATATTATTTCGACGAAGGTCAGTGGGAGTCGGCGCCTTGCCCGACCCGGTAGTAGTCAAAGTCTACCCGGCCACCGGCGGTTTTGGTCGAATAATAGAAGAGGGCGAAACGATAACCCGTGAAGTGCGGCACGGTGTATTTAAGGGCCGAGGGACGACCGATGGGGATCCAGGTGCGGCCGTCGAGACTGTAGGAGAAGCGGGCGACTTCAGGCGCGGGCGCAAATTCGCATTCGACCTTGAGGTGAACGGTTTTGCCGGACAGGGGAACGGAGGCGATTTCCTCGGGTGTTTCGGAGTCGGCGCTCACCATGACGACAGAGCGGGTGTTTCCACTCATCTTTACGCCCACAAAACCATAGCGTTTCTGAAAAGCGGCGATGCCGGCATAGTCACCGTCTTTCATGCCGCTCACGTCGATGCTGGTCGTGGCGGAACTGCGCGGACCAAAGGTGCGCTGCGTGAGGGTATTCCTGGCCTCTTCCAGGGTGGAAACGACCCGATTGGTGATGATGCTCAGATAGCCCGGGCGCGCGGTGAGCGACCAGAAGCGAGGCTCGGGATTGTGATTCCATTGCCAGGCGAGGGGCAGGATGGGGTCACCTGGCCGGCGGCTAAATTCGTCGGAGGAGACGATGCCGGAGGCACCGGAGACGCCCTGTCCGCCGGCGGGGATGTCGAGTGTCATGGGCGCCTTGCCGTCTTCGCCGAGCACGGGCCAGCCGTCCTTCCACGTCACGGGCACGAGGTAGGGGATGCGACCGACGGCCCCGTTGTCCTTGAAAAGGTAGGCATACCATTTGCCTTCCGGAGTGTCGACGAGGCCGCCTTGGGCGATACCGCGATCATCGAACACGACGCGAGCCTCGTAGGGACCGTCGATTTTGTCGGCGCGGTTAATGATGACGCTGCGCGCCCAGCGGCTCGCGGGCGAGGCGATGTTAACGAGGTAGTAGCGGCCCTTGATCTTGAAAAACTGCGAACCCTCGCCATTGAGCCCGCCCAGATCGGTGCCGAAGACGGTGTTGACGTTTTCGACGATAACCTTCTTCACGCCGCCGGGCTTGATTCCGGAGAGATCGGGTTGCAGCTCGGTGAGCGTGATGCGACCGCCCCCGGAAATGATGTAAACGCGACCGTCGTCGTCGAAAAACAGGCTGTTGTCATGCAGCGCGGGTTCGAAATGCGTCTCTTTCCACGGGCCGTGATCCGGATCGCGCGTGCTGTAGATGTGGGTGTATCCGCTAGTGTAGGAGAACGTCGTGACATAGAACACACCGTCGTGGTAACGCAGGCTGCTGGCCCAAGATCCTTTACTGTAGGCGTTTTTGCCGTTTTCGAGGCGCATGGCTTCGTTGTCGACGAGGTTTTCATGGGCGTAGGAAGCCATGCGCCAGTTGACCAGATCCGTGGACTTCATGATCGGGAGGCCCGGGCTCATGTGCATCGTCGTGCTGCTCATGTAATAGGTTTTTCCGACACGCAGGACCGAGATGTCCGGGACGTCGGCCCAGATAAGGGGATTATGGGCAGGCTCCGCCGGTGCCGCCGGAAGGGACTGAGACGCGACGGAGGCGAGGACGAGGCTCACCAAGAGGGATAGGATCGGGCGGTTCATGAGGAAGGAGGGAGAAACGGCGGAAGGGCGGCTCAGCGTATTTATATTTTGTGGCTATAGTGGAGTGTTAGGCAGATTCGCAGCGGGACGAAAATGATGGCGGTCGGACTCGGGTGGGATGGCCGACCACTTCATGTCGTTCTCGACTGTGAGGCTGAAGGCGGGGCGTGCTCCACGTGCAACGTGCCAAGCGCCGTTGGGGACGGCCTGTGGCTTTGTGGTCGGCGGGGCCTCATTCCGTACCCTACGGTGACGGGGGAGGTTGCTCCGTTTTGAAGTTCTTGGGACCCATGACCACCTCCACATGTTCATAGGGCGGTTTATAGACCGGAGCTTCGCCGACCGGAGCGGACTTCAAGGGATCCAGCAGTGCCACCTGCTGTTCGTCGATATACACGGAAGCGGTGTTGTGATCCTTGCTGGTCACGTCAACCAGCGTGCCCAGGCCCTCGGCGGCGAGCACGATGCGCATGCGGCAGTAGGAACCGGGACGGAAGGCGCTTACGCTGTCTTTTATCAAGGCCCAGCTCCCGTCTGACTTGTGGTAGGCAACGCGGATGTGGGCGCGGTTTTTGCTGTCCGTTTTCGGGCTGAACGTGCCCCTGCCCCACGGAGCCACTTCCACCAGATTCTCGCCTTGGCCAGACTGGATGACCATGGGCACGGAGGTGAGATTATAGATGTTCATCACGGCTGGCTTGAGCGGCAGGTCCTGATCGATCAGCCGAGCTTGGTAAGGCACGGCGGGATCGGCGTCTTTCGGAGGCGGGACGATCAGGACGAGGGGGGCGACCAGTCCGGCGGGCAGCGCGAGCGAGACCAAGGGCGTGACACGCGACTTGCCATCAATGACCTCCTCGCGTGAGACGACCAAGGTCTTCTCCGTGCCGAAAGGCGCGGAGAAGCCGGGCGGAGTCATCCCGAGCGAGACGTTGTAGTCGGTCTTTCCCAAGCTGATCTTCACATCGGCCAGTGCGCGGCCATAGCTCAACACCTCGATGGTCCGGGGGGTATCATCGGAGCGCGCGGTCGGCGCCAGCGAGAGCAGGCTCGCCAAGCCGAAGATCGCGTGAATTTTAATGGGTATCATAAGCAGGTTACAAGTTACGGTTTAAATGTCGTCGGGGCTCAGCCAGCGAAAGGAGACCACTTGGAAACGCCGGCCGAAGCGGGCGCTTTCCGCGGAAAGGGTCGGCGCCGTAGGTGAGGTTTCAGGCGATTCCCCTCCCACGTAGTCGGGGAGGCGTTGCACGATGGCTTCACACCAGGCGCGGCTGATCACGACTGGATTGGCTGCGGTGGAGTTCACCGGATCGAGGACTTCGCCGTAAGAGCGGATCGTGAAGGTGTCGGAGCGCGCGGTGATGACGGGGCCGAGCGCCTGAAGCAGATCGGCTTGTTTGAGAATGCCGGGAATGCCCGCAACTGCAGTGCTTTCATTATGGGCGGTAATGACTTTGCTGCTGCTCGGCATCGGCGGGTCGGGATTGAAATACAGAGGCCACTTCGCTTTGCCGTCGGTGATGTTATTGATGCGCTTGCTCGCAGCGTAGCCTTCGGTTGCTTCGATGGCGGCCTCGAGCGCGCCCATCAGACCGTTGGACGTGTTGTCCAAGCGACGATTCACGAAATCAGCGAGCGAGGCGAACGGGCCGCGCAGGCGCACTTGTTTCACCATCTCGGTGGCGAGGGCGTCGATCTGGTCGGTGGTGAGGTTGCGGTAGCCGGACCACGCACCGTCGGACACGGCATTGTTTCCGGTGGTGGTGGTGGGGATGCCGCCGGGCTGCTTGAGCGTGCGCGCGAAGGCGCCGGTGAGCTTCGTCGTCGTGCCGGGATACGGGATCTGGTTGAGCGAGGAGAAGAGCGCGCGCCAGGCCTCGATGGAGGTGGAGTTGATATTGAAGCCGCCTTCGAGCAGAAGGTTGGAGGAGGCGGCGTAAGGGCCGTTTCGATACGAGGTGACGGCGTTGCTCGCGAGCGTGCTGCGGAAGGGCGTCAGGCGGGGGTTGCCGAGGAGGTCGGTGGCGAAGTCAAAGGTCCCCGCTTGTGGCACGGTGGAGAAAAACCAGGTGTCCCAGAGTGTGCGGTTGAGCAGGTAGGAGGCGTCTTTGAGGTAACCTGTGCCATCGTAGGCTGTTCGGGCGACAAAGGGGCTGGCATGGCTGTTACCAATCGCATAAGCGGGAGACGCGCTCAAAGCGCTGTCCAGCGGGGAGCTACCGCCGTTAAGATTAAGGGAACTGGAGGGAAAACCGGTGTCGTTAAAGTGCTGAAGCTGGCCGAGCGAGACAACAGGAGCGGTCGGGGTGGGCAGGTCGAAGAAGATCGCCTTGTCGAGCGCGGCCGGCGCGTTACCGTTGCCTGTCGGACTGTCGTAGGCGGGGGCATTGGAGCCAGAGTTGCGCATACCCCAGAACACGGTCGTATTGTCCGGTTTGATGAGCAGGTTAGTGCGCCAACCGATCGGCTCGCCGAATGGCAGTCCCGAGGAACCCGTGCTGAACCCACCCGAACTAATCGTGACCCACCCACGAAGAAATGATCTCCAGTTTACTGATTGATAGCAATTTACACCTCCCATCCAAGATGGTGGCGGTTCGAGCGGGCCCGCTAGGTGATAACCGAAGGAATCGCCGACATTTGAAGGCCACTTCAGCACGTAAGAGGGAGTGCCGCTGGCGGAGAGCGTGCCGATGGGGATATCTCCGTAAAAGTTGCCGGAGGCATCCACCCATGCTCCAAACGAAGCCTCGAGGCGCTGCAGCAGCCGTGAAGGGGTGGGATTGCCGTTCGAGCCGTCGTCCAAAAACAATTGAGCGAAATATGCCCCGCCGGCCATGAGTGTGTTATTACCCACGCCGGCGTTGAGTTCAGCGCGGGTGATGGTAGGCGCGGATGACACGGACACCGCAATGCGGGCATCGTCGAGATTGAGATCATTTTCCATGGGATAACGACCGCCGTTGGCCCAAGTGTAGCAGCCGAGGGCGGCGTCCCAGCCCGCCGAGGTGTCACCAGCCCGAAGCGTGTAAACCCGGGCCTCGCCGGGAGCGAGTCTCGCTCCCTCGATTCTAAAGTAAATGGTGGCGAGATACGTGGACCCCCATCCGGAGGTTACAGTGTTGTTTAATTTCAGGTCACTCTGTCCCCAAAAAAGGCCTTTCACCAAGTAGTTTTGGGCGGCGATGGGAACGTCGTAGGGGTTGGCGAGCACGACCAACGGGCTGAAGACACCCTCGAGCCGATATTTGTCGGCTTCCGTCTGACGGGCCTGCATGCCGATACGCATGCGATACTGAGTCATGATCGGGCTAATGCCATGGACATCGGGTGTCTGGGCTCGAGGCACAGCCTCGCCGGCGGCATTAAGCGCCCCGGCGGGCGTGGCGGATGTCAGTTTGCCCGACAAATAAAAGGAGCGGAGCTGATACCAAGTGGGGCCTTGAGCCCAGGAATACTTGGTCGTGGCGGGGGAAACGAGCTTGGGCACGAGGCCGGTGTTGGTCGGATCGGACTGACCTGAGGCACCGATGGCATTGTTGCCGGTAAGGACCTTGTTGATCTCGGTCAGAAACTTCGCGTCCGTGCTCTGTTCGAAGAGATAGGTGAGGTCGGCACGGAGACCGCCGTTGGCGGTGTCGGTCAGCACACTCTTGGAGACCGCGGAAAGATCGTGGTAGAGGTCACGCAGGCGGTCCCGTTTCGAGGAGGCCGACCACGTCGTGTCGAAGAGAGGCAACTGACCTTTGTCCAGGATGCGTTGGAGGTTCCCCTGCGCGGTGACAGCTGTATCATCCTCGTTGTGGATCTGGGTGATTTCCGCGAGACCCGAGATCGTCTCCACACCGGGCCGCTGAGCGGCGGAGAGCCGGACCGCCGACTGCGTCGCGGTCGGTGTGAACGCGGCGGGAGAGCCAGTGCTGCCGGCGGGGTGAGGTTCGAGACGGTCGGTGAGATTGACCCTGGCCTTCACGCCTTCGTCGCCCACCCAGTAGGCAACACGACCGATGGTCGTGTTGGCTCCACCC
Organism: Verrucomicrobiota bacterium; assembly: GCA_019510185.1. Classification (GTDB taxonomy): domain Bacteria; phylum Verrucomicrobiota; class Verrucomicrobiia; order Opitutales; family Opitutaceae; genus Rariglobus. The sequence continues at coordinate 193,023 of JAEKKV010000015.1, read as the reverse complement.
AAGCCGGAAACCTGGCTCGAGGAGATGTCCACCTTGGGCGCATAAACGTATTGCCCGGAGTTGAGCACCGTATGGGAACCGACAAGCAGAGCCCCCGTGGTGCTGTAATCGGTGGTGATCGAGGGGGCTGTCCCGGAGACAAGCCAGGCGAGCGGAGTGCTGGCGGTGAGCGTCGGCGGAAGGATCGGATCGGAAGGCGTCGAATTCCACACCCCGGTGTAGTAGGGGTTTTTGATGGTGGAATCGGCCGCGCCGGTGGCCGTTCCCTTGATGTCGGCGATGGCGGTGACCCGTTGGTCGGGGCCGGCGGTCTTCTGCAACTGACCGAGGGCGATGTTAAGCGCCATGAGTGCGTTTTGGCGAGCCGAGGCAAGCTGCTGGCTGTTGCTCGCCACTTGAGTCTCGACTCGTGTCAATGACGCCATCGACACCAGCAAGAGCACCAAAAACGACAGCAACGTGATCGTGATCAATAACGCGAATCCGCCCCGCCTGTCTCCGGACATACGCCTCGAATGGCGGATATGCGAAAAAGGGGGCACGGCCCCGGAGATAGAAGGCGACGAGGAAAAAGACATTGGGGGAGAAAGCAAAAAAACGCCGTTGCGAAAAGAGACCCATGCCAGCTTGTCATGCCTCCTACCTGCGACAACCGTCACCCGTGCGACATCGTTCAGATCACTGCAATTCCGCGCGTAATCCCTCGCCGCTCCCGAGCTGAGTAGCCCAGGCGGATTCGCGGATGCATCGCACTGATCGCCGCAGCTGATCCACGCTCAAGGTTTCTATTTCTCCTGCTCGGGCTGATCGATGCCACCGGCATTTTACTGGAACCGCCTCGTCTCCGCTCGTTAAACATGAGCGCAAGTGGCCGCCCGCCCCCAACGTCGTCACTACGGACGCCCCTCCCCTTACCCCATGCCGTCCCGCCGTCTCTGCCTCGCCCTCCTTCCTTGGCTGGCCCTCGCGGTCCACGCCGAGCAGCCCCCCGCCTCGCTTCGCGCCGCCTACGCCAATGCTTTCCTCATCGGCGCAGCCCTCGACACCGCCAAGATCAACGGCGACAATCCCCGCGCCTCCGAGATCGTCGCCCGCCAGTTCTCCAGCCTCACCGCCGAAAATGACATGAAGTGGTCGGCCATCCATCCCGAGCCCGACCGCTACAATTTCCATCCCGCCGATGCCTATGTCGATTTCGGGGCCAGGCACACCATGGCCGTCATCGGCCACACCCTAGTCTGGCACAACCAGACCCCACCTTGGGTGTTTCTGGGCGACGATGGCAAACCCGCCTCGCGCGAGCTGCTGCTCCCCCGTCTGCGCGATCACATCCACACCGTGGTCGGCCGTTACCGAGGCCGGGTCAAAGGCTGGGACGTGGTCAACGAGGTCGTCCGCGACAACGGCCCCGAGGTGCTTCGCGACACCCCATGGCAACGCATCATCGGCGACGATTATCTCGACCACGCCTTCCGCTTCGCCCGCGAGGCCGATCCCCGCGCCGAGCTCTACTACAACGACTATGGCCTGTTCAATCGGGAGAAACGGGCTCGCGCGCTCCGGATGCTGCGCGGCCTCATCGCGCGCGGCGTGCCCATCGACGGCGTCGGCCTGCAAGGCCACTACCAAATCGACTATCCCCCCGTCGCCGAAATCGAGCAGGCGATCCTCGATTTCGCCTCTCTCGGGCTAAAGGTCATGATAACCGAGCTCGACGTGGACGTGCTGCCTTCCCGCGGTCAGATCGGCGCGGCCGACATCGCCCGTCGTGAAGACTACGAAGCCGCGCTCAACCCTTGGGTGAACGGCCTGCCGGAGGCCGAACAGACGCGCCTCGCCCGACGCTACGCCGACCTCTTTGCGCTTTTCCTGAAGCACCGAAAAACCATCACTCGCGTGACCTTCTGGGGACTGGACGACGGTCAGAGCTGGTTGAACAATTTCCCCGTTCCCGGCCGCACCAGCTACCCGCTGCTCTTTGATCGTCAGCTCAACCCCAAGCCCGCCTTCCGGGCCGTGTTCGACGCCGCCCGCTGAGGTGTGTCTCCACCGCACCCATCGCGCGGTTACCTGCACCAAAACGTCCCTTCGGCCCCCCGGCAGGTGATGATGTCAGCTCTTATCTGAACCATGTCAGGCTCGGCCGCATCGCCGCACCGAAGTTAAATTCCCCAAGATGTAAGCGCGTATAGGCCAATCCCCCCATCGCAAGTACCCCGGCGCTTATTATTTTTCCTGCTCTACCGCCAACCTACCCCCGCATGAAAGTCCCCAAGACACGACTGCGTCACAGAACACTGACCGGCCTTACCCTCACCGCGCTCTGCGCACTTACCGCCCACGCCGACAGCAACTGGACAGGCGCGACGAGCCACGACTGGAATGATAACACAAACTGGGACAGCGGATTGCCAGGAACGACTCCCGGTAATGCAACTACTTGGGCCGTTATCTTCACCGGCCCCAGTAATTCCCCTGTGATTTCTGCCGACTCCCTCGGCAGTCCCGTGGCGATCGGTATCGGCGGCGGCAGTCGCTTGGATCAAACCGCCGGCCTTCTCACGGAGACGGCATCAGATTGGCCGGGTGGATCGATGCTTATTGGATTGTATGGGAACGGAACCTACAACCTCGCCAATACCACGACGACGGGCGGGGCTTTCACAGGATACGGAACAGGCTCTGGAAGCTTTACCACGGGCGCATGGGGCAGCATTCAAGTTGGCGCGGGTTGGTGGTGGGATCATTCAACCGCTGTCATGAACGTCAACACTTCCGGCACGCTTCAAATCAATGGTGATCTGGCTGTCGCTGGGGCGAAGGGTGACAATTCCATCGTCAACATCGATGCGGGTACGGTAATAGTTAATAGCAACTCGAAGATTGCCTCTGGTTCCAGCACTGAGACATCCACGGGCAGCCTCAACATGAGCGGCGGCACGGTGACCTTCGTCAATCGACTCACAATGGGCGATGGGACTCGTAGCGGCGATGGATCGGTAGGAAACCCATATGTTTACGCCAACGGCAGCAACGTCGCCACGCTGACGATGACTGGCGGGAGCCTGACGACCAACTCCACGCATAACGAAAACTGGCACGGAGGCCTGAGCATGGCTTCGGGATATGATGGTGCCGTTGGCGGCACCGCCACCTTCAATCTCAACGGAGGCACCCTGACCACGCTCTATGTGTTCAGTGAAACGACGGGCGGCGGAACCAAGGGGACCTCGACCTTCAATTTCAACGGCGGCACGTTGAAGGCCAGCGGGTCATACGGCGCCTTCATGGAAGGTCTCACGCGCGCCAATGTCCGCAACGGCGGCGCCATCGTCGACACCAACAGCTTCAATGTCACGATCGCCCAAGATCTCGTCCACAGCAACATCGGTGGCGACAACGCCATTGACGGCGGCCTGACCAAACAGGGCTTGGGCACCCTCACCCTCACCGGCGCCAACACCTTCACCGGCAGCATCCACGTCAATGCCGGCACCCTCAGCATCAACAGCGCCTTCATCGCTAATACGGCCAGCGTATATCTGCTGACCGGCGGGACCTTAGATCTAAACTACTCCGGCAGCGACACGATCGTCGGTTTGTTCATAGATGGCGCCGCTCAGAACGTCGGCACATGGGGCAGCCTCTCCTCGAGTGCCGACTTTAAAAGCGCGCTTATTACGGGAAACGGCTTACTCAACATCACCTCCAGTGCCATTCCCGAGCCCTCGACCTATGCCATCGCTGCCGGCGGTCTTGCCTTGGTCGGAGCGATGGTTGTCCGCCGCCGTCGCGCCCAGTCCGCCAAGGCCTGAACGGCTGCTCCTGCTTAGGGAACTTTCCTTCACCCAAATCGAACCGCCGGGGCCTACCCCGGCGGTTTTTTTATGCACCGCCACCTTCCCTCGCGGCCTTCCCCTTCAGCTCGGCTTCCCCTCTGCCAGCCGGCCAGTTCGTCGATCACGAGAAGGGAGAGCAGGTCGCAGCTTTAGAAGGCTTTAGCGGGCTTTGATGGGAGTGGCTTCGCGACAACACCACTCCTCGGATCGCACCTCGTCACCCGCACGCCCAGTGAAAGAGGCCGCACGGAGGTGCCCGCGTGGAGGACGAACGCTCCGGGGGCTCGGATCCTCCGCCCAGCTCCCCGCCTCTCCAGCAGGGCGTGGACTGGACGCGCGAGACGCGGAGCGCCGGTATCCCCTGTCCGACGCGATCAACACCGAGAAACACACGCTCGTCCGGAATGATCGGCCCCTGAGGCAAGGCGTCGGTGCATAAAAAAACCGCCGAGGACAGGGTCCCGGCGGTTCGATCTGGGTGAATGCCCCCCCTACGCGGAAGCAACCGTTCAGGCCTTGGCGGCGTTGGCGCGACGGCGGCAGGCAACCATCGCTCCGACCAAAGCAAGACCACCGGCAACGATGCCATAGGTCGAGGGCTCGGGGATGGCGGAGATGCCCGAGACGCGGATGGCCTCCAACTGGCCGGATGAAAGCGCACTGTCGTAGATGCGGACATCGTCGATGAGGCCGTCAAAACCGCGTATACCGTCTGACCTGTTGGCTATGCTCACTGAGGTGACACTGGTCATCGCGTTGGTGTAGGCACCGAAAGCGGTTCCCGCCTGGGCTACGGAAGTCGTGGTGTTGCCCATGAAGACGGAGATGTTCGAGCCTGAGGTCAGAGTGGAGTCCCAAGTCATGGAGACAAAGAGCCAAGAACTTCCGGAATTCGGCATTAGCGTGCCGTTGCTGACCGAGCCGCCTCCTTGGTTGATGCCAGCCTGAAAGAGGGCACCAGCCGAACTGAACCCGTTAGCGTTGACGGAGAAATAAAGCTTATCGCCGTCCATACCAGTAGGTGCGGAGTTCAACTCTAACAGGCGGGCATTGTTGATGCTGGCCGACCAGTCCGCCGCTTTAATCCACATGGTGACCGTCAATGCGTTGAGGGTAGGAAAGCTACCCAAGCTTGAGGTTATAGTGGTGTAGTTGCTTTGGGCGTATGTCGTGCTGGACGCGTCGAGGGCGTAGTCTCCGCTCGCACCGCTCACGCCGGCGCTGTTCACCGTGCTCGAGGTCGCCGTTCCGGCATTAGTGATAGCCAAGGTGCCGCCGGTCACGCTGCCGTTCGTCGAGGTCGGGGCGAGGGATCCGCTGGGATCGAAATTCCATTGATAAAGGGGAGTCTGGGCAAAGCCGACTACCGGCAGGACAAGGGCTGCGGCCAAGGCGAGACTACGAAGCGAAAACGAAGGAGCGTTCATGAGATTTGGGTAGATTCAGGACCTAAAGGGGAGAACCATGAGATAAGCATCCATAGCTGGCACACACTTGGCCACCTATACAGAACTGACATCGTTCAGGCGAGAGGCCGATCCGCGGGGTCAATCGTTTTACAGTGTGGCCGAAGGGGGGCCGGCCGTGTTTTATTAATTTTTTACGCGCTTGAACTGATAGGAGGTAGCCGCGAAAGGCGGTTGATCCACCCCGTTGACGTTGCCGGGCAATCCAATAATCAATTCGGCGGAATGCATTCGCGGGTTCGCTGCAAGAAGAACCCAGAAGCCGAAGATTCGGGGTGATAGAATATTCAAAATAAACTCGTGGCCATGAGAACGAGCTGGTTTTACGTGGCACGGGCGTCCCGCCCGTGGGTTCGGAACATGGGCGAGACGTCCATGCCACGCCAAGCCCGGCTACATTTTCATTTGATAGCCGTGACGAAGCCGATGTCTTTGAAGCGAGAAAAGCCGTTCATGGTGATCGTCATGCTTACGTAACGGACTATTATTCAGACTGGTCACAGAGCCGAGCCGGAGTTCCGATCCAGAGTTCACAGAGCAAAGATAGCTCGGATTACATGGCGTGGCTCGTCTCTATGCACTCGGATCGGAACTCTGTGTTCTCTGTGGCGCAAACCTCCTCTCTGGCATGTCACTTCCGCTCGATGCGAAGCCGCATAAACAGGGAGTGGCCGTTGCCCGGCCAGCCCGGGCCGGGCTCAACCTCGAACGCCTTCTCGTTGCCCACGGTGCTGGACGTGGTTTGGAAATAATCCGGATGCGCATCCGCATCGAACCACGATTTCAGGTCGGCGGAGATCTCCGGCACGTAGCGGAACTCGTCCCACCGGACCACCGGCACGCGGTAATCCATCATCGCAATGGAATTCGTCCCCGGCGCGACGATCATGGGCAGGCGGGGCGAATTCGCAGCCGGCACGAGGGGGGAAAGATCGAGCGCATTCTTGAGCAGCAGCTTCAGGCCGTCACCGACCGTATCGGCATTGGGATCGTTGCCGAGCGTGTTGAAATACTGCAATTCCCACGAGTCGCTCAGGCCGTTGCCATCTCGATCCACGCCTGGGTCGGGCAGCGCGCCGAAGTAGAAATCCACGCTGCCTTCGTAGAGGCCCGTCGCGTTCGTGTCCGCCGAACTCGGTCCGGTGGTGGTCGCGCCGGGGTTCTGGAATTTATTGCCGATGGCGTTGATCGCGTGGAGCAGCGAGAGGTTGCCGGCGGGAAAGGCTGGGTTCACGTTGGGGCGCGAGGCAGTGTCCGTCGACGGCTGGAGGGTCGGGGTGAGCACACGCAGGAAGAGATTCGAGGTGTCGGTCGTCAGGGTGATCGGCTGCTGGGTCGTCCCCAATTGCGCCCAATAAAGCTGGCCATGGTAGCCGCGGAACTCCGGATAACCCCACTGACTTCCGTTGACGGTGTTGTTGGCCGCCTTGTAATTCACCCCGATCTCCTGACCCTCCAGGCGATTTTTCCATACGCGATACGGCCCCTGCCCCAGCCACCGCATGCCGGTGACGTTGGCCTCGGGATAGTCGAACGTGATGCCGAGCCACGTCTGCGCGCCGGTGAGCGTGTAGCGGTATTTCAGGTTTACCCAGCCGTTCGGATGGATGCGCCATTGGAAGCCGTTGCTTGCGGTGGTCACGTCGTTCATGGTCACGAGGTAATCCGCGCCGTCGAACCCGTAGGTGACGCCCGACGTGGTCCAAGTGCCCGTCACGGGGCGAGGCCCGTTCGAGAGCGACACCGGCTGGCCGGCGACGTCCACTCCATTCAGACGCCCGTTGGTGAGGTCGAACTGCCACGTGCGCGTGCCGTTGGTCACGCTGAGGACGCCGCCGTTGACGCCGGAGGTAAGGCTGGCGCTGGCGGCGCCGGGCACGTGAACGAGACGGTCATGCACCGGAGCCTGGCCGCGCAAGGGCCACGTCCAGGTGTAAATCTCGCGCCCGGAGGGATCCTTCGCCGTCACGCGCAGCATATCGAAACGGGTCAGGCTCGCCGGGAGGCCGAGCGCGAGCGTGCCCGACGCGCCGGGGGCGACCGAAGGCCCGGCGAAATTCGTGCTGGTCGCTCCGACGATGAAGCCGCTGTCCTGAACCGCCGTCGAATCAGCGGGGTCCGGGAACCAGCCGAGATCCCAATGGAACGTGCATTGATTGAGATTGGTGAAGTCGAACCGGTTCTCGACCGCGAGCGAGCCGGTGAACGTGGCTGGATTGGGCGCGGTGATCTGCACGGGGCTCCACAGCGCCTTCACGGTGTAATAACTGGCCTCTTTCTCGCGATACGGTCCAACGATGCCGTCGGGCGCGTTGGATCCCGCCGTGTCGATCGCGCCGCTCTGATCGTCGCGCACGAGGCCCTCGTCGAGGAACGCCCAGATGAACATGCCGCCGCCGTTGGGCGCGGCGCGCATCGCGTTCCAGTGATCCGCCAGGCCCGCGCCGCCGCCGCCGTCGTAAAGCCCGTGCTGAATCTCCGTGGGCATATACACCGTCAGGCCCGCGCCGAGATAACCGATGAAGGTGTTGTAGTCGGCGTAGTGATGCGTGCGGACACCGGCAGTGGTGTCCCCCGGCCAGTTGGTCGGGTGCAGCACCTTGCGATTCTGGGGATCCCAGAGCCCGAAGTCGTCGTCCACGGTAAAGTTGTGACCGCCTTCGTTGCCATTGTCCCACGCCATGATGCACGGGTGGTTCACATCGCGGATCACCATCTCGCGCACGAGGCCCGGCGCGACGGCATCGTCATAGGCTCCCTGCCAGCCGGCCAGTTCGTCGAGCACGAGCAGCCCAAGGCGGTCGCATTCCTCGAGGAAATGTTTCGAGGGCGGGTAATGGCTCATCCGCACGGCGTTCATGTTCAAGCTCTTCATCAGCTCGATGTCGGCGATGCTCACCGCGCGGCTGGTGGTGCGGCCATCCTTCGGCCAGAACTCGTGACGGTTCACGCCGCGCATCACGATCTTCTTCCCGTTCAAAGTGAAGCCGCTGTTGGCCACGAAACCGATCGTGCGGAAGCCGATGGTCTCCGTGCGCGAACACAGCACCGTCGCTCCGTCGCGGATCTCGACGATGAGCTTGTAGAGGTTCGGGAACTCGGGCGACCACGGGTTCGGCGTGGGCAGCGTGGCGGAAAGCGTGGCGCTGGTCGCGTTGGTGGCCGCGGTCGCGGTGAACTCGGAGCCGAGCGCGACATTGTTCATATCCGTCACCCGCGCGGCCACGGTGCAGGAGCTGCTCACACCGGACAGGAACGTGTTCACGGTGATCTGCCCGCTGGCCTTCGCATCGACGGCGACGCGCTCGATATTCATGGCGGGCCGGGCCTCGAGATACACCGGACGATAGATGCCGCCAAAGACCCAGTAGTCCGCCGTCCGCTCGGCGTCGTTCACGGATGCGTTCGCGGAGACTTTCTTCACGTTGACTTCGAGGAGATTGCTCGCGCCGTAGTTCAGGTTGCTCGTCACGTCGTAGCTGAATTCGTAAAAGCTACCCTGGTGAACAACCGACGAGACCGCGGCCTGACTCGCGCTGATGCCGCCGCCGATGGGCGAATACAGGTCCGTGGCCGTGCCGGCGGAGTTTTGCAAAGTGAGAACGCCGCCCGTGCCGACAGCCGGCGAAACAGTCGTGCCGCTGGTGGCGTTGTTGAAGTTCCACTGATACAGCGGAGTCGGCGGCGTGACGCTGGCACTGAGGCCGGACCCGCGCACAGTTTCGAGCTGAGCCTGGGTGAGAGCACCGCTGAAGATGCGGAAATCGTCTCCCCAGCCGTCGAAGGCGCGGCCGCGATCGCTGCCGCGGTTGAGAAAATAGGCGAACGCGCTCGTGCCAAACGGCACCGATGCTCCCGCTCCGTAAGTGGCTGTGGTCACCGGACTGCCCAGGGCACCGGATCGGTTTCCGACATAAACTTTCACCTGGTTCGAGCCCAGGGTGGAATCGTAGGTCACCGCCACGAACGTCCAGTCGCTTCCGCTCAGCACGTTGGGCGTGGCGATCACGCCGTTGCCGGAATCGTTATTCACCTTGAACTGGAGCGTGCGGGTGTTGCCCCCGGAGTTGTAGGCGGACAAGTAAACGCCACTGCCGTTTGCATCGTAGTTCGCCGCCGAGCCGATGTCCATGAGGCGCGGGAAACGCCCGTCGGGTATCGTGCTGAAGTCCGCCTCGGGCTTCACCCAGCAGGCCACCGTGAAACTAGTGAGCGTGCCGAGGTTGAGATTGCCGCTGGCGCTGGCAGCCACTCCCCCGCCCTGCCCCATCGAGGTGGACGCGCTGTTGTTGAAGGCACGGTCGTTGGGCAGCGCGGCCGGAACCACCATTCCCCCGCCGCCGGGGGACACGCCGTTGATGAGCGGGGTGGTGTCGGTCATCGAACCCTCGAAAACGAGGAAGATGCGCTTGCCGGCCCAGTTGGCAGGCACGGTGAACGTTTTCTTATAATCGCCCTGCTCGGTGGTGTTCATGTAGCCGTATTCGTAGGAGCCGAAGCCCTTGGTCTCCCAGCAGGACGGCACGGGAATCGTCGTCCAAACTCCAGCATTCCGTCCGGCGGACACGCGAAAGTCCCACGGCACGGTGTTGTCCTTGTCGGTGCCGGAGAGGTACTGGATGTCGTTGGTCGTCGCACCGACGATGCCTTGGGCGACCAGTCGAACCGTCTCGTTATCCGCGATCCCGGTCACTTGGTAAGTGCCGCCGCCAGCGAAGGTGGCGGTCACGACGCCGTTGCGGACCACCGTGACCGTTTGGCCGCTCATGTCGGCAGTGTCCACGGTGAGTTTACCGGTGACCGCGTAGGTGCTCTGGAGATGAAAGGTGAAGGTCTTCACTCCAGCGGAGAGGGCATAGAAGAGGGAGCCCGCCCCGTTCTGACCGTCGCCGATGAAGAAGCTGAATTTTTTGGTGCGAACGAAGCCGGCGACAAACAGGTTATCGCTGGCGTTCAGCACGGGGGCCGCGATCGAGCCATTGAGCACGCGATTGATATACCAAGCGGTGCCCGCCGCCTGCTGGGTCGGCGTCATGGTGGTATGGGGCCAGTATTGCTCCTCACCAGCGTCATTAATCCCATTGCCGTTGAAGTCCTGATAAGTCCCGGCAGTTCCGATATGCAGGGTGATTTTGCTGAACTCCCCGGTGAAACTCGCGGCGGCGATCGCGTTGTCACGATAACTCGTGTCATTGATCGGCGGGCAAATGGGCTCGTCGCTATCTACGAAGAGATGGATCTCGCTATAAGGATTGTTCCGGGAGGCGAGATTCGAAGCCCGCGCCAGGTAGCGCGAGGTAATCAACGCGGTCGTTGGGCTGTTCGGATTGCCGATGTCGGCGTCAAGCTGCGGGGTGCGGCCACTGGTGGCGCCGTTGTTATACCAACCATTGGTCAAATCGTAGCCGTAGTCCGACATGCCATAGAAGGCGGATCCGGTGCGGAAATAGTCAGGGAATTTCGTCAGCGCCGACATGGTGTTCCCGCCTCCGCCGGAGTAGCCGGTAATGTTGATATTAGTCGGGTTGATGAAGCTGCCATACTGGGCCTTCGCAGCCTCCACGGCGTCGAAGATATCATAAATCTCAAGCCCCCCGGAGTCGCGGACGCCGTCGGAACCTTCCCGACCCCGCATTGCGACCGTGATGACGAAGAACCCCTGATCTCGAAGCTGCTGGGCATTGGGCCTCACTTGGTCGAAGAGACCTGTCGGGCCGGAATACTGATGCGTTGTCACCATCACCGGAGCGTTGGAGACGGCGTTGTTATAATTCACCTCCATCGTCAGATCGAGCGGGCCTTGCGCATCCGTGCTGATGGTTGACTGATAGGTTTTGATCTCAGTGATGTTCGCCGCAGTAGCGATTCCCGCCGTGCCGATGAGCGCTGCAACGAGGAAGAAAATGGGGTACGAGCGGAACAACCGTCGGATTGGTCCGAAGCCAAAGGGGCGAGGCAGCATAGGGGGCCGCCAACACACCCGATCAGGAGACCGCGCGCGAGCGACGGGCGCCTGATACCGTTCAGGTAAGGAACCAGAGACAGGTTAATTCTGCAGCTCCGCCGACGCCTGCTTATCGCCCGCCCGCGTCGGCGGCCTCGCCGAGCATAGTCACCCGCACTCCGGGCGAGAGTCGCCGTGAGGAAGTGCCCGCGTGGAGGACGAACTCACCGGGCTCGATCTTCCACCCGGCACTCTCAACATCCCAGAAAGCGAAGTCGCGCGGAGTCAGCGTAAACTCCGCCACGCCCGTCTCACCCGCCGCCAGCCACAGCTTCGCGAAGCCCTTCAATTCGCGCGGCGGACGCGGCACGCTCGCCTCAACGTCCTCCACATAGAGCTGCACTACCTCGGCCCCGGCGCGTTCGCCAACGTTGGTCACAGGAACTCGCACGGTCAGGGACTCTCCGACGCGCAAAGATTTCTTAGAGGGCACCGTCGCCCCGAGTTCGAAGCGCGTATAGCTGAGGCCGTGGCCGAAGGGAAACAACGGCTCCAACCCCTTGGCGTCATCCCAGCGGTATCCGATGAAGACACCTTCCGCATACTCGACCCGCACCGGGCCGTAGTTGTCCAACGCGTGGGCCGGCGAATCGGCCAGGCTCCTCGGGAAAGTGAAAGGCAGCCGTCCGGACGGGTTGACATCGCCGAAGAGCACGCGTGCCAGTGCACTCCCGCCGTCCATGCCACAGAACCAATACTGCACCAGCGTGGGCGCCCATTCGACCCACGGCATCTCCACCGGCGATCCGCTTTGGTTGACGATCACCGCGTCCGGACGGACGGCCAGAACCGCCGTGATGGCTTCGTTTTCGCCATCGGGAAGACTTAGGTGGGGACGGTCGGCCCCCTCGCCTTCCTGCGCCCGGCCGTGGCCGAGCCGGTTGCCGGTGAAAAACACCACCGCATCCGCGGCGCGCACGCGCTCCGCAAGTTTTCCAAGGGTGATCGGCTCCCGGGACGGCAAACGCCAACCAAACTCGCAACGGGTTTCGTCCGATCTCTTCGGTGCATATTCAATGGTGAATACATGGTGCCGTCCCTGCTCCAGACGAACGGAGCCCTCGCTCCGTCGCACGACTTCACCCACGTCCACTTCGAGGGCGACGGCTCCGTCCACCCGCACCCGCACACGACCATCGTGGATCGCGGAGAGCCGGTAATCGCCCGTCTCCGGCGCGACAATCTCGGCGGTCCAGCGCGCGGCCCCGTGCGTAGCCAGGCCGGGGCGACGCTCGAACCCACGGGAAATCGGCGCGGCCTTGAAATCGGACGATGCGAAATACTCCGCAGTCCAACCACGCACCGCCGCGCCTTGGGCGAGATCGCTGGAGTCAATCGTCTGGATGGCGAGTTCCGGCACCGACTCGTAGCACTCGGCAAAGGGACCGGGGATGTGCTCGATCACCACGTGTTCGCCGAGTAATTTCTGCAGGCCCTCCAACGGCGTGGTCTCGTAGGGCGGCTTGCCCTCGGCGCTCCACCCGCCGCCGGTGTGGCGGGCGGTCGCGTTGGGACCGATCACGAGGAGGCGGTGAATGCGGGTGCGATCCAAGGGCAGGATGCCGTCGTCGTTTTTCAGCAGCACGATGGCCTGCTCGGCGACTTCCCGGGCAAAGGCGTAGTGCGCCACAGTGCCGCGCACGCCGGGGGCGCGCGGGAAATCGCCCAGCTTGCCGATCTTGGCCATGACGTAGAGCACGCGCCGGGCATGATCATCGACGACTGACTCGGGCACGCGGCCGTCGCGCACGGCGTCAATCAAGGGTTGTTTGTAGAACCGGATCGCGTCGCCGGCGTTCATCTCGACATCGAGTCCGCCGAGCGCACCGGCGACCGTGTCGTGCAGGCCGCTCCAATCGCTGACCACGAAGCCGGGGAAACCCCACTCGTGCTTCAAGACCTGGTTATTGAGGTAGTCGTTATGGCTGCAAAATTCGCCGCGAAACCGGTTGTAGCCGTTCATCAGCGTGAGCGCCCCGCCGTCCTTCACGGCGGCCTCGAAGGGCACAAGGTAGAGTTCGCGCAGGGTGCGTTCGTCCATGCGTACGTCCACCGTGCCGCGCTCCCATTCCTGCTCGTTACCGGCGTAGTGTTTGACACAGGCGGCCACGTTCTGGGACTGCACGCCGTGCACGTAGGCGACGGCCAGGCGCCCGGCCAGCACGGGGTCTTCGCCGAGATATTCGTAGTTGCGACCGTTGAGCGGGGTGCGCATGAGGTTCACGCCAGGGCCGAGCAGCACGTCCTTGCCGCGGTCCCGCGCCTCGCGGCCGAGGAGTTCGCCGAAGCGGCGCGCCAGGTCGACGTCCCAAGTCGCGGCGAGAGCCGAGAGCGTGGGCAACACGGTCGCGACGTCGTCGGTGCGGTGGGCGGAGTTGAACGTGTGCCGGTCGAGCTCGGGCCGCACGGTGTGGGGGCCGTCACTGAACCAAAACTCGTCGTTCAGGCCGATCTTGGCCTGCGCGGCGATGCTCATGGTGCCGTTGCCGGCGAGCAGGGCGACTTTCTCCTCTAACGTGAGCCGGGACAGGGCGAGGTCCGCGCGACGCAACGCGACTGGATCGACGGGCGCGGAATCAGCGGTCGAAAGCCCTGCGGTGGGACGCGCTGATACGGTGATCGGGACGGGAGCGAAGGTGGAAGTGGGCATGGGGAGAAGAAGAAAAATAAACCTGATTATAGAGCCGACGGATCCTCATGAGCCATCCGGACCGCCCCTCCAGGTGAGCGTGCCGCTCTCGGGCAGGGGCAGAGCCACGACGGTTTGTCCGTTGCGGAGGCGAAGGGACCGGCCGGGCGCACCGCGCAGCGTCGCGGCGACGAGGCGACCATCGCGCCACTCGATGTCCACGGTGAAACCACCGCGCACCCGCAGGCCGCGCACGTGGCCGGCCGGCCAGGCCTTCGGGAGCGCGGGCAAGAACTCGATTTCGCCGGCCCGCGACTGAACGAGCATCTCGGCGATGCCCGCCGCGCCACCGAAATTTCCGTCGATCTGAAAGGGTGGATGCGCGTCGAACATGTTCGGATACGTGAGTTCCGAGCTGATGAGGAGTTTAAGAATCTCGAACGCGTGGTCACCGTCGCCGAGGTGAGTCCACAAACAAATACGCCAGGCGGTCGCCCAACCGGTGGCTTTGTCGCCGCGGAGTTCCAGCGATTTTTTCACCGCCTGCGCCAGCTCGGGCGTCCCGCGCAACGAGATGTCGCGACCCGGATACAATCCGTAGAGATGGGAAACGTGCCGGTGATGGCGATCCCCAGTCTCAAGGTCCCAGTCCGCGAGCCACTCCTGAAGTTGCCCGGCGCTGCCGATCTGGTTCGGCGCGAGCCGCGCGCGCGCGGAGTCGAGCTGCTTCCGGAAATCCTCGTCCACGCCGAGAAGCGTCGCCGCCGTGATCGTGTTGGCGAAGAGGTCGCGCAGGATCTGGTTGTCCATCGTCGGCCCGACGCACAGCGGCCCGCCCGGGTGCCAGTTTTCCGGCGAACTCGAGGGATTGGTGACGAGCCATTTGTGGGTCGGATCCTCCTGCAGCGTGTCGATGAAGAACTCGGCCGCGCCCTTCATGATCGGGTAGATGCGCTTCAACACCTGCGGGTCGCCGCTGAATTCGTAGCGATCCCAAAGGTGCAGGCAGAGCCACGCGCCGCCGGTCGGCCACATGCCCGAGTCCGCGCTGTCGATCGGCGCGGTCGCCCGCCAGATGTCGGTGTTGTGATGCGCCACCCAGCCGCGCGCGCCATACATCTCCCGCGCGGTGCGCGCACCGGTCACGGAGAGATCGCCGACCATCGCGATGAGCGGTTCGACGCACTCCGCGAGGTTGCCGGACTCGGCCGGCCAGTAGTTCATCTCGGTGTTGATGTTGATCGTGTATTTGCTCTGCCAAGGCGGGAACAGGCTGTCGTTCCAGATGCCCTGAAGGTTGGCGGGCTGGCCGCCGGGGCGAGACGAGCTGATGAGCAGATAACGTCCGAACTGGTAGTAGAGCGCCGCGAGCTGCGGATCCCCGCCTTCGGCGAAATGCCGGATGCGCTCGTCGGTCGGCTGCTTCATCGCGTAGGTCCGGCCAAGGTCCAGCGTCACGCGGCGGAACAAGGCCTGGTAGTCCCGGAGATGTTCGGCGCGCAGGTCGTCCAAGGATTTCTTCGAAGCCGCGGCCAGGATGCCTTTCGTGATCGCCTCGGGATCGCCGCCGGCGTCTTGGAAATTTCTATAGCTGGTGGCAGCGGTGACGAGAAGCGTGACCGAGTCGGCTTTTACCACCGTGATGCCATCGGCGCCCGACGTGATGCTTCCGCCTGTGGCGACGACCTTGACGCGCGCCTGATACCGGATGACGCCAGCCACATCGTTCGAGTCGGTGCCTTTGCCGCCCATCACCAGCGTGTCGCCGCCATCGGTCGACACGACCGAGCCCCACAACGGGGTCTTCAGACCCGCCGTGAAAGAAATGTTGCCCGGCTTGTCCGCGGTGAGGCGCACGACGATGACGTTGTCCGGCGCGCTCGCGAACACCCCTCGGGAGTAGTTCACGCCGTCCCGTGTGTAGCTCACGGAGGCCGTCGCGGTATCGAGGTTCAGGCTGCGACGGTAGCCCACGGTGGGGGTATTCGTCCCTGGAAAGGTCAACGAAAGATCGCCGACGGTCTGATACTGCATCTGGCTCTTCGGGACACCGATGAGCTTTTCGTTCACCCGTTTTTTGGCTTCCTCGAACTTCCCGGCGAAAAGGAGCTGGCGCACCTCCGGCAACGCGGCCTTCGCCTGCGGATTCACCGGATTGTAGGGGCCGCCGGCCCAGAGCGTGTCCTCGTTGAGCTGGAGCCGCTCGGTTTCCACGCCGCCGAAAACCATCGCGCCAAGATGCCCGTTGCCGACCGGCAGCGCCTCGACCCACTGGGTCGCGGGCTGGCGATACCAGAGCACCCACGGGGCGTCGTCCTCGGAGGCGACGGCGGGGGCCGGCGTGGAGCCGGCCATCCCGGGGGTGGCGAGTGCCAGGATCAGAATCGGGAGGAGTCGCGAGAGTCGAAGCATAAAGGGAAGGCCAAGGCGGTATCTCAGCGAAAGAGCAGCTGCGTGAAGTGGTAAAGGTTGCTGCCCCAAGTCGCGCCGTCGTGGCCGTGGTCATCGACGTTCCAGATGTGAGGGATGTTTTTTTCTTTAAAAAACCGGTGGACGCCCTGGGAGCCGTTGATGAGCCCGTCCTTGTTGCCACAGGAGAGGTAGAACAGCTTCAGGCGCTTGGTCGTCGCCGCGGGATCGGGGATAAGTTCGGTGAGCGGCTTGGCGTTGGGCGCGGCGGAAAAGCCGCCCAGCCAGGCGAAGTGGTCGAGGTGGGCGAGGCCGAAGTTGATCGTCTGCCCGCCGCCCATCGAGAGGCCGGCGAGGGCGCGGTGCTCGCGGTCGGTGTAGGTCGAATACTTGGCCTCGATGGCGGGGATGAGGCAATCGAGCAGGTCGTGTTCAAACTTCACAAATCCGGCGACATTCTCGGGCGAGAAAAGCTGCGCGGGCGGACGGTCGTCGGGCAAGGCGCGGCCGTTGGGCATCACGACGATCATGGGCACCGCTTTGCTGTCGCGAATGAGGTTATCGAGGATGCGGTCGGCGTGGACATACCCGATCCATTCGTAGTGGTTGCCGGCGATTCCGTGCAGGAGATAGAGCACGGGGTATTTGCGCTCGGGCGAGTAATCGGGCGGGAGGTAAACGTTGGCCTCGCGCCGTTTTCCGGTGACGGTGGAGTCGTAGGAGAACAGCTCGACGCGGGCGGGGGCCACGCCTTCGCGCGGGACATCGAAGCCGGCAGGCGCGTCGGGAAACATGCGCACATCGTCGTCCGCGAGCTGAACGGCCCGTCCAAAGTTCGCGCGAGCGCGCTCGGGCGAAGTATCCGCGGGTTTGTCTTGCGCGGAAAGAGCCGGGACTACGGCGAGGCAGGCGGCTGGGACGAGGACAGCGAGCGAGCGGAGGTGCATAGGGTATGGGTGGGGCCCAGTGCAATTATTGGCTGCCAAGCACGAGGGTGGCTCCGCGCAGGTTGGGCGAACTCGCCTGCAAGGTGATCTTCCCGGCCTCATGGGTCGTTTGCACGATGGCCTGGGCCAATCCGTTGAAAGCGGAGCGGCTGTTCCCCTTGTCGGGCTCGTGGCAGGACGGATCGCCATTGCCGACGCCGATGAGCGCGGCGGGACCGGTGAGGCTGAAGGCGATGTTATTACCCGCGGTCGGCACCACCCGGCCCTCGGCATCCACCACCTCGACCGTGACCACGGCAAGGTCGGCCTTGTCGGCGGCGAGGGCGCTGCGGTCGGCACTGAGGCGAATGGCGGCGGGAACTCCCGTCGTCTCACGCGCAGTCTCAAACGGCTGCCCCTTGCGGATGCCCTTGGCGACGAGTTTACCGGGCGCGTATTTCACCTTCCATTCCAGGTGATGGAGCGGTTTCACGGTTTGCTTGCCGAGCGAGACGCCGTTGAGGAACAACTCGACCTCGTCGCAGTTGCTATGGACCCAGACGGAGATCTCCTCCCCTTCCTTGCCCTGCCAGTTCCAATGCGGGAAAAGGTGCAGCACGGGTTCGTCGCTCCACCAGGATTTCAGATAGAACGCGCCGTCCTTGGGGAAGCCACACTGGTCGAGGATGCCGACCGGCGACCCGATGGCGGGCCAGCCGAAGGGCGTCGGTTCGCCGCGATAGTCGAAGCCGGTCCAGATGCACATGCCCGAGAGATAGGGGCGCGTCGCGTAGTGCGTCCACGCGGTTTCCAGATCCGACCCCCAGTCATTTGCGGGATGCCAGTCGTAGGCGCGCAGGTGGCACTTCGCGGGATCGTCGAAGTAGATGCCGCGCGTCTGGCTAAAGGCGCATTCCTCGGTGCCGATGATCGGCTGGTCCGGGTTATGCGCGTGCCATTGGTCGGTGGTGAAGCCGGCCTTCTTCATGTTGCCGAGGTAGTTCAATCCCGCGACTTCGATGACTTCCGAGAAGCCATGCCCCCAGCCGCCGCTGATGGCGAGGGTGACGGGTCGCGTGGGGTCGAGCTGCTTCGTCCAGCGCTGCATCGTCGAGGCGATGCGCGCGCCCGTGTCGCCGCCCTCGACCTTCCATTCCTCGTTGCCAATGGACCAAAGGACGACGCTCGGGTGGTTGCGGTCGCGCTCGATGAGGCTGCGCAAATGGTCGTGATGATACTCCGTCGTGCCCATCAGGCGGTTCTCGTCAATGACCACCATGCCGAGCCGGTCGCACGCGTCGAGGAACTCGGGCGTGGGCGGGTTGTGCGAGCAGCGAATGGCGTTGCAGCCAAATTTCTTCAACTGCTCGATGCGCCATACTTGCAGCGCGTCGGGAATGGCCGCGCCGACGCCGGCGTGGTCCTGATGGTTGTCCGTGCCCTTGAGCTTCACGTGCTTGCCGTTGAGGAAGAATCCCTCGTTCGCGTCGAAGCGGATCGAGCGAATGCCGAACGTCGTTTCGGTGCGATCCACGATCTTGCCGCCGGAGGTGATCGTCGTGACGAGTTTGTGGAGGTCCGGCGTGTCGATGCTCCAGAGCTTGGGATTGGCCACGGGCAGCACTTCGTTGAACTCGCCGCGTTCGCCGGCCGGGACGCTGAGATTTTTCGACTCCGCCGTGGCGACGGTTTTGCCTGCGCCGTCGAGAATGTCCTGCTGAATGTCGAAGGTTTCGGCTTTCCCGCCGTCGTTCACGACCGTGGTGCGAGCGGTCACATCCGCGGCGTTGTCCTCGATTTCCGAGGTCACGAACGTCCCGTTCTCCGCGACGTGCAGCGGCTCGGTTTTCACGAGCCAGACATGGCGGTAGATGCCCGCGCCCTCGTAGAACCAGCCCTCCTGCTGGGACGCGTCCACACGCACGACGAGGACGTTCTCGCCTCCGTAGTTCAGGAACTCGGTGAGGTTGCGGGAGAAGCTGCTGTAGCCGCTTTCCTCGCGACCGAGGTAGTGGCCGTTGATCCAGACCGCGGAATCGCGGAACACGCCGCCGAACTCGATGCTGATGCGCTTGCCGAGGTCGGATGCAGGGAGGGTGAACTTCTTGCGATACCACCCGATGCTGTTCTCCGGGAAGTTCGTGCCGATCGCCTTGTAGCCGTGGCTGTTGCTGCCTTTCTCGCTGAAGGGCAACTCCACCGCCCAATCGTGCGGCAGATCGAGTTTGCGCCAGCCGCTGTCGTCGAAGTTCTCCGCGCGCGCGCCATTGCCGAAGCCCGTCTTGGACCGATCGGTAAATCCATCGGCCGGAGGGGTGAAATCCTTCGTCTCATCCGTAGCGTGCCCGAGGGCGAACCGCCAATCGGAGTCCATGAGCAGCCGCTCGCGGGGCGAATCGGCCGCCTGAACCATGGCAGTGAGGCAGGTGAGAGAGAGGAGGAAAAAAGCGATGCGTTTCATTTCGAAAACTCTTTCGGCGTCGTTTGCACGGTGACGGAGGCAGGCTCGAGGCCCTTGCCGGTCGCGGTGAGTTTGATTTCGCCGGGGGCCTGCGTGGATTGCACGAGGACCTGCGCGAGGCCGTTGAACAGGCTGCGGCTCCACTTGGGCGACGGGTTGTCCTTGGTCGCGACGAACTGGTCCGGCTCGTGCGACGACGGATCGCCGTTGCCGACACCGATGATCTTGCCAGGGCCGGTGATGGCGAAGGTGATGGCATCGTTCGCGGTGGGAACCATGCGCCCCTTCGCGTCGGCGACCTGCACCGTGAAGACGGCGACGTCCTTACCGTCGGCGGTGATCGTGGTGCGATCCGCCGCGAGATTCACCGCGACGGGCTGGCCGGTGGTCTCGACCTTGTCGGTGAGGATTTCCTTGCCGCCCTTGAAACCGCGCACCAGCAGGGTGCCGGGCGCGTATTTTACCTTCCACTCCAAGTGATGGAGCGGCTTCACGGTTTGCCTGCCGAGCGAGACGCCGTTGAGGAACAACTCGACCTCGTCGCAGTTGCTATGGACCCAGACGGGAATCTCCTGCCCTTCCCTACCCGGCCAGTTCCAATGCGGGAAAAGGTGCAGCACGGGTTCGTCGCTCCACCAGGCCTTATAGTAGTAGTAACTGTCTTTCGGGAACCCGCAGATGTCGAAGAACCCGTAATGACAGTTGATGACCGGCCACTCGAAGGGCCGCGGCTCGCCTTTATAATCGAAGCCCGCCCAGACGAAGCCGCCCGCGATATTCTCGCGCTCCGCCACCGGCGGCCACGCGTTCTCGACTGTCTGCCCGGCGGGGCCGGCCGTGATACTATAGGCTGCAACATAACCACGCTCGCGGTCGCCATAATAATTCTCCCAGTGTTCGGTCGCGTAAATGCCGCGCGTGCCTATCTCGCTGGCGATTTCGGAGGCGATCATCGGCACCTTGGAGAACTGCGCATGCACACCGTCATAGACCCACGGATTGTAGTTGATGCCGATCACGTCGAGCTGGCCGATGATGCCCTCGGGCGTGTCGAAACCACCGTTGAGCGCCGCAGTGATCACCCGGGTCGGGTCGAGTTCACGGACACGCTTCATCATCGCCCGCACCATGGCCCCGGATTCGGGAGTGCCTTGGATCCATTGCTCATTGCAAAGCGACCAGCAGAAGATGCTCGGGTGGTTGCGGTCGCGCAGGATCAGCGCGCTGAGTTCTCGATGCTCGACGGCGGGAGCGTCCTTTGGCGTCTGATCGACATAGACGTCCCCGAGGTTGCGATTCTCGGCCATCACGAGGATGCCCATGCGGTCGCACTCATCGAGGAGGAAGGGGGTTACGGGATTATGAGAGAGGCGAATGGCGTTGCAGCCCATTTCCTTCAGGCGTTCGAGGCGCCAAGTGAAGAGGCGGTCGGGCACCGCAACGCCCACGCCCGCGTGGTCCTGATGCATGTTCACGCCCTTCAATTTGACGTGCTTGCCGTTGAGGAAAAAGCCGTGCGCGGCGTCGAAGCGGATATGACGCACCCCAAAGGCCGCCGTGGTTTGATCGACGATTTTTCCGGCCAGGCTAACGGTGCTGCGCAGTTTGTAGAGATAAGGAGTCTCCACGGACCAAAGCGTGGCTCCGGACAACGAAATCGATTGCGAGACCGTGGCGTCGGCCCGGGCCGCGAGGGCTTGGGCGGAGGACGTGGTCGCGATTACCTTGCCGGTGGCGTCGAAGACCTCGTTGAGAACGGTCGCCTCGGCGGGCACGTCCCCGGCGTTGGCGAGAGCGGTGCTGATTTTAATATCGGCATCGGCGCGGACGCCGTCGCCCGGATCGGCGAGCTGCGGAGCCACGAACACGCCGTCAGGCGCGATGTGTACCGGGTCGAGCACGACCATGCGGGCATGGCGATAAATGCCGCCGCCTTCATACCACCAGCCTTCGTAGCGCGGATCGATCTGCACGACCAACACGTTCCGACCGCCGAAATCGGTCGCCGTCGTTATATCGAAACGCGCCCGTGTATAGCCGCTGTATTGGCTATAGACCTCGCGACCGTTCAACCAGTAGCGGCTGTTGTTGAACACGCCGTCGAACTCCAGCCATAGGCGCTTGCCCTTGGCGTCCGCCGGAATCGGAAGTTCCTTCCGATACACCGCAGATTTGACCGGAAGGAATGCATGGAGGGAAAACCATGACGGCTTCGAGCCCGGGGATGTGCCCGGGTCGCTCGGAACAAACGAGCCCTCGACCACGTAATCGTGCGGCACGTCCACCTGACGCCAGGCGCTGTCATTGTAGTCAGGGGCTACGGCCTCGGGAGCCTCGCCTAAATGAAAGCGCCAACCCTCGTCCAGCGAGTATACCCTGCGCGGAGACCCGACCGGAGCCGCCTCAATCGTGCAAAGCGATTCCAGTATAATGAATGCGCAAAAACACAGACGGGAAAACATCTTCATTGGGTATCCCGAGTGAAAGCAAACGAGCGAATGTCGGCGATCGGCGCACCTTGGAGATCCGACGTGAACCTGAAATAAATGGCGTGGCGCCCGCTTATATTACGGACCGGAACGGTGATTTCCCGCCACGCATCTTTGCCGGGCTCCTGCTTATCGATCAAAACCGCGCCTAGTTTCTCACCGTCGCCTTTCGGGTCGCCTAGCCAGACCTCGACCTGACCTGAAGCCTCCGTGTTGCGAAACTGCAGCGTGAATGACGAAGACTGCCCGGGAAGAACGATGTCGCCGAAGTCGAAGTACTTATATCCCACGACGCAGCCGTTTCTATTGCCCATCACCGGACGCGTGCGTTTGTCCAGCTCGGTGACATAGCTTCCGCCTCGGAACACGCAGGCAATGTCGGCCGGGGTCACTTTGTAGGGGTCGAGACTTGGCTCAAAGCCCTGCGAGGTTTGCTCAACCTGCGGAATGCTGCCGTCGGGCTTGATCGTGACCGGCTCCGCGCAGGCCCGGCGCGAGAAGACCGTTTTATTAGTCTGGCGATGATAGAAGATATACCACTGGCCGTTGAGCTTGGCCAGGCCGCCATGGATGTTGCCACCATGCGCGTCGCCGCTGTTGCTCACGATGACGCCGCGGTAGTTGAACGGACCGGTCGGCGCATCGCTGGTGGCGTAGGCCAGATCCGCACCCCGGGCATAGACCAGATAATAGGTGCCGTTGATTTTGCGGGGGGACGGCCCTTCCTGGTACTTGAACGGCGCTTCGCGCGACAGCACGTCGATTTGGTAGGTATCCGGTAAGACTTGAGTCGGGTTCTTCGGGTCGAGCTGCACCATGTAGGAGCGGCCACCGCCATAATAGAGGTAAACCTTGCCGTCGTCGTCCACGAGCAGACCCGGGTCGAAGTATTGCGCCCAAACGCCGAAATCGATCGGCGCGCCGGCGGGAGGCTGGACATGGGTGATCACCTTGAACGGCCCCGCGGGCGTATCGCCCACTGCCACCGCGCAGGGTGCTCCGACGATCTGGGCGAAGAGGTAATACTTACCGTCTATCTTCGCGATATCCGGAGCGTAAAATTGGTTGTCGGACCAAGGGACGTCATCCTTGCGTCCATCGATGTCCCGCGTGGCGAGCACGACACCATGATCGGTCCAGGTGTTGAGGTCATTGAGCGGTGCCGACCAGACCTTCAGGATGTAATCACAAAAGCTCTGGGAGTTGGCGAGGTCATGCGATCCGTAGAGATACACGCGGTCGCCAAACACGTGCGGATCACCGTCGGGGATGTATTCATAACCGGGAAGAAAGGGGTTGGCGGCATGGATCGCCAAAGGCATCGCGATCATTGCGAGCAGACCGGCGAAGGCGTAGGCGAGGCGTGCCGTCGGCCTGATTGGCGTTGAGGTCATCTTGCTTTTTTAAAAGCAAGACAGGGTATTGCGCGACAAAACCATCTGGCATCGATCAGGGCGTGCCGCGGGCGAAGGCAAACGCGCGCAAGTCGGCGACTTCTTCGTAAATGAGCCTCGGAGGTTGCCCAGTTCCATGGTTTGGAATCATTCGGGCCGAGCATGGTCACCCCAATGTAGTCACGGCTCGTCCGGTCATGGAGTGACCACAAGTCGTATCGGGTGATCGATACGATCTCAAGGCAAGCGAAGCCCCCCCCAACGGCAGGAGGAGCCTTGCAAGCGTGGAAGTTACAGCGACTTCAACTTGATGACGACAATGCTGGTGGGCGGAAGCGTGTAGGTGATGCCGGGTTTGATGCCGCGAAGCGTCGTGGTGACCGGCACGACATTTTTCGGTTCGGAGATGGAATTGGTATCCTCCGGCTTTGCTGAAAGCGTGATCACGGTGGCCTCGGGTTTGAGCGAAGTGACGCCCTTGATCGCGATTGGCAGCGTTTGCGGGGACGATTCCGGGTTCACCAGCTTGATGATGATTTCGCCCGTCTGGCTGTCACGCGCCGCGCAGCCCTGGACGGACGTATCGGCGAAATTGACCGACAGGATTTCATCGCCGACGTTACGGCTGAACATACCGAAGGCGTAGTAGCTCGGCGAACCGAAACTCGTAAGCGCATCGTAGCCGATCATGTCCGGACGCCACTGCCACGCGCCGGGGTTCACGTTGACCAACAGCGGCGCGTAGCAGTGCATCTTGATGATGTCGGCATTGCGCTCCATCGCGGCCATGAACACGGCGTCACCGATGGCGGCCTTCATCGAGGGAGTGGGCGCCATTTTTTTCGAGGCCTCGTTCCAGGGCGGCACCGCTGTGTCTTCGTGCGCCGCCCATTCACCGACGAAAACCTCAGGGCCCTTACGGTTCAGGTCCTTTCCATAGTCGACCGATTTTTTGAGGAAATTCTCGGTGCTGCTGTAGTCATGGTAGTCTTCCATGTCGGGCTTGCGGCCCTCGAGCTTCGCACCGGGGATGGTCGAAATGAGGTTGAGCTGCGGATACTTCGCCTTGATGGCGTCGTGCAGTTGAGCGTAGCGGCCATCGTAAGTTTTCGCCTTGTCAAAGGCGTCCTCGTTGCCGATCTCGACGTAGTTCAGCTTGAAGGGCGCAGGATGCCCGTCCTTCGCCCGGCGCGCGCCCCATGGGGTGTTCGTGCCGCCGATGACGTATTCGATTTCATCCAACGCTTCCTGCACGATCAGCTTCAGATCAGGCCCGGCCTTGATGTAACCACCCGCGAGCGAGTAGCCGGCATAGACCGCGAGCACCGGTTCAGCGCGCATGTCTTCGCACCATTCGAGAAACTCCAGCAGCCCCATGCCGTCGCTCGGGCGATAGCCCCAGGAGCCGTTGTGACCGGGCCGGTCTTCGATCGGGCCGAGCGTTTTTTTCCAGGGGAACCGATCTTCGACGTTCACTCCTTCCACAAAATTTCCACCGGGGAAGCGCAGGAATTTCGGATGCAAATCCACGAGCATCTGCATGAGGTCCTTGCGCAAGCCGTTGGGACGATCGTTCCAGGTTGGCGGAAACAGCGAGACGAGGCCGAGCCAGACCGTTCCAGGCTGGTCGACCGTGACAGCGAAGCGCGCTTGGGCGGTGGGGGCGACGTTGCCGGTCGTGAGCTTTACTTCAAATTTCTTCCACTTGGTGGTGAGGCCTGAGATTTTTCCTGACGAATAAACCGTGCGCCCATCTTCGCTCACGATGGAAACCGACAGCGGCCCGGTGAAACCGGATTCAGCCTTGGCCCAGAGCGAGGCGCGATACTGGGTTTGGGGATGGACGGGGATACCCCAGTAGCCGCTGTTCGCCACACCCGCCGGATGCGCTTGAGTGGCTTGCGTCACCGTCAGGCGCAGACTGGTCGGGATATTTTCATTCAGAGGATTGGCCGGATCCAGGGTGATACTTGCAGCAGACGCATCGTCTTTCACCGCGAGCCAATTCGCCGGCGAGTTATTGTCATCGAGGAAAGCGTGGTTGCGGATCAGCTCCGCGTAAAGGCCGCCGTCGTAGGAGTGGTTGATCTCCTCCGTCATCAATCCGTAAAGCCTCGGGCTGACGCTTCCCGTGGAGCGGGTCGCGTCAATGGTGAAGGATGGACCAGCCAGCAGCGCGGCTGCGGATGCGACGAATAGCGCGAATGTACGGGTCGGGGACATTTTCATTTTATTTTGTAGAAAGTAATCAAGCAGGAACGCCGGAAATCGAAGAAAGGATACCGGCTTTATCTCCTGCTTTCCTGATTAAACGAATGGCTGTGTTAAGCGGATTTCAGCAGCGAACGAGTGTATCGTGATATTTTTCGGAGTGGTCACAGAGCCGAGCCGGAGCTCCGATCCGAGTTCACTGAGCTCGGAAGTTCCGGAGGGCCGCACTCTGTGGACTCTGGTTTTGGACTCTGTGCTCTCTGTGGTAATTTACTAAAAATTAGGCGTTACGGCCTAGTCCACATCGGTGCGGAAAGGAGAGGCAGGCAGGCCGGCGCGGTTGAACAGGTTGACGTCCGGCACATTCGCCCAGCCGTAGCGAACCGCGACCGGTCGCGACACCTCGGCGGACCGCACGAAGACGGTATCGCCGGAGATGCGGGCCTGCGCAGGATGGAAAACCTTGTCCGCGCCGGCGACCGTGAAGCCCTTCAACTCACCATCCTTCGCGACGAGTCCTCCGCCCAGATGAGTGAAACGCAAAACCGCGTTCGCCCCTTCGATCTTTAGCGAGTCGAAAACCGGGCCGGAGTATTCGATGCGTTCTCCATAGGCCAGCGCCCGCGCCGCCAAGGCCAGACGTGCGCCGACGGGCGGCTTGTTGGCGGGATGGATGTCGTTCGCGTCGCCGCAGTCGGCCGTCACCACCATCGCGGTGTTTTTCACGTGTTGCGAGGCGAGCAGCTGGGCTTCCCGGAGCTCCGGCGTCAGGGCTACGAAGGGCGCGATTTGCACAAAGAGGAACGGGAAATCTCCCTGTCCCCAGGCGCGGCGCCAGTCCGCGATCATCACGGGAAACAGGGTCCGATACTGCCGCTCGCGGCCGACATTGTTCTCGCCTTGATACCAGATCACGCCGCGCAGGGCATACGGGACCAGCGGCGAAATCATGCCGTTGTAAAGCCCCGTGGCGAGGCCCCCATTTTCAAAAAAGCCGCCGGGCAGCCAGCGGATTTCCGCCATCGTGAGGGACGTCTTGCAGTGCCATGCGCCGGACAACGGAAGGGAAGCCTTCCCGTCGCGGGTGTTGATTTCCACCCGCATCTCGTCCTTGCCGCCATACAAGCCGCCGTTGCCGGAAACATCCAACACGCGCACGGCAATGGAATTGATGCCGCGCTTCAACAGGCGGCCCGGGACCGGAT
Source organism: Verrucomicrobiota bacterium (assembly GCA_019510185.1). GTDB lineage: Bacteria > Verrucomicrobiota > Verrucomicrobiia > Opitutales > Opitutaceae > Rariglobus. The sequence goes on along the minus strand of JAEKKV010000015.1, from coordinate 165,990 downwards.
AAACACGGTCCTTGTTCCAGACGGCGGTCATGCCGACGCGTTCGCCATTGACCCAGGTCGTATCCATATCGTCGATCGCTCCGAGGTGCACCTGCACGTCACTGCCGTCCCAGTTTTCGGGCAACGTGAACTCGCGTCGGAACCAGATGATCCCGTCAAAACCGGGAAAACCGCCTCGCTCAAGATAGCTCGGGAGCGTCATCGAAGCCCACTCCTTCGTGCTAAAATCAGCCGCGCTCCAGGCGGCGCCGGGTTTCGAACTTGGGTCCGTCTTCTCGAACCATGCGAGCTGGACGGACTGCGCCCTGCGACTCTCCATCTCGGGATCGGCGGCGAAGCTTTTCACATCCGCCAGCGCGTCGGCGAATTCGGGAAACGGTTTTAAGCCCGCCTCGCTGGTCCACGCCTCCGCCGGGGTGCCGCCCACCGAACTGTGGATGATGCCCACCGGCACTTTCCGCGCGGCCAAAAGGTCGCGGGCAAAAAAGTAGCCGACCGCGCTGAAGTTTTCCACCGTGCCGGGGCTGCACACCGTCCACGCGCCGCCCTCCACGGTTTCACGCGGAGCGAGTGCCCGTTTATGCTGCACGTGAAACTCGCGGATTTCCGGGTGGTTCGCCGTCGCGACCGCCTGCTCCCAGTTGAGGATCGGCTGCTGACCTCCCGCCAGTCCGAGCCGTCGCTCCATGTTGGACTGTCCGCTCGCGATCCAGACCTCGCCAACCAGGATGTTGGCGATCTCGCGGGTAGTATTGCCGTGCACGGTCAGCACGCGCGGCGTGGCGCTCGGTCGCATCGGATTAAGCCAGACCTTCCATACGCCGCCAGCACCCACAGTGGAGACGCTCTGATCGGCGAATTTCACGGTGATTTTTTCGCCATTTTCGGCCGTTCCCCAGACCGGCACGCGGGCGTCGCATTGCAGGACGGCGTTGTCTTGAAACAGCGGGTTTAATTCCACGGCGTAAGCAGCCGTGGCCAGAAGGCATCCGAGAAGGGTGGCGCGAAGTTGCATTTTTAAGCTTTCAGTTTTTTGGGGGGAAAGGTCCGAGGGGTGTCGAGAAATGTGCGCTTTAGGTTGCCAGGAGGCGCTCCGTTGCCGGCGGCATGGACGGGCGCGGCAGGCAGAGTTGTGATTGCAGGATCAGCGTCGCGGGGGCGAGGCCCTTCGCGGTCGCGGTGAGCGTGATTTCGCCGGGCTCACGCGTGGTCCCCACAAGGATCTGCGCCAACCCGCCGAACAGACTGCGGCGCCAGGCGGGAGCCTCCCCGCCCTTGGCTGCGAGAAACTGCTCCGCCTCATGCGACGAGGGGTCGCCGTTGCCCACGCCGAGGATTTTTCCCGAGCCGGCGAGTTCGAAGGCGATCAGGTTGTGCGCGTCGGGAACCAAGAGGCCGTGCGCATCGACGACCTGCACCGTGACCACGGAGACATCCTCACCATCGGCGTTGAGCGTGGCGCGATTTGACTGAAGCCGCACCGCGATGGGTCGGCCGGTCGTCGCCACTTGCGCGGTGAGGGCTTGTTTCCCCGCCTTGTAGCCACGAGCGACCAAGGTGCCGGGAGTGTAGTTCACCAGCCATTCGAGGTGCGAGTTACGAGCCATGGTCTTGCGGCCCAGGCTTTGGCCGTTGAGGAAGAGCTCCACCTCGTCGCAGTTGCTGTGAGCCCAGACACTGACGGCCTGCCCTTCCCTGCCCGGCCAGTTCCAGTGGGGGAAAAGGTGCAGCACGGGTTCATCGGTCCACCAGGATTTCAGGTAGAACATACCATCCTTGGGAAAACCGCAGAGATCGAGGACGCCTCGCAGCGAGGAGGTCGCGGGCCATTCGAACGGCGTGGGTTCCCCATGGTAATCAAACCCGGCCCAGATGCACATGCCCGCGAGGTAAGGGCGTTCGGCGAAGTGTTTCCACGACATTTCCAGGCTGGCTCCCCAATCGGAGGGAACCCAGTCGTAAGCCGGCAGGTGGCACTTTTCCCGGTCTTCGAAATAGATGCCTCGGGTCTGGGTGCAGGCGCATTCTTCGGTACCCATGATCGGCTGATCAGGGCGGTGCGCATGCCACTCGTCGGTGGTGTAGCCAGATTTGCGCATGTTGCCGATGTAGTTGATGCCCGCGATGTCGACGACCTCCGAGATTCCCCGGCCCCACCCGCCGCTGATCGCGACAGTAACCGGTCGCGTGGGGTCGAGTTGCTTCGCCCAGCTCTGCATGGTCGCGGTGATGCGCATGCCCACGTCGTTACCCTCAAGCGCCCACTCCTCGTTGCCGATCGCCCAGAGGATGATGCTGGGGTGGTTGCGGTTTTGGCGGATGAGTCGCTGCAAATGATCACGGTGATAATCGGTCGTGCCCATGAGCCGGTTCTCATCGATCACCAGCATGCCGAGCCGGTCGCAGATATCGAGCAACTCGGGCGCGGGCGGCGTGTGCCCGACGCGATACAGGTTGCAGCCGAAATCCTTCAGCAAACGGATGCGATACTCCATCAGCGCATCGGGCACGGCCACGCCGACGCCCGCGTGATCATGGTGGTTGCACGTGCCCTTCAGCTTCACGTGGCGGCCGTTGAGGAAGAAGCCACGGTTGGCGTCGAAGTGAATCGAACGAATACCAAAGGTTGTTTCGTAACGATCCACCTCCTCGCCTCCGGCACGAACGGTCGTGACGAGCGTGTGCAGGTTCGGCGTCTCGATGGACCAAAGCCGGGCTTTTGTGACCGAGAAGGTCTGGCCAAACTCCCCCTGCGTGCTCGCCGGAAGGCGCAGTTGGCTAGTCCGGGCCGTGGCGACGAGCTGGCCCAACCCGTCCAAGAGGACCTGCTCGATGTCGAAGGTCGCGGGAACCAGGGCTTCGTTGACCACCGAAACGCGCGCCTTCACCTCAGCATTTACGCCCGTGATCTCGGAAGTGACATACGTGCCGTGCCGCGCGACGTGCAACGGCGCGGTCTTCACGAGCCAGACGTGGCGGTAGATGCCCGCGCCTTCGTAGAACCAACCCTCTTCCAGAGAGGCGTCAACGCGCACGACAATGACATTCTCGCCGCCGTAGTTGAGGAGTTCCGAGATGTTGCGGACAAACCCGCTGTATCCGCTGGTTTCTTCGCCGAGGTAGTGGCCGTTGATCCAAACGATGGAGTCGCGATACACGCCGTCGAATTCGACGCTGATGCGTTTGCCCAAGTCGGATTCGGGAATGCTAAAGGTCTTGCGATACCACCCGACGCTCGTTTCCGGGAAATTGCGGCCGAGCGTCCTGAAACTGTGGCTCTTATGCCCCCGGTTGCTGATCGGCAGCGCCGCCGCCCAGTCATGCGGAAGATCGAGCTGCCGCCAGCCGCTGTCGTCAAAGTCGCGGGCCGACGCGCCGGAGCCGAGTCCCGCCTTGGCCAGATAGGAAAAATAGCCGGTGGCGTGGTTAAAATCCTTCGAGACATCCGTGGCGTGACCAAAGGCAAACCGCCAATCGCAATCCATCAACAAACGCTCGCGCGCCATGCCGTCCGGCTCCCTCGCCGGTGTAAAACCAAGGATATGCCCCATGAATTAGGCTATCATCGAGGAGAGTCGCACGTTAAGAGCGGCCGGTCTGTCATGGTTCAGATCAACGCGAATTCAGGTATGCGCAGGTATGCGCGAGAGGCACCGGCCTTGTTGCCGAGCGGTCGGCGAGCATGTGCCGTTTCATTGGGTTCGGATCACGATCATGGCCGTTTTTAGGCCGTCGGCTTCGGCTTTGAGGGTGATTTGGCCGGCACCTTGGGGCCGGAGAATCGCGATACAACGGCCTTGATAGGTCATGCGCAGCGGCACTTGGAAACTGGCCGCATCGTTCGGCGCGGCGCTGCCGGTGGCGGCCAGTTCACCCGCGCCCGCCACGGTGAAACGAACCGGCACCGCAGCGTTTGGAACAACCACCCCCTGCGCGTCAACAATCTCGACCGTAACGTAGGACAAGTCGTTGCGATCGGCGCGAATGGCGGAACGGTCGGCAGTCAGTCTCACTTGTTTCGCCAGGCCTGCGGTTTTGAGCGTGGTGTTGGCGACCGGCTTACCGTTGATCAGCCCAATGGCGCGCAACTCGCCCGGTTGATACGGCACGTCGAACCGGGCCGTGAGTTTGGTCGCTGCGGAGACCGGTTTCTCGCCGATCACCTTGCCATTCAGTTCGAGGCGCACCGTGTCGCACCGTGAATAGACCGCGACCTGCAACGGTTTCCCTTCCCTACCCGGCCAGTTCCAGCTGCGGGTTTCGTCCGGCCAGCCCCAGCCGCTGACGCGCTCCCAAACGCCGTCCGGCATGGGCGTGTGAACCATCATCTCAATCTGGCTGCGACGCCAGACGACATCGCGGTAGTAGGACTGTGGTTTTTTGAAACCGCACACGTCGATGTCGCCGCACCAGGCGTTATACCACGGCCACGGCATGAGGAAACTTTCCTTCTCCGTGCCCGGCACGCTGTGGCCGATGCCGGATTCGCCGAAGTAGTCCATCGACGTCCACACGAAGTCGCCGATGACATAAGGATGCTTCTCCACCAGCTCCCAGTAATCGTAGAAGGACTGTGGATAGGATTCCGTCCCCATCATCACACGCTGCGGATTCCGGGCGTGGTCGGATTCATATTTTTCCGGCAGGTAATTGTATCCGCCGACGTCGAGGTGGCGGAAAGCGATGTCGGAAAGCTGGTCCCAATTCCGCATCACATCGCCCCAGTCCGAACATATCGCCTGGGTGATCGGACGGGTGTTGTCATGCGCAAGCACCGCCTCGCGCAGCATCTTCGCTGTCTCCTCGGCGCGAAACTGCTCTGGAATCTCGTTGCCGATAGACCAGATAACAACCGAGGGGTGGTTGCGGTCGCGTCTCACCAGGGAGGCGATGTCGGGCCCGGCCCAGTCCTTGAAAGAGACGCTGTAGTCCTGCCCGTTTTTGCCGACCTGCCAGCAGTCGAAGGACTCGTCCACCACGAGCACGCCCAGGCGGTCGCACGCGTCGAGAAACGCGGGCGACGGCGGATTATGCGCGGTGCGGATCGCGTTGAAACCGTTCGCCTTCATCAGTTCGACACGACGGTCCTCGGCGCGGTCGATCGCCACCGAGCCTAGCGGGCCATTGTCGTGGTGCATGCAGCCGCCCTTGAGCTTAATCATCTGGCCGTTGAGCCGGAAGCCGTTCACCGCATCCACCTCGATCTTGCGGATGCCGAAACGCGTCGAAGTCCGGTCGATGGTTTTGCCGGCGGCCACGATACCGACTTCCGCGACATACAATTCCGGCGATTCCAACGACCATAGTTTCGGAGAACGCACGTCAATCACGTGCTCCACGGTGCGGGTTTCATTACCGGCCAGGCGCAGTTTTACCGGGGTCGTCTGGACCGGTTCGCCATCCGGATTCAGTACACGCGCGTGAACGACCACATCGACCACGGCGTCGGTGCCGTTGTGAACCTCACTGGAGATTTTCACCACGGCCTTCTCTTTTGAAACCTCCGGCGTGGTTACAGACATGCCCCAGGTCGGCAGGTGAACCGCATCGGTGACGGTCAGCCACGTGTGCCGATAGATGCCCGAGCCGGAATACCAGCGGCTGTTTTTCCCCTCGTTGCGAACGCGCACGGCAATCACGTTTTCCTGTCCGGCCGGTTTGAGATGAGCCGTCAGATCCCATTCAAAACTCGTGTAGCCGTAAGGGTGGTTGCCGAGATGCCGGCCGTTGATCCAGACATCAGAGTTCATGTAAACGCCATCGAAACGCACGGCCACGCGCTTGCCCTGCTCCGCCGGAGTCAGCGTGAAATGCTTTCGATACCACCCAGTGCCGCCAACGACGTGGCCGGTGTAGCCGCCGCCTTCGCTTAGGCCCGTATCGAAGGGGCCGACGCGGATCGTCTTGATCGCGGCCTGACAGATACCTCCATTGCCAGTCTCATCGAACACACGCACCGCAAGCACATCCGAGCCGTCGCCGCGCACGAGCGAAGCGGGCACGCGATAACGCCGCTGCACACTCCAGGCCGTGCGGAAGTCTGGCGGAAACGTCCCGGTGGCGCCGATGCGTTCGCCGTTCAAAAACGTCTCATCCACGTCGTCGATGCAGCCAAGCAGGAGGTCGAAGTCCTTGCCCCGACAATCGGCGGGGATTCCGATGCGACGGCGGAACCAGCCATATACATTGTCCTCAGTGTAGTTCGAGTGATGCTCCCAATTGTCCGGCAACGCGACGCTCTGCCACTGGCGGTCATCCCACTCGCGCGCTTTCCATGCCGGGTCGTCGCCTTTTTGAAAACGCCATTGCCCCGCCACGGCGGGCAACTCGGGAACCGATGACTTTTCCAGTGTAGGTAAATCCTCGATGCTCCAGTCGTGCGGGAGATCGAGCGCCCGCCAAGTCGAGTCGTCAAAACCGGACGCTTCCGCACCAGGGGCGTCCGCACGCAGGAAACGCCAGCCGGAGTCGAAGGAACGATCACGGTTTTCGGGAGCCGCCTGCACCACTCCAATGTTCAAAGCGGCGACAATGGGAAACAGCCCAAGCGGCGCAATACGGGAAAAGTTCATTTGAAAATCGCTGGAAATCTTATGTCGGAAACCGTGCGGTCGAGGCGTCAGGCGCGAACCATCAGGGGCTCTTCACACCAGACAACGGTTACCGACCGGGCTGAAGAGTGTTCATGTTCCGGAGCCTCAGCTTGATCTCGGACAAGTCATCACTCGGCCCATAGGGTGATTTGCGAGAGACCATGCCGCCAATATCCCATAACACGGGCACCATTTTTCTTTTCAGCGCGGCATGGAACACGGAGGTGGTCCACAGGAGACTCAAAGCCCTCTCTTTTTGGGCACACATTGAGAACTCTCCGAGGTAGACCGGGGTGTTGGTGCGCTTGCTGAACGCCTCCATCCCGTCGAAGAGGTCGTTCAACTGCTTCATATCCTCTTCACCTCCCCAAGTGGACTGCATCTTTCCCCAGCTTTGATCCTCGCTCAGGCCGACGAACGACCAGGGCGTGTAGTAGTGGACCGAAACAAAGAGCCTCCCGGAGATGGAATCCTTCGGCAGCTCGTATTCCTTTTGGCTGGTTTTACCGAAGTCGGTGGAATACCCGGTGACGATCAGGAGGCGGCGTGCGTTGATGCCACCGGTCCCGCGCACCGTGTCGATGAAGAGTTGGTTCACGCGGGTCAGCGTGGTGTAGGCCTTTTCCATCGAGCCCTCGTTTTCAAATTCGGTTTGCTCGTTGAGGCCCTCGAAGAGGAGTTTCTCGCTCTTGCCTGCGTAATGGCGGGCAATCTGGTCCCAGTAGGAGCGGAACTTTTTTTCGGCTTCCTTGCTGAAGGTATGGAAGGTGTCCGGGAATTTTTCTTTATTATCCGAATCGATCCAGCCGCCGTCCCAGTGAATGTTGACGACGCAAAACATGCCGGTTTCCAGAATCCAGTTAACGACTTCGTCGATCCGCTTGAACTGCTTTTCCGTGATGCGGCCTTTGTCGGAATAAGTATCCCACGCCACGGGCAGGCGCACCGACTTGAAGCCTATGCGCGCAAGGCTCTGGATGAACTCCTTCGTGACGGGCGGCTGGCCCCAGCCGGTTTCCCACGCGCCAGTGCTGTCGAAGGTGTTCCCGATGTTGATGCCGGGAGTCATCAGACCGACCGCATCCCACGCATCCAGCGGCGCCTCGGCCGCATGACTGGAAAGAGGCGAGACCGACAGGAGCATGGCCGACACTCCAGCTAAAAGGAATAGGGGAATTCTCACCGTAATTTTTGCGGAGTGAAGGTGATCAGCACGGCGTCGTTTTCACGGAGATCGAATTGATGCGTAAACTTCCCATCGGGTCCGATCTCCACGGTGCGGACATCCACAGGGGCGCCGTTGTTTTCGGCTTTGATCTTGGAGACCTGATCCTTGGTGAGTTGCGCGGGCGCGCCGAGATCCCGGTAGGTTGCGTAGGGGTCGTTGACGCGATAACCCACCTTATAGGTTTCCATGGCGTATTTGCCGGCGGGCAAGTGCGACAGGTTAAGCGCGATCACGCCTTTTGGCTTCGCGGGTAAGTCGCGCCTGTAGAAGATCTGGTTGATCGTGTCCTTGCCCGGAAACGTGTTGGTGAAATCCCAGATCAACGCCTGCACTCCACCGGAAGAGTCGGTGCAGATCCACGACGACGAATCGCTGCTCTTCAGTTCCGTCGCGCCGAGCCGGTTCAGAAACTGATAGGCACGATACGCGGACTTTTTGATATCCTGATAGTTTATCAGACCGAAACCGCCGTGAAATGCCTGCCAGCGCGGACCACCCTCCTCAAAGATATCGGTGAACGTCCAATAAGACATCGATTGCGCGGCGTCACCGCAGTTCTTGAGTTTGTCCAAGATGTAGGCCGCGCTGTGATAACTGTCGTGAAACGGATCGGAGGGCGTGTAGGAGCTGCTCCATTCGGTGAAGTGAAGTTCCAGCTTGGGGCTTGGCGATTTGGCAATGATTTGGCGCATCTCCCGGACCTCGCCGAAGATCGAATTAGGATTAAGGGAAAGCGCCGTGCCGGCGGTGCCGGTTTCGTCCAGATATCCAACATCCACTCCATAGGTATGCGTGGAGACGAAATCCACGGGAACGTGGCTCGTGTTGCAGAATTCGATGAACTCCGGCACCCATCCGCAACCTGCCGTGGCGGGGCCGCCGACCCGATAAGCCGGGTCGATAGATTTCACGGCGCGCGCCGTGCTCGCGTAGAGTTTGAAATATTCGGCACGACCGCCGGGCGCCCACTCTGCCCAGGGTTTCTTCTGGGGATTGCCCATCCAAAAACCGTCGAGATTTGGCTCGTTCCAAACTTCAAAATACCACGAGCGCACCTCGTCGGCCCCATAGCGCTCGGTGCAATGCCGCACGAAGGCGGCGATGAACGCCTCCCATTTCGCATAATCTTTCGGGGGCGTGATGTTACCCTTCCACCAGAAGATGGTCTGGGAACCGCTGGCCAATCCCGTAGGCATAAAGCCGAGTTCCACAAACGGCTTCATGCCGATCCCATGGAGAAAATCGAAGAGCTCGTCGATGTAGTGCCAGTTGTATTCGGGTTTGCCACCGACCTCCCGGTAAACGCCCATGTCGTCGCAGAATAAACCGTGGAAGCGGATGTATTCGAAGCCGCACTCGCGCCGCACCACGGTGAGCTGGCGCTGCCAGTCGGCGCGCAGTCCTTCGTTGGCCCGACCCGCGCCCACGCAGCGCTTGAACATCGTGTTGAGCGGGCCGTTGACTTGCTGCAGGTCGGCGGAGACGGTCCGGATCACCTCAGGGGTGTCGGCCGCCGACAAGACGGCGGTCGCAATCAACGCGGCAAGTCCGGGGGCAAGGTGTCGTGTCGTAAGATTCATCGTGGTTGGCAGCTAAATCGGGCGGTCGGAATCAGGATTGAACCTTCAGGGCGAAGGCGATCTTGCCGTTGAATTTCTCCGGCAGAGAAACGTGCAGGCCGTCGACGTCGCGCGTGAATTTCAATTTACCACCGCCGGCGAGCTCGACGCTGCCGATTTTGCCCGGCCACTGCGGCGAATCGGATGCCAGGGATTTGACCGTGAATTGGCCGTCCTTGGGAAGCTCCAGCGCGATGGCGTAAAGCGTCTTGCCGTCCTTCGACTGCGTGAACCGGATGTCCTCGGAGGTGAAGGGCTTGTCGGAGACGTCTTTTTGTCCGTCAAACTGGCCTTTCTCGGCCACCTGCGTGGAGGGTCCTTCGCCATAAATTTTCCACGGACGGGTCGCGTAGATCGCCTCGCCGTTCACTTTCAACCACGCGCCGATTTCCTTGACGATTTCGATTTCCAATTCATCCGGCTGGCCATCCCGGCGCAGCGGCACGCTCAGCATGAGATTGCCGTTCTTGCTCACGATGTCGGCCAGCATCCGCACCACGGATGATGCGGGTTTGTAGGCCTTCCCGTTATAAATTCCCCGGTCGTAGTGCCACGAGCCGATGCAGGTATCGGTCTGCCACGGTTGCGGCAGGATGTCGTGCGCCTTGCCGCGTTCGATGTCATAAACCAGGGCGCGACGTTGTTTATCGGAAAGCCACTTGCCGTTCATCACCGCCTGGGTGCGGCCGTTCTTGTCGAGACGCGTGTTATAGAAATGCGCGGCGAGTTTGAGGCCGACTTCGTCGGTAACTCCGTGGAGCGGCAGCACGGTGTCGTCGAAATAGATCTGGTCCGGTTTATAGTCGTCCCACAGCTGCTGCGTGCGCTTGAAGAATTTCTCCATGTAGGCCGCATCGGGCACGCTGCTGCCTTTGGTGGCTTCCCATTCCCAATGATACCCCATGGGCGCGTGATTTTGCGCGTAGAGATCCTGGGGATCGAGACCGTCCCACCACTGACCCTTGCCGTCGGCCTTCGTGAGTTTGCCATCATAAGGGACGCCCGCGAGGGGACCGGATTTGTCGGCACCTTGGGCCGGCTCATACCACATCCAGGCGTGGGAAGCGTGAACGCTTACGCCGAAGCGCAGACCGTTCGCCTTCGCCGCCTTCGCCCAGCCGCCAATCAAATCTTTCTTGGGACCGAGCGCGACGGAGTTCCACGGCTGATACTTCGAGTTGTAGAGGTCGAAATTGTCGTGGTGATTGGCCAGAGCCATGAAGATCTTTGCGCCGTTTTCCTTGTAGAGTTTCAGCAGGGTGTCGGGATCGAAACGCTCCGCCTTCCAAGTGTGGATCACGTCCTTGAATCCCTCCTTGGAAGGGTGTCCGTATTCCGTGATGTGCGTTTTGTAATTCCAACTCCCTTCCTCATACATGCTACGCGCATACCAGTCGCCATGCTCGGGCTCGCATTGCGGTCCCCAGTGCGCCCAGATGCCGAACTTCGCATCGCGATACCATTCCGGCGCCGTCTGGTAAGTCTCCAGAGAATCCCAATTCGGTTTGAAGGGACCGTCAGCAATGGGCGGGAGTTTCAGCACATCGGCTTGCACCATAGCGGTTGCGAGCGAAGCTCCGAGCAGTGAAAACGCTAACTTGATGGGTATCATGAAGTGTGGATGGAGAACTTGTAAGGAGTGTGTAAGGATGGAATTCGAAGCTGCTAAGGGGTGAGTCGAATGATGTATCCCCCTTCGTTTCGGGTGATTCTAATGTCAAAGGGCGCGCGGACGTTCGACGCGATCATCAGTGATTTCGTATCCGGCGTTTTGCCACCGTTGAGGGAAAGGATGACGTCGTTTTTCCGCAGCCCGGCCTTGGCCAAGGCGGACTGCGCTGGAAGATCCACCACCAGCACGCCCGTGACGCTGGGCAGGCCAAAGGCGGACCTTTCGCCCTCGTCGCGGATGTTGCGCGCGCAATGAGTGCGGGGGCAGCCGTCGACGCCCCGGGAAATTGCGGCGTGCGCACGATGGCTTTGATGCATCATAGCGGCTGGGGTTTGCACGGTGAGCGTCTTCGGGGCGAGCCCGTCAGGAGATAGTCATTTTAGGGAAAACTTGGGATGTCAGACGCAACGCGCCACGTCCCTGCGGGTTTCGGAGCCTCAGTTACGCTCTACCTATTGACGACCCCGTTGCATCTGACACTGTTCAGGCGCTTTCGCCTCGATTCCCTCCCCCTCACTGAACGCGCTATCCTATGTCCGAAACGTCAGCCCGCCCTATATCCATGGCCGATATTGCCCGCAAGGTGGGGCTCGGGCGATCCACGGTCTCAATGGCCTTGCGCAACCACCCGGAAATCGCGACCGCCACCCGAGATCGGGTGCTCAAGGCCGCGAGCGAACTGGGTTACCAGCCCAACCCGTTGATCGCGCTTCTTATGTCGCGCCTCCACGAGGAAACCGCCACACGGCGCGATACCGTGCTCGCGGTTATCAACGAACCCGAAGCCGACTGGAACTGGCGCGACTTCCCGATTTTTCAGACGATGTGGGCGGGGATCGAGGCGCAGGCCAAGCGACGCGGTTACCTGGTCGAGGAGTTCCGTGTCGGCCCCAATGGCATGTCTCCTGAGCGGTTAAACCAAATTCTCGTCACCCGCGGTATTCCCGGCCTGATTCTCGCGCCTAAATTCGGCACCACTCCAAGCCGGTTCACCCGATGGGAGAATTTCGCCGCGGTCACCGCCGACTTGTCGGTCAAGACACCGGGGCTTTCCCGCACCTGCATCGATCATTTTCACAACTTTAACCGTGCATGGGCGGAACTGGAGGCCCGAGGCTACCGGCGCATCGGTTTTCTCAACAACCCCGGCCTAAGCATCCGCTGCGACCACCAATACCATGCGGCGAATCTGGTGAAGCTCGATCTGCTCCCCCCGGAACGACGGGTCGCCCCCCTTATACTCCCCGGCGAAGAGACCACCGCCGACAACGTGCGCACTTGGCTGCGGAAGGAACGGCCGGATGCCGTGCTTCTAGCCAGCGCGGACTACATGTTGCGCATCGTCCGTGAAGTGGCCGCCGTGCCCGAAGAACTCGGCGTCGCCGCGTTGGAACTCGGCTGCGCGCCCGCCGATATGTCCGGCATCGACGAACGCATGCATGATATCGGCGAGGCTGCGGTGGACATGCTGATCGGGCGACTCCAACGCAACGAGCGCGGACCGGTTTCGGCCCCGCGCACGCTTCATGTCGAAGGCGTCTGGCGCGACGGCAACACGACTCGACGCCTCAACTGATCCGCACCTCCGGACCGCCGAACGGCTTCCGCACGAAGCCGACCTACGGCCGTGAAGGAGCGGCCACCGAAGCGCGCAACACCGGCTCGGTGGGAAACACCACGGGCGAAGCGGTGGCCGCCGGTTCGCCCAGTTCATTGGTGCGGGCGAGATCGAGGAGCAGCTCGACTGCGCGACCGCCCATCTGTCGCAGAGGCTGGCGCACGGTCGAGAGCTGCGGCACGCTGGCACGCGCCGCCAGCGTGTCATCGAAGCCGGCCACCGAGATGTCGTCGGGCACGCGCAGCCCTGCGGCCGACAGCGTCTCCATGCACCCGAAGGCGACACCGTCGTTGGCGCAAAACACCGCCGTGGGCAACCGTTCGCCCGCATGTTCATCGAGCCACGCACGCATGGCCTCCCGGCCTTGGCCGGTGGCGAAACCGGCCGTTTTCACCAACCTCGGATCATACGAGATGCCCGACTCTTCCAACGCCCGCCGATAACCCGCGACACGGCGGACTGAGCCAAGCATCGCGTCAGGACCAGCCAGATGCAAAATGCGGCGGTGGCCGATTTCGATCAGCCGGCGCACGAGAGAAAACGAGCCCGCCTCTTCGTCGGATTCCAGGTTGATGACGCCCGGCAGCACAATGTTGGCGTGGATAGCGACAAGCGGCGTGTGGGCAGGCAGCAACGCGGCCGACTCCGGCCCGAACACCGGCGCGACGAGCAAAAGCCCGTCGATGCGTCCGTCGCAGAAGCTGGCAATGCGTTGGGCATCGCGCTTCCAGTCATGCAAGGTGAAAACGGTGGTGTTCTGCCCGTGGCGCGCGGCGGTCTCAAGCACGCCGTTGAAGACCTCCAAAAAATAGTGGTTAAGCTCCCCCCGATCCACCACCGCCGCGACCCCGAGCGTGCTCATGCTCCGACGAATAAGCGCACGGGCGGCGGCGTTGGGCCGGTAATGAAGTTTGGCGGCGGCCGCCAGGATGCGCCCGCGCGTCTCCGGAGAAATGCGCGAAGACGTGCGCGCCCCGTTGAGCACCGCCGAAGCGGCCATCGGCGAGACGCCGGCCGCCCGGCCGACATCGGCCAAGGTGGCGGCTCGGGTGTGTTTTTTCTTCTTTTTGGGGAGTTCGGGCACGGCGGAAACGTATCGCGCCGGAATCACCGGCGCGCAAGCGCTTGGATTAACGTTAAATCAGGAACGCAAAACGCAGCTCGATTTACCTCCAGACAATTTAACCGACTCTCCTCCGGCGAGAGCCACGGTCGCATCCGTCAGAGTGCCGTCCACCGTGAAGGTGACTTCAGCACCGGTCCGGTGTGCCGTAAGGGTCGCGGCGAGTTTACCCTTCAAATCGTAGACCCGGGCGGACGCACTCGCGCCGTCGGCGAGTTCATACAAGCGGAAGGTCGCGCCGCGGGTTTGATCGTAGTCAGGCTTGGTGTCGTCCGCGCCCAGCGCGAGCAACGTGCCGGGGCGCACATAGAGCGGCAGCGAGAGGTAGTCGTGTTTTTCACGATACCAGCGGCCGCCGTCGCGCACCTCGCCGTTGAGCAGGTGCGTCCAGCGTCCTGGGGGAAGATAGAAATCCACCGTGCCGTCCTCGGTGAAAACGGGCGCCACCAGCACGGAGCCGCCGATCAGATACTGGCGGTCGAGCGTGTCGCAGGCCGGATCGCCTGGAAACTCCAGCATCATCGCGCGCATCGTCGGGATGCCTTCACGATGCGCCTGCACTGCCGCCGCCCACAGATAAGGCATAAGGCGGCACTTGAGTTTCGTGAAGAAGCGCAACACGTCGCACGCCTCCTCGTCATAGGCCCACGGAATGCGATAACTTCCGCTGCCGTGCAGACGGCTGTGCGAGGACAGCAGACCGAACGCCGCCCAGCGTTTGTAGATCGAAGCGGGCGCGGTGCCCTCGAATCCACCGATGTCGTGGCTCCAAAAGCCAAAGCCGCACAGGCTGAGCGAAAGCCCGCCGCGCAGGCTTTCGGCCATCGACTCGAAGGTGGACCAACAGTCGCCACCCCAGTGCACGGGCAGGCGCTGGCCGGAGGCGTAGGAGGCGCGGGCGAAGAGCACCGCCTCCCCCTCCCCGCGCTTCGCGACCAGCACGTTGAACACGCACTCGTTGTAGAGAATCGGGTAGAGGTTGTGCATCTTCACCGGGTCGGAGCCGTCGTGGTAAACCACGCCTTCGGTCGGGATGCGCTCGCCGAAATCCGTCTTGAGCGCGTCCACGCCCATGTCGAGCAGGCGGCGGAGGTGATCCGCATACCAGGCGCTCGCGGCGGGGTTGGTAAAATCGACGATGGCCATGCCCGGTTGCCAGAGATCGGTCTGCCAGGGACGCCCGTCGGTGCGCTTGATGAAGTAACCCTTGGCCGCACCCTCGGCGAAAAGCCGCGAGCGTTGGGCGATGTAGGAGTTGATCCATACGCAAACCTTCAGGCCGCGATCATGCAGGCGTTTCAACATGCCGACCGGATCGGGGAACACCCGCGCGTCCCACTCGAAGTCGCACCAATTGAACTCGCGCATCCAGAAGCAGTCGAAGTGGAACACATGCAGCGGCAGGTCGCGCGTGCGCATGCCCTCGATGAACTCCGTGCAGGTGGCCTCGTCGTAGTTGGTGGTAAACGACGTGGACAGCCACAGGCCAAACGACCACGCGGGCGGCAGCGCGGGCCTGCCCGTGAGCGCGGTGAGGCGTGCCAGCACGTCCTTCGGCGTCGGACCGGCGATGATGAAATACTCCAGACTCTCGCCTGGAATGCTGAATTGCACGCGGGCCACCTTCTCCGAGGCGACCTCGAAGGAAACGGGGCCGGTCTCGTTGACCAGCACGCCGTAGCCGCGGTTCGTCAGGTAGAACGGCACGCTCTTGTAGGCCTGCTCGCAGGCGGTGCCGCCGTCCTTGTTGATGTTCTCCACGATCTGGCCGTTTTTCACAAACGCGGTAAAACGCTCGCCGAGTCCGTAAACGCACTCGCCCACGCCGAGAGAAAGCTGCTCGTGGACGAAGGTCTCGCTGTCGCGCTGGATGTAGCCCTGGCCGCGCCAGCCACTCTTCGTGAGCACGCGCCCGGCGTGCTCGAAGGCGATCTCCCAGCCACCGGCTTTTTTCACCCTCGCCGCCAGCGGACCGGAATGAAGGAGCGTATCGGTATCGGTGTGTTCAACACGCACAGGCGCGTCACCCGAGACTTGCAGCGGGATGACCGGCCCGACCGTGGCCGCGCCCGAGTAGTGCTCGATGCGGACCCGGATGACGCCTTCGAGCGGAGAGCTCAGCGTCACCGTGAGCAGCGGCCCCTGAAGGGTGTCGCCACGGTGGCGGATGGGGCGCACGGGCGCGCTGATGACGAGGCGTTCACCCTCCCGGGTGATGTCGTTTGCTTCGGCGGGATAGTGAGCGGCAACGCCGGGTTGCAGCATCCATTGGCCATCGGTGAATTTCATGTGGATTTGAGTATAGGTTGAAGGAGAAGGATACCGCGGGGTGCCAGGGTCGCCTGGCCGCGATGAAGGTCGCCGGTGAGCAGATCGCGATGCGCGCCCAACGGCAGGACAACGGTGCGATCTGCGGAAGCATGGTTGATGACATACACCACGAGCTCGCGGCCGGTCGCCGCGCGCACCGTGACCTCGACCCCGTCGGGCGGCGAGACGCCCTTCGCAAGCGGAGAGGTCACCCCGTGTTCAGCACAGACGCTGCGGAGTAAGATGCCCAGCGCGACCGGCTCCAGCTTGGCGGCGAGATAGTAGGCGCGACCCAGACCGAAATGGTTAAGCGTGATGGCCGGTTCGCCAGCGTAGAAATCGCTCGTATAACGCGCCATTGGTACGGCGGTGTGGAGCCACAGTCGCTCGCATAGAAACGACACCGAAGCCTCGGTGTCGGCGGTGACCAACGGCCCCACCGCGGCTTCGTAACGCACGCCGTTGGTCTCGCCCGCAGGCAGCGAGTCGAACTCCTCGACCGTGAGGCCGAGCACCTTGCGCAGCGGCCCGGGCGCGCCGCCTTCGTGCATGAGATCATGGGCATCGACGCGGGCGGTAAAGTGGGTCGCGACGAGGGTCGCGCCGCTGCGCACGCGCGCCGTGATGCGCTTGGCTTGCGCGGCCGTCATCATCGTGGTCCACGGGGTGACAATGACGTCAAAGCGGTCGAGGTCGTCGTCGAGGCCCACGACCTCGGTCTGGATGCCGGCGGCATGCAGCGCGGAATAATAGGGCAAAACCTCCGTGAGATAATCGAGGTCGCGGCGCGGACCGCTCGACGCCGCGAGCGCCCACCAGGATTCCCAGTCAAACACCACGGCGACACGGGCCGGCACGCGTCCGCCTAGCGTGGCGTTGCCCAATGCGGCGAGTTCGCCACCCAGTGCCGACACCTCGCGAAACACCCGCGCGTCGGAACGCCCATGGTGTTCAAGGATGGCACCGTGATATTTTTCGATGCAGCCGCGTGACTGGCGCCACTGGAAATACATCACCGAGTCGGAGCCCTGCGCCATGGCCTGATAGGAAAGCTGACGCAGTTCGCCCGGACGTTTGAGACGGCACGAGGGCGCCCAGTTTTGATGCGACGGGCTTTGTTCGAGCAGGAGGAAGGGCTCGCCTCCGCGCAGGCCGCGCATGAGCGCGTGCTTGAACGCAGTGGTCGCGGCGGGGTCGTCCCACATCGGATAACTGTCCCAAGCGACCACATCGAGGTCCTCCGCCCACGCGCGGTAGTTGAGCGAGAAAAACGGCCCCATCAAATTGGTCGTAAGGGGCACCTCCGGCGTGATCTCGCGCAACACCGCGGCTTCGTTGCGGAAGCAGGCAAGAATGCTGTCGGTATGGAAACGCCGCCAGTCGATGCGCAGGCAATTAACCGCACCTTCGCCCGTGGCGTAGGGCGGCTCGACTTGCGACCAGTCTTGATACGTGTGCCCCCAAAATGCGGTGTTCCAGTGGGCGTTGAGCGCGTCGAGCGAACCATGACGCTCTTGCAGCCAACCGCGAAACGCCTCGGCGCAGCGCGGGCAATAACAGTAGCTCGGCCAGCTGCCGCCGTATTCGTTGTTGATGTGCCAGAGTTTTAAACGCGGGTGTTTGCCATAACGCACGGCCAGCGCGCGCACGAGATCGGCGCCGAGGCGGCGGAGATTCGGCGAGTTGGGGCAGAAGGTGTGGCGGTTGCCATGCGGGCGCTCGCGGCCGTGTTCGTCCCACGCGAGCGCGTCGGGATATTTTTGGTCGAGCCAGGCCGGCTGCGACGCGGTGGCGGTCGCGAGGCAGAGATCGATGCCGGCGGAGTCGAGTTTCTCGATCACGCGGTCCAGCCACTCGAAGGCGAAGACGCCCTCGGCGGGGTTGAGCGCCTGCCAGCCGAATACGGGCAGCGTGGCGATGTTGACGCTGGCCTGACGCATCAGGGCGACGTCTTCCTGCCAGACGGACTCGGGCCATTGATCCGGATTATAGTCGCCACCGTGATATACACGGTCGCAGCAGAAACGGACGTTTTTTCCTGTGGACGGGGATGTCATCGGGAAATGGGTCAGCCCTTCATGCCAGTCATGGTGATGCCTTTGATGAAGTAGCGTTGCGCAAAGAAGAAGATGGCGACCACCGGAAGGGTCATCAGGAGAGAACCTGCCATCATCATCCCCATGCTATTACTCCCCTGCACATTCTGCACGTTGAGCGCGTAAAGACCGAGCGAGAGCGGGTAGAGCCGCTGGTCCTGGAGATAAATCAACGGTCCCATGAAGTCATTCCAGACCCCCATGAACGTAAAGATGCCGATGGCCGCGAGGCTCGGGCGTAGCAGCGGCATCATGACGTGCCAATAGATGCGGAGCACGCCGCAGCCGTCGATGCGCGCCGCGTCTTCCAGGTCGCGCGGGATGCCGCGCATGAACTGACACAGGAGGAAAACGAAAAACGCGTTGGCGAACAGGCTCGGTACCCAAAGCGGGTACAGGGTGTTATACCAACCCAGATCCCGGATGATCAGGAAATAGGGAATCATCGTGACCTGCCCCGGCAGCATCATAGTGCCGAGCATGATCATAAAACACGCACCACGTCCGGGCCAGCGGAGGCGGGAGAAGCTGTAGGCCACGAGCGAGCAGCTGAAGATCGTGCCCACGACTTGGAGGATGACGAGGAAGAGGCTGGTCGCGACGTAGCGCCCAAAGGGAATGTATTCGAGAACCGTGTGATAGTTGCGGGTGATCTTGGCCCACCACGCGCCGATGAAGCCACGACGACGGAGTTCGAGGGTAAGCTTGATCCGTCCGGGCGCGGACTCCGGCGCGGCTCCGAGGGATTCCGTTGCGGAGGGATCGACTTCACGCAGAAGCGTCCAGGTTTTTTGCTGATTGGTGAGGTCGTCGGGACCGGGCAACTGCCAGGAAAGCGACAGCCAGCCGGTGTCGTAGAGCGTGGAGGCGCGTTCGGCACGGTAGCGGTGACCGTTCATTTCAACGGTGCACTCGAGCGCGTGCCAGCTGTCGTCGGGTCGCACGAAAAGCTGGATGCGGTGCAGGCGGTCCAATGGGAAACCCGCCTGCATGGTCGTCGTGAGGGTCGCGTGATCGCCCTTGGAAAAATCATAGGCGAGCAGGCTCCCCTGGGTTTTGGCGGCCGGATCGGTCCCGAAATGCGCATTCGCATCACCGCCGAGCGTCCAGGCGCTGGCGACGGCGTCGGGCGCGATGGCGACATTCTCCTGCAGGTCGTAGCTGAGCAGAATCAATTTGCCCAAGACCACGCCGCGCAAGATTCCCGCGCGCTCGGTCTCGATCATCGCCGGCGTGAGCAGGCCGTTGAGTTTGGCGGCGAGATCATCGGGCGGGAGCGCCCACCAGGACTCCGGCGCCAGGCGTGCGAGGCGGTGGAAAAGGCCCCGTGCCAGTTCGGCTCGGGCGGCGTCTGCGTCAATTCCCTCGGGCCAGACAAGGCCACGGTCCCGCAAGGTGGCTTCGAGGCGTGGCTGTTGTTCGGCCAGCTGCGGATGCTTGAAGCCGGCATGCGTGCGGCGTTCGAGGAACGGCGAGACCGACGGGATTGCCGGACTTTGTGGAATCAGGCCCGCGTCCTCGGAGAAGAGTTCACGCTCCACCTTCACCGAAGCGGTGCCCATCCAGAGAAACGGCCACATGAAGACGGCCGAGCCGATGATCAACAGGGAGTAGAGCCAGAAGGCCCGGAATCGGGCCGCAATTTGAGGAGAAGCCGGCATGGGATCAGTCTCCTTCGTAGTGAACCCACCGTTTGGAGAGCTTCATCTGGATGACGGTGAGGACCAGGACCACCAGCACGAGCACCCAGGCCAAAGCCGAGGCGTAGCCCATGTTGAGGTAGCGGAAAGCGTGGTTGAACAGATGGTAGGCGTAGAAAAGCGTGGAGTTTACCGGGCCGCCCTGGGTCATGATGAAGGCCTGGGAAAACACCTGCAGCGTGCCGATCACGCCCATGATCGTATTGAAAAAGATGTAGGGCGACAGCATGGGCAGCGTGATGTTAACAAACTGATTCCAAGTCGTGGCTCCATCGATACGGGCCGCCTCATAATAACTTTCCGGGATGCCCTTGAGTCCCGCGATCCAGATAATCATGCCTCCGCCCGCGCCCCACAGGCCCATGAGGATGAGGGCGGATTTGGATGTGTCTGCATCCTGCAGCCAATTGGGGCCGTGGATGCCAAACGCCGCGAGCACATCGTTCAGCAGTCCCGCCTGGGGATTGAAGATCCAGATCCAGAGGATGCTGGAGGCGACCGCCGGGACGATCGACGGCAGGTAAAAACAGGTCCGCCACAGCGCGACTCCGCGGATCTCGACATTCAGCAACAGGGCGATGCCCAGGCTGGCGGCGAGTCCCAGCGGGATGCCGATCATCATGTAGAGGGTGTTTTGCACCGCGACGAGGAACAGGTCGTCGCCGGTGAACATGCGCGAGTAGTTCGCCAGACCGGTCCAGGTGGCGGGCCGCAGGATGTCGTAGTCGGCGAAGCTCACCACGATCGAGAACAGGATCGGGCCGCCGGTGAAGATCAAGAAGCCGATGATCCAGGGCGAGGCGCAGAGAAACCCGCCGAGCCATTGACGGCGAAACATGCCGCCGCCCGCGCCTTCGAGCACGCCGCCCTTGTCGTCGGACCGGCCGAGCCGGACGGTGGCGAGGGCGCGCCCCATGGTGGAACGGATGCCTGCGGAAGTATCCCACTTGTAGAGCACCGTGGCGCCGACGATCACCAACAGCCCATAGACCCAGACGAGGTGCGACCAGTTAACGGGAGCGCCGCGGGCCGGGGCGAGGGCGCGGTCCAGTGCGCGTTGGGAGTTGGCCGTGGCGCGATCCAGCGCCGCCTGCGCCGAGAGGACGCCGTAACACGCCGCCTCGCCGGCGGTCGTGGCTTCGTTGAACATGACCTGACCGACCGGCGAGGCGGGACGGAAGCGGGAATTGACGACAATGTCGTTAAAGGCATGCACCCCGACGCGGAGATTCTCCGGGATGGCGGGATTCGCATCCACGTAACGCGTCATGTTCTCCTCGTTGACCGGACGGTGGGCCGACTGCGACGGGATGAAGAGCCGACCCTGGCTCTCGGCGGCCAGGCGCTGGCTCTCAGCCATGATCCGACGGGCGCGGGGCGAGGCGAGAAAACGGATGAGTTCCCACGCCGCCTTCGGGTGATGCGCGGTCGCGGGGATGGCGTAGCACCACCCGCCGACCCAGCTCTCCGGCGAACGACCGGCCGCGAGTTCCCGGGCCGGCATGGGCGGCGGGGCGACGCCGTAGTTCACCCGATCGCCGTATTGAGAAAGTCCAAACCGCAACGCCCAGAAACCTTCGAACTTCATCGCCATCCGGTTGGTCACAAACGGATCGAGATCTCCGCGCTGCATGACCGAATCGAAGGCGAGCACGTTTTTGATGCCGCCGAGCCGCTCGTAGAACTTGGCCATCCAATCCAATGCCTCGACAAAACGCGGTTCATCGAGGGTCACCGTGCGGCCATCGACGGACAGGATCTCGCCGCCGTTTTGCCAGCCATATTGATAAAAAATTCCAGCGCCCGACAGCGGCGCGAAACCGAGCCGGGTGATACGACCGTTCTCGTCGTGCTCGGTCAACGCCGCCGACATATCGGCCAATTCTTCCCAGGTCTTAGGCGGACGGGCCTCGCCCTTCTCATCGACATAACCGGCGCGGCGCAGCCAATCCTTGTTGTAGATCAACGCGCGCGATTCAAAGCCGTCCGGGATGCCGTAGAGGCCGCCTTTCCCGGTGGCCGGGTGGGTGAAAACGACCTCGTTCCACGTTGCCGGATAATAATCTTCACGACGAATCGCGTCTGCATGCCCCGCCACCAAATCCCGAGCGATAAACGGATTCACATCGATAAAGGCTCCTCGGGCACTCCATTCGGCCACGGCAAAACGGTCGAAATAGATGACGTCCGGCGGCATGCCTCCGGCGACACTGAGCAGAAAGCGCGTCGGGTCGCCGGTCATGCCGCGCGAGGCGTTTTGCCCGCTGATGACGCGATAAATCGGACGCGAAGGATCGGACGCATGCGCATGGCGGCTCTCCTCCTCGAAAGCACGCACCGCGTCGTCCAACGCGCCCGAGATCGGACCGCCCGGTCCCATGTAGGTGATCTCCACCACCCCGGCCGGACTCGCAGTCGCCGAGCGCGTCGGTGACAACAGCCACAGCAGGCTCAAACCCGCCGCCGACAAGAGGGCGACGACGAGCAGGGGCGGCAGGGAACGCGGGTTGAGACGCATCGCGAAAATGACAGGAAAACGAGGGGGCCGGGGTTTTCACCGGAGCGCGACTTGACAGCGCGGACCGAAATTTGATTTAACATTAAATCGGATTACCTCCCGCTGTTCGCAAGCTCAAAAACTTCTCCCTCAAAACGATTCGGTTTCGCACCCTTTCTTTGGACGAGTCGCCTTCGCCTGTCACCTAAGTCACCCTTTTCCACGACCATGCGCCCCCGCCTCGTTGCCCTTGTATCGCTCGCTCTCGCCAGCCTCCTCACCCCGGCCCCCGCGTTCGCCGGCGTTCCCGTGACGCCCTACAATTGGAAAAATGTCACCATCACCGGTGGTGGCTTTATTGCGGGGATCGTCCCCCACCCCGCCGAAAAAGATCTGATCTATGTGCGCACTGATGTGGGCGGAGCCTATCGGCTCGATCCGGCCACCCGCCGCTGGATTCCCCTGACCGACTGGGTTCACGGCGACGAGTGGACGCTCACCGGCATCGAAAGCATCGCCGTGGATCCCACCGACCCGAAGCGCGTTTATATGGCCGCCGGCTCCTACACCAACGACTGGTCGGGCAACGGTTCAATCTTGCGCAGCTCCGACCGAGGCGCGACGTGGCAAATCACGCCCATGCCCTTCAAATTCGGCGGCAACGAACTCGGACGTTCCAACGGTGAACGCCTCGCCGTCGATCCCGCCTCGCCCAACATTCTCTACGTGGGCTCGCGCAAAAACGGCCTCTGGCGCTCGGCCGACCACGGCGTCACCTGGTCCGCCGTCGAAAGTTTCCCCACGCCCGACGACACCAAGAACGTCGGCATCATAGCCATCGTCTTCCCTACTCCCACCCGGAAAATCCCCGCAACGTCCTCGCCATCGCGCGTGATCTTCGCGGCCGTCTCCAGCCCGACTGCCCCGCTCTGGCGCAGCGACGACGCCGGTGCCACGTGGAAACCCGCCACCGGCCAGCCACTCGGCCTGCGTCCGCACCAGGTTAAATTCGGCCCCGACGGCTGGCTCTATCTCACTTACGGCGACGACGCCGGACCCAATGACGTCAAAGACGGCGCGGTTTGGAAATACCAGCCCTCCACCGGCACCTGGACCGACATCACCCCGGTGAAACCCAACGGCGACGACCGCTTCGGTTACGCCGGCCTCGGCCTCGACGCCCAAAAACCCGGCACCCTCGTCGTCAGCACGCTCTGCCGCTGGGGCCGTCACGACGAACTTTTCCGCAGCACCGACGGCGGCGCCACCTGGAAACCCATCTCCCCCACCGCCACCTTCGACGAAAACGGCGTCGCCTTCCTTCGCTGGGGAAACCCCAAGGTGGACCTCGGCCACTGGATCGGCGACCTCGAGATTGACCCGTTCAACTCCGACCGCGTCCTCTACGGCACGGGCATGACCATCTGGGGCACCGACGATCTCACCGCGCTCGACCACGGCAAACCCACCCATTGGCTCGTGCGCGCCCAAGGCATTGAAGAAACCGTCATCACCGACCTCGCCAGCCCCACCGCCGGCGCCCCGCTGCTCAGCGCCATGTGGGACATCGACGGCTTCCGCCACGAGCGCCTCGACGTCTCGCCCGAGGCTGGTTTTTTCCAACCCCAGACCGGCCGCGACAGTTCGATCGATGTCGCCGGCCTCGCGCCCGACATCGTCGCCCGCGCCTACGGGAAAGGCGGAGCCGTTTCCCGCGACAATGGCCGCACGTGGACGCCCTTCCCGACTCTGCCGGCCGCAGACGCCGGCGACGGCCACCTCGCCATCTCGGCCAAGGGCGACACCATCGTCTGGACCCCCGAAAACAAAGCCACCTGGCTCACCCGCGACTTGGGTGCGACATGGCAAAAATCCACCGGCCTGCCAGAGCAGCTGTCCCCCGTGTCCGACCGCGTGAACCCGTCTTGGTTCTACGCCTACGACCCGCGCGACGGCAGTGTTTACGCCAGCTCTGACGGCGGCCTAAACTTTAAGAAAACCACCCAGGTCGGCCCCGGCGACGGACAACTGGCTACGGTCTTCGGCCTCGACGGCCATGTGTGGATTGTGGATCGAACCGGCGTGCATCGCTCCGGCGATCACGCGCACACGTTCAAGCTCGTCACCTCCGACATTACCGGATTCCGCATCGCGTTCGGATGCGCCGCGCCCGGCTCTCACATCCCGGCGACCTACGTCTCCGGCCGGCGAGGCGAAGAACGGGGCATTTTCCGCAGCCTCGACGGCGGCAAGATGTGGACGCGCCTCAACCCCGACAACCTTCAGTTCAACACCATCAGCGCTCTCGCCGGAGACCCCCGGGTCTTTGGTCGCGTTTACATCGGGACTCGCGGACGCGGCATCTTCTACGGCGAACCCGCCGTCGGCAACGCACGCTGATCCTGCGGCGCCCACCGTCCCCGCCCCCTTTCGTTCTCCCTCAATCCATGGCCACCAACTCCCGATCCTTCCCTCCCCGCTTCGTGTGGGGCGTAGCCGCCGCCGCCCCGCAGATCGAGGGCGCCGTCAACGTCGCCGGCAAAGGCGAGTCCATCTGGGACCGCCTCGCCCTGCGCCCCGGCGCCATCCACGGAGGCGACAGCCTCGCGCCCGCCTGCGACCACTACCGTCTTTTCAAAAAAGACTTCGCGCTCATGCGCTGGCTCGGCGTCAAAAACTACCGGCTCTCCCTCGCCTGGCCGCGCATCTACCCGCAAGGCGACGGCCCGCTTAATCGCAAGGGCCTCGATTTTTACCACCGTCTCTTCGATTCCATGGCCGAAAACGGCATCACCCCCTGGGTGACGATGTTCCACTGGGACCTCCCCCAGTCGCTCGAAGACCGCGGAGGCTGGACCGATCGCGTCACCGTGGATGCCTTCGCCCGCTACGCGGACACCATCGTATCTGAATTCTCGGGACAGGTTAAAAACTGGATCACGCTCAACGAAATCCGCTGTTTCACCCAGCTCGCCTACGGCCCCACCGGACGCAAGGCCCCCGCCCGCGCCGTCTCCCCGCAGCTCCTTAATCAAACCTACCACCACGCCATTCTCGCCCACGGCCAGGGCGTGCGCGCCGTCCGTGAACACGGCGGCAAGGGAGCCCGGGTCGGCCTTACGGACAACAGCGACATCTGCACGCCGCTCTTCGAAAACGCCGCCGACATCGCCGCCGCCCGCCAATGGTTCCGCCGGCGCAACGAACACATCCTCGGCGCCATCGCGGACGGACGCTACTCCGCCGCCTACCTCCGTCGTTGCGGCACCGACCGCCCCGTCGTCGCCAAGGGCGATTTCGATATCATCTCGCTGCCCACCGATTTTCTCGGCCTCAACATCTACGCCGGCACCTTCGTCCGCGCCGGTCGCGACGGTTCGCCCGAAGAGGTGGCGATCAACGCCACTTATCCGAAGGCCGACAGCAGTTGGCTCCACTGGCACCCCCAATGCCTCTACTGGGGACCCAAACTCGCCGCCGAGATCTACGGCCACAAGACCCTCTATATCACCGAAAACGGCTGCGGCTACAACGACGACACCCCCAACGACCAAGGCGAAGTCCTCGACCTTCATCGTCGCGAATTCACACGCGCTTACCTGCGCGAACTCCATCGCGGCATCGGCGACGGCGTGCCCGTCAAAGGCTATTTCCACTGGTCCTTCATGGACAATTTCGAGTGGGAAGACGGTTACACTCGCCGCTTCGGACTCACCCACGTCGATTACAAGACGCAGAAACGTACCACCAAGCTTTCCGCCCATTACTACTCCGAAATCATCCGGGCCAATCGTATCTTCTAAGTTCTCCGCGTCCGCTCCGCCCGTACCTCCACGTCCACCCTCGCCGCCCCACCCCAATGGCAAACGTCACCATCACTGACCTCGAAAAGGTTTACCCCGAAAAAAACGGCCCCGGCGTCAAAGTCGTCCACAGCATCAACCTCGAAATCAAAGACCGCGAATTCATGGTCCTCGTCGGCCCCTCCGGCTGCGGCAAATCCACCACCCTGCGCATGATCGCCGGCCTCGAGGAAATCTCCGGCGGCACCATCGCCATTGATAACAAAGAGGTGAACAACGTCCTGCCCAAGGACCGCGACATCGCGATGGTTTTCCAAAACTACGCGCTCTACCCCCACATGTCCGTCTACGAGAACATGGCCTTCGGCCTGAAGCTGCGGAAATTCCCCAAGGCCGAGATCGATCAACGCGTGCGTGATGCCTCAGCGATGCTCGGCCTTGATCCCTATCTTGACCGCAAGCCCAAGGCGCTCTCCGGCGGCCAACGTCAGCGCGTAGCCGTCGGCCGTGCCATCGTGCGCAAGCCCAAGGTCTTTCTCTTCGACGAACCGCTCTCCAACCTCGACGCCAAGATGCGCGTCTCCACGCGCACCGAGATTTCCAAACTCCACGCCAAGCTGGGCGCGACCATGGTTTACGTCACCCACGACCAGGTCGAAGCCATGACCATGGGCGACCGCATCTGCGTCATGAAGGACGGGCGCATCATGCAGGTCGATTCCCCCCTTAAACTCTACAATCACCCGGCCAATCTCTTTGTCGCCGGCTTCATCGGCAGCCCTGCCATGAACCTCTTCAAAGGCCGTCTGCAACGCGCGACCGACGCCGCCGACCTCCTGGAATTCGTCGAGACCAACGAGCAATCCGCCAAGTCCCTGCGCATGACACTCGACGCCCGCCTCTCCGCCGGCGGCGCGAACCACGTCGGCAAAGAAGTCGTCTTCGGCATCCGCCCCGAAGACGTGTTGGACACGCTGTCGCTCGCCCAGCCCAACCCCGCACACACCACCGAGGTTAAAGTCGAAGTGTGCGAACCTATGGGCGCGGAGACCTACCTCCACCTCACCACCGGAGCCACCAGCTTCATCGCCCGTGTTTCTCCCACCGACCGGTTCGACACCGGCCAATCGGTCAAGGTCACCTTCAAAATGGAGGCCGCCCACCTCTTCGACCCCGCCACCGAGCAGGCTCTGAGCTAAACCCTCGGCCGTCGTTCTATCGATGAGCCCCGCTCCGCAGCCCACACGTTCATCGCACCGGCCGTCGCTCCACTAACGTCTCGCCCGCTCGCCTCCAGCCGTCCAGAGTCGGCGGCCCTATGCCCCTCCTCGCCAATGAGTGACGTTACTCTCTTGCTGGCAGCTGTTGAGCGCGGCGAGAGTCAGGCCGCTGAAGAGCTGCTCCCCCTCGTCTACGACGAGCTGCGCCACCTCGCGACCACCCGCATGGCGGGCGAAGCCCCCGGCCAGACGCTCCAGCCCACCGCGCTCGTCCATGAAGCCTGGTTGCGACTGGTAAACCAGAAAGACCCTGGTTGGAACAACCGCGTCCACTTCTTCCGCGCCGCCGCCCTGGCCATGCGCCGCATCCTCGTCGATAACGCCCGCAGCAAGGCCAGTCTCAAAGGCGGCCAGCGGACCGAGCGCCTAAACATCGACGATCTGGACCTCGCCGCCGCCCCTCCCGACGACCGTATTCTGATGATTGACGAAGCCCTCGGCTGGTTGGAAACACACGATCCCGAATGCGCCCGGATCGTCACCCTGCGCTTCTTCGGTGGCTTCACCATTCCGGAGATCGCCCGGGCTCAAGGTGCCAGCGAACGCACCATCGCCCGCCAGTGGGCCTACGCCAAGGCCTGCCTCTTCCAGTTCATTCGCGAAGACCCCGGCGCCTGAGGTTGAATCACATGCCCACGCACCTTGAAAAGTCGCTGTTCATCGACGCCTTGGAGCTGGCAGATCCGGCCAAACGCAAGGCCTTCCTCGACCAAGCCTGCGCCGGAAACCCGCCGCTGCGCAGCCGGCTCGACCGGCTCCTCAACGCCCAAACGCCCGCCGACACGTTTTTCTCTCTGCCGTTAACACCAGGATCGGACGATGACGGCTTTCACCCCCGTCCGGATCTCAACTCCCGCATCGGTCGCTACGAACTCAAAGAGCGTCTGGGCGAAGGCGGCTGCGGCGTCGTTTACCTCGCCGAACAGCAGGAGCCCGTACGCCGCCCGGTCGCCCTCAAGATCATCCGCCTGGGCATGGATACCGAGAACGTCATCGCACGCTTCGAAGCGGAGCGCCAGTCGCTGGCCTTGATGGATCATCCCAACATCGCCCGCGTGCTTGACGCCGGAGCCACCGAATCCGGCCGCCCCTACTTCGTCATGGAGGTGGTGCAAGGCGTCAAGATCACCGACTACTGCGATCAGAACCGGCTCGATATCGCCCAACGGCTCGACCTGTTTATCCGCGTCTGCCACGCGATCCAGCACGCCCACCAAAAAGGCGTCATCCACCTCGACATCAAACCGTCGAACATCCTCATCACCCGGCACGACGGCCTGCCGGTACCCAAGTTGATCGACTTCGGTATCGCCAAGGCCACTGGCGGACATCTCGCCGACCACACCACCGACACGGCTTTCGCCGGGACGCCTGCCTACATGAGTCCCGAACAGGCCGCGACAGACGGCGCCGATGTCGATACGCGCGGTGACATCTACAGCCTCGGCGTGCTCCTGTGCGAACTGCTCACCGGGCACGCCCCCTTCGACGCGCCACCACCGCCGGTCGAAACGGACATTGAAGACTTGCGCCGCATCATCCGCGAACGCCGCGCAAACACGCCCTCGGCCCTGCTCGCCTCCCTCTCCCCCGAGGAACAGGAACGTATTTCCACCCAACGCCGTACCCCCGCCCGTCGGCTCTTGACCATGCTGCGCGACGATCTCGATTGTATCGTGCTCAAGGCCCTGGAAAACGACCGCCGCGACCGTTACGAGACGGCCAACGCCTTGGCGATGGATGTTCGCCGTTGTCTGGACCACGAACCGGTCGCCGCCCATTTCCCCGGCCGCCTCTACCGCCTGCGCAAGCTGGTCCGCCGCAACCGAGGGATCTTCGTCGCCGGCACGCTGGTCGCCTTGGCACTCGTCACCGGTCTCGGTACGTCCACCTGGCTTTTCCTGGGCGAACGCGACGCTCGCCGCGAACAAGCCCGGTTGCGCGAGCAAGCGGAGATTCGTGAAGAAATTTCCCGGGCCGCAGTGCTGATAAGCCATGGTGAGATCCGCGAAGCCGATACCCTGCTCGCCGATCTCGCCCCTGCGCAGATCCCCTCCTCCCTGGAGTCAGCGCAGGTCATGAGGACACTCGGCGGATGGCATGCGCTCGCCGGTCGCTGGGATTTGGCCGCAGCCCGTTTCGCCGCACTCGCGCCCGCGATCATCCGGGCTGATCCGTCCGACACCGAATACGTCTCGCGCAATCTGCTTCCCGTTGCCACGGCCCTCTGCGAATTCGGCGACCGAACCGCCTATGACCGCTTCCGTCGCATGGCCCTCGAACACTTCGCGCAGACCACCAAGCCCGTCGTCGCCGAGCACGTCATCAAGGCCTGCCTGCTCCTGCCGACCGATCCGCACACACTCCGTTCACTGGTCCCGCTGGCCAACCTCGCCGCCCATTCCCTTGAGTCGAAGGACCCGAATATCGCCGGCAGCGCCTTTATGGCCGCCTGGAGAACCTTTGCGCTGAGCCTGTTCGCCTATCGACAGGGCAACGATGTCGAAGCCCTCAAGTGGGCCCGGCAATGCCTGGATTCTCCGGACGACACCCCGGCCCGCCGGGCATCCGCCCACATCATCCACGCACTCGCCTGCCACCGGCTGCATCAGGACGATGAAGCCCGAACGGCGCTCGCGCAGGGGCGAGAGCTCATTGACCATCGCTTCCGTCAGGCCCTCCGGACCGACAGTGACGCCAAAAACGACGGCTTCTGGTTCGACTGGATAAACGCCCGTATCCTGCTCCGCGAGGCAGCCCTCCTGATTGCCTCGGAAGCCCCTCAGAAAAATTAATTGGCAGGTTCTGCGGCCCGATTCCGCTTTTAAAGGTAGTCACGCCCCATGCGCCTCTCCCGCTCTCACTGCCTTCTCGTTATGCATTTCAAAAAAACCCTCCTGTTCGTCACCGGCCTCGCCTTGCATACCGGCGCTCTTTTAGCCGCCCTGCCGACCGGGACCAATCCCGCCGGCCAGCTTCAGCTCACCGGTGAACTCGCCTCCGCCAAGCCGGACTCTTTCGCTTTCACCCGGCTGCAAAACGGCGTCCAGCTGCGCGTGGGCGACGTGGTGAAGAATGTCCTTTTTTACGGGCCGGACATCGTCCGCGTAAACGCCAGCCTCGGCCAGTCCTACACCACGCAGCCGAGCCTCGTCGTCGTGCTCACGCCCTCGGCCGTGCCGCTTAAGCTCGCAGATTCCTCCGAAAACCTCGAAATCGCCACCGCCAGCCTGCGCGTGGTGGCCGACAAAAAAACCGGCGCGCTCACTTTCCTCCGGCCCGACGGCGCCATCATCACCCGCGAACGCGCCGACCGCCCCGCCGAGATCAAGAAAGTCACGATCACCGACGCGCCCACCTACGACGTAAAACAAACCTTCACGCTCACCTCTGACGAATCGCTCTACGGACTCGGCCAATACAACCAGCGTTATACCGATTACCGCGGCCAGGAAGTGCTCATGGTTCAGACCAACATCGGCATCGTCGTGCCGCTGCTCGTCTCGACCAAGCGCTACGGCATCATGTGGGACATCTATTCCAAGAGCATCTTCAAAGACGACGCCAACGGCGCCTCGTTCTGGGCCGAAAGCGCGCCCGCCGGCATCGATTATTACTTCATCGCTGGCCAGACGATGGATGGCGTGATCGCCGGCTACCGTCACCTCACCGGCGCGGCGCCCATGTTCCCCAAATCCGCCTTCGGACTCTGGATGAGCAAGGAGCGCTATAAAACGCAGTCGCAGCTCATCGACGTGGTGAAGCGCTTCCGAAGTGAAGGCATCCCCCTCGATAACATCGTGCAGGACTGGCAGTATTGGGGCGGTGACAAAGACGGCACCTGGAGCGGTATGATCTGGAACAAGGAACGCTTCCCTGATCCCGTCGCCCTCACGCACACGCTGCACGACGAGCTGCATGTGAAGCTCATGAATTCCATCTGGCCCTCCGTCGGCAACGACACCGAGCTCGCCCACGAACTCGACGCCAAGGGCCTGCGCTTCGGACCGCTCCACTGGATTTCCAAGAAAGCCCGCATTTACGACGCCTTCAGCGCCGACGGTCGCGCGATCTATTTCAAGTACATCAAAAAAGGCCTGCTCGATGTCGGCGTGGACGCCCTCTGGATGGATGGCACCGAAGTCGAAGTGGACTCGGCCTGCCACGACGCGCGCAAAGTCGAATCGGACATCAAGAGCCTCGGCAAAAACGCCCTGGGTGACTTCACGCGCTATCTCAACCCGTACTCCTTGGTGACCACCCAAGGCACCTATGAGGGCCAGCGCGCCACCGGCAACAAACGCGTGTTCACCCTCACCCGCTCGGCTTGGGTCGGCCAGCAGCGCTACGCTGCGCTCCCGTGGTCGGGCGACACGACGGCTAGCTGGGATGTTTTTCGCAACCAGATCTCCGGCGGCGTGAACGTCTCCATGGCCGGCCTGCCCTACTGGACCCAGGACACCGGCGGCTTCTTCATTCCGGGAAAATGGAAGAAGGGCCCTGACGTCCCCTCTTACCGCGAGCTCTTCGCCCGCTGGCACCAATTCGGTGCCTTCAACCCCATCTACCGCATCCACGGCACGGATATCGAGCGCGAGCCCTACGCCTTCAAGGACGACCCAGAGGTTTACAAGTCGATCATCGACGCCAATCACCTCCGCTACCGCCTCATGCCGTACGTTTACAGCCTCGGCTGGATGAGCACGAGCGAGGGCTACACGATGATGCGCGGCCTCCCGATGGATTTTCCGGACGACCCGGCTCTGCGCAAGATCGACGATGCCTACATGTTCGGTCCCGCCTTCCTCGTTCATCCGATCACCAAGCCGATCTACCGCGCGGGTACGCCTCCTCCCGCGACCATTCCTGCAACCGTCCT
Source organism: Verrucomicrobiota bacterium (assembly GCA_019510185.1). GTDB lineage: Bacteria > Verrucomicrobiota > Verrucomicrobiia > Opitutales > Opitutaceae > Rariglobus. Next base: position 133,572 of record JAEKKV010000015.1, on the reverse strand, counting down.
TACCACCCCCTCCGGCAAACCGGGTGTGACCGTGGAATACTTCGACGGGCGTAACTTCGAGAAATCCGTCAGCACCACCGTGGACGCCAAAGTGGACTACACCTGGCCCGGCCCCCCGCTGGCCGAGCCTCCCGCCGGCCTCAAGAGCTGCGACAACTTCTCCGGCCGCTGGCAGGGCACGATCACCGCACCCGCGGACGGCGACTATGAGATCGGCGCCGAGGCCGATGACGGCGTGCGCCTCTGGCTCGACGGCAAGCTCGCCGTCGATGACTGGAGCTCGCATCCGCTCCGCAATAAAAGCGTGAAGCTGACGCTCCGCAGCGGCCAGAAAGTCGCCATGAAGCTCGATTATTTCAACGGCACCGGCGCTCGCGGCCTGCGGCTCACCTGGAAGACCCCGAACCAAGCGTCCGGCACGGGCACCGCGGTTAACAACGCCGTCGAAACGCAGCTGCCTGCTGGCGCCAACTGGTATGACTTCTGGACCAACGAACGCTTCACCGGCGGCCAGAGCGTCAGCAAGGCCTGCCCGCTCGACGTCCTCCCGTTGTATGTGCGCGCCGGCTCCATCGTCCCGATGAGTCCGGTCATGCAATACTCCACCGAGAAGCCCGACGCACCCTACGATATCCGCATCTACCCGGGTGCCGACGCGAAGTTCACGATCTACGAAGACGACAACGAAACCTACAACTACGAGAAAGGCCTGCGCGCCACCTACGAACTTTCGTGGAACGACGCCACGCGCACGCTCACCGTGGGGCCGCGCCAAGGCAGCTTCCCCGGCATGGTCACTACGCGCATGCTCAATCTCATGTTGGCCGCGCCCGGTCGGAACCAAGGAATCGAAGGCGCGCCGAAGTCCGCCCAATCCGTCGTCTACACCGGAAAACCCATCGTCGTGAAATTCTAAGCCCGCGCTCACGCGCACTTCGCGGCGTCCCAAGCATAGGGACGCCGCGTCTGCGTTTTGGAGTACGAATCCGCCTCTCCGCCTCCGGCGATATCCCGGAGCTTTGTGCGAATTTGCCTACCCGAACGCTCTGACATCGGGAAGCTCCGGTTTCCCTCGTCTGTGTTAGGGGAAAACGTCCGATCCACCGCATTGTCACTCCGCCCCGGCGGAACACAGTCGGATCATGAGCGGCTCATCCGGATCGATCTTCGATCCCGCCTCGCCCGAAGCGCAGGCCATCACGCATCTATTCGTGATCACGCTGTGGATTTGCGCGGCCATTTTCGCCGTCGTGGCCGGACTCGTCGGCTACTGCCTGGCGCGTTACCGTCAACGCGAAGAAGCGGACGATCCTGCGCAAACCGCCGGAAACAAACGCCTCGAGGTGGTGTGGACGGTCGTCCCTTTTTGCATCGTGCTCGTCTTGTTCGGGCTGACCGCGCAGGCCATGGAAAAATCAGACCCAGCGCCGGAGCCCGGTGAGCCCGATCTCGTCATCACCGGCCATCAATGGTGGTGGGAAATCCGCAGCCCGAAACTCGGCTACGTCGCGGCCAACGAGTTCCACATCCCGGTCGGCGAACGGCTTTCCATCCGGCTGGATTCCACCGACGTGCTCCACGAATTCTGGGTGCCACGCCTCACGCGAAAAATGACCGCCGTGCCGCACGCGGGAAATCACGTATGGCTGCGCGCTGACAAGCCCGGTGTTTACCAAGGCGTTTGCTCGGAATTCTGCGGCACCCAGCACGCCTGGATGCGGCTCATCGTGGTCGCGGAGCCCCGGGAAAAGTTCGATGCCTGGGTGCGAACCCAACAGCAGCCGGCTGCGGTCGTCACGAGCGGCGACGCCGCGCGCGGGCGCGATCTTTTCCGCGAGCTGACCTGCGTGAACTGTCACGCGATCCAAGGCGTGGGCGGAAAAAGCAACGCAGGCCCCGATCTCACGCATCTGGCTGGCCGGCAAATGCTGGGAGCGGGCGTCGTCCCCAATACACCGGAAAACCTCCGGCGCTGGCTCACGGATCCGCAGCAGATCAAGCCCGGCGCCCTCATGCCCAACTTCAACCTGAGTCCGTCCCGGCGGGATCAATTGCTGGCCTACTTCTCCACCCTGCAATGAATCCCTCCTCGTCGTCCTCCGCCGCGCTTACGCCCGCGACGCTCTCGACCGAGGAGCGCGCCCACTGGCAGCTCGCATGGGTGGCGACCGTGGACCACAAGCGCATCGGCATCCTCTATCTGCTGTTCACGCTTTTTTTCTTCGCGGTCGGCGGACTCGAGGCGCTCTTCATCCGACTGCAGCTGGCCGTGCCCAACAACATGCTGGTCTCGCCCGACACGTTCAACGCGCTGTTCACCATGCACGGGACGACGATGATCTTCCTCGTGGCCATGCCCGCGGTCTTCGGGTTCGCGAATTATTTCATCCCGCTGATGATCGGCGCGCGCGACATGGCCTTTCCGCGGTTGAACGCGTTCGGCGTCTGGCTCATCCCGTTCGGCGGAGCGCTGCTTCATTTCTCCCTCTTCACCGGCGTCCCGAAAGTCGGCTGGTTCGGCTACGCCCCGCTCAGCGAAAGCCCGTACAGCTCCTCCCTGGGTGTCGATTACTGGATCATCGCCCTGCTGGTGCTCGGCATCGGCTCCGTCGCCACGGGCATCAATCTGATCGCAACCATCTTCTGCTTGCGCGCGCCCGGCATGACGCTGCAACGGCTGCCGCTCTTTGTCTGGATCATGCTGATCGCGGCCTTCCTCGTCATCTTGGCGCTGCCGGTGCTCAACGCCGGGCTGGTGATGCTCCTGATGGACCGCCAGCTCGGCACGCATTTCTTCATGGCCGGCGGAGGCGGCTCGCCCGTCCTCTGGCAGCATCTTTTCTGGTCCTTCGGACACCCCGAAGTCTACATTCTCGCGCTGCCGGCGTTCGGCATCATCTCGGAGGTCATTCCAGTTTTCTCCAGGAAGCCCATCTTCGGCTACGAGTTCGTCGCGGTCTCCGGCGTGGCGATCGGTTTTCTCAGCTTCGGCGTGTGGGCTCACCACATGTTCACCATCGGCATGGGACGCGCCGCCGACCTGTTTTTCGTGATCGCGTCGATGCTCATCGCCGTGCCCACCGGCGTAAAGGTGTTCAACTGGAGCACCACGATGGTGCGCGGACGCATCCGTATGACCGTGCCGATGATGTACGCCGTCGCCTTTCTCATCCAGTTCACGATCGGCGGCCTGAGCGGCGTCACCCATGGATCGGCGGCTCTGGACTGGCAGACCAAGAACAGCTACTTTCTCGTCGCGCATTTCCACTACGTCATCGTGGGCGGAGTGCTGTTCGCCCTCCTCGCGGCGCTGCATTACTGGTTTCCGAAAATCAGCGGGCGCATGCTCTCGGAACGGCTCGGTCGCTGGACCTTCTGGTGCATGACCCTCGGGTTCAACGCCACGTTTCTCATCCAGCATATGCTCGGATTCGCCGGCATGCCGCGGCGCGTCTATACCTACCCGGATTTCGAGAATTGGGGCTGGATGAATTTCCTGTCCACCGCCGGTGCTTGCCTGATGGGCGTCGCCGCTGTGCTCCTTCTTGTGAATATCCTGCGCAGCCTTTCGCGCGGGATGCCCGCCGGACCCAATCCATGGCGGGCGTGGACGCTCGAATGGGCCACGCCTTCGCCTCCGCCGGCGCATAACTTCGAGGCGCTCCCGCCGATCCATAGCCGCCGTCCGTTGTGGGATCTGGCCAACCCTGACCGGCCCGACCCCGTCGTCGGCCCGGACGCGATCAGCACTCCCGACCGCGCGAAAACATCCCTATGGATCCTGATTGCGTCCGAGGCGGCCTTCTTCGGCGCGCTTCTCCTCGTCTTCGTTTACTTCAACATCCGGCCGCAGCCCGGTCCTTCCTCGAAAACCAGCCTTCACCTCGTCCCCACCTTGATTTTCAGCGTCTGCCTGTTTGCCAGCAGTTTTACGCTGTGGCGCGCAGAGGTGGCAGAACGCTGCGGCCGACATCGCGGAGTCGCGCGTTGGCTCGGCCTCACCGTTCTGCTCGGCGCCATCTTCATCGTGGGACAGGGATTCGAATATTGGGGACTTTACCGCAGCGGCGTCACGGTGGGTACCAATGTGTTCGCCGCGTCCTTTTTCCTGCTCACGGGATTTCACGGCTTCCATGTCACCGCGGGTCTCATCGCGCTGGGCATCGTACTCGGGCTGGGCCTCGCGGGCGATTATCGCAACCGGCCCTCCCCTCTCGTCGCCGTCGGGCTGTACTGGCACTTCGTCGATATCGTCTGGGTGTTCGTCCTCTCCATCGCCTATTTGCTGCCCCGACTTCCATGACTTTCACGCGTTTCATAGTCGAAGGTTGGAGCTGGTCTTCCTTGACGCTGATCGGAGGCATGGTTGCCGCGGCGGGTTGCGCGGTCCGGAGCCGGCTCGGTCTGCGCCCGGGTTATTTCGCCGCCGCTCTCCTGCTGGCACTTTTCACGTTGCTTCCTCCGTTCGGCACACTGGCCGCCGGGGTCCTTTTCAGCGCACATATGGCGCAACACATTCTGTTGCTCGTCGTCATTCCCGCGCTGCTGGTGCTCAGCCTGCCGCGCGACTTCACTCCCCGATTTTTAAACAGCGGCGGGTTTCGAAGCCTGGCCTGGGTGGCGGGCGTGGGCCCAATGTGGCTTTGGCACACCCCGGCCCTCTGTGAAGCCGCCGTCAGACAACCGGCAGTCCATGCCGTCCAAACTGCTTCATTGATGGCAATGGGACTCGTCTTCTGGTGGCCGGTTCTCGCGCCCTGCGCCCGGAACCGAATGACTCCCGGCCCGGGCATCGTCTATCTGTTCACGGCCTGCCTCGCCTGCACCGCGCTCGGCATCATTCTCACGCTCACGCCGGCCGATGTGTGTCCAATTTTTAGCGCACCGTCTTCCGTATCCTTCTGGACGGACCTGCGCGGGCGAATCGGTGCGGAACAGGACCGTCAGATCGGAGGGCTTTTGATGTGGATTCCGATGTGCCTGATCTATCTCGGCGCGATCCTGCTCGAAGTTTTCCGCTGGCTCCGCCCGACCGGCGTGACGGAAAAACCGCCACCATGAATCCGCCGCCACCATCCTCCGCCGACGAGCCCGTACCTCCAGGCTGGACCGCCTTGCCGCCGGAGCACCTGCCTCCGCCGACTTTCTGGCCGGCCGGCTTCGCACTCGCGATCACCTGTCTTTTCTGGGGGCTGATCACGTCGTGGGTCGTTTTCGGCATCGGCGTGCTCCTCTTCACCGCCTCCCTCGCCGGCTGGATTACCGACATTCGTCATGAAGGAAGAAAACCCCATCCCTGAAAACCAGCCGCCCTCGGGAGCCGCGACCACGCGCGAAGCCGTCGCGCTGATCTCGCGCCGGCGGTTTCTCACGCGGCTCTCGCTCTCCTTGGCTGGCGTTTGCGCCGTCGTGATCGGCGCGCCGGCCACGGGCTTTGTGCTCGCGCCGTTGTTTCGCAAGGTATCCGGGAGCTGGCTCACGGTCGGCGCGGCGCGCGATTTTGCCATCGGTGAAACCGTCACCGTCGTGTTCGAAGATCCGTCCCCGCTTCCTTGGGCCGGCATCACCGCCCGCGCCTCCGCCTGGCTGCGGCGCGACTCCGAGGACGCCTTCACCGCGTTCTCCGCGTTTTGCACGCACCTCGGTTGCCCGGTGCGGTGGATGCCGGGGGCCAACCTTTTTCTCTGCCCCTGCCACGGCGGCGTTTATTATCGCGACGGAAGCGTCGCCGCCGGCCCGCCGCCGCATCCGCTGGTTCGTTACGAGGTGCGCGTGTTCAACGGCAACGTGCAGATCAAGTCGGCGCCAATCCCCATCACGACCACGTTATGAAACGCCTGCTCGTCTCCCTCTGGCACTGGCTCGACGACCGGCTCGGCCTCGGGGATCTGCTCGGGCCCGCGCTCAAACACCTCGTGCCGCGCGACGCCACCTGGTGGTACGTGTTCGGCAGCGCGACGCTCGTGGCCTTCATCGTGCAAGTCGTCACCGGAGTGGCGCTCGCGTTCTCGTTCGTGCCCTCTTCGTCGCAGGCCTACGACGCCCTGCGCTTCATCACCGACGAGGCGCCGTTCGGGCGTTTTCTGCGCGGCCTGCATTACTACGGCGCATCGGCGATGGTCCTCATGGTCGGCGCGCACATGGTGCAGACTTTTCTGTTCGGCTCCTACAAATACCCGCGCGAGATGAACTGGTCCACCGGCGTGCTGCTGCTGGGTTTCACCATTGCGATGGGCTTCACGGGGCAACTGCTCCGGTGGGACCAGACGGCCGCATGGTCGGTGGTGGTCGCGGCCGAGCAGGCGGGACGCATCCCGCTCATCGGCGATTTCGTCGCGAGGTTCATCCTCGGCGGAACGACGCTCGGGGGCGCGACGCTCAGCCGGTTTTTCGCGATCCATGTCTTTCTCATCCCGGCGTTCATGTTTGGTTTCATCGGGCTCCATGTCTGGCTCGTGCTTCGCCACGGCATTTCCGAACCGCCCGTGCCCGGGAAACCCGTCGATCCCGCGACCTACAAAAAAGAGTATCACGACGAAGTGGAGCGCACCGGCGTGCCCTTCTGGCCGGAGGGCGCATGGCGCGATTTCGTTTTCGGAACGGCGCTGATTGTCGGGATCGTGGTTTTCGCATTCGTTTACGGTCCACCGCCCATCGAAAAACCGCCGGACCCGAGCATTCTGCAGGCGGATCCGCGACCCGATTGGTATCTGCTCTGGTATTTCGCGGTGCTGGCATTGATCCCTCCAAAAATCGAGGGACCGGTGATGATTCTCGCGCCGGCTTTGATCGGCGTGATCCTGTTGCTGGCCCCGATCCTCGGCAACCACGGCGAACGCCATTGGTCCCGCCGGCCGTGGTCGCTCGGGGCCGTCGTGATCGGCGTGCTGATGGTCGGCTCACTCTGGATCTCCGGCGCAAAATCCCAATGGTCGCCCAACTTCGAGGCGGCGCCCTTGCCCGTTACCATTGTGGATGCGAGCGGCGGGATTGTCGCGGAGGGCGCGCGAATTTTCCATGATCGCGCCTGTATCACCTGCCACCTCATCGAAGGCCAAGGCGGGCGGCGCGGACCGGATCTCACGCTGGTCAGCGACCGGTTGTCGGAAAACGATCTCGTGCTCCGCATCGTGAACGGCGGAGGCAACATGCCGGCTTACGCCAGCATTCTGACTCCCGCCGAGGTCGATGCGCTGGTCGCCTTCCTGCGCACCCGTCACCGGGCCGAGCTAACGAAATGAACCTGCGCGACCGGCATTTCCATTTCGCCGAATGCAGACACGAAAAAGCGGAGGCTCGTTACGAGACCTCCGCTTTCAACCGCCGGCAACGCCATCGACCGGTCAACCGATCAGCTTGGTATAAGCCGCCGCATCAAGCAGGGTCGCGGCAGAGGCGGGATCGGCCAGCTTAAGCTTGAGAATCCAACCGCCCTCATAGGGCGACTGGTTGACCGTCTCCGGAGCCGCATCGAGGGCGGTGTTGACCTCGATCACGGTGCCCGCGACGGGCGAGTAAACATCGGAGGCCGCCTTGACGGACTCGACCACGCCAAAGGTCTGACCGGCGGCGAGAACGGTGCCCACCTTCGGCAGTTGCACGTAGGTGATGTCGCCGAGGCTGTTCTGGGCGTAGTCGGTGATGCCGACCAAGCCGGTGCCGTCGCCGGCGGGCTTCAGCCATTCATGGGATTGGGCGTAACGGAGATCGGAGGGAACACTGCTCATGAGGATTTCTTTAAGGTCACGAAGGGAGGTTTGACGAGTTGTAAGTGAATCAATGTTCCGCGGATATCCACCGCGAGCGGCGCGCCTGCCGCCGGCACGGTCACCAGGGCCGAGCCGATGGCTTCATTGAGAATGGGAGACAACGTGCCGGACAACACGCGTCCCACGACGGCGCCATCAGCGCCGAGCACGGGAGCGTCGGCCCGCACGATCCGGCGGTCGCCTGTCTTGAAGAAGACGACTTGGTGCGAAGCCCCTTGGGATTTTTCAGCTAGCAGCGCGGAACGACCGATGAACTCGGCCTTGTCGAGCTTCACCGTCCAGCCGAGGCCGGCTGTGAGCGGGGAAATATCCGCGGTGATTTCATGACCGTAGAGAGGATAGCCCGCCTCAAGGCGAAGGCTGTCGCGCGCGCCCAAACCCGCCAGCTCCAGTCCATGCGGAGCCCCGGCCTGCACCAGCGCTTCGGCCAGGGCGACGGCGTCGCCTTTGGCGTGGTAGAGTTCAAAGCCGTCCTCGCCGGTGTAGCCGGTGCGGCTGATGATACAGTGAACGCCGGCCACGGTGCCTTCGACAAAGTGGTAATACTTGACCGCATCGAGCTTGGCCCCCGTGAGCGTCTGCACGATGGCGGTCGCGCGCGGGCCTTGGATGGCCAGCAAGGCGTAGTCGTCCGACCGGTCCGTCACCGTGACGGCAAAACCCTTGGCCTGCTCGTGCAGCCAGGCGAGGTCCTTGGCGACGTTGCCGGCGTTGATGCAGAGAAAATAATCCTCCGGGGCGCGCATGTAGACGAGCAAGTCGTCAACCACGCCGCCATTCGGATAGCACATCGGCGAATAGAGCACCCGGCCGGGAAACAGCTTGGAAACGTCGTTCGTGACGAGGTGATTGAGAAACCGGCCCGCCTCGGGGCCCTTCACATCGACTTCGCCCATGTGGCTGACGTCGAAAAGACCGGCGGTGTGACGCACAGCCTTGTGCTCCTCAAGAATGGACCGGTATTGGACCGGCATTTCCCATCCGGCAAAATCAACCAGCCGGGCTCCACGCGTCGCGTGAAAATCACGCAGGGGGGTTCGCTTCAATTCGCTCATGCGGGCCAGACTACGCGGCCCAAGGGCGTGGTGTGCAAGTTACTTTGCACACCACCGCCGGAAATCCTCAACGTGCGTAATACTGCACGATCTGATCCACGATGTATTTGTGGTCCTGCGGGGAGATCTGCTTGGCGGCCAGCATGGCGTCGGCCTTCAACACCCGATTGTTCATCTCCTGGAAGGAATCGCCGTGATCCTCCTCCGCGAGAGCCGGACGAAGCGCGATGTTCATCTCGCTGGGAGTCAGATCCGTCATCGCGCCGAGGTCGTAATCGACGCCCCAACGCAGGAAGTGCTTGTTGTACTCGTTGGCGACCGGGAGCACCACGACTTGGGCGTTTTCGAACCCGGTCTTGCGCAGCTCGATCGTGGCGGCGCTGATGCGGGACAATTTGATCTTAAAAGGGGTCTTTCCGACCGGAATGCCGTTGATCAGGCCGGTCGCGCCTTCGGGGACCGAGCGGACCACGACCGTCTGGGTGCGACCCTTGTCGACCACAGCGCAGCCAGAGAAAACCAAAAGGATCAAACCGACCAAAAAGGCCGGAGCGAGTAGCGGGGATTTCATAAAGGGGTAAAACCTAAGTTGACGGTTAAAAACTATTTTTCCTCTTCTGTGGCGGTCAAGGCCAATAAGCGGCGAAGACCACGATTCACTTTAGATTCGTAAACGCGGGTGAAGACATACACTCGGCGGATATGTTCTGGTTTTTCGTCGCAGTCTCTTTCACGTTCAGCATCTCGTTTATCTGTTCGTTGATGGAGGCTTTGATTTTGAGCACGTCGGTCATCGAGATTGAAACGCTCAAAAAATCCCGGCCTCGGCGCGGCCTGCTGCTGGAGCAGTTGAAGGTCGGACTGGAAGAGACCATCTCGACCATTCTCACGCTCAACACCATCGCCAATACGCTGGGGTCGATCATCATCGGCGGACTCGCCACCAAGCTCTTCGGCGAAGCCATGCTCGGGGTGATCTCCGGCTTGCTCACGCTCGCGATCCTGGTTTTCGCCGAGGTTGTGCCCAAGAACATCGGCGTCTCCTACCGGCGGGCGTTGCAACCCCACGTCGTTTACCCTCTCGCCTTTCTGCGCAACGCCCTGCGTCCCGTCACTTACCTGTGCAATTTCGTGGTGCGTTTCTTTATCCGTTCTCCGGAGCAAAATCACACCTCGGACGAGGAGATTATCCTACTCGCCGAAAAAGGCGCCCAGGAAGGTACGCTCACCAAAAACGAATCCACGCTCATCGCCAACGCCTTGGCCCTCGATCAGGTGCGCGTAAGCGAAATCATGACGCCGCGCACCGTGGTCACCGCGATCCGCAAAAACGCGACCGTCGGCGAGGTGTTCCTCGAGTTCCCCAACATCCCGTTCGCCCGCATGCCCGTCTACGGACGCAACCTCGACGACATCACCGGCCTCATCCGCCGTCGCGACCTGCTCAAGGCCAAGGCATCCAACCAGGATCTCGATCTCATCGAGAAACTTTCGCAGGAGATTCATTTTATCCCCGAAACGGTCACCGTCTCCAACGCCCTTCAGGTTTTCCTGAAAACGCACCAGCAGTTGCTGGTCGTGGTGGATGAATTCGGCTCGACCGCCGGCGTCGTCACGATGGAGGACGTCATGGAGCAGCTCCTTGGCCGCGAAATCTTCGAAAAGGACGATGTCGCCGTGGACATGCGTGAGCTCGCCCGCTCGAAATCACAAAAACAATCGCGTCCGCCCCGCCGGCCCGGCGACAGTACCTCCCCGCCCTTTCCTCCCGCGCCTCCGAAATCCTGAGGAGCCACCCCCTTCCGCCGTCCATGCTCTTCGCCTACTGGGTTCACGATCTGAGCCCGTTCATCGTCCGCTTTTCCGACAATTTCGGCATCCGCTATTACGGCGTCGCCTACCTCATGGGATTCCTCGGCGGAGCCCTGCTGCTCCATGCCTACGCCCGCGCGGGCCGCTCTAGGCTGCCCTCGGAAAAGATCCCCGACCTCCTCGTCGCTCTCGTGCTTGGCGTGCTGCTCGGCGGACGGCTTGGCTATTTCATCTTCTACGGCTCCGACCTTGTGCGGCACGATCCGCTCGTGCTGTTTCGCGTATGGGAAGGCGGCATGGCCAGCCACGGCGGCTTCATCGGCGTGGCCCTCGCTCTCGCCTGGTTCAGCCGGAGCAGCAAAATCCCCTTTCTCCATCTCGGCGATCTCATCGTTTCCGTCGCGCCGCTCGGCCTGCTGTTCGGGCGACTCGCCAATTTCATCAATGGCGAACTCTGGGGCAAAATCGCCGACGTGCCGTGGGCGGTGATCTTTCCCGCCAGCGCGCCCGAGGGCACGCCGCTCGCGTTGATTCCGCCGCGCCATCCGTCCCAGCTCTATGAGGCCGCCCTCGAAGGCGTGCTCCTCCTCGCCTTCATGCAAGCGCGTTTCTGGCGCACCGACGTCATTCGCCGCCAGCCCGGCCGTCTCGCCGGGGAATTCCTCATCGCCTACGCCGGCGCGCGCGCCTTGGGCGAACTTTTCCGCGAACCCGACGCCGGCCTGATCCTCGGCCTCAGCCGCGGCACGTTCTATTCGATCTTTCTGGTCGCGGCCGGACTCGCGCTGATTTTTCTCACGCCGCGCGCCGCCGCCAAATCAGGTTCGCCCGCTTAAACCAGCGGACGCATCGCCACGCCCGCGCGAAGCAGTTCCGCACGGAGCGCCCGCGCAAACGCGACCGCTTTCGGACCATCGCCGTGCAGGCACACGGTGTCGGCCGTCACCGGGACATCGATCCCGCCCGTCGACCGCACCCGGCCCTCCCGGACCATGCGCAAGACCTGCGCCAGCGCCCCGTCTTCGTCGGTGATCAGCGCCCCCGGCTGGTCGCGCGGCGTCAGCGAACCGTCATCCCGGTAAGTGCGATCGGCAAACACTTCGCTCGCCACCGCCAGCCCCTGCGCCCGTCCCGACCGGAGGAGTTCGCCGCCCGCGAGCCCGTAAAGCACCAGCCCGGTGTCGATCTCCGCCACCGCCGCGGCAATGGCGTCCGCCACCTCCACGTTGCGTGCCGAAAGATTGTAGAGCGCGCCATGGGGTTTGACGTAACGCACCGCCGCGCCCGTCTCGGCCGCAAGGCGGCGCAGGGTCGCCACCTGCGTGCGCACCAAGTCCATGATCGCCTCCCGCGGGAGCTCCAGTTCGCGCCGGCCGAAATGCGCCCGGTCGGCAAACCCCGGATGCGCCCCGATGACCACGCCATGGCGTTGCGCCGCCCGCACCGTGGCGCGCATGGTCGCCTCGTCGCCCGCATGAGCGCCGCAGGCGATGCTCGCCGAGGTGACGAGGGGCATCAGCTCGGCATCGCATCCCGCCCCCTCGCCCAGATCGCAATTGAGGTCGAGACGGGGCATGCTCAACGCAGCCGGGCCTTCACTCCCGCGCGAAACAGGGCGATCGACTGCTCCTGCTGCAAATACAAGGCCTGCGCCTCGGGAATGGAAATTTCCACGAAGTTCACCTTTTCGCCCGCCCGCGCCTGCGCCAACCGGGGCAGGTCCACCGCGATGACGTGCGCGATCTTCGGATAACCGCCGATCGTCTGCCGGTCCGCCATCAGCACGATGGGATGCCCGTCCGGCGGCACCTGCACCGAACCGAAGCCCACGCCTTCGGAAACCAGTTCGCGCGCCTCCTTCAATTTGAGCGCATGCCCGTCGAGCCGCATGCCCATGCGGTCCGACTGCGGCGTGATACGAAAGGCCTTGGCGGCGAAAGCGTGCTGGCTCGTGGCGCCAAACCAGTCCCACTGCGGCCCGCGGATGAACCGCACCGTCACCTCGTTCGTGCCCATGGGCGCGCGAAACTCCGCCGACGCACTCCAACCGCCCGTCGTATCCAGCGTGGACGGACGCGCCGCCAGCCGGTCGCCGGTCTGCAGCGCGCGGCCGTTCCAGCCGCCCACGCCGGCCCGCAGCAACGTGCCGGCGCCGCCCAGCACGCGCGGAACTTCAAAGCCGCCCGCCACCGCGATGTAAACGCGCGCTCCGCGCACCAGCTTCGCCAGGGAAATCGTCTGCCCCGTCTCGACCCGCACCGGCCGCCAGCCGGCCACGCCGCTCACTTCGGCCCCCGTGACCGCGATCCAGGTGTCGCGCGAAAACCGCAACTCCGGGCCCACCAGGGAGGCCTCCAGCAAAGGTTCGTCCTCGGCGTTGCCTAGCAGGAGATTCGCGATCCGTGCCGCGCACCGGTCCATCGCCCCGCCCGAGGGAATGCCATGCTGCTGCCAGCCCTCGCGACCGAGATCCTGCACCGTGGTCAACGCGCCCGGCTTGATCACTTCCAGCACCGCCGTCTGTTTGCCGATTTTTTGCTGAACGGCGGGCCGTGGTTTGCCCGCCTGCTGCTCCCATTGTTTCGGCGAAATCGGCTCCAGCCGCACGGTATCGCCCGCCATCAGCAAGGTCGGCGCCGCCTCGTCCTCCGGACGAAACAACCGCAGCGGCGTGCGTCCGATCAACGACCAGCCGCCCGGCGAGGCCAGCGGATAAATACCCGTCTGCGCGCCACCGATGCCCACGCTGCCGGGGGCGACCGACGGGCGCGGCGTTGCGCGGCGCGGGGTATGCAGGCTCACCGGCAAACCGAGCAGATAGGGAAACCCGGGGGCAAAACCCACCGCCGCCACCCGATAAACCGTTTTGCTGTGCAGACGGATCACCTCCGCCTCGGTCAGTTTTGCCTGCTTCGCGACCTCCGCGAGGTCGGGCCCATATTCGCCACCATAGCAGACCGGCACGACCCTCTCGCGACTGGTTTGTTTCTTATAATCGCCGGAATCCGCCGCGGCCTTCTCGAACCACGCCATCACGCGGTCGCAAGGCGAACCGGCGCCCGCCGGCACCCTCGCGGGATCGTAGTGGACGGTGATCGAGGCGCAGGACGGCACGATGTCGGTGATGCCCGCCAGCCGCACGGCTTCCAGCGCACGCGTCACCCGCGCGACCTTGTCCACGGCCGCAAAGTCGTTTCGCGAGCCGAATCCCGCCAGCACCGCACCATCGCCCAACGGAGTAAGTTGCATCGGCCCATCTGAAGACATCGGCCGCCACAGCTCAAGGCCCGTCGCCGATTTCGCGCGTGACAGAATATTGCCAGACTTCGCCAAGGAATGCGCAGCGCCGTCGCATCCTTTCCGTTACTCTCAAGCCTAGGAGATAATCGAACCATCACCCGTCCCGCCCGTTGATATAACTTCGTCTTACCCATTTTTGTCCATACGCTGATGCCGAGCGAAAAATGCGCGCCGCCCCAGACCGCACCGCCTCGCCCCGGGCATTCCTCAATCCCCCCATCCCCATGACCTCCCCACAATCGGTTCCCACCTCAGGCCATGGCTTCCGCCGTGGCGCGTTAATCATCACAGGCCTCACGCTCCTCGCCTTCCCTTCGGTCAGCCACGCGCTCCCGAGCTACGCCCGGCAGACGAACATGCAATGCATCGCCTGCCACTCGGATTTTCCCGTGCTCAACGACATGGGCCGCCAGTTCAAGCTGAGCGGCTACACGATGGGCAACGACCAATCCAGCCTGCCGCCCATCGCGGTCATGCTTCAGCCGTCCTACACCCACACGCAGGCAAAGCAGCCCGGCGACGCCGCCCCCGGGTTCAAAAGCAACGACAACTACGCGATGAGCCAGGTCAGCCTCTTCTACGCCGGCCGGCTCTTCGGCCCCTATGCCTCGAGGCTGTTCGATCAGGATACCGCCTCCTTCCTCAATAAAATCGGCGTCTTCTCCCAAACCACCTACGATGGCGTTGCCAAGACCTGGGCCTGGGACAACACCGAGATTCGTTATGCCGACGTCGGCACCGTTGCCGACCACGCGACCACGTATGGTGTCTATCTCAACAACAACCCCACCATGCAGGACCCCTGGAACACCACGCCGGTGTGGGGCTTCCCGTTCTCCGGCTCCGGCCTCGCGCCCACACCAGCGGCGGCCACGCTGATCAACGGCGGCCTCGGCGGCCAGGTCATCGGCCTCGGCGCCTACGCCATGTTCGACAGCCACGTGTATGTTGACGTGGGCCTATACCGGACGCTCGGCGCGCACTTTCAACACAGCGTGGGCGTGGACCCGACCGGCGAGGCGGAAATCTCCGGCTTGGCGCCCTACTGGCGCATCGCCTACACGCAGCCGGTTGACGGCGCCACCTGGGAAATCGGCCTGTTCGGCATGAGCGCCAGCACCCGCCCCGGACGCAACCTCACCGCCGGGACAGACCGCATCACGGACTTCGGCATCGACTCGCAGATCCAGAAATCGAGCGGCGCCCACGACATCACCGGCTTGCTCAGCGTCATCTACGAACGCGCCAACTGGGACGCGAGCCAGGCGCTGGGCAACACCACCCGCGCCTCCGATTCGTTGACCGAATGCAAGGCCACGGTGGATTACCTCTGGGACAAGACCTACGGCGGCGCCGTGCAGTATTTCGCCACCCGCGGCACGAGCGACGCCCTCGCCTACTCCAGCAGCGTCACCGGCTCGCCCAACAGCAATGGCTTCGTCCTCGAGGCCAACTACCTCCCCTTCAACAAAAGCGGCGGCCCCTCTTTCTGGCCGAAGAGCAGCGTCAAACTCTCGCTCCAATACGTGATCTACAACCGCTTCGACGGGTCGACCTCCAACATCGACGGCACCGGGCGCTCCGCGAGCGACAACAACACCCTCTATCTCCAGGCATGGATCGTTTTCTGAACCGTCTGCCGCCTCTTCCCTCCTCCCATCCCTATGAAACTCAGACTCCTCCCCTCAGCCCTGCTTCTCGCCCTCGCCGCCATGGTGACCCAAACCGTCGCCCGCGCCGACGACGCCGAAAAGGTCGTCGTCATCAGCTGCGGCGACAACCTCAAGTTCGATGTCACCAAAATCGAGGCTGTCCCTGGCGAAAAGATCCACGTCAAGCTCACCAACAACGGCACCATGCCCAAGGCCACCATGGGCCATAACTGGATACTCCTCGACAGCATGTCCCAAGTGAATCCCTACGCCACGGCCGCCATGTCGGCGGCCGCCTCCGCCTACCAGCCCAAGACCCTCGCCACCCACGTCCTCGCCGTCATTCCCCTGCTCGGCCCCAAGGAATCCGGCGAAGTGACGTTCACCGCTCCCGCCAAACCCGGCAAGTACCCCTACATCTGCTCCGTCTCCGGGCACGCCATGGCCGGCATGCGCGGTGAACTGACCGTCAAATAACCGCCCTCCTCCCCCTCAAGCGCGGCCTGCTTCGTGGCGTGCCGCGCTTTTTCATGCCCACCGATAATCGGGAGGATTGGATTGCAGTTTGGACGTCGATCACGGAACTGTCTTCTTTGATGTTTTCGCGCTCCCTCCTCTCCGTATCGGCCTCGCTTGCGCTGCTGTTCGCCGCCGGCTGCCGCGATTCGGAGGTCGTCACCTACACCGTTCCCAAAGAAACCGTCACGCCGCCGGCCGCCGGCCCCGCATCCGACGCCTCCATGGCCGCGACTGCGGTCTCCACCGCCACGGGCAGCGATCTCGTCTGGACCGCGCCGGCGGATTGGGTCGCGAAAAACGGCCCCGCCATGCGCAAAGCCACCTACGTCATCACCGGCGAAGCCGGAGCGGTCGCCGAACTGGCCGTCACCGCCTTCCCTGGCGATGTCGGCGGCACGCTGGCCAACGTCAACCGCTGGCGCGGTCAGCTCCAGCTGCCCCCCCTCGATGCCACGGCGCTTCCTTCCGCGCTCACCTCGCTGGATTTCAACGGCCTCCACGCCGACATCGTCGAGCTCACCGGCGGCGGCCAGCGCGTGCTCGGCGCGATCGTGCCGGCACACGGCGCGACCTGGTTCTTCAAACTGACCGGCCCCGACGCCCTCGTCGCCCGCGAGAAAGCCGCCTTCCTCGCGTTTCTCCAAACCGTCAAAGCCCCCTGAGCCATGCGCGATCTTTGGGATTCCTTCGTGAAGTTCTTTGTTTCGCTCCAGCTCACCGTCGTCCTGCTGGCGCTGTCCATCATCCTGATCTTCGCCGCCACCCTCGACCAGGTGCACCTCGGCGTGTGGGCCGTGCAGGAAAAATATTTCCGCACGTTCTTCGTTCTTTGGAACGTGAAGGGCTTTCCCGTGCCGGTGTTTCCCGGCGGCTATTTCATCGGCGGACTCCTGCTCCTCAATCTCGTCACCGCGCACGTCTGCCGCTTCAAGCTGAGCTGGAAAAAATCCGGCATCCTCCTCACCCACGCCGGACTCATTCTCCTGCTCGTCGGCGAATTGCTCACCGGCTTGTGGCAGGAAGAGTTTCAAATGCGCCTCGACGAGGGCCAGACGCGCAACTATGCGGAAAGCTACCGCGCCAACGAACTCGCCATCGTCAACGCCACCGACCCGAACTGGGACGAGGTCGTCGCCGTGCCGGAAAAGCGCCTCGCCAGCGACGAGCCCCTCCAGCACGCCAAGCTGCCCTTCCGCGTGATGACGCGCGCCTACTATCCCAACGCCACCGTGCAGATGCGCGACCAGCTCGCCAACGCCCCGGCCGCGCCCGCCACCCGCGACATCGGCGCGCGCCTCGCGCTGTTCCCGATGGCCGTCACCTACAAACAGGACGAGCGCAACTTTCCCGCCGCCGTGATCGAGCTCGTCGGCCCCGAGGGCTCTCTCGGTACCTGGCTCGTCTCGACTATGCTCATCGAGCCCCAGACCTTCGACTACGCCGGGAAAACCTGGCGCCTCGCCCTTCGTTTCAAGCGCAACTACCAGCCCTATTCGCTCACCCTGCTCAAGTTTTCCCATGACCGTTACCCCGGCACGGACATCCCGAAGAATTTCTCCAGCAAGATCCATCTCCGCACGGCTGACGGCGGCACCGACCGCGACGTGCTGATCTACATGAACAATCCGCTGCGCTTTGCCGGCCGGACGTTTTATCAGGCCGGTTTTGACAACAACGACCGCACCACCGTCCTCCAAGTCGTGCGCAACCCGAGCTGGCTCCTGCCCTACGTCGCCTGCGCAATGATGGGCCTCGGCCTCGTCCTCCAGTTCGGTCTCCACCTCCTCGGTTTCTTCGCCAAACGCCGGCAAACCACCTGATTTTAAACGCAAAGACGCCAAGAACCGCGAAGGACGCAAAGACGACCATGCACCCGGATTATGCCAAAGCCCATGCACTCAGTGCTGAAGTGATTGGCGCCGCCATCGAGGTGCACCGCCTGAAAACTCTTCCTTTGCGCCCTTCGCGCTCCTTTGCGCCTTCGCGTTAAAAAATTCCGTCCCGATGTCTCTCAACCGCCTCATCCCCCTTCTCGTCCTCCTGCTCGGCGCGCTCTACCTCGGCGGCTCCCTCCTGCCGCGCCACGCGTCATCGGCCTTTGACCTCGACGCTTTCGGCCGGCTCCCCGTGCTCGCCAACGGCCGCGTCAAGCCCCTCGACAGCGTCGCGCGCAACTCCCTGCTCCTTCTCCAGGGCCGCCAGGACTTCACCGCGCCCGATGGCCAATCCCTTCCGCCCGTGCGCTGGTTGCTCGACGTGTTCTTCCGCCCGGAGATTGCGGACACCTACCAGCACTTCGCCATCGTCCACCCCGACCTGCTCGACCTCTTCGGCCTGAAACCGGATGACGGCGCCGGCAAAAAACGTTTCTCCTACAAGCAACTCACACCGCATCTCGAGGAACTTGACCGACAGGCCACGCTGGCCGAATCCGTCGAGGCGCCCGTCCGCAGCGCCTACCAGCGCGCCGTGCTCAACCTCCGTGACCACGTCATCCTTTACCAGCAGTTGAAACACAGCCTGACGATGCCCGACGGCTCCGATTTCGTCGGAACGCTCACGTACCTGCAGGACAACCTCGCCGCCGCCATTGGCGCGGTTCGCGCCCGCGAAGCCCACCAGCCTTACGACGAAAAGCTCGTCACCTTCCTCCTCGAAACAGGCGAAAACTTCACCCGCATGGAGCAGATCGGCAGCCTGCTCGCGATCCCCCCGCAATCCGCCGGAGCCGATCTCGCCGGCTGGCGGAAAACCGGACGAGCCCTGATGGAAACCTTCCAAACCGGCACCGTCGATCCCTACGCCCTCACTTACGCCGGACTGGCCCACGCCTGGCGGCTGCAACAGCCGGAGCCCTTCAACACCATCCTGAAACTCTATCGCGACGGTTTGGTGAAAACGCTGCCCACCCTGCTCGTGAAGACCGACGCCGAAGTCGCGTTCAACACCGCGGCCCCGTTCTACAACAGCCTGTACCTTTACGTCCTCGCCTTTCTCCTCGCCGTCTTCTCCTGGCTGAAGTGGCCCGGCGTGCTGCAAAACTCCGCCTTTGGCCTCGTGCTGCTCGCCTGGGTGGCGACCACCGCCGGCATCCTCACCCGCATGTGGCTCGAAGGACGCCCGCCCGTCACCAACCTCTACTCCTCCGCCCTCTTCGTCGGCTGGGGCTCGGTCGCGCTCTGCCTCGTGCTGGAACGCATCTACAAAAACGGCATCGGCAGCGTCGCCGGCGGGCTCATCGGCTTCTGCACGCTGCTCATCGCCCATCACCTTTCGCTCACTGGCGACACGCTGGAAATGATGCGCGCCGTGCTCGACTCCAACTTCTGGCTCGCGACCCACGTCGTGGTCGTCACCACCGGCTACGCCGCGACGTTCCTCGCCGGCTTTCTCGCGATCGTCTATGTCGTCCGCGGCGTGTTCACCCGCTCTCTCGACAAAACCACCGCCGATGCGCTTGTTCGCATGGTCTACGGCATCGTCTGCTTCGCCACGCTCTTCAGTCTCGTCGGCACCATCCTCGGCGGCATCTGGGCCGACCAATCCTGGGGTCGCTTCTGGGGTTGGGATCCGAAGGAAAACGGCGCGCTCATCATCGTCATCTGGAACGCCCTCATTCTCCACGCCCGCTGGGGCGGGCTCGTCCGGCAGCGCGGCCTCATGGCGCTCGCCCTCTTTGGCAACATCGTGACGAGCTGGAGCTGGTTCGGCACGAACATGCTCGGCGTGGGCCTGCACAGCTACGGCTTCATGGACGCCGCTTTCTGGTGGCTCATCGCCTTCGTCGCGAGCCAGCTCGCGCTCATCGCCCTGGCCAATCTTCCGATCATCCGCTGGCGCAGCTCGGCCGCCCTCGCTCGCTGATCGTTCCGTTTCCGCCGTCGCGCGGCACTATTGACGCGACCCGCCGCTTCCCCGATGAACGTTGCCATCCCTCAATGAGCAACGGCAACGGTTCCGGCCTTTCGGCCTCCACTCCGACGATCAAGCCCACGGATCTCCGCGGCATCCTGAAATACGTCCCGCGTTTTCAAGGCCAGATCTTCGTGCTCGCGCTCGACGGCGCCATCGTGGCCGACGAGAATTTCGGCAATCTCCTCGTCGATATCGCCGTGCTCCGCAGCCTCGGCATCAAAGTCGTGCTCGTCCACGGCATCGGTCAGCAGATCATCGGCCTCTCCGAATCGCGCGGCATCGCCATCTCCAACGCCGACGGCACCGGCTTGACCGACGCCGCCACCCTCGACCTCGCCATTCGCGCCTCCTCCCGCGTGTCCCATCTCATCCTGGAGGGCCTCACGCAGAACACCTTGAAATGCGCGATCACCAACGCCGTGCGCGCCCTCCCCATCGGCATCATCAAGGGCGTGGACCAGCAGTTCACCGGCAAGGTCGACCGCATCGACAAGGACTTCATCGCCCACCTCATCGAAGCCGACATCCTTCCGATCATCCAGCCCGTCGGCTACGGACCGGACGGACGCTCCCTGCGCATCAACTCCGACCTCCTCGCCGCCGAGGTGGCCGAGGCGCTCGGCGCGTCGAAGATCATCTACCTCACGCCCCAGGCCGGCCTGGAGATCAACGGCGAGATCAAACGCGACATCGCCGTCGACAACCTCCGCGCCCTCATCAAGGAGCATCCCGAGCACCTTAACGAGCTCTCGCGCAGCAAGGCCGTGCACGCCATCCGCGCCATCGAGACCGGCGTGCCCCGCGTGCACATCGTGGACGGACGCACCTTCGACGGGTTGATCAACGAGATCTTCTCCAGCGAAGGCGTCGGCTCGCTCATCTACGCGAACGACTACCAGCAGATCCGCAAGGCCACCAAGCGCGACGTGCGCTTCCTCTACAATCTCACGCGCCACGCCGTGAAACGCGAGGAACTGCTCCACCGCACCCAGCAGGCGATCGAGAAGAACATCGACCAGTTCTACGTCTTCGAGATCGACGAGAACATCATCGCGTGCGTCACCCTGTATTTTTATCCCGACAAGCCGCATCTCGCCGAGATCGGCTCGCTCTACGTGTTGCCCTTCTACCACAACCGTGGCGTCGGCCGGAAGATGGTGGACTTCGCCTGCATGCGCGCGAAGGAGCGCGGCGTGAAGACGGTGGTCGCGCTCTCGACCCAGAGCTATTCGTTCTTCATCTCCGTGCTCGGCTTTGAAGAGACGGAGAAATCCGTCCTGCCCGAGGCCCGCCTCAAGGCCTACGAGGAAAGCGGCCGCAATCCCAAGGTGCTGGTCAAGCAGCTCGGGTAGTCGTCGGTCGCGTTCGCGCCGCTCGGATCAGGGGTGGTCCGCCCGGATTTCGACGTTCTTCAGCTCGACAATCAGCTGGATCTCCGTCGTGGAATTCTTCGGCAGACCGGCGACCGCCACCGCGGCGCGGGCGTGTTTGCCGGCCTCGCCAAACACCGCGACGAGCAGGTCGCTCGCCCCGTTGATCACCGCCGGGCTGTCCGCAAAGCCGCTCACCGCGTTGACGAAGCCGTTCACCATGACCACGCGTGCTACCTCGTCGAGCGAGCCGGTCGCGGCCTTGATGTTCGCAAGGGCGTTGAGCACGCAAACCTTGGCCGACTCATACGCGGTCTGCACCGTGTGCTCTTTTCCGACCTGGCCCTCGTGGGTCATCTTGCCGTCGGCGATGCAAATCGTGCCGGCGCAGAACAACAGGTTTCCGGTGCGCACGGTCGGCACATAGTTGCCGGCAACGGCGGCGGTGGCGGGAAGTTTGAGACCGAGCTCGGCGAGCTTTGCTTCGGGATTCGACATAAGGCCGCTGTTGAAACGTGAAATCGCGGGCGAGGCAAGACGCAGCGGACGCGAAGAAAACGCGCCTTAGGCCCCGAGCCCCAGCAACCGCGCGGCGTTGCCACCGAGCACCGCGTCGCGAGCCGCCGGCGGCAGCGCCGCGCGCGCCTCCGTCAAAAACCCGGCGACCGTTTCCCGGCCCGCTTCGCGCGGGTAGAGCTCCAGCGGATAATCCGTGCCCCACAGCACGCGGTCCGCTCCGCAGGCCCGGACGCCCTCGGCGAACACCTCCGGCGCGTACAGCAACGGCGACGCCGCAGTGTCGAGAAAGACGTTGTCCGGCAAGGCCGCGACAGTCCGCCACAGGCAGCCGCCCCAGTGCGCGAGAATGAAATTCACCTTGGGGAAAAGCCGCGCGAGCGTGATGAAATCCTCCAGCGGCGTTTCCACCCGTCCGGGATAGTTGCCCGCCGTCGGAACCGGATCCGTCACGTGAAGGTTGACTGGCAGGCCCAGCTCCCCCGCCAGCGCCAGCACCTCCAGCCAATGCGCGTCGTCCATCGCGACGTGCTGCGAATGCGACGACAGTTCGCCCAGCCCGACCAAGCCTTCGCCATGCGCCCGGCGAAGTTCCGCCAACGCGTCTTTTCCCGCGGACGGATGCACCGTCGCAAAGCCCGAAAGCCGGTCCGGATGCGCCTGCACGCAAGCGGCGTAAAACCGGTTTTGTCCCGCGCACGTCGCCGGGTTTTCCCAATACCACCCGAGCAGCACCGCGCGGTCCACACCCGCCGCATCCATCGCGCGCAACAACTCGTCGACCGAGGGAAAAGCCTGCACCGGCCGGCCGCTTTTCCGGACCCGCGTGCACAACGCCGCCCAATGCGGCTCGGCGTGCGCGGCCGCCCACGCGGCGGGATCGCGGTTCAGCTCGGGCGAATACAAATGCACATGCGCATCAATGATCGGCACAGGTGGGAAATTCGTTCGTTGCGCCGACCGGCGCAACTCGCAAGTCTGCGAGCTGTCTCTTCTGCCATGTCCAAGATCGTTCCGTTCAACCCGGCCGTCGCCCGCGATCCGGAGCCCGATTTCACGGCGCTCATCGCGGAGCTGCAGCACGCCACCGGCAGCGCCCTTGAGCCGCGGTCGCTGGACGAGCGCCCGATCCATGGCACCACGCTCTACCTGGCGAACTGCCCGCTGGAGACCCGGTATGGCTCTTTTCGCGCCTACATTTTCCAGGACCTCATCGACAAGCATTACATCATCGCGCTCGCCCACGGCGAGATCGCCAACGCTCGGACGCTCTACACCCGCCTGCATTCCTCATGCGTGACGAGCGAGACGTTGCGCGGCTGCGATTGCGACTGCGTGCAACAGCTCGAAGGCGCGTTCAAGGTCATCGCCGCGAAGGGCAGCGGCGTTTTGTTTTATCTCATGCAGGAAGGCCGCGGCGTGGGCTTCGTCGGCAAATCGCGCGACCGCATGCTCGTGCAGGCCTCGCTCGACCAGATTTCCACCTTCCAGGCCTACGCCGCGATGGGCCTCGAAAAAGACCACCGCAATTACGAGAACATCTCGCACATCTGCCACCTGCTCGGGATCACGGCGTCGTTCATCGTTCTCACCAACAATCCCGACAAGATCGAGGCGCTCCGCCGCCAGGGTATCGCGGTGGCCGGAACCGAACCGCTCGAATTTGAACCCGGCCCGTTCAACCTCGCCTACCTCACGTCCAAGGCCGCCGGCGGCCACATCCTGAAGCGCCCCGCGGCGACCGCGGTCAAACGCGCCCTGCCCCCCGAGCCCGTCACCGCCTTCAAACCCCGTGCGTTGCCCGAGGCGAAGCGTTTCATCTACTCGGCCAGTTATTTCCTGCCGATGAAGCCGGTGGACGACGACATCCTGCTCACCGAGGCGCAGTTCAAGGAACTCTTCAACAAGCAGTCCATCGAGCGCTACATGGCCGGCCCGAAGCCGCTGGTGTTGGGTTACCAGCTCATCCGCGACAATCGCTTCTTCGTCAAAATCGCCGCCGCCAACCTCACCGCGTTCAAAAAGGAAAATCCGCAGGATCCCATCGTCGATCTGCTCACCACGCCTTATTGGTTCCGCGTGCATGTCTATTACGACATCGTGACGAGCCAGGACTTCGTCGTCCTCACCCACGGCAATCCGCGTCCGACCGACATCCCCGTCGTGCGCGTGCACAGCGAGTCCCTCTTCAACCGGTTCCCGCTCCGTACCACCGAAAATCGCAACAAGCTCGAGCAGTCCGTCAAACACATCGTCACCTACGGCACGGGCGCGATGCTCCTGCTGCACAACGACGGACGCGGCGCCGGCTTCGGCGCCTACGCCACCGACGCCATGATGGCCGACACCGGCCAGGCCCGCTCCTCCGACGACGCCTACCGCCAGCTCGGCGTGGATTACGACAGCCGCGATTACGACTCCTCCATCGTTCTCCTGAAACATCACATCCCGAACGAAAAAATCCAGATGGTGATGAATTCCCCCGACAGCCTCGTGAAAAAACCCGAGTACGCGGAGGCCCTCAACCGCCACCGCATCGACGTGGACCGCTGGATATTCCTCGACTGCGAGCCCAACGGGCCCCTGTCCTCCTGACCGGCAAAAAGCGGATCGGCCCGCCCCGGCAAGCGGGCGGATGATACCTCAGGACGGAGGCGTCATGCCCAAAATGCCATAGAGAGCCCGCTGCCAGGAATCGGGCGAAAGCGTGTCGAAGAGCAGCTTCACATTCAGCACGATGACGATCCACACCGTGAGCCAGCCGAGAATTTTGATCCAAAGGGGATTGGCGAACTCGCCCATCTTTTCCTTTTCGTTGGTAAAACGGAGCAGCGGCCAAATCGCGAAACCGAGCTGCATGCTCAGCACCACCTGGCTCCAGACCAGCAGGTCGTCGGCCTTGCGCTCGCCAAAGCAGGAAATCACCACGACGGCCGGAATGATGGCGATGAGCCGGGTCAACATGCGCCGGGCCCACGGGGCCATGCGGAAATTGAGAAAACCCTCCATCACGATCTGACCGGCCAAGGTGCCCGTGAGAGTCGAATTCTGCCCCGACGCCAGCAGTGCGAGTGCGAAGATCGTGCTCGCGGCGCCGATCCCCAGAACGGGGGTGAGAAGTTTGTAGGCGTCCCGAATCTCGGCCACGTCCTGGTGACCCGACCAATGAAAGGCCGCCGCCGACAGGATGAGAATCGCCGCGTTGATGAAAAGCGCGAAGGTCAGCGCGACCGTTGAATCGATGGTGCCGAACTTGATCGCCTCCCGCTTTCCCTCCAGCGAAGTGTCGAAGGCGCGGGTCTGGGCGATCGAGGAGTGTAGGTAGAGATTGTGCGGCATCACCGTCGCGCCGAGAATGCCGATGCTGACGAACAGCATGCTGTTGTTCGTGAGAATCTCCGGCCCGGGAGCGAAACCCATGAGGACGCCCATGATGCTCGGCTTCGCGAAAAAGAGCTCGGTCGCAAAGCAGGCTCCGATCGTGCCGATCAGCGTGATGACCAGCGCCTCGACATAGCGGAATCCCTTGTTTTGGAGGAAGAGGACGATCAGGACGTCGGCGGCGGTGATGAGACAACCTCCGACCAACGGAATGCCGAAGAGCAACTGCAGGCCGATCGCCGAACCAACCACCTCCGCCAAATCGCAGGCGGCGATCGCCGCCTCGCACAAAATCCACAAGAACCAGACCACCGGCTTCGGATAATGGTCGCGGCACGCCTGCGCCAGATCACGCCCGGTGGCCACCCCCAGTTTGATGCACAGATGCTGAAGAAGAACCGCCATCAGGTTCGACATCAGGATGACAAAGAGAAGGCTGTAGCCGAACCGGGCGCCACCCTGCAAATCGGTGGCCCAGTTGCCCGGATCCATGTACCCGACCGCGACGAGATAACCGGGCCCCGCGAAGGCGAGAAGCTTCCGCCAAAAGGGCGCGCCGGCGGGGATTTTCACACTGCGATGGACTTCGGGCAGCGAGGGCGTGAGGCGCTCGCCACGCCACGCTTTTTTGCCAGACGCAGGATTGGGAGAGGAGGGATTCGAACCGGGGGAAGACATGGAAATAAAAATGAAAACTTCAGAACCGCCGGGATACGCCGATGAAGGGATTCCAATCCGGTGCCGCGGGCGTCACGCCGATGTTCACACCGGCGTCAAACTGCGTGTTTTTACCGACGCCATAGGTGAAACCAAAATCCGCCAGCCCGATCCAACCCGTCCCCGGCTCCGTGCCGATCTCGCTATAAAACTCCACGTAGCCGGCCAGGTTGCCTGCCAAGGCGTGCCCCGCGGTGATCGAATTCACGAAGACCGCGTGAGAGCCCGTGCCGCTGTCATCGCACCGCCAATCCGCCTCCGTCATGGCACCCAAATCCCAACCGCCGGGAAGCGTAACCGCCAGAGGCAGGATCACGCCGCCCTCGAGCGAACGCCCGCCCAAGCCGTCCTGGCTCGTGGGCAACGTCACAAACGGCATGATGCCCAGCGCCGTGGTGCCGCCGTCGTTGCCCCAGAAATTATGTTTAACGCGCACCGTCACATCTCCGAAGCCGTCCTGACGTGTCACCGAACCTGTCGTGCGATCCTGGGTACGAACCCGGGCATAGGGCTCGATCATCAGTTGAAGATCCGTCGAAGGCGTCAGCCCCGCCTTCAGATTGATCGCCGCCAGCGACCACGCCTCCGTGCGGATATCCCCGCCTCCCGACGTGTCGCGATCATAGGTAAAATTCGCGAGATCCATCTCGATTTGAAAATGCCCCGCATCCACCGTGAAGGGGCTTTCCGTCAGATCGGGCCGATCCGTGTCGAGCTCCCGCAGATGATCGGCTGGCACCGGATTGCAGAGTGAATAATCACCCTCGCCCGCCCGGACCGAACAAACCGCGCCCAGCGCCGCCAACGACAAAACAAAACCGAAATTACGGAATGCGCTTTCCTGCATGCTGCCCATAAGACGCACCTCGAAGTTACTATCAAGAAACAAATTTAGTCTTAACTAAATTTCATCGCTTCGGCTTTTAGACGGAAGGGACAAGCGAGGACGGAATTTGGCGGGGCTTCCGTCTTGTAGCGTACTCCGAACGCCGGCCACACTCGCCGGGATGTCGCAGTCGTTTGCCCGGCTGGTGTTTATTTTTACGACGCTGTTTTTCGGCGCGTTTTTTATCTGGCCCATTGTCCAGATTCTCAAAGGCGGCTTCGTCGACGCGGACGGCCATCTCACCTTCGCCTATGTCACCGCGTTGCTCGCCAATCCGGTTTACCTCGGCGGCATCGGTAACTCTCTCCTGCTCGCCTGCGCCACGACCGGCCTGGCCTTTTTGATCGCGCTGCCACTCGCGTTCATCGGCGACCGGTTTCTTTTCCCGGGCAAAAGCCTGCTCGGCTCGCTTGTGCTCATTCCGATGATTCTGCCGCCGTTCGTTGGGGCCATCGGCATCAAACAAATTTTCGGCCAGTACGGGGCGTTCAACACGCTGCTGATCGAACTCGGTCTGCGGCCCGCCGGCTGGACGCACGACTGGTTTGCCGTCAGCCCGTTCTGGGGCATCGCGCTCGTCAACGCCCTCTCGCTCTACCCGGTGGTTTACCTCAACGCCGCCGCCGCCCTCGCCAACGTCGATCCCGCGATGGAGGAAGCCGCGCAAAACCTCGGCTGCACCGGCTTCCGCCGCTTTTTCAAGATCACCCTGCCGCTCATCAAACCGGGACTCTTCGCCGGCGGCACCATCGTGTTCATCTGGGCGTTCACCGAACTCGGCGTGCCGCTGATTTTCGATTATCCGCGCGTCATCGCGGTGCAGATTTTCGACGGCCTGAAAGACATCGGGGGCAATCCGTTCCCGTACGCCCTCGCGGCCGTGATGCTGGCGAGCACGGTGGTGCTTTATGCCCTGGGCAAGGGCCTTTTCGGACGGCAAAACCACGCGATGATGGCCAAGGCCACCAGTGCGGGCGGACCGCGCGCCCTGCCGTCGGCGCGCGCCTGGCTCTGCACCGCGGCGTTCGCCGGCATCACCTTTCTCGCAGTCCTGCCCCATCTCGGTGTCGTGCTCGTGGCGTTTTCGAGCGACTGGTACGCGGGCATTCTCCCGGCGCGCTTCACGCTGGAGAATTTCCAACTCGCGCTGGGCAACAACCTCACCGTTCCGGCCATCGCCAACAGCCTGAAATTCGCCAGTCTCGCGACCGTGGTGGACGTGGTGCTCGGCATCGCCATCGCCTATGTGGTGGTGCGCTCCAAAATCCCCGGACGCCAGCTGCTCGATTTTCTCGCGATGATGCCCCTCGCGGTGCCCGGGCTGGTGATCGCATTCGGTTATCTGGCGATGAGCCAGGAGGGGAAGTTCTTCGCCTTTCTCAACCCGGTCGAAAACCCGACCATTCTCCTGATCATCGCCTACTCCGTGCGGCGCCTGCCCTATGTGGTGCGTTCGGCGGCGGCCGGTTTTCAGCAGACGAGCGAAACCTTGGAGGAAGCCGCCCAAAATCTCGGCAGCCCTCCACTCAAGGCCGTCATCAAGGTCACGCTGCCGCTCATCGCCGCCAATCTCATCGCGGGCGGACTGCTCGCGTTCGCCTTCGCCATGCTGGAAGTCTCCGACTCGCTCGTGCTCGCCCAAAAGCAGGCGTTCTACCCGATCACCAAGGCGATTCTCGAACTCTTCCAACTCCTCGGAGACGGCAAGTTCATCGCCAGCGCGCTCGGTGTCTGGGCGATGGTTTTTCTCGGCGTAACCATCGTTGGCTTGGGCGCGATTCTCGGCAAAAAACTCGGCGCGATCTTCCGGGTGTGAGGCGCCTCCGGCACGCGCCCCGGCCGTTGCGGGTCCCGTGAAGTCGTTCGACGCCGACACAAAAAAGGCCCGCTCTTAAACAAGAGCGGGCCGGGGAAACAGACGCCGGTTAACGGGTGGCGTAGTAGGCGTTGATCTTGTCGGCGACGTCGCGGAAGCCGATGTCATCGCTGTACAGGATCTTGTACTCGCTGATGGCTTCGTCCTGCTTGCCCAAGGCTTCGTAGCACTCGGCGAGCTGGTAAATGACGTCCTTCTTGAGGTCGTCCATCGTCGAAATCTCGGCTTTGGCCAATTGGAACTGCGCGATCGCAAGGTCGAACATCTTCCGGCCTTTGAGGGCCTTGCCCATGCCGGTGATGGCGGCGATGCGCACCTTCGGATTTTTTTGCGCCTGCTGGTAGTTGGCGATGGCGTTTTGAAAATCGCCGGCCGCGAAATGGAGGTTCGCGAGCGTGAAGCGCGCCTCGTAATCGTTCGGATAACGCTCCACATACGCCTTGGCCTGCGTGATCTGGAAAGCGGCGAAATCGCTCTCCGCCTTTTCCACCTGCGCCTTGAGCGCAACGTCATCGGGAGCGGCGGCGAGCTTGGCGCCCAATTGCTTCAGACGCTTTTCGAGGATGGCCGACTGCAGCTCGTTTTCCTGCTTTTCCAGGGCGATGTCCGCCGCACCGGCCGGCAGCTTGCGGGCTTGGCGCGCATAGTTGAGTGCCTCGTCGAGATCGTTGAGCTTGCGGTAGCCTTCGACGACGCTGCGGTAATGGTTGAGATTGTCGGGCTGGGCCTTGAGGCGCTCCATGGCCTCGGCGATCAAGCGCTGGGTCATCTCGTCCGACGTGACGATCTTGGCCGCCTGCTCGAGCGAAACCGACTGGGCCTCGTCGCGCAGCTTGTCGCGGAAGGAGCCCTTCTCCTCCCAGTTGCCCTTGTCCGTGGTCTGGGCGATGGCCGCCTTGCGCATGAGCGCGAGAGCGTCGCCGTCCTGCGGACGCAGTTTCAACAACTCATCCGCGACGCGGAGCGCGTCCTTCGGGCGCTTGGCCGTGAGGTAAACTTCGGACAAGGTGAGCAGCGTTTCGCGATCGGTGGGCTGCAATTCGCGAATCGCCTCCCAGGCAAACGCCACGGTGTCGGGCAAATCGAGACCGGAGGCGGCCTCCGCCAGAAGCTTGAGGGCGGGCACGCTGGTGGGATCGGCCGCGAGCAGTTTCTCGGCGTTCTCCAGCGTTTTCGCCGGATCTTTTTTGCCGCCGCCAAAAAGGAAGCCGGCCTGGGTGACGGAGCCGAACGCTTTGCTGAACAGCTTGTTCTTGGAAGCAAACTGGCGAAGTTGCGCGGCGCGTTGCAAGCGCCGGACCGGCAGACAGGCCGGGGCGGTTTTGAGCACCTGGGAGGTCACATCGAGCACATAATCCAGATTCCCACGTTGCAGTGCGATCTGGGCGTTCTCGAGTTGCTTCTGAACACGGGGCTCAAGCGAGGAAACGGAAATTTCGGGCATAGGGTATGGTTCAAACGAAGGCACGCCGCGTGAAACGGTCAACGCTAGAGTGCCCTTTTTATCCCTCCCGCACGCGTTCATCAGCCCGGCTTTCCCTTCACTATTCGCAGCCATTATGAACCGTGCGATTTGGATAAATGCAGCATCTGGATTTGACCCGCATCACAGAGGAGTGGAATCTCCGATATTCCATGACGTTGGACGAAATTAAGCACGCGCTGCTGACCTCTTATCAAAGCGAAGGCGGTATCAACCATCTCGATGGCATCAACCTGCCGTCCGAGGAATCGGTCAACCGCCTCTCCTTCGATTTCATGCACCTGCTTTTCCCTGGCTTCTTCGAGCAGTCGCCGGTGACGAAAAAAGACGTGCCCGCGCTCACCGCCAGCCGGCTGGAGTCCATCAACACCCGCCTCGCCTCCGATATCGAGAAAGCCCTTCGCTTTGCCCGCGATCCCAATCCGTCCGCCAATGCCCGGCGGCTCGCGATGGAGATGCTCGCGCACATGCCGGAGATCCGGAAGATCGTGCAGACCGACGTGCAGGCCGCCTACCAGGGCGATCCCGCCGCCCGCAGCACGGAGGAGATCATCCTCGCCTACCCGTGCGTGCTGGTGATCTCGCTGCAGCGCATCGCCCACGTGCTCTACAAGCTCGGCGTGCCCATCCTGCCCCGCATGATCACCGAGCACGCCCATGAACGCACCGGCGCCGATATCCATCCGGGCGCGCAAATCGGCACGCACTTCTTCGTCGATCACTGCACCGGTGTCGTCGTCGGCGAGACCGCGCGCATCGGCAACCACGTCAAGATCTACCAAGGCGTGACGCTCGGCGCGAAGTCCTTCGAGGTCGACGGCGACGGCAATCCCATCAAGGGCGTGAAACGTCACCCCGACATCGAGGACCACACCACCATTTACGCGCACGCCACCATCCTGGGCGGCGACACGAAGATCGGCGCGCACTCCATCATCGGCGCCAACGTCTGGCTGCTCGAATCGATCCCCGTCAACAGCATCGCCTACTACAAGGGCGACAACCTCGTCGTGCGCTCGCGCCGCAAAAAGGAAAAAGCGGTGGAGTCCCGCCGCGCCGACGAAATGCAGGCCTGGGACTGGGTGATCTAGGCGCGGCGCTGGCGCGCGCTCACGCCCCAGGCGAGATCGCGCGCGAAAAACGGCCCGCGATAAATCATGCCGGTGTAAACCTGCAGCAAGGTCGCACCCGCATCGAGCTTCTCACCCGCACCGGCCGAATCCATGATGCCGCCCACGCCGATGATCGGCAGCCGTCCGTTCGTGATTTTGGCGATGTAACCGATGATCTCCGTGGACCGCCGGCGCAGCGGCGCTCCGCTGAGGCCGCCGGCTTCATTGACCGAGGCGAAAGAGCCGGGCCGGGCCAGCGTGGTGTTCGTGGCAATGATGCCCGACAGGCCGAATTCGGCGATCACCTCCAGCGCGCCGTCAATCTGCGGAAAGGTGAGATCCGGGGCGATCTTCAGCAGCACCGGAAGCAATCCAACACTCTTGCTCGCCGCACGCTCGCGGTTGGCCGCCATGATGGCGCCGAGCAGTTCCCGCAGCGGCTTCACATCCTGAAGCTGGCGCAGTCCCGGCGTATTCGGACTGGAGACGTTCAACACCAGATAATCGGCGAAGTCCGCCAGCCGGGCGAAGCTGGCGAGATAATCCGCCACCGCCTCCTCCAGCGGAGCGACCTTGGATTTGCCCAGGTTGACGCCCAGCGGGATGCGGCGCCGCCCCGGCCCCGGCTGCCCGGCGAGACGCGCGGCGACCGCCTCGGCACCGTCGTTGTTGAAACCCATACGGTTGATCACCGCCTCCTCCGCCGGATAACGGAACACCCGCGGCTTCGGGTTGCCCGGCTGCGCGAGCGCCGTGACCGTGCCGATCTCCACATGCCCGAAACCCAGCGCGGCCGCCGCCGGCCAGGCGCGCGCGTTTTTGTCGAAACCCGCGGCGAGGCCGATGGCGTTGGGAAATTTCAAGCCGAATGACTCCACCGGCCGGTAGAGCGAGGGCGGCAGACGGTTCGCGGCCTCCATCAGGCGGCACACCGGCGCCAGCCGGCCGAGCAGGGCCATCGCGTCGACGCCCAGTTCATGCGCCCGCTCCGAATCGAGTTTGAACAACAGGCGCCGCATCACTTGCTCGTAGAAAAAATCCATGAGGCGCGACACTGCGCCCGCAGTGCAAAAAATCAAGTGCCCGCCGCGGCGAGGCCCGGTTCGCACAGCCGCGCGCACCGGAGTTTTCACCATTGTTTTTATGCTTGTTTTTCAAACCGCCGGCCGCACGCTGCGCGCGAAATTTCCGGCCCTAAAACCCGTCCGGCCCCCGGTCCCAAGAAAGTTTTCACAAAGTCGCTTTCGCGGTTTGACTCCGTCGCCGCCCGCGTTCTTTGCTCCGTCAACTCCTCAGCAATCCGTCATGGCAAAATCCTCCGCAACTCTCGACTGGTGTATCGTTCGTCTCGGTGAAGACCACAATTGGTGGGTCGACGAAGTCAGTGATCCCGTGCGCTGGGACGTGGACGGCCTCAGCATCATCGATCCGCGCCAGATGGCCCACCTCATCGAGCTCGTCGAGCCGCTGCGCGACTACGGCTTCGACCAGGACACCATGGAGGCCGCCTTCATTCTCTTCCGCATCGAGCGCGAAGCCGGCGAGCAACGCGTGCGCCTCAAGCGCGTGAAGGATTCGTTCTTCGAATCCGAGGAAAAGCTCTTCGCCCTGGCCGACATCGTCGACGAGGAAAACGGCCCCTACGCCGACCTGCTCGACCATCTCACCCGCTGCCGCGTGAAGATGCTCAACGATATTTTCAAATTTGAGTCCAAGCTCACCGTCGACGAGGTCGAGGACGAGATCCGCGAAGACCAGAACGCCAGCTTCATCGAGGGCAAGGCCATCCACACCTTCGAGGAACTCTGCGCCATTCTCGACTACGTTCCCGCCGGCTGGGAAAGCGAAGAAGGCGAAGACTCCGGCAAGTCCGACGAGGACATTGACGACGAAGACCTGCCCGAACTCGACGCCGACGAAGAAGAGCGCCTCAAGAACGACCAATCGCTCAAGTGGGATGACGACGAGGAGTCCGACGACGAGGAAAAGCCCAAAGGCGACGACGACGACGAGGAAAAGGAAGACTCCGATTCCGACGACGACGACGACAAGCCCAAGAAACCGGCCAAGCGCAAACGCTAAGACGATCCTCCCGCTTCAGACTTTTATTCGGGCGGCTCCCTCGAGCCGCCCTTTTTTGCGTCCAGGCGCGACGCTGCCACCGGCCGGTCCCGGAGCGATTACTTCAACGCCAGCGCCATCTCCCGGGCAAAATAAGTGAGAATCATGTCCGCGCCCGCCCGCTTGATCGCTAGCAGCGATTCGTGCCGGGTGCGTTCCAGATCCAGCCAGCCCAGCTTCGCCGCGGCCTGGATTTGCGCATATTCGCCAGAAACCTGATAGGCCGCGACCGGCTTGTTCGTCGCCTCGTGGACGTCGCGGATGATGTCCAGATACGCGCCCGCCGGCTTCACCATGAGAATGTCCGCCCCCTCGGCTTCATCGAGCGCGACCTCCGCCAGCGCCTCGCGGCGGTTGGCCGGATTGAGCTGATAGGTGCGCTTGTCGAGGTGATGCGTCCCCGCCGCCGATGCACTGCCGACCGCGTCTCGAAACGGCCCGTAGTACGCCGAGGCGAATTTCGCGGAATAAGCCATGATCGCGGTCTCGGTGCACCCGGCGTCGTCCAGCGCCCGGCGGATCGCGCCGATGCGGCCGTCCATCATGTCCGAAGGCGCCACGAAATCCACGCCCGTCCGCGCATGCAGCACCGCCATTTTCACCAAAATCGCCACCGTCGCGTCGTTGGCCACGTCGCGTCCGTCGGGCGTGAGCACGCCGTCGTGGCCGTGCGTTGTGTAGGGATCGAGCGCGATGTCCGTCATCACCACGAGCTCCGGCACGGCTTTTTTGACCGCGCGCACCGCCCGCAAAATCAAGGCGTCTTCATTCAGCGCGGCCGAACCGGCGTCGTCTTTGAATTTTTTGTCCAGCTTGGGAAACAGGGCCACAGCCGGCACGCCCAGCTTGGCCAGTCCCCGGCATTCCTTGACCAAATCGGTCAGGTTGTAACGCAGCACGCCCGGCATCGAGGCGATGGGCTCGGGCCCGCCCTTGCCGTCCACCACGAAGAGCGGCGCGATGAAATCGGCCGGGCGCAGGACGGTTTCCTCGACGAGGGAACGCACGGTGGCGTTCCGGCGGAGACGGCGCGGGCGATGGATCAAATCGAGCTTAAAGGCGTCACTCATGGCGAAATGGGCCGCCAGCAAAGCATGCCGGCCGTCCCGTCGCCACTCGTTTTTCACCTTTCCGCCTGCCGATAAACCCTGTTAACACCTTCCCTCTTCCATGGCCATCAAGCTCCACGACTCGCTCACCCGCGAGACCCGCGAACTCAAGCCCGCGCAACCCGACGGCGTCTTCCGCTTCTACAATTGCGGACCGACCGTCTACGCCGCCGCGCACATCGGCAATTTTCGCACCTTCGTGGTCAACGACCTCCTCCGCCGCCTGCTCGAACTCGAATTCGGCGCCGACAAGGTAAAGCACGTCCGCAATCTCACCGACGTTGACGACAAAACCATCCGCCGTTCCCGCGAGGAAGGCCGCCCGCTCGCCGAGGTCACGAAACAGTGGACCGACAAATTTCACGCCGACTGCAAGGAGCTGAACTGCCTGCCGCCCCACGAAGAACCCCGCGCCGCCGATCCGAAATTCATCCGCGAGCAGGTCAGCATGATCGAAGTGCTGATGGAAAAGGGTAACGCCTACCGCGCCGCCGACGGCTCGGTGTATTTCAAAGTCTCCTCCTTTCCCGACTACGGCGCCCTCTCCCGCGTGAAAGAACGCGAACTTCAGGTTGGCTCCGCGCTCAAGGCCCAGGCCGCCGATGCCGACGAAAAGGAAGACGCGAGCGACTTCGCCCTCTGGAAAGCCCACAAGCCCGAGGACGGCGACGTGAAATGGCCCGGTCCCGACGGTGCGAGCGAAGGCCGCCCCGGCTGGCACATCGAGTGCAGCGCCATGAGCAAAGCGATCCTCGGCCCGACCATCGACCTCCACACCGGCGGCGTGGATTTGCTCTTCCCCCACCACGAAAACGAAATCGCCCAGAGCGAATGCTGCAACGGCACCACCTTCGCCCGCCACTGGTATCACAGCGAACACCTCCTCGTGGACGGCAAGAAGATGAGCAAGAGCTTAGGAAACCTCTATACTCTCGACGACCTAGTTGGAAAACATGGTTCAGATGAGATGGCCGTCAGATACGCTCTGTTGGCCGGCCATCCGCGCAAGCAACTCAACTTCACTCTTGATTCACTCCATTCTGCGGAAAGTGCATTAGGGAAAATCGAGAGTTTTTATGACAAGATAGAAGGAGTCTTTTCGAAATCCCTCCCGGATGCTCCGTCTGGTCGCTTTGCCTCGGTGCTCGATGCCCTCCGGGATGATTTGAACACTCCCTCCGCTCTTGGAGCGCTCTTCACAGCAATGCGAGAATTGGACTCCAATTTCAGCTCGGCATGCAGAGCAGACTTCGATTCTTTTAAGCAAGCGCTGTTCGCTTTGGGGTTTTCGTTCAGTGGGATTATGCACCCCGTCGCGCCTGTTAGCATTCGACTTCTAGCCGAAAAGCGCTGGGCCGCGAAACAGGCCAAAGACTTCGCCGCCGCCGACGCCCTGCGCAAGGAACTGACCGCCGCCGGTTGGTCGATGCTCGACCGCAAGGACGGCTACTCCCTCGAACCCGTTAAAAAATAACCACCCAACTTTTCGTCACAGAGGAAATACCGAGGTTGCACAGAGCCTCACAGAGCCGATCCGGTTGTATTTCTCCGTGACACTCTGTGATCCCTCTGTGCCCTCTGTGACAAAATTCCGTTTCCGATAACTCCCTTTTCGACCATGTCCCACGTCATGTCCCCGTTAGAAGAACTCCGCCACTCCGCCTCGCACATCCTCGCGACGGCCATTCTCCGCATCTACCCCGATGCCAAGCTCGACATCGGTCCGCCTACCGACACCGGATTTTACTACGACATCGATCTCGATAAAAAACTCACCCTCGAGGACCTCCCGGCCATCGAGGCCGAGATGAAGAAAATCGCCGACGAAAACCAGCGCTTCGACCGCAAGGAAGTCTCCCGCGAAGAAGCCGTCGAAATCATCAAGTCCCGCGGACAGGAGCGTTATAAACTCGGCCGTCTCGCCGACATTCCCGAAGGCGAAAAAATCTCCTTCTACCAAAACGGCGAGTTCATGGACCTCTGCGCCGGCACGCACGTGCGCTACTCGTCCAAGCTGAAAGCCTTCAAGCTGCTCTCCATCGCCGGCGCCTATCACCGCGGCGACGAGAAAAACAAGCAGCTCCAGCGCATCTACGGCACCGCATTCCCCACCAAGGAGGAGCTGGCCCAATACCTCGAGCGGCAAGAGCAGGCCAAGGCCCGCGACCATCGCAAGCTGGGCAAGGATCTCCAGCTTTTCCACATCGACGAGGATGTCGGCCAGGGCCTGATCCTGTGGACGCCCAACGGCGCAATCCTTCGCCAGGAGTTGCAGAATTTCATCAGCGAGGAGCTGCGCAAGCAGGGCTACTCCCAGGTCTTCACGCCGCACATCGGCAAGCTCACGCTCTACAAGACCTCCGGCCACTTTCCCTACTACAAGGAGTCGCAGTTCCCCGCCATTCCCGAGCCCGACCAGCTCGCCCAAATCGCCTCCGAAGGCTGCGGCTGCGCCGAGATGACCGCCCGCCTCGAAGCCGTGTCCGCGCACTTCGCCGCCGGCATCAACGAGCGCGCCGGCAAGGAAGTCATCGGCCAGGACCGCGTGATGGACCCGACCAAGCTCCTCGACGGCTTCATGCTGAAGCCAATGAACTGCCCGCATCACATCAAGATTTTCGCCTCGCAGCCGCATTCCTACCGCGACCTGCCCGTGCGACTCGCCGAGTTCGGCACCGTTTACCGCTGGGAACAGTCCGGCGAACTCAACGGCATGACCCGCGTGCGCGGCTTCACCCAGGACGACGCCCACCTCTTCTGCACGCAGGAGCAGGTCGCCGCCGAAGTCCAGGGCTGTCTCTCGCTCGTAAAGACCGTGCTCACCACGCTCGGCATGTCCGACTACCGCGTGCGTGTCGGCCTGCGCGATCCGGACGGCAAGAAATTCGCCGGCAATGCCGAGCAATGGGACCTCGCCGAGGCCGCCTGCCGCAACGCCGCCTCCACGCTCGGCGTTCCCTTCACCGAGGAGCCCGGCGAGGCCGCGTTCTACGGCCCCAAGATCGACTTCGTCATCAAGGACGTGATCGGCCGCGAATGGCAGCTCGGCACCGTGCAAGTGGACTACGTTCTGCCCGTGCGCTTCGATCTGCACTACATCGGCGCTGACAACGAAAAACACCGCCCCGTGATGATCCACCGCGCGCCCTTCGGCTCGATGGAGCGCTTCTGCGGCGTGTTGATCGAACACTTCGCCGGCGACTTCCCCGTGTGGCTCGCCCCCGAACAAGTCCGCCTCGTGCCCATCAACGACAAGATCGGCGACTACGGTCCCGAGCTGCTCAAGCAACTGCGCGATGCCGGCGTGCGCGCCACGCTCGATGACCGCAACGAAAAGCTCGGCGCCAAACTCCGCCGCGCCGAACTTGAAAAAATCCCCTACATGCTCGTCCTCGGCGCCAAGGAGGCCGAAACGAAGTCGGTCAGCGTGCGCAGCCGCGCCAAAGGCGACGAAGGCACCCTGCCCTTCGCCGACTACCTCGCCCGCCTGTTGAACGAAATCAAGACCCGCGCGTTGCCGGTAAAGGCCGAGAAAAAGGCCTGAAGGCCGACAGGCGTAACGGAGACAGCGGAGCACCCGCCCTTCTCCGTTACCCCTGTTTTCTCCTGGAGCACCATGGACTGGAAACCCGAACTCGACGCCATCGTCGGCGCGCGCCACGGCGGACAAACCGAGCACGTCCTCGCTTCGCTCAAGAAGCTCGATGCGCGTTATCCCCACGTCGCCGAGATCGTCTACCAGCTGGCCTGGACCTGTGACGTGCTCGGGCATCCGGCGGAAGCGCTGCCCTATTACGAAAAGGCCGTGGCGCTCGGCCTCGCCCCCAACGAACTTTCCGGCGCGCTGCTCGGGCTCGGCTCCACCCTGCGTTGCACGGGGCAGACGGCCCGCGCGATCGACGTTCTGGAATCGGGCCGGCGTCAGTTTCCGGAAAATCGCGAGTTCGAGATCTTCCTGTCACTGGCGCTGCACGACGCAGGCCGCCACACCGAAGCCATGCAATTGCTTCTCACGACGCTGGCGGAGACCACCGAGGATCCCGGCGTGCTCGCCTACCAGCGCGCCATTCGTTTTTACGCCGCCCGGCTGGATCCTGGCGCGTGACGGGTATTCGCGGACGCTCGGGCACGGACACAAAAAAGCCGGCCCGATCACGGGCCGGCTTTGAAAATCAAAACGCGCGAGGCGATCAGATCGCCGTGTCGCCGTGTTCGTCGGTGCGAATGCGGACCGCTTCCTCGATATTGAGGACGAACACCTTGCCGTCGCCGATCTTGCCGGTCTTGGCGGCCTTCACGATGGTGTCCACCGTCTTGGCGACGAGTTCGCTCGTGACCACGATCTCGAGCTTCACCTTCGGGAGAAAATCAACGGTGTATTCAGAACCGCGATAAATTTCGGTGTGCCCCTTCTGACGCCCAAAGCCTTTCACTTCGGTGACGGTCATACCTTCGACACCGATTTCGGAGAGAGCTTCTTTCACTTCCTCCAGTTTGAAGGGCTTGATGATGGCGATGATGAGTTTCATGCAGGTTTTTGGATTGAGGTTCGCTAAGATGGAGAATCGTCAAAGTGTTATGCCAGCTTGAGAAACGGCGCAAGCTTGAGTTCTCCCCCGCCCTGACGACAAAAAAGACCTGCGAAAAAACAGCGGCGAGAACATCCCCTTGCGCCAACGCAACTTCTTAGCACGGGCTGTGCCAAGGCCAGCGTTACGTCTGGTCCGGTCATTCGCCCATGAAAAAGCCGGAGTTCTTCGCCAAAGAACTCCGGCTTAAAACGACTTTCCAGCGATGGCCTTACTCGGGAATCACCGTCTGGATGTGAAGTTCCTTGAGCTGCTTTGCCGTGACCGGGGTCGGGCTCTGCGCCATGAGATCCTGGCCCTTCTGGGTTTTCGGGAAGGCGATCACGTCGCGAATGCTGGTGGTGCCGCAGAGGAGAGCGACCATGCGGTCCAGACCGAAGGCAATGCCGCCATGGGGAGGCGCGCCATACGTGAAAGCTTTCAACATATAGCCAAAGCGGCTTTCCACGACGTCGGCCGGAATCTTCAGGACGTCTTCAAAAACCTTCTTTTGCAGCGCGGGCTGGTGGATGCGGATCGAACCGCCGCCGAGCTCCATGCCGTTCAGAACCAGATCATAGTGCTGGCCGCGCACGCGCTTCGGATCGCTGTCGAGAAACGCCGCATCCTCCGGCACCGGTGCGGTGAACGGATGGTGCGTCGCCGCGTAGCCGCCGCGCTCTTCGTCGTAGGACATGAGCGGAAAATCGATAACCCAGAGAAATTTCCAGTCGTCGGCGCGGATGGTGAGCTTGCCGCGTTTGGCGAGAAGCTGCGCGGCCTCAAGACGGATGCGACCGAGGATGGCGCAGGCCTTTTCCCACGGGGCGGCGGCGAAGAAGACCATGTCGCCCTCTTCCACTCCGAGTTTCGCGGTGATGGCGGCCTTTTCGGCATCGCTGAAGAATTTCACGATGGGCGACTTCCATTCGCCCTTTTCCGCCTTGATGAAGGCGAGGCCTTTCGCGCCGAGGGATTTCGCGATGTCTTCGAGGTTCTTGAGTTCACCCTGGGTGAGATCGGCGAGGCCCTTGGCGTTGACCGCCTTGATCACGCCGCCGCCGGCGACGGTCGCCTGGAAGACCTTGAAAGCGGAGTCCTTGAACGTCTCGGAAAGATCGGTGAGTTCGAAGCCGAAACGCAGGTCAGGCTTGTCCACGCCGAAGCGGTTCATCGCATCGATGAAGGGCATGCGCAGGAAGGGCGCGGGGATGTCCACATTGAGAACGTCCTTCCATACTTTTTTCACCATGCCTTCGAAGAGCGCATAAACGTCCTCGCGAGTGATGAACGACGCCTCGACGTCCACCTGGGTGAACTCCATCTGGCGGTCGGCGCGCAGGTCCTCGTCGCGGAAGCAGCGGGCGATCTGGAAATACTTTTCCACGCCGGCGACCATGAGGATCTGCTTGAATTGCTGGGGCGACTGCGAGAGCGCGTAAAACTCACCGGCATGAATGCGGGACGGCACGAGGTATTCGCGGGCACCCTCGGGCGTGGATTTAAAGAGCGCGGGCGTCTCGACCTCGATGAACTCCTGCGAGTCGAAGTAATCGCGGATCGACTTGGCGGCGCGATGGCGCACCTGGAGGTTCTTGCGCATCTTCGGACGGCGCAGATCGAGGTAGCGGTAGGTGAGGCGCAGGTCCTCGTTGACCTTGTCACCGCCGATGTCGTCGAGCGGGAACGGAGGCGTGTCGGAGAGATTATGAATCGTGAGCGCGGAGGCGTCGACCTCGATGGCGCCGGTGGGCAGGTGCGCGTTGACCGTGCCTTCGGGGCGCGGGACGACCTTGCCGGTGATGCCGATGACCGACTCGGGCTTGATGTGCGACGCCTGCGCGCTCAGCGCGGGATTCGTCTGCGGGTCGAACTTGACCTGCGTGATGCCTTTGCGGTCGCGCAAATCGATGAAAAGGATGCCGCCGTGGTCGCGGATGGAGTCCACCCAACCGATGAGCGACACGGTTGCGTCGAGATCGGTGGCGGTGAGTTGGGCACAATGATGGCTGCGCGTCATGGACATGTCGTTGGTGTAAACGAAACAGAAAGCCCCGGGCGGTTGCCCGGGGCAATGAGATTTTGGCGGTCTTCCGACGAGCGGC
This sequence comes from Verrucomicrobiota bacterium, assembly GCA_019510185.1. Classification (GTDB taxonomy): domain Bacteria; phylum Verrucomicrobiota; class Verrucomicrobiia; order Opitutales; family Opitutaceae; genus Rariglobus. The sequence continues at coordinate 92,306 of JAEKKV010000015.1, read as the reverse complement.
TCAGCCCAGGATCAGGCTTTCGCCGGTCATCTCCGCCGGTTTGGGCAATCCCATGAGAGCGAGGATCGTCGGCGCGAGGTCGGCGAGACGTCCGCCCGTGCGCATCCGGGTCTTGCCAGCGACCAGTCCCTCGCCGAAAGCGAAGACCTCGACGAGGTTGAGCGTATGCGCGGTGTGCGGACCGTTCAGCTCCGGGTCCCACATCTGCTCGGCGTTGCCGTGGTCGGCACAGATCAGCGCCTTGCCGCCGACCTGTTTGAGCGCGGCGAGAAGTTCGCCCACGCCGACATCGGTCGCCTCGCAGGCCTTGATGGTGGCCTCGAGCGAGCCGGTGTGGCCGACCATGTCGGGATTCGCGTAATTGACCGCGATGAAGCCGTATTTCCCGGAGAGGATGGCTTCCTTGGAAAACTTCGTCACCTCGACGGACGACATTTCCGGCTGCATGTCGTAGGTCGGCACCTTCGGGCTCGCCGGGCAGGCACGGTCTTCGCCGGGAAACGGCTCCTTGCGATAGTTGTTAAAGAAAAACGTGACGTGCGGATTCTTCTCCGTCTCGGCGCAACGGAACTGGGCGATACCGGCCTTGGCCACGACTTCGCCGAGGATGTTTTTCAACTTTTCCGGCTTGGGCGAGATCACCTTCACGGGAAGACCGGCCTCGTACTCCGTCATGGTGGCATAGTAGAGGTCGAGCTTCGGGCCGCGGTCGAAGTCCTTGAAATCATCCATCACGAAGGCACGGGTAATCTCGCGCGGACGGTCGCCGCGATAGTTGTAGAAGACCACGGCGTCACCGTTGGCGAAGGTCGCGAGCGGCTTGCCCGCGGCGTCCACGATGGCCGTGGCGGGCACGAACTCGTCGCCCTTCTGCGTTTCGCTTAGGGGCTTGTTGTAATAGTTCTGCACGGCGGCCTCGGCGGAGGGCGCGGTGGCGGCGAAGGCGCGGCCGGTGAGGAGATCGTAGGCTTTTTGCACACGCTCCCAGCGATTGTCGCGATCCATCGCCCAGAAGCGGCCACAGATCGAGGCGATGCGCCCATAACCGAGCTCGCGAATCTTCGCCTCAACCTGACGCACAAAGCCGAGGCCGCTCGTCGGCGCGGTGTCGCGGCCGTCGGTGAAGCCGTGGATGAACACGCGATCGGCCGGAATGCCATCGAGCTTCGCCTGCACGAGCAGGCCGTAAAGATGCTCCAGCATGCCGTGCACGCCGCCATCGGAGACGATGCCCATGAGGTGGAGCTTGGCGGACGGTGAAGCCTTCACGCGGGCGACCACGCCGTGCCACACGGCGTTGGTCGCGAGCTGCTTTTCGGAGAAGAGCTTGTTGAGACGCACGAGCTCCTGGTCGACGATGCGGCCGGCGCCGATGTTTTCGTGGCCGACCTCGGAGTTCCCCATCTGGCCGTCCGGCAGGCCCACGTCCAAGCCGCTGGCGCTGACCAGCGCGACCGGCGAGGTCGCGTGCAGCATGTCGTCGGCCGGCTTTTTCGCCAGCGCCACGGCATTGAATTTGGCCTGCTCGGGGTGCGAATTGCGGCCCCAGCCATCGCGGATAATAAGAAGAACCGGTTTGCGCGGAGTGCTCATGGAAAGTTAAGATAGACCACGGATGAGGGGGATATTCACGCAAAAAACCAACCCATGAGACGTTCCTCCAAAATCCCCGATAAAAACCCGCGGCCTGCCGAGGTTGGCAGCCGTCATGCTAAATAAGATTCCTCGATGACCCTCATCATACGAGACCAGCTGGTCAATCCGCCGACCTGGTTCGCGTCGTTCCGCGATCTCACACTGTATTGCAACGTGTTTCTGCACGACGACATCGTGATCGAGTCAGACAATCCCGACCCTTATTATCGGTGGATCAAGCCCAAGGGCGGAATGGATTTCGTGGAAGATTTTGTGCGCCCCGGCAGCGAGGAGGGATTGCATCTCGACATCGAGCACAACTATCCGCGTTCGGTCGTCACCGACCGCATTGCCCCCGAAAACGTTCATCGCCTCATCGCAATGATCCGCCGTCTGCGCGGCTTATGAAACCTCCGCGTTGATCACCTCTCCTCTGATGAAATTTGGGCGCATGCCGGCCTGTGGCTGACGTGCAGCGGTTGAGCCGCGCCGCGCGTTTGACAGGGCCGGGCAAATTCCGCCCACTACCCGCTCGCATGCCCAAACGCGCCGTCCTGCTCGTCAACCTCGGTTCCCCTGATTCCACGTCGGTTCCCGATGTGCGTCGCTATCTGGACGAATTCCTCGGTGACGAGCGCGTGATCGACCGGCCCGCCTCCGCGTTGCTTCGCTCCATCCTCGTCCACCGCCTCATCGTCCCCCCCCGGGCCCCCAAGTCGGCAGAGGCGTACAAGGAGGTCTGGACCGACGAAGGTTCGCCGCTCGTCGTCACTTCGAAAAAAGTTCAGCGCAAACTCTCCGAACGGCTCGGTGCGGACACGCCCGTGTATTTGGCCATGCGTTACGGCAATCCGTCCATCGCCTCGGTCGTTGCCCAACTCGCCGCCGACGGCATCGAGGAAGTCCTGCTTTTCCCGCAATATCCGCACTACGCGATGTCCTCTTGGGAGACGGTCGTCGTAAAGGTCTACGAAGAGGCCGTCCGGCTGGCGCCGGCGTTGCGCGTCACCACCGTGCAACCGTTTTACGCGGACGCCGATTACATCGAGGCGCTTTACCAAGTCTCCGCCCCCTATCTTGCGCAACCGCACGACCTGCTCCTCTTCAGCTATCACGGGATTCCCGAGCGCCACTTGCGCAAGGCCGACTCGTCCGGCGCGCATTGCACGATTCTCGGCGATTGCTGCAACACCTGCAGTCCCGCCCACGCCACTTGTTACAAGGCCCAAGTCCTTAAGACCACCCGCGCCTTTGCGCAACGCGCCGGTCTCGCGGCCGGCCGCCACGCCGTCGCCTTCCAGTCCCGCCTCGCCGGCGAACCTTGGCTCACGCCCTACACCGACCACGAGCTCCAGCGTTTGCCGAAGGAGAGCCAAAAGCGCCTGCTGGTGATGACGCCGGCCTTCGTCACCGACTGCCTGGAAACGCTCGAGGAAATCGCCATGCGCGGACGCGAGGATTTCCTCCATGCCGGCGGCGAATCGTTCCAACACATTCCCTGCCTCAACGACCAGGTGCCGTACATCGATTTTCTCGCCGGTCGCGTGCGCGCCTGGGTGGAAAACCCTGCGCCCGCTCAAGTTGAATAAAGTTGTCCCTCCCCGTCCCATGGGGAGAATGCCTTCGCGAAAGTGCTTCTTTCCAAGCACTCAGCCGCCGTTTTACCGGCCGGCACCGACTTCTTAGCGTGAACTCTTCCGCCTTCACCACCACGTCTTTTTCGAGCTCCCACGTCGCTCTTCAGCCCGCGCTGCTGATGCTCGACGCCGCCGGCATTGTGCGCGCGGCCAGCGATGCGGCCGGAAAATTCTGGCAAACCGATCCCGCCAGCCTGGTGGGCCAACCGGTCGCCAACCTTTTTGTTTTTGAGGTCACCTCGCAGGAAGCCGGCTGGCAGGAAGCGCAATGGGAGGTATTGCTCGCCTCCGCCTCGAACCGTCCGCTGCCGTTGCAAGCGCAGCCTTTCGAATCCGCTCCGGTCGACGTGCAGCTTGAACTTCAACCCGCGCACGGCGGGCCGGCCGCGTACTTTGCCCAAGTGCGACTCGCGCCGGCCGGCGTTCTTCCCGCCGGCAGACCCGCTTTCGCCACTGGTGGTGAAAGCGGCCCCGACCTCCTCGCGGCCCGCGGTGCGCCCGGTTTCTTCGACCTCGATGTCGCCACCGGAGGCGTGTGGTATTCGCCCGGCTGGAAACGCCTGCTCGGCTACGCCGAGGACGAACTCGCCAACACCTACGCCGCCTGGCTGGGCTTGATTCATCCCGAGGACACCGCCGCCGCGCCCGACCGCGTGGGCAAACGCACCGGTGCGGGCAGCCGCCAATTTTCCGTCGAGTTTCGCCTGCGCCATCACCTCGGCCACTACGTGTGGATTCAGTGCACCGGCGTCCAACTTTTCAACGCCGACGACACGCTCCAACGCGTGCTCGGCCTCCACCTCGATATCACCGAACGCAAGGAAATCGAGGAACAGGGTTTCGCCAATGAGGACCGCCTGCGACGTCTGTCCGACGAGGGCCGGCTGGGGTTGTTCGATCTCGATTTCTCCATCGGCTCGCACTGGTTCTCCGCTTCCTGCCAGCCGCTCTTGGGCGACAAGGCCGGGACGACTTCGCCCGACACGTTCCTGCAGGCTCTTCCCGAAACCGCCGCGACCGGCGGGCTGGCCCATTTCTTCGCAACCGCGCCGGGCGAACCGTTTTTCATGCAGCTGCTGAACCTGCACACCGCGGACGGCGCCCAATCCGTCGCCGTGGGCGCGCACCGGCAATGGACCCGCAAACGCGAACTCATCCGCGTGGTCGGTTTCGTCCTGCCGCTGCCCGCCGGCTCCGGCGACGGTCCCGTGCCCGCCTCGGTGCTGCCCGACCTGCTGGCCTCGCTCGGCGAAGGCGTTATCCTCACGGACGCCCGCTCCCAAATCCTTCATCTCAACCCCAAGGCCGAGCGCCTCACCGGCTGGAGCTTGACCGACGCCCGTCAGTCGAAGCTCGGCGATATTTTCAAACTGGTTCGCCGGGAAAACGGCCGCCCCGACGACACCGCCGTCGATCTCGTGCTCGCGACCGAGGAAAAGCCGCGGCTTTATTCCGAACACGCCCTCGTCGCGGCTTCCAGCGGCGCGCCTTCTCCGATCATCTGGACCGCGCGCCAGGTCCGGGACGCCCAAGGCGCCACGGCGGGCGTGGTGGTGGTGTTCCGCGATCCGCAGGAAATGTCGCTCAGCCCCGAGGAGATTGTGCGGGCCAACCGCTTCGAATCGCTCGGCCAGCTCGCCGGCGGCATCGCCCACGATTTCAACAACCTGCTCACCACGATTCTCGGCGGCATTTCGCAGGCCAAGGACAACCGCGACTACTCCAAGCTCAACGACGCCGAGAGCGCCTGCCTTGCCGCCAAGTCCCTCACCCGGCAGCTCCTGACGTTCTCGAAGGGCTCCGCCGCCAGCCAGCAGGTCGTCGCCACCGCCGACATCCTCAACGACGCCGTGCGCATCGCCGCCGCCGGCACCACCGCCGTCGTCACGGTGGAGGCGGCGGCCGACACGGCGCCCGTGCTGGTTGACCGCGGCCAGATCCTCCAGGTTTTCCAGAACCTGATCATCAACGCCCTCCAGGCCATGGCCGATCCGAGCAAGGGTCGCGTGCAACTGCGGGCCGCCAATGTCACTCTTGCCGACGGCGAGGTTCCCCCGCTGCCCGCGGGCCCCTACGTGCAAATCGAGGTGCAGGACAACGGCAGCGGTATTTCCAAAGAGCACCTGGAAAAAATCTTCGAACCTTTCTTCACCACAAAAAAGCAAGGCACCGGCCTCGGTCTCGCCACGGTGTTCTCCATCGTGCGCAAACATGGCGGCCAGATCGGCGTCGATTCGACCATCGGCACCGGCACCACCTTCACCGTTTTCTTTCCCCATGCCAATCGGCCGGTCGAGGCCCCCGTGCGCCGCGCGCCCGCCTTGCGCTTCGGCACCGGCCGCGTGCTCTTCATGGATGACGATCCGAAGATCTGCGACCTCACCGCAGGCATGCTGACGAGCCTCGATTACACCTACGACATCGTCAAAAACGGAGAGGACGCCCTCACCTTCTACCGGCGCTATCTCAATATCGGACGCCCCTACGACGTCGTTATCATGGATCTCACCATTGTCGGCGGCATGGGCGGCGAAGACTGCTTCAAGGCCCTGCACGCCCTCCATCCCGAGGTCCGCGCCATCGTGAGCAGCGGCTACGACAGCGAGGAGATGGCCCAACGCTACCTGGACATGGGTTTCGCCGGCTACCTCACGAAGCCCTACCGCGCCGCCGAACTGGGCAAGGTGATCAAGACCGCCCTGGGCTGAGAGTCCGCGCAGCCCTCATGGAGCCGCCGACGGCGGAGGCGTATCCTCCTCGCGCATGATCTCGACGGCCCGTTCGAGGGCTTTGTCGAAATGCGCCCGGATGTTTTTCCGTCCGAGCTGCTCCACGAAGCCGGCCTTGCGCATCATGTCCAGCGGCTGGTGATGCAGACCGCTGATAACCACATGGCCGCCTGCTTTCTGAATGCGCTCCACCACGCTCTCCAATGCGTTGAGCGCGGTGGCGTCCATGGCTGGCACCAGTTGCATCCGCAGGATCAGGACGCGGGGCAGGCGCTCGATCCGCAGGATCGCGTCCTCCATCTTTTCTGCCGCGCCGAAGAAAAACGGGCCGAAGATGCGGTAAACCAGCACGCCTTCGGGGATCTTCTTTCCGCGCGCAAGCTGCTCCGGAGTCTCCAGTTCGTCGTCATGAGTCACCTGTGAAATCTCGGTCGTCTCGGCCACCCGGCGGATGAAGAGTATGGCGGCCAGCACCATCCCGATCTCCACCGCGACGACCAAGTCGAAGATCACCGTGAGGCCAAAAGTGGTGAGCAACACGGCGGCGTCGCTGCGCGGCATCTTTCTCAAGCGGGTAAACTCGTGCCACTCGCCCATGCGAAACGCCACGATGATAAGAACGCCCGCGATGGCAGCCATCGGCACGAACTGCGCGTAGCGGGAAAACACCAGCACGATGAGCAGCAACGTGACGGCGTGAACCATGCCGGCGAGCGGGCTGCGCCCGCCGGTCTTGACGTTGGCCGAGGTGCGCGCGATTGCGCCGGTCGCAGGCAGGCCGCAAAACAGCGGACACACGATGTTGGCCACTCCCTGCGCGATCAGCTCGGTATTGGCGTCGTGACGGTCGTTGATGAGACCGTCGGCGACCACCGCCGACAGCAGCGACTCGATGGAGCACAGGATCGCGATGGTGGTGGCAGGGGCGATCAGCTCGCGCACGCGCCCCAGCGTGAAAACCGGCCAGTGAAACGGTGGCAAACCGCGCGGGATCGCCTCCGGTCCGAACGCCGAGCCCACCGTCGCCACATGGGCCGACGCGTCCAGCCCCCACAACGTCACCAACACGGTGGCCGCGACCATCGCGATGATCGAGCCGGGCACTCGCCGATGATAACCGAGCCGTGGCCAGAAATGAATGAACAGCACGCAACCCGCCGCCAGCGCGAACGTCACCGGATTGAGATGCGGAAGGTTCTTCAAAAGCCATGGAATCTTCTCCAAAAACTCGCCCGGCACTGTCCCCTGATTGATGCCGAAAAACGCCGGCGCCTGGCTCGCCATCACCGAAACGGCGATGCCCGTGGTGAACCCGCTGGTGACCGGATACGGGATGAACTTGATCAATGTCCCCATCCGCACCGCCCCCATTACGATCAGGATGACGCCCGCCATGATCGTGGACAGCAGCAACCCGTCGTAACCGTATTTGCCCACGATCATGAGCAGGATGGGAATGAACGCCGCCGTCGGCCCGCCGATCTGCACACGGCTTCCCCCCAGAGCGGAAATCAAAAACCCGGCGATGATCGCGGTGAACAACCCCACGGCGGGTGCCGGGAAAGGCATCGTCGTGCCGGCGGGAATGCTCGCCACGCCAAAGGCGAGGGCTAGCGGCAACGCGATCAGCCCCACGGTCAGCCCGGAAAGTCCGTCGGCCACCGCCTGCCGACGGGTGAGCTGGCCGTTGAACAAATCAAGGCTGCGCGGGCGGAATCTCCCTCGCAAAACGAAGAGCACGGTCTTCGGAGAATGGATGTTCATGGCACGAGGCCGGGACGAAAGCGTCGTCACCAGTCGCCGGATCGAATTAATCGGCTCCCTTGGTGAGAATGAACAAGCCATGGCAGCCGGGCGGGAAGAAGCCAAGTCAAAGGGTGCGTCGAAGCCGGTGGTTTACACCGGCTTACTTTATTTTTTCCGATGATCGGCAGGACTCCATCAGGAAGCGGCCTGAAGCCGGACGAATAGGTGTGGTAAGCCGAGATTCTACCCAGCGCCCACTCCGACCTCTTGGTTTTGGTGCGTGCCATGCTGTGACAAGGTGTTCGCCTATGTTGCATCAGAAAGCACCGGTTTGGATCATGCTCGGGGGCATGTTGCTCACCTGCAGTGCCGGCTGTATCAACGCCGTCGGTTTTTTGGGCCTGCATCATCAGGCCATAACCCATCTCAGCGGCACCGTCTCGCTCCTGAGCACCGACCTGGCCCGCGGTGACTCCGTGTCCGCAGTGCGCGCGTTTCTCGTCGTGCTGTGCTTCTTCCTCGGCTGCGTCATCAGCGGTTTCATCATCCGCCAGAACACCCTCAAGCTCGGCCGGCGCTACGGCGGCGCTCTCGCCCTCGAATCGTTCCTGCTTTTCGCGGCGGCTCATTTCTTCAATCATGGACTCTTCGCCGGCGACTGCCTCGCATCCATGGCCTGCGGCCTTCAAAACGCCATGGCGACCAGCTACAGCGGAGCGGTCATCCGCACCACCCACATGACCGGCATCATCACCGATCTGGGCATCGCCGCCGGCCACCTCCTTCACGGCCAGTCCGTGGATTCACGCCGTCTTCGCCTCTACGCCGCGCTGCTGTTCGGCTTTTTCATCGGCGGCCTGATCGGAGCCTTTGGGTTTATCCATATCGGCTACAACACCCTGTTTTTCCCCGCCGCGTTGAGCGGCTTGGCCGGCATAGGCTACACCGCCTTCCGCACCTACGACCGCTACAAACGAAAACGTCAGGCCGGCGGCGCGCCCCTGCTGCGCATCATTTTTTAAACGGTTTCCCCGTTCCGGCCCGCTCACTCCCGCCAGGTGAACGCGTGGCACAACGCCACGCCTGCCGCGTCCGCCTCGTCAAGCGCCAGCGGACGTCCATGCCCGAGCATCGCCATGACGGTCCGCGCCATCTGTTCCTTGCTTGCCCGGCCCGCGCCCACCACCGCCTGCTTCACCCGCAGCGGGGCGTATTCAAAAACATCCTTCCCCTGCAAAGCCGCCGCCGAGATCGCCGCGCCGCGCGCCGCACCCAGAATTTGCGCCGTCTGAAAATTCTGCACGAAGATCGTCTGCTCCAGCGCCACGTGCCGCACCTCGAAATCCGCCAGGAACCGCGCCACCGCGCGATGGATCTCGCCCAGCGCGTACGCCATTGGACGGCTCGCCGGGATTCGCAGCGTCTGGCAGCGCAACAGCACCGGCTGCCGCGATGGCGAAAACTCGATCAGCGCCAGCCCCGTTCCCCGCAGCGACGGATCGATGCCCAGCACTTGCCCGTCGAACGGCGCGCGTTGCAACGAAAACACCGTCTGTGCGCCGGCTGGTCGCGCCTGCGCGGGCACCGGCTTCGGCGCGGGCATCGCCCCGCCCGCCAGCTTCGCCGCCCACATCTGTCTCACGTTCATGCGCGCCATGTTAGTGCAACAGGAGTCTTATGCCCGCCGCCACGCCAAGGCCAAGCGCGAGATTTTCAAACAACCGCTGCGGAATGCACCGCAAAAACCACCAGCCGAGCCACGCCCCCGCCAGCACCGCGGGTGCGAGCAGGAGATTGAACCGGAAACTCTCCGCCGTGATCAGGCCGAGATGCATCATGAACGGCACCTTGAAACAATTCAGCAGCAGGAAAAACACCGCGCCGGTGCCCACGTATTCCATTTTCGGGAGGCACATGGCCAGCAGGTAGATCGCCATGAGCGGCCCGGCGGCGTTCGCCACCAGCGTGGTGAATCCCGCCAGCACGCCAATCAACGGCGCGAACCATACTCCGTGCTCGGTCACCTCGACTCCGGCCGATGCACCGCGCCGTCGCCAGACGTGCAGCGCGGCCAAGCCCAGGATAATCGTCCCGATCAGTACTCCCGCCTGATGATCGTCGATCCGGAGCAGCGCCAGATAGCCGATCACCACTCCGGCGGCCGTCCACGGAAGCAACCGCCAAACGTGGCTCCAACACGCATGTTTGCGATAGACCGCGACCGCCACCACGTCGCCAAAGATCAGCAACGGCAGCACCAGTCCGGTCGCCTGTCGCGCGGGCAACAAAGACGAAAAGATCGCCACGAACAGAATGCCGATTCCGGTCATGCCGGTCTTGGAAATCCCAACCAACAAGGCCCCGAGCACGGCCAGCGCGATTTGCCACGGTTCAAAATTCATGGGGTCCCGTGGTCACCGCGTGATCGGCCGTCGGCCCTCCGCCGGTTTTTTGAAAAGATCCGCCCGTCACGGCGAAGACCTCCCACGCGCCCAACTCCGCATCCGGCAGGCTTGTGCCTGTGGCAATGACCTGCCGCTCCGACCCGAGCGAAGACCAGAACCGACGACGACGCCCCGGATCAAGTTCCCCCAGCACGTCGTCAGCCAGCAACAGCGGCTCCACGCCCGATCGTTCCCGGAAAAAGCTCACCTGCGCCAGCCGCAACGCCAGCACCAGGCTGCGCTGCTGCCCCTCCGACCCGAAATCTCGCGCCGGCCGTTCCTCCAACGTAAATATAAGATCGTCGCGATGCGGTCCGGCGACGGTCGTGCGCCATTGCTGGTCGCGCCCGCGATTTTTGGCAAACAGCCCCGACCACGCCACCGCGTTTTCCGCCGTGACGTCCGGGACCAGCCGCACTCCCGCTTTTTCCGCCTCTCCGGCAATGCGTGCGTAAGCCGCGGCCACGTGCGCCGCCAGCCCCGTCACCCCGGCCTCGCGTCCCGCCTGCAATTCCGCAGCGGCCGCCGCCAAGGGACGCTCAAACGCCTCCAGCTCTCCGCCCGGCGCGCCGCGCTTCAGCAAGGCGTTCCGTCCCGTCAGCGCGCGATGATACGCCTGCAACGCCTGCAAATACCCCCCGTCCATCGCCGCCAGCGTGAAGTCCAGCCACCGCCGTCGCAGCCCCGGCGAACCGCGCACGAGCTGCTGATCTTGCGACGAAAACACCACCGTGGGGAAACGTCCGAGATAATCCCCCAGCCGCGTGATTTTCTCTCCGTCGCACCACACTTCCTTGCCACCCGGGCGTAACTTGATGACGAGCCGGGTCGCGCCGAAGCGTTCATGCTCGAAATCGCACGCCACCGCCGCCTCCGGCTGCCCGTGTGCGATCAACACGCGTGTGTCGGCGGTGCGGAAAGACCGCAGCGCGCTCACGAACCCCGCCGCCTCCAGCAGATTGGTTTTACCCTGGCCGTTGGCGCCCACGAAAAACTGCTGCCCTCCGGTGAACGCGAGTTCGGCGAAGGCAATGTTGCGAAAATGCTGCAGCGTGATCCGGCGGAGGCGCATGAAAAGGCTCCACGTTGCTGAAGACCGGGCCTCCCGACCTCAAGACGCTTTCAACTCGCCGCCCGAAAACCCGTCAGGCATTGCGCTCCGCCCAGGCGCGGGCGTGCCGAAATTGCTTGTCACGCCGCTTGCGCAAAGCGTAATACCCGCCACTCGTTTCTACGCTTGCCGGGGAACGGATCAGTTCTTGCCAGAGTAGCTCAGTGGTAGAGCAGGGGACTCATAAGCCCTTGGTCGGCGGTTCAATCCCGCCCTCTGGCACCACTTTTAAAGCCCAAAGGTTTCCACGCCTTCGGGCTTTTTGCATCCCGGCGGCGTCACTCGTCCGCCATCGACCGCGAATCCGACCCCCTCGCCTCGTCCACCAGCGTCCTGATTTGCGGCGCCAGTCCGGTGGGGCTCGCCGGCGGAAACAGCACCAGGCACACACGCGAGCGGGCGTTCATGCTGAGTTCATGGGAGGCCACCCTCGCCCACCCCGTTGGCAGGAATCTAGTGAAGGCTATGCGCACCTTTCCCGAGGCCGGCACCGCTTCACTGAGCCCGCATTCCACGGTTATGCGCCGCCCGCCGATTTGCGCGACATAGCTGGCGGCGGCTGCATTCAAGACGGCCAGATGCCCGGGCGGCAATCGGTCGAAACTATCGTCCACGACCGTGACGCCGTATTTGCGTCCGTCCGCAGCCGGAACGGTCAGCGGGGCAAACAAAAGCAATACGCGCTTAATCCCCGGCGGCAGGAACGCCACCGCCACGGGACGCGCCGCCGGATCGCCTGCGTCCGGTAATGGGTTCGCCTCGTAAAAAGCCAACGCCGGCTCACCGGCATAATGATACAGAGCGGACCGTGTCTGGGTAAAAAATTCCAACGCCAGGAGCGATGCCCCGACCTTTGGCTGATAATGCAATCCATCGAGGCGGTTCAGCGAAAAAACCGTGAACGCGACCTCGACATGAGGGGATGTAGCTGGCGCGGACTGTCCGCGCGCCACGCTCAGCAGGCCCAGCATCAGCGCAAGCGCAACGGCGCGACGAAGACCTGAATGCCCGTGCAGGAAGATCAAATGTCGTTCGCCGTGAGCCATCGAAAGGAAATGATTTTGTAGCGCCGGCCAAAAGGCTGGGCGGGCTGCGCCCAGTCGTCGTTGCTATCCACCGGCGAGGGGAAGCGCTGCAGCACCGCTTCGCACCATGCCCGGCCGGTGATCGCGCCCGTGGCCGGAGAAAGCGATTCCCCGAAAGCACGCACGAGAAACGTGTCTGAGCGCACCCTCAGGAAGGGAGCCAGCGCGGTCAGAAGGTCCGCCTGCGTCAACGTAAGGGAACTGAGGCCGTAGTCGGTGGCGGGATTGACCACGGTCGCCAAAGGCTGGATCGCCGGCGGATTGAGCCGGGCGTCCACGATCGCCTGTTCCAGCAGACTGCGGTTGCTCCAGGCGGGGACCGGCGAGAGAAATTCCTCCAACGATCGAAACGGTCCGGACACGCTCGCATGCTCGCGAACCCGCGCCTCGATTTTTTCCGCCAAGGTCACGAGGTCCGCCGTCGTTAACCGCCGGGGATCGGCGTTCGTCTGACCGCCACCGCGAACGCCGTAGCGAAAGGCCGTCTTCCGAACCAAGGAGGAAATCGCGCTGCCACCCGAAAAATAAGTCTCCTGCGCGGTCTGGGGAAACCGGCAGAAGGCCGGACCGGGCGCCCCCGCCGGCCGGGTGTCGTCCAACGTGGGATCGTCGAGCGTCTCCGCGCTTTCCGCGACGCCCGAGGCGGGCTGGGATCCCGTGTACGCATCCGCCACGGCACCGCGGCCGTTGTCGATGACCGCGCGGACGAAGGGCGCGGCGGCGGGAAACCGCACACCCGACAGCACCGCGCGCCAAGCCGCCGCCCGCGCGGAGTTCACGTTGAAGCCGCCCGCCTGGAGCAGGCGGCGGGACGACAAGGCATTGCCGCCGTCGCGCAGGACCTCCAGCGACCAAGGAGCGGTGGACGCGGTCCGCGTATCCACGGGACGGAGATTCCAGTTGGGCAAAGGCTGGCCGCGCGCCAGATCGGGTCCCTCCCCCGCCGCCGATACTCCCGAGAAAAAGAAACGGTCAAACACCGCGTTGGCCGTCCCGCCCCACGAGTTGCCAATCGCAAAAGGCCGGTACTCCGGCAGCACCAGATGCTGCAACTCGCCGAGCGACAGCACGGGCAGACGCGGAAGCTCGAACAACGGCGCATCGTTATCCGCCGTGCGCGCATCCAAACTGCGCGACTGGGTGGCGCCGGCCAGGCTCTGCTGCGTTCTCAAAAGCAAAAAGTTCTCCACCCCCGTGGTCGTGTCGGGCGTGCCGACATATTGCGCGGGGTCCAGTCCCAAGTGCTCGTTAAAAGCCCCGTAGGCCGAGGCGGGCACCTGCGTCCGCCGAAAATCCGCGCCGGCGACGGTCAGCCAGCTTCGGTCCGCGTCGCTGGAACTCGGCTGCCTAAGGCGAAAACCAAAGCCGAAAACCCAATTTCCGTTGGCGGACGGCGCCTCGACGTCGGGCACGACGAAGGCCGGATAAGCCGGCGCAGCGGACTCCGCCAGCACCACGCCGCCTTGGAGCAGGCGCACCGTGATGCCCTGAGTCTCGCCGCCCGCAACGCGCAGGTTTTTGTCGGCGCCGGGCAGCCGGATCGAACGGTAGGTCCAGCCGGTGACGGACAGGTTTTTAAAATAAAACGAGAGATCGTCCGAGGCCGACGAACCGGATGGCGTGGTCCAGCCATACACCCGGCCCGGCAGCCATGACGCCCGGTCGGCATCGGGCGAAACTGTGAACGGGAGCTTAACCGTCATCACGCCGCCGGTGTTGACGACCGTCGGCGCTGACTGGAGATCGGCGGAGACCGTTCCGCTCGCGCCGGAAATGGCAATGGCGGGCAAGCCGGTGATCTCCAGCGACAGGCCGGAGGGCGGCACCAATGCGGCCGAATACGGGTTCCACAACGCGACATACAGACGGGAACGCAGCGTCACCGCACCACTCGCGCCCCGCTGCACCTTGAATTGCAGGAGAAAATCCGCGAGCACCGGCGCGACCTTGAATTCGATGGCCGGCAGTCCGTTGGCGGCGGCCGACACGACGGGGCCGGTGATCCGGTGACGGCGGCGCGGCGAGTCCACCGAGGTGATCGGTGGCACCGCGGTGTTATCGTTCGCCGGGACTTCGAGATGGGTATCGCGGTCCGCGTACGCGGCAAACGCCACGCCCAGCTCGCCCGGCGCGAGCGAGAGATCGCGCATGAGCCCGCAAAAGGCGTCCGTGCGGGTGTTGGCCAGCACTGCGAACGCAGCACCCGTGCAGGCATGAAACTGTTCGCGCAACGTCGGCGCAAGCGGGCTGCCCGCGGCCACCGGATCCAGATACGCGAGCTGGCGATCGCTAACCACACCGGGCAGCGCGGAGGCATTGCGCGTCGCCAGCGGATCAAACCCCGTGCGTTCGTCCGCCGTGTTCCGAAAATAAGCCGGCGCCGACGCAAGTTGCTGCCGGAGACGTTGCCGTTGCCGGAGCGTGCTCCAAGGCGCATAGGTGACCTCGCCGGAACGATCCGGCAGGCCGAGCGAGGCTTTCACGCCTTGGTCGCCCACCCACCAGGCATACCGGCCCACCGTCCGAGGCGCGTTATACCCCGGAGGAAGAACGGTGAGCGGCACGCCGGGAACCACCACTCCTCCGTGCATCAGAGGGTCGCCCGCCAACACGGCCGTCTGCGCGCCCACGAGAAGAATGCGATTGGGCGAAGTCGCATCAGGCCCGTTGGTCGCCACACCGGAAGCATCCAACGTGAGAGACACCTCGGGAGCGGCCGTGGTGCGCGTCAACGCCGTTGCCTGAGTGATGCGCAAGGGCGCGGCCTCGTTGCCACTCACCAACCACGTCAAAGGCACGCCGCCCGTTCCGCCCGCATCCCACGCCCCGGTGAACCAAGGATTTTCAACCGTCGCGCCCAAGACGTTGGCCTGAGCCGTGACGCGGGCGTCAGGCCCGGTATGCTTTTGCAGCTGCCCGATGGCGATGCTGAGGGCCAGCAATGCGTTTTGGCGTGCTTGCTCCGTGGCCTGCCGGTTACCGGCCACTTGGCTTTCCACCTGCGTAAACGCCGCCAGCGAAGTCAGCAGCAACACAAGACAGGCCAGTAACAACACGGTGATGGCCAACGCAAAACCCCCATCGGTGCGGATTCCTACGCGGCGCTCGTGAGTCAGCCGATGAAGCGTGTGCGGCAACTTCATTACATTAATGCAATGAAGCATCAGAAGCACCATACCCTATCCCTTAGTCAATGCCTTTTAATGGCTTTAGTTCTAGCCATCAACTCGCACGCCGAAAGCCTCCCCTACGACTCCACCCCTCCCCTGTCCGGCCCTGATCGATCAAGGCACGAGACTCTTGACCTCAATCCGACGGGTATAGACCTGCGAATTGGCATTCGCGATTTGCCACCAATCGCCGGTGATATTGCCCGCTTCCAAAGCTGCAATCTGTCGCGCCCCTTCGTCGGTCAAAATCCGGACCATAACCTCAATAGCAACCGGATAGGCATTCAAAGAGGCATTGGTAAGAGTAGCCCCTGCCGGATCCTTCGGACTCGCCAAATAAGAGTTGAAATATGAACTAACCAAAGTAGCTGGCAGCAAAAGAATATTGCCCGAGTTATAAGCCGTAGTTGCTGTCGTCGCGCCCGTGGCGACATACGAATAAGGCACATTGCTGGCCGTGGGAATTGATTTCACTGCGGTTCGATCCGGACTTCGGGGAACGGGGAAGAGCTCCACATCATAAGCCACGGCAGTCGATCCGGAAGTTGCCGAAACCCGGCCATAAATTTTCACCCCAAAATCAATAACGTTATTTGCGATCAGGCGAGTGGAGGATGGGCGGCGAATGTTACCAGCAACCCCATCGGTACTCACACCCGTGTTATAGTTTGAACTTCCCAAGAGATCGTAGCCAGCAGTGAAAGTCGCCGTCGGAGTAACCTCCGACCTGAAAAACATGTAGCTATATTGGTTTGCGGTCGCAGAACCGACACGCACGCGCATGAGCTGATACGAAACGGCACGGGGCGCTGTTGGGTCCGCTGTACTATTTGCCGCCGTTGGCGTGGAAAATAAACGCAGCCATACGCCAGCTTGGCCAAACTTATACTCCGACCAATCAAGATTGGGTGGATTAATCTGGAACGAACCATTCGCCGCCGCCGCTGTCGGCTTGCCGGTTCCACCGGTAACCGTCCATGAGCTCGTCATTGCTGTTTCTGACAATGCCGCATCGCCCGCGCCGGCTTGATCTTTTTGGATGGTAGCCACCAACCAAGTATTCGTGGTATCATTTCGAATAATCGCCCCTTGGATATCTTGAGCGATCTGATCCAAGACGGTTCGAGCTTGGTTACCGCTCACCAGACTTCCCGACGAACGGTTCCACCCATTGAGTACGTTGGTGACGATGGTCAGCATCAGCGTGACCAACAAAGCCGTGATGCCTACGGATACCAGCAATTCGATGATGGTAAATCCAGTGCGAGACTCACGCCTCGAGGGTGAAATAGTCGATTTTTTCATCGGTGCACAGCAGCCGGTACAATGAGAACGCTCTTTTGACTGTGCTGCGCAAATTCAGTCCCATCCGGCATGTAGGCCGGCCAGCGGATGCGCATCACAAACGCTAAAAACCCTGCATTTACATCCGGATCCGAACTGGAATTCTGGGATAAATTAACGGCATTTTGAACTGCTGCGGTTCGAATCAGCACGATTTCAAAATACTTAAGGGAATCATCATTGGCTGAAGCCGCAGTTTTCCACGCCGCAGTATCGGCATAGACTCCGATTCGGGTGCCATCTCGACTGGCATATAACGTAAAATTCTTATTCGTACTGACGCCGATCCAAGAGGATCCATCAGTGGGATCCGTAGGCGCAGAAGGTCGGATAAACCCGTCATTATTACTACTGCCGGCAGCAGATGAACCGATACCCACCGTGGTGCCCACCGTAGTGAAACGTTGATTCTCGGCAAGTCTCTGCAACTCAGCCTGCACCGCATTCACCACCCGCGTGGTATCATCAGCGTCACGGACTTCGGAGACACTCTTGTTCGACGGAGCCATGAGGCCGATCACCGCGACAATGGAGACCGCAAAGATCCCAACAGCAATAACGACTTCGATGAGCGAGAACGCCCGCCGAGGCTGACAAAGTTTACCGGAAGTCTGCATATTAATTAAATCCGTTGGCGTCATTGATAAAGGAAGCTACGCCATATTTACTAATCGAGAAACCTCGTATGTTATAGGCGCTGGAAAATTTGATCGGAGGCGTGGTGCCCGGCGGCTGGGGATTGGCAAGCGCAAGAACCACATTGGATCCTGTGGCCGCAGTTCCACCCACCGTGACACGACCGCCAAGCGAATTTATACCCAGCTCCAGCCAAGGCCCTTCCGCGGTCGATGAATTAAAAGTCCTTGCAGTGCTATCCGTGTCAAAACCCGTCGAGCTGACCGTAAAACTCACTCCCGCTTCAAGGGCAGCTCCGGTAGGCGGCGTAGGCGGCACGATATAAACCCCCGCGGGAAGATAATAACCTTCGTTCACCACATCCCATTGGCTGCTGTTCGTCGCATTTCGGACAATAACGACACAATAACGCAGATAACGGTCACTATTATTGGTAGGGTTAAAATTCACGGCTACGGCCGCATCACGGCCCGTGAGTGCCGCTTGAGCACGGGCAGACGACAGCAGGCTCGACAGTGTGCCTTGGGCCGACTGCATCGCCGCGGATTTATCGCCGCCGCCGAGCACACCGGCGAGCACGCCCACCAAAATACCGATGATACCGATAACGACGAGCAGCTCAATCAGGGTAAACCCCTTCGATCGAGGTCCGCGGACAGGAAAAGCGAGCATAGAAAAGGAGCGGTTCATTGCCAGGTTCGAACAATATCGCTATCGCTCGACCCCTTGCCGGCCGAATAGAAAACTACACCCGCGTGAACTCCGCCTGCAGTAGCGATGGTCGGATCAGCATTGGTCACGATTCGCTCCTCGCCCGTATTAACACTCGTCACCGTGGGCCACTCAGCAGTATAAACACCTGCCCGGACATCATTGGTATCAATCTTGCCATCACCATTGGTATCGACCCGCACCGCGATATCGGTATTGCCAAAAGCATCCACGATCGGAGGGCTATCCGCCGTTGACGATGAATCCAAATCGGAGCCGGACAAAGTATAAAAAGCGATCAGCTTGATATTACCATAAGTCGTCGCCGCGGTTACACTGCTCAGGCTATCGCCCTTGGTATTCGCCTTGCCGGTCAGGGCCGGCACGAAGTAGTCGATTTTTAATTTATTATTGCCGGCAGAAATGGAAGGATAATAACCATATTCCTGCTTGAACGAGGTCATCGCCGTCGCCCATTGAGTAAGTTGGGATTTCGATTTGGCCTTGTTGGCCGCAGCGCGCGCTTGGGTCACAGCGGGAATGAGAATAGCAGCCAGAATACCGACGATCGCGATGACCGTTAGCAGTTCGATCAGGGTAAAGGCACGACGCCGCGCATGAAAAAAAGAGGTGACCATGGCTTAGTTTTTGTTAGCGTAAATATTATCAGAGTTATTGCTCGCGGTATAATCCACGATGCCAGTCGCCGCCGGAGCGGTATCTCCCTTGTCGCCATCAGGCCCGCAGGAATAAAGAACGTAAGTGGGAGCCGTCCAACTCGTCGTGCCAGTCGAACGATAATAATAATGATAACGCCTTCCCCACGGATCCAAGAACGCGTTATCCTGCTCCGTGGTCGCCGTTTCACTATAGGGTGCTTCCAACGTGAACTTTGCTAGTTCAATAAAGTTTCTGCCCTTAATCGAGGCCATCGCGGGCCCGAGCTTCCCGGTGAGCGCATTGAAAAATTTGGCCTCGGCTGTGGCTGTACCCGGACCGCCGGCGACCGCGGCAGTCGATTGGCTAAAAGCCCCGGTCTGCGGATAATCCCCATACTGGCGTTTATAGGATTCCAAAGCTTGGGCGAGGGTCGCCAGTTCGGACTTGGCCTGGCCAATGGCGGCGCGAGCGTTGACGCCGCTCACAATGCCCAAGGTCATGGCGGCCAGCAGACCGATGATGGCGATAACCGTGAGCAGCTCGATGAGGGTAAAACCGCGGATGGACGCAACAGAGCGCACACCACGACGAAACGCCGGAGCGTTGGCCGGTAAGGGTAACATAGGGGAGACCGCAATGAATGTGAGCTTGCGAGAGAGCGCAAATGGAATTTTTCGCCGAATACGAAAAGACATTTTCAAACGACGCGCGCGAGTGATCGAGTCGTTCCGAGGCGCCGCTTAAGACTCAACCGTTGAACAGGAAGCACGGCAAGCGGTCGGCCGTCCCGGGGGAATCCGGGGCCGGAGACCCGGTATCCGCCCGTGAACGGCAGCGCCGGGTCGCTGGCGCTGCCGCTCCTTGTGTTTCGCTCTCCGGCGTGGAAGGGCCGACGGAGGCGCCTTACTCCTTTTGACTCTGGAGCGCGGCAATAACGGAGACGTCCTCCATCGTGCTCGTGTCACCTTTCACGGGATTCCCCGCGGCGATATCCTTGAGAATACGCCGCATAATCTTCCCCGACCGGGTCTTCGGCAGACCGGGCGCAAGGCGCACGGTGTCGGGCTTGGCATGCGCGCCGATTTCACGACCCACGTGGGCGCGAAGTTCATCCTTAAGTTTGTCTCCGGCCTCAACTCCGATCTTGAGCGTGACAAACACCACGAGCGCCTGACCTTTGAGTTCGTCAGGGCGCCCCACGGCGGCGGCCTCGGCGACGGCGGGATGGGTCGCGAGCGCGGCCTCCACCTCGGCGGTGCCGATCCGGTGACCGGAGACGTTGAGGACGTCGTCCACCCGGCCGACGATCCAGAAATACCCGTCCTTGTCCTGCCGCGCGCCGTCGCCGGTGAAGTAGATCCCGGGGTAATCGCTGAAATAGGTTTTTTTGAAGCGCTCGTCATCGCCCCAGAGCGTGCGGAGCATGGAGGGCCAGGGCTTGGCGAGGATGAGCTTGCCGTCGGTGCCGCGAGGAACCTCCTTGCCCTTTTCATCCACCACCTTCGGCACGACGCCGAAAAATGGCAGTCCGGCCGAGCCGGGCTTGAGGGGAATCGCGCCGGGCAGCGGCGTGATCATGATGGAGCCGGTCTCCGTCTGCCACCACGTGTCCACGATCGGACAGCGGCCCTTGCCGATGAGCTTGTGGTACCACTGCCAGGCCTCGGGGCTGATCGGCTCGCCGACGGAACCGAGCAGGCGCAACGAATCGAGGCGGTGGCGGAGGACGTAGTTGTCGCCCCAACGCATGAAGGCGCGGATGGCGGTAGGCGCGGTGTAGAGGATGGTGATGCCGTGGCGGTCGATCATCTGCCAGAAGCGATCGGGTTCGGGCTGGTTGGGCGCGCCTTCGTAGAGGAACACGGTCGAGCCGTTCGAGAGCAGGCCATACACCACATAGCTATGCCCGGTGATCCAGCCGATGTCGGCCGAGCAGAAGTAGCGATCGGTTTCCTTGAGATCGAAAACGTAGTGGCTGCTCAGCTTCGCACCGAGCAGGTAGCCGGCACTCGTGTGCAGCACGCCCTTGGGTTTGCCGGTGGAGCCGGAGGTGTAGAGAATGAAAAGCGGGTGCTCGGAATCGAAGGCTTTCGACTGGTGTTTGTTCGGTGCGCCATCCCAAGCCTCCCGCCACCAGACATCGCGGCCTTCAACCATGGCGACGGGCGTGCCGGTGCGTTTGACAACGATGACGGACTGGACGCTCGGTGCGCCTTCGATGGCCTTGTCAACGTTGGCCTTGAGCTCGATGACCTTGCCGCGCCGCCAGCCGCCGTCGGCGGTGATGACGAGACGGGCCTTGCAATCGTTGAGCCGGTCCTTGATGGCCTCGGCGCTGAAGCCGCCGAAGATCACCGTGTGCACCGCGCCGACGCGGGCGCAGGCGAGCATGGCGATGACTGCCTCGGGAATCATCGGCAGGTAGAGCGCGACGCGGTCGCCCGCGCCGATGCCCATGTTTTCGAAGATGTGCGCGAGCCGGCAGACGTGGAAATGGAGCTGCTTGTAGGTGATCGTGCGCACGTCGCCCGGCTCGCCCTCGAAGATCAGCGCGGCCTTGTTTTCGCGCGCGGTGCCGAGGTGGCGGTCAAGGCAGTTTTCGGCGACGTTGAGCTTGCCGCCCTGAAACCACTTCACGTTCGGCGTCTTTCCCTTGAGGACGGTCTTGAAAGGCTTGCGCCAGACGAGCAACTCCCTGGCCTGCCGCGCCCAGAACTTTTCTGGGCTATTGACAGATTCATCATACAGCTTCTTATAAGCGGCATAACTCCCAAGGTTCGCTTGGCGTTGAAACTCGGCCGAAGGCCTGAAAACCCGTTTTTCACGGGTGACTGAGGTGGTCATTTGGTCCGTCACGTTAAGGGCTATTTTGGGTGATTTGTCGCACGCGTCATCGGCGTGCCAACCGCCGGCTCTTATCCAGTTGCGAGTTTATAGCGTCAAGCATCCGCACTGATTTCATTCATCTTTTCTTATATTATTCATGGCTCATCAACCTGCCAACCCTCCCGCTGAAGCTCCGGCCCCCGCCGCAGCTGCTCCCACGGCGGCCACCCCGGCTCCGGCCCCCCAGCCGTACGAGCGTCCGCCCGAGAACGTGATCCACGTCGAAGGCGTCCTCGACATCGACGTCCAGAAGGGCGGCAACGGCCAGCTCCTCGACCTCGCCCGCTACGGCAAGCGCCGCCTGACGGACACCTTCGTGCCGAAGGAGCTTATCCGCCGCTTCAAGCTCCGCGCGGGCAGCCATATCACCGGCACCGCCTGGCCCGCCGAGGGCAAGTTCCCCAACGCGAAGATGAAGTTCATCGAATCCGTTGACGGCCTGAGCATCGAAGACCGCAAGATGCGACACGAATTCACCGCGCTCACCAGCATGTCGCCCGACAAGCAGCTCAAGACGGAGCTCAAGGACGGCCGCATGACCACGCGCGCGGTCGATCTTTTCTGTCCGATCGGCAAAGGCACGCGCGGCCTCATCGTCGCTCCGCCCCGCACCGGCAAGACGACCCTCCTGCGCGATCTCGCGCTCGGCGTCCTTCAAAACCATCCCGAGTGCCATGTGATGATTCTCCTCGTGGACGAGCGCCCCGAGGAGGTCACCGACTTCCGCCGCAGCGTTCCCGCCGAAATCTGGGCCTCGTCCAACGATGAAAACGTGGACAGTCACGTGCGCATCGCCGACATGGCGATCGAGCGCGCCAAGCGTCTCGTCGAGGTCGGCCGCGACGTCGTGCTCCTCATCGACTCGATCACCCGCCTCGCCCGCGCCCACAACACTCTGCGCAACTCCGGCCGCACCGGCTCGGGCGGTCTCGACGTACGCGCGCTGGAAAAGCCCCGGCAGCTCTTCGCCGCCGCGCGCAATATCGAGGAGGGCGGCTCGCTCACCATCGTCGCCTCCGTGCTCGTGGAGACCGGCAGCCGCATGGACGATGTTATTTTCCAAGAATTCAAGGGCACCGGCAACAGCGACCTCGTGCTCGACCGCAAATGCGCCGAAATGCGCCTGTGGCCCGCCATCAACATCCAGGCCTCGGGCACCCGCAAGGAGGAGTTGCTCATCGATGCGAAGAAGCTCGATGCCATCCACTTCTTCCGCCGCGCGCTCGTCGCCCAAAAAATCGAGGAGGCGACCGATACCATGATCGCCCGTCTCTCGAAGACGAAGAACAACGAAGAGTTCCTGAAGCTCATCGCGCGGTAAGCGCGCAGCCATACGCACGAAAAAGGCGGGCCAGTGACGGCCCGCCTTTTTCGCGTCCCAAACCAACGACGCCACCGGCTTCAGGTCACGACTGGATAGCTGCCCAGCCACTTCACGAGCGGGCAGAACTTTTTCAGCTCGGCCATCGCCTCCTTCATGCCGGCGTCGTCGTAGTGACCGGTCACGTCGATAAAGAAATAGTAATCCCACGAGCGCTTCTTGCTCGGGCGCGATTCGATCTTGGACAGGTTGATCCCGCGCTCGCCAAACGGCAGGAGCATCTTGAGCAACGAGCCCGAATGCGCCGCCGCCTCGTCGCCGAGTGAGATGAGCAGGCTCGTCATATCACGACCGCCGCCCACCGGGCCGGACGGTTTTTTCCCGATCACGAAAAAGCGCGTGGTGTTGTCGGCCTTGTCCTGGATGCGCGTGGCGACCACGGGGACGCCGTACACCTGCGAAGCCAGTTCGCCGGCGATGGCGGCGGAGCCGGGCGTCTCCTTGGCGATCTGCACGGCGCGCGCGGTGCTGGTCGTGTCCACAAGCTGCGCGTGCGGCAGGTGGCGCTGCAGCCAATGACGGCACTGGGCCAGCGCCTGGTCCTTGGAGTACACTTTTTCGATTTTCTCCAGCGGCGTGGACGAGATCAGTACATGATTAATCTCAAGGTAGATCTGCGCGACGATCTTCAGGTCGCTCTCGACAAAGCTGTCCAGCGCCTCGCGCACGGAACCTTCGGTGGAATTCTCGATGGGGATGACCGCGTAGTCGGCCTCGCCCTTTTCCACCGCGGTGAAGAGATCGGCGATGGTGGCCATCGCATGGTAATCCACGCTCGCGCCGAATTTCTTCATGGCGGCGGCGTGGGTGTTGGTCGCCTCCGGTCCGAGATAGGCGATGAGGAGCGGTTTTTCGAGGGCGATGGCCGCGGACATGATCTCGCGGTAGATGGCTTGAAGCGCCTCGTTTTTGATCGGGCCCTGGTTGAGGGCGGCAATCTTGCGCAGGACGGCGTCTTCCCGCTCCGGCACGTAGATCTGGCCGCCGGAGCTGCGCTTCAACTTGCCGATTTCCGCGGCGAGCGTGAGGCGCTGGTTGAGCAGCTCCACGATCTGGTGATCGTGCGCATCGATTTTTTCGCGGATGGGTTGGAGCGGATCCATGGCTTAGGCGGAGGGAGGAAGGTCGTCGGTCGTCGTGGCCGGAGCGGTTTCGACGGTGGATTGGGAATGTGCGGGATGCTCCACCTCGACGGGCTGGAGGTTCGGGGAGGCGCCCTCGCCTTCCTCCAACGGCAGGCCCATCTCGGCGTCGGCCGGCGGCTTCACGTTAATGGCGTTCTTGAGCCACTCGTCGATCTGGCGCGGCGAAAGCACGTCGGAGGCGGGCAGCTCGACGAGGGATTTCACGCCCACGAACTCCAGGAACTTGTCCGTCGTGCCGTATTGCAGCGGACGCCCCGGCAGGTCGGCACGGCCCACGATGTAAACGAGCTCGCGCTCCATGAGTTTGTTAAGACCGGCCTCGGCGGACACGCCGCGGATGGCCTCAATCTCGGTACGCGTGACCGGCTGGCGGTAAGCCACGATGGCAAGCGTCTCAAGAGCGGACTGGGTGAGTTTCACCGGCGCGGGCTCGTCGCGCAGGATGCGGATCCAGCGGGCGAAACGCGGATGCGTGACGAGCCGGTAGCCGCTGGCGCCGTCGATCAGCAGGTAAATGTCGTTGGCCGCGCGCAGCTCGGCGGCGAGTTCATCCATCGCCTCGCGGATCTGCGTGGCGGTGATCAGCGAAGGCACGTCCTGATAAAGCTCCGCGTCGCTCTCGGCGGGCGGCGCGACCACCGCGGTTTCGCCGCTCTCGGCTGAAGCCGGAACTTCCTCGGCGGGAATCTCGGCAGCCTCGACCGCAACTTCGCCGGCCTCGGCTTGCGCGGCGACGCCGGTCAGCGGCAGGGCCTGATCGTGAAACCGCGCGAAGACCGCCTGAATGTCTTTGGTCGTGAGCGACTGGTTTGACGAGAAGAGCAGCGCCTTGAGGACCTTTTTGAGATTGAACGCCATGCGGGGGAAAAGCCGAGAGTGAATGCGTCCGCCCTCCGCCCACGCAACCCTAGAAATCGCCGCGGCGGCTCAAACCGTTTTACGGTCTCCCCTCGGCTGCCGGTCGCCCCGCCAAACGCCGCGCTTCCGCACTTGCCCGTTCCCCCTGCGCTTGGTTGGCTGGATGTTTCACCATGTGCTTCACTCCTTCGAACGAGACGCCCCGTCCCTTTTCCTCCGTCGTGGTCGACGGCAATGACCGCGCCCCCGCCCGCTCCATGCTGCGCGCCGTCGGTTTCACGGACGACGATTTCAAGAAGCCCCAGATCGCCGTCGCCTCCTCGGCCAGCGACATGACGCCCTGTAACGTTCACCTCGGCGACCTCAGCGAACACGCCCGCAAAGGCGTCAACGCCGCCGGCGGGAAGGCCGTCTATTTCAACACCATCACCGTCACCGACGGCATCAGCATGGGCACGCAGGGCATGCGCTACAGCCTCGTTTCCCGCGATGTTATCGCCGACTCCATTGAGACGGCGGTCGCCGCCGAGGGCTTTGACGGTCTCGTCGCGATCGGCGGCTGCGACAAGAACATGCCGGGCGCGATGATCGCCATTGCCCGACTCAACCGCCCCGCCGTGTTCATCTACGGCGGCACCATCCTCCCCGGGTTCACCCCCAGCGACTGCGATCACAAGAAGCCCCTCGATATCGTCTCCGTCTTCGAGGCCGTCGGTAAACACGCCAAGGGCGAACTCTCCGACGCCGGCCTGAAGGAAGTCGAGTCCAGCGCCATCCCCGGGCCCGGCTCCTGCGGCGGCATGTACACCGCCAACACCATGGCGTCCGCCATCGAGGCCCTCGGCATGAGCCTGCCCGACAGCAGCGCCCAGCTCGCCGTC
This sequence comes from Verrucomicrobiota bacterium, assembly GCA_019510185.1. Classification (GTDB taxonomy): domain Bacteria; phylum Verrucomicrobiota; class Verrucomicrobiia; order Opitutales; family Opitutaceae; genus Rariglobus. The sequence continues at coordinate 66,247 of JAEKKV010000015.1, read as the reverse complement.
GGCAAAGAGAAACGCGAAGACTGCGAACGCGCCGGCGCCGCCGTCATGGCCATGCTCAAGAAGGGCGTCAAACCCCGCGACATCCTCACCCGCCACGCCTTCGAAAACGCGATCATGGTGTGCCTCGCCCTCGGCGGCTCCACCAACCTCATTCTCCACCTCCTCGCCATCGCCCACGCCGCCGAGGTTCCCCTCACCCTCGAAGACTTCAAGGTCATCGGTGACAAGATTCCCCTCCTCGCCGACGTGAAACCCTTCGGCAAATACGGAATGAGCCACCTCATCCGCATCGGCGGCATCCGCCCGATGATGAAACTGCTCCTCGACCGCGGCCTGCTCCACGGCGAATGCCTCACCGTTTCCGGCGAGACCGTCGCCGAGTCCCTCAAGAATGTGCGGCCTTATGGCGCTTACCCCGCCGAGCAGGACATCATCCGTCCTTGGGACCAGCCCATCAAAAAGGAAACCCACCTCCGCGTTCTTCACGGCAACCTCGCCCCCGGCGGTGCCGTCGGCAAGATCACCGGCAAGGAAGGCCTCTACTTCAAAGGCACGGCCAAGGTTTATGAAAGCGAAGAAGACGCGCTCAAGGGAATCCTTCGCGGCGACGTGGTTAAAGGCGACGTCGTGGTCATCCGCAACGAAGGGCCCGTCGGCGGCCCCGGCATGCGCGAAATGCTCTCCCCCACCAGCGCCGTCGCCGGCCGCGGGCTGATCAAGGAAGTCGCCCTGATCACCGACGGACGTTTCTCCGGCGGCTCGCATGGGTTTGACGTCGGCCACATCACCCCCGAGGCGGCCAAAGGCGGCCCCATCGGCATCGTCAAAAACGGCGACCTCATCGAAATCGACGCGGTGAAGAACACCATCAGCCTCCTTATTCCCGACACCGATTACGCCGCCCGCCTAGCCGCCTACAAGCCACTCCCGCCCAAGGAAACTCGCGGCGTGCTGGCCAAATATGCCAAGCTCGTCAGCACCGCCTCCGAAGGCGCGGTAACGGACAAATACCTCTGACGCTCCGAGAAAAAGTTTCGGGCAAAAAGGCGCTGCATTCCCCGCAGCGCCTTTTTCACGCCCGGATGGAAATGCGGTATCTTGGCCGAGCCATCCGGTGCCGCTCCGCCCCTGCAGCTCCGCAGCAACAGCTTCCTTTGATATTCCTTGCGGTATCCTTGCCGGCTCGCTTTTGACTTTTATCCACCGACCTGCAAATCACAGCGCCCTCAGCGCCTTCGTTTTGTCCTGACGGCTGTTCAGTCAAACCACGCTTAACCCTCCTCCGATGCAAACGAACCCATCCCCCTCAGATTCGTCCCGGAAATCTTTCACCCGTTTCATTCCTCCTGTCGTTCGCATCCTCATGGGACTGCCGCTCGTCATTTTTGGACTGAACGGTTTTCTCAATTTCATCCCGCAGCCGACTACTCCGATGCCCGCCGGTGCCGTCGCCTTCGCCAGTGCGCTCATGGCGAGCGGCTACATGATGAAACTGATCGCGATCACCCATCTGATCGTCGGCGTCCTGCTGGTGATCAACCGTTTCGTGCCGCTGGCGCTGGTGATTTTCTTCCCTTTCATCGTCAACAGCATCGCCTTTCACGTTTTCCTTGAGCCTTCAGGACTCCCCGTTGCCCTCGTTTTTCTCGCGTTGAACCTCTACCTGGCCTGGGTGTACCGCGCGGCTTACCGTCCTTTGCTGACGGCGCGCGCCTCGGCCTCGGTGTGACCGGCCCGCTTGCCCGGCATCGCCGCATATCCAATGAAAATCCTGCGGCTCCTCGTCGTCTCTATCCTCAGCTTGGCCTCCCTGCACGCGGCTGATTTCATCACGCGGATTGGCACCTATGAATCCGCCGATAAAACCATAAAGCTGAAGATCGAGGCCCGGCCCGACATGAGAATCGCCTTTCGAGTGTATTTCTCCGCCGGGCTAAAAAGCGCGGGAGGGACGATCGGCCCAACCAATCCCGTGCCCGTGGCGGGCAATCGCTGGGGATTTTATATCGAAAAGGAAGAACGCGTCTGGTTCTACGACGGGCTTACGCCCATCGTAAGCTACGAATATAATTCCAGCGGCCTGGGGCGTCCGTTACCGCCGGAAGTCCAAACCTGGTATCAGCAGAGACTCGAATTGAACACCGATCACCCTCGCCACTCGGAGTGATCGGGTGCTCGTCGGAGCCAGCGCGGCTTCGATTTTCGCGAACCATCGCCGCCCGTTTCGGTCAGGTCGGGTGAAACGCCGGTGCTCGTGATCCGGCCACGGCCCTGCCGGATGTCCTCCAACTACCCCGCATGAAACTCTCCGCCTCTGGCATCCGCCCCCAACCGTTTCACGGCCCTCATCCGGTTCCCGTCGGTGGCGTCGGGCGGACTTTTACCTTTGGGCTGCTGTTGAGCATTGTCGCGGCGTGGTTGTCGTTGTTCGCCACGCCGGGACGGGCGCAGGAACTTACTTTTCTGGCCGGGACCATGGGCAAGGGCGATTTCGATGAAACCAGCTATTCCTGGCAGGTGGATTACCGTCAGGATATTTATCGAAACCTCGCGGCGTCGGTCGCCTACCTCAACGAGGGGCATGTGCTCGACCACCATCGTGACGGCACCGCTTGGGAGCTGTGGGGCAACCTCCCCTTCTGCAACGACCGCATCGCGCTTTCGCTGGGCGGCGGCGTGTATTATTTTTATGACACCCAGCCTTTCGGAGCGGGCACTCAAAATGTCCACGGCGCCGCGCCGATCTTCAGTTTTTCGGCCACCGGGTATTTTACCGACCGTGTTTTCTGCCGACTGATGGTTAATCACGTCGCGCCCACGAACGATTTCCATTCCACGACTGCCGCCGTGGGAATTGGCGTCTGGTTTGGGCCGCACAAACGGCCAAGGGGGCCTGAACCGTCGAAGGACCCGGCGGAACCCGACGACTACGTGACGGAGCCGCAGCTCACGGTTTTTGGCGGGCAGAGCGTGGTCAACACGTTCCTCAGTGAGAAAGCGATCGCCGGTGCCATCGAGTACCGGCAGGGCATCCTTCCTCACGTCGACGGCACGGTTTCCGGAATCTACGAAGGCGACCCGAAGATCATCCGTCGCAGCGGGGCGGCCGCGCAGCTCTGGGCGGTGAATGCATTCTACGACAACCGCATCTCGGTTGGCGTGGGCATCGGTCCATACGTGTACATCGATCGCCGTGATTCCCAAGCCAGCGGCAGCAACCCGGCGGCGGTCGCGCCGCTGGTCTCGCTCACCTTTGCCGTGCGGCTGTCGGAGCACTGGCTGGCGCGGCTGGTTTTCGACCGCGTGACGAGCAGCTACAACCGCGACTCCGACATCTTTCTCGCGGGCGTCGGCTACAGTTGGCGTTGAGCCAAAATCGTTCCCTCGGCAAACGCGGCGCGTCGGGGAATTCGACCGATCCTGCCCGGGTCATCAGGCGGGGGTGAGCCTGGGGCGCTTCCGCGCAGGACCGATCGAATTTCCCGACGTGCCGGCGATCAGGGTGGCGTCAGGGCTTTGACCTTTTCGTAGGCGGCCTGCTCGCGTTCGCACACCCGCCCAACCCTGGCCGTACGCTCCTCCCAATTGCTGGAGGTCGCCTGCGCAACCTGGGCGGCCGCGGCCCGCAAATCGACAAGCGAGGACTCCAGCACCTGCATCGCGTTGTCCCAGGCATGGGGATCCTCCGTGAGGTTTAGCCGCCGCGCCTTCAAGGCAACGATCTGCTGCTCGACCTGTGCCTCCAATCGTTCGAGCCCGACAAGGAAATCGGCGCGCTGCGTGAAAGGGTAATCCTTGATCTCGCGCCAAGTCTGCTCCGCCGCGTCTTCGACGACCTTGGTCGGAGGCTGGGTGATCACAGGCATCGGCGTCGGCACGGGGGTGGACACAACCGCCGGCTCCGGAGCGGCCGGAGACACCGTGGGCAAAGCGTCCGCCGCTCCGACCTGCGGGGATTTTTTGGGGCAACCTGTGCCAAAAAAAAGCGCCAGAGGCCCCAAAATGACCGCGAGCAGGAACAAAAACCGGGGAACCGTCATAAAAAAGAGAAGGCTCGCGTGCTCACCGGACCAAATTAACAGGCCCGCCATGGCCTCACCATGGGGTGCCAGCCGGATCGGCGGCCCCGGGGCGGCCCTTGCTGGCGGAATCGGTCCGGCGCGCCCATCCGGACATCCCCGCACAAGCCCCGGCTTGCGATTCCCTGCCGGGCGGCCGCCTGGGAGGGACGTAAGCGTTGCTTCATCAGAATCACAGAAATTTTTCATTCTTCGCCAGATGCTCCGGCCTCGCTTGCGCTCGCCCCAAGCGGCTTCATAAGCGTTTTCTTCCCACTATGTCCTGGTCACGTTTCAAAAAGCACTTCTACCAAAACTCCGGGCTCGGCCTCGCGCTCGACATCAGCCGCATCCCCTTCCCGGACGACTTCCTCGCCTCGAAGGAAGCCGCCATCCAGAAGGCCTACGCCGACATGGCCGCGCTCGAAAAAGGCGCCATCGCCAATCCCGACGAGAACCGCATGGTCGGCCACTACTGGCTCCGCTCCCCGCAACTCGCCCCCACGACCGCCCTCGCCACAGAGATCGCCGACACCCTCGCCGCGATCAAGACCTTCGCCGCCAACGTCCACGCCGGCGCCATCGCACCCGCCCCCGGCAAGAAATTCACCCAGCTCCTCGTCATCGGCATCGGCGGCTCCGCGCTCGGCCCGCAGTTCGTCAATCACGCCCTCGGCCAGCCCGCCGCGGACAAGATGGCCGTGACCTTCTTCGACAACACCGATCCGGACGGCATCGACTACGTCCTCGCCACGCTCGCGGGCAAGCTCCCCGAAACGCTCGCGATCGTGATCTCCAAGTCCGGTGGCACCGCCGAAACGCGCAACGGCCAGCTCGAGGCCGCCGCCGCCTTCAAGACCGCCGGTCTCGACTTCGCCAAGCATTTCGTCGCCGTCACCGGCGCCGGCTCCAAGCTCGAGCAGACCGCCATCGCGCAAAACTGGCTCGCCCGCTTCCCCATGTGGGACTGGGTCGGCGGCCGCACCTCCGAACTCTCCGCCGTCGGTCTCCTCCCGGCCGCCCTTCAAGGCATCGACATCCAGGCGATCCTCGACGGCGCCGCCGCCGCGGACCTCGTGACCCGCTCCACTACGACCGCCGAAAACCCCGCCGCCCTCCTCGCCCTCATGTGGTACTACGCCACCGACGGCAAAGGCACGAAGGACATGGTTGTCCTCCCCTACAAAGACCGCCTCCTCCTTTTCTCCCGTTATCTCCAGCAGCTCGTGATGGAGTCGCTCGGCAAGGAGTTCGACCTCAAGGGCAACGTGGTCAACCAAGGCATCGCCGTCTACGGCAACAAGGGCTCGACCGACCAACACGCCTACGTGCAACAGCTCCGCGAAGGCGTTAATAACTTCTTCGTGACCTTCATCGAGGTGCTCAAGGACCGCGCCGGCGCCTCGTTCGAGGTCGATCCCGGCGTCACCACCGGCGACTACCTCCAGGGCTTCTACCTCGGCACGCGCGACGCGCTCTCCGAAAAGGACCGTGCCTCCGTCTCGATCACCGTCAACGACGTCTCGCCGCGCACCCTCGGCATCCTCATCGCCCTCTACGAGCGCGTGGTGGGGTTCTACGCCTCTCTCATCGGGATCAACGCCTATCACCAGCCCGGCGTCGAGGCCGGCAAGAAAGCCGCCACCGGCGTGCTCGCGCTCAAGCTCCAGATCTCCGCCGCCCTCCAAGCCGCGCCCGGCAAGGCGTTCACCGCCGAGTCGCTCGCCACCGCGCTCGGCTCCCCCGGGAAAACCGAGCTTGTATTCAAGGTCCTCGAACACCTCGCCGCCAACGGTGGCGCGAAGAAGACCGCGAAAACCCCGTGGTTTGAGTCCGTCTATTCCGCTTAAAGACCCTCCCGCGCCACCTTCGCCTTCCCGGCGGGGGTGGCGCGCGGCGCGTTTTTAGGGAAACTTTTCCCTTTTCAAGACGGTCTGCGCTGTTGAGACTTTTTAAATACCCTTATGAAATCCCTTACCCTTATTCTGTGTGTCGTTGCGTTGCTCGGCGCCGCTGCATCCACCTTTTTCTATTTCCAGATCGGCAACACCAAGACCCGGCTTGAGCAGCAGGTCACCCTGGCCAACGGTCGCACCGCCGATGTGCAGGCGAAGCTGACCGACGCCACCGGCCAGATCGACACGCTCCAGAAGCGCCTCGCCGCCATGGACAGCGACCTCGGCGAAGCCAAGTCGCGGGCCACCGCTTCCGACAGCCGCAGCGTGCAACTCGCCCGCGACGTCGCCCAGCTCCGCAATCAGATCACCGCGAAGGACGAAGCCGCCCAGTCGCTCAACACCGAAATCGCCGATCTCAAACGCGAGCTCACTGAGGCCAAGACCGCCGCCGCCGCGGTTTCCCCCGAGGAAATCGAGAACTACAAAAAGACCATCGCCACGCTTCAGACCCGCGTCAGCGAGCTCGAGGCCGGCAGACCCAAGGTCGTCAATGCCGACGGCACCGTCACCACCGTCGCTCCCGTCACTCCCGGACTCACCGGCCAGATCCTGAGCGTAGGCAGCCACAATGCCTTCGTCGTTATCAATCTCGGCTCCACCAAGGGTGTGCAGGTCAACCAGCGCTTCACGATCACCCGCGAAGGCAACACCCTCGCCACCGGCGTGGTCAGCAGCGTCGGCGAAGGCTATGCGATCGCCCAGATCGTCCCCGATTCCCTGCGTGGAACCCTGGCCAAGGGCGACACCGCCACCATCGTGGCTCAATAATTATGCGTCTTCTCACCAAGCTCGTTGTCCTCGGCCTGGCCCTCGCGGGCGGCGCTCTCGCCTTGTTCACCTCTGGGTGTACCGGCAAAACCGAACAGGACAGCAGCATTCCCTGGAGCCGTCCCGCTCCCTGGGAAGGCGGGATTCCAGGCATGGGCGGCATGGGCACGCCCGGCTCCGGTTCCCGTTGAGCTCTCGAAAATCCGGCCCCGACAGGCCGGATTTTTTGTGCCTGCATAACGGGAGCGGGCTTGCCCGCGCCGGCCAATCCACTGACATCGCCCCATGGCCGACGCTCCCGTAAACTCCTCGCTCACGCCGCAGCCCGGCCATCTCTACGTCGTCGCCACACCCATCGGCAACCTCGCCGACCTTACCGAACGCGCGCGGGCCATCCTCGGCAGCGTCGATCTCGTGGCCTGCGAGGACACCCGTACCACCGGTTCGATGCTCACCCGTTTCGGCCTGCATCGCGACCTCGTCGCCTATCACGATCACAACGAGATCGAGACCGCCGAACGGCTCGCCGACCAGCTTGCCGCCGGCAAATCCATCGCCGTCGTCTCCGACGCCGGCACCCCTGCCATCAGCGATCCCGGTTTTCGCCTCGTACGCGCTTGCCGCCGCCGGAGCTTGCCCGTCGTTCCCGTGCCCGGCGCCTGCGCCGTCACCGCCGTGCTCAGCGCGAGCGGTCTGCCGACCAACGGCTTTCTTTTCGCCGGCTTTCTCGTCGCCAAAACTTCGGCCCGCGTCGCGTTCCTTGAAAAATACCGCGACTTCGAGTTCACCCTCGCGCTTTACGAAAGCTGCCACCGCATCGACAAGTTCGCCGACGAAATCGTCGAAAAACTCGGCCCCGACCGCGTGGTCTGCATCGCCCGGGAAGTCACCAAGCTCCACGAAACCTTCCTGATCGGCCGCGCCGCCGAGGTCCGCGACCGTCTGCTCAAGGGCAGCCTCAAGGGCGAGTTCGTCGTCCTGATCGCCCCGGTGGACTTCGTGCTGTGATTTAACCGAGCCCTTTGCCCGCCATGTCTCCTTCGTCTTCCGTCGCCGTCATCGATATCGGCTCCAATTCCATCAAGGTGCTCGTCGCGCAACGCGATGCGGACAGACAACTGGTCTCGCTCAAAGGCCGCACCCTCGACGCCCGCATCAGCGCGGGCATCAGCAAAACCGAACCGCGCCTGAGCGAAGACGGCATGGCGCGCGGACTCGCCGCCATTCAAGAACTGCTGGCCGACGCCGCGCCCTTTCAACCGGCCCGGACAATCCTTGTGGCCACCAGCGCCGTGCGCGACGCCCTCAACGGAGCGGAATTCCGTCAACGCGTCCTCGCCGTCACCGGCCATACCATCCGCATTCTCAGCGGTGACGAGGAGGCCAACCTCATCGGCCGCGGACTCACCTGCGACCCGGCGCTGGCCGCGTTTCGCGATTTCTATGTCTTCGATCTCGGCGGCGGCAGCCTGGAATGTCTCGCCTTCAAAAACCGGGTCATCGCCGAGGCGGTGAGCCTGCGGCTCGGCTGCGTGCGCCTCACCGAGCGCTTCGTATCCGATCCGGCTGCGCCGCTCCCGCCCGCCGCGCGCGACGCGATCGCCGCGCACACCCGGACCGAACTCGCGCAGAGCGGTTTTCGCTTCGATCTGTCAGGCGGCCAGGCGGTGTTCGCCGGCGGCAGCATGACGGCCGTTCGCCTGATCCGAGGAGCCCTCGCCGGCCGGCCGCTTGCCGAAACTTCACCCGTCATTCCCGTGACGGAGCTTCGCGACCTGCTCGCGCAACTGGCCCCGCTCACATTGCGCGAGCGTCAGGAAATTCCCGGCATGCCCGCCGGCCGCGCCGATGTCTTCCCGGCAGCACTGGTCACGATGCTCGTCATCGCCGAGACCGGCGGCATCGAGCGGTTCCACCATTCGCTCTACAACCTCCGCTGGGGCTTGGCCGCGGAGGTTCTGGCGTAGGCGTCAGGGCAGCTTGGACTGGATCAATTTGCTGACGGCGCCGAAGTCGATCAGCGGGGCCTCCGGACGCTGCTTCAGCGCGCCGATGACCTTGCCCATTTCCTTTTTGGACTGGGCACCCGTGGCTTGAATGACCTCGGTGACAAGCGCTTCGAGCCGGACGGGGTCGAGTCCCTGCGGCAGATATTTTTCCAAGATGCGGATTTCCGCGGTGTTGGCCGCGATGAGGTCGGCCCGGCCGCCTTTTTCAAATTCGAGATTGGCCGCGGCCAGGTTTTTCACCGCTTTGCGCAACGTGGCGATCACCAGTTCGTCATCGATGGGCTTGTTGAGGTCCATCGCGGCGCGCTGGATTGCGCCGTCGTTGGTGCGAAGGATCGTCGCCAGAGGGGTGTCGCGCGCCTTCACGGCGGTGACGATGTCGGCACGGAGCGTTTCGTAAATCGTGGGCATGGAACGAGCCTGCGCGCCGCCGGCCGCGTGTCGAGACGGCACGTGAATCGCCGGCAGGCAGTGAAATTCCCTCCTCCTTCGTGCTTCGTGTCACGCCACCCCTGGTGATTTTCCCGATGCAAGTCGTCTCGACGCCGGCCTTCGGATCTGGCTCAAAACTGGGCATGGCCCGTGATCGCCGCTTTTTTTACGGTCTTCTGCACCGCCGCGTCTTCGCGCTGCCCACGTGGCGCGGTTGGCTGCTGGTCGCCGTGCTTGCCGGAGCGGTGGGCTTCGCCGGGGTGCGCACGGTGCACGTTTTTCTCGCGCCGACTCACTCCGTCCCCGGCGGCCTGCTCGTGGTCGAAGGCTGGTTGCCCGATTATTGCTTGGAAGAGGCGGTGGCGGAATCGCGCCGCAACCATTATGACGCGCTCCTCGTGACCGGCGGAGTCATCGGCCCGATCACGCCGGGGCCGCGTTTCACCTATGCCGACTTGGGCGCGACCAAGCTCGAAAAACTCGGCGCCACCACGCCGGCGCCGCAGGCAGTTCCCTCGCAGGACGCGTACCGGGACCGGACCTACATCTCGGCGATTACGTTGCGCGACTGGTTGAATGCGCGCCACTGGCATCCGGCAAAAATCAACCTGGTGTCCATCGGGCCGCATTCGCGCCGCTCCCGGTTGCTGTTCGAAGAGGCGCTCGGGCCGGACGTCGAAGTGGGCATCATCGCCGCCAAGGATCTTCGCTACGACGAGCGTCATTGGTGGCGCTCAAGCGAAGGGTTCCGCTCCGTAGTGGACGAACTGGTGGCTTACGTCTATGCCCGGATCGTCTTCATCCCCGAAAAATAACCCCGCCCGTTCGTCATGTCACAAAAATCCCCGCAGGCCGTCCTCCGTCGCGTGCTCCTCGTTTCCCGAATCGATGGCTGGAGCATCGTGATCGTCGCCGGATTATGTGCGCTGGTCTCCCTCGCGTTCGGCGATCTGACCGGCACGCTCGTCGGCCTCCTCGTTGCGGGGGGCGGCGCCATGGAAATTGGCGGACGGCGTCGCCTGCTCCGGCATGACACCGAAGGCGGCATGGACTGGCTCGTGCGCTCGCAACTGATCGTCCTCGGCGTGATCTGGGCCTACGCGGTCACCCGCCTGGGCAGCTTCGACGCCGACTCGGCTCTGGCCAATCTCACTCCCGACATGAAAGCGATGCTCGATCAGGCGGGCGTGGATACGAAGACGCTGCTCCATTACGTGCGCGTCTTCTTCTACGCGATCTACGGCACCGTGATGGCCGTCACGCTCCTTTATCAAGGCGGCCTGGCGCTCTACTATCGCAACCGTCGCGAAGCCGTGCGCCAGGCCCTGACCGCCGTACCGGTGGTACCGGCGGCGTCCTGAGATTTCCCGTCCTCAGGGCAGCCAGGGGAATTTGCGTGCGTTGGGTTTGCGCTTCTCGCGCTGGGCGCCGTGAAACTCCTTGGCCTCGTCGCTCATGTAATAGAGCAGCGTGGCGTTGCCCGCGAGTTCCTGGATGCCGGACTGGCCGTCGACATCGGCGTTGAAGGCACTCTTCAGGCAGCGAATGGCGAGCGGGCTGTGCCCCATGATTTCGCGCCCCCACTTGACGCCCTCGGCCTCAAGTTCGGCGACCGGCACCACCGTGTTGACAAGGCCCATCTCCAGCGCCTGCTTCGCGTCGTATTGGCGGCACAGGTACCAGATTTCGCGGGCTTTTTTCTGGCCGACGATACGCGCGAGATAACTGGAGCCGAAGCCGCCGTCGAAGCTGCCCATCTTCGGGCCGACCTGGCCGAAGATGCCGTTGTCGGCCGCGATGGTGAGATCGCACACCAGATGAAGAACGTGACCGCCGCCGATGGCGTAGCCCGCGACCAGCGCGATCACGACCTTCGGCATCGAACGGATGAGTTTCTGCAAATCGAGGACGTTCAGGCGGGGCACACCGTCGCCGCCGACATAGCCGGCGTGGCCGCGCACGCTCTGGTCGCCGCCGGCACAGAAGGCGTATTTGCCGTCAGTGTGCGGACCCGCGCCGGTGAGGAGCACCACGCCGATGGTCGGGTCCTCGCGGGCGTCGAGGAACGCGTCGTAAAGCTCGAACACCGTCTCGGGCCGGAACGCGTTGCGCTTCTCCGGGCGGTTGATCGTGACCTTCGCGATGCCGTCGGTCTTGTGATAAAGGATGTCGGTGTAGGTCTTGGCGACCTTCCAGGCGGGTAGGCTCATGGTGGGCATTGAACGTGCCGAGCCGGCCGGCCACGTCAACGCGCGCCGCACTTGCAACCTAATTTACGCATTTGGGTGAAACAGCTTGGATGCTGGCGCGCGTTTACAAGACTTGGCCCTCCACGCATGCAAGCCTCTCCCGCCTCCGCTTCGAAAACCGCCATTCATGCCGGGCTTTGTCTCGGAGCCCTCGGCGTGGTCTTCGGCGACATCGGCACGAGTCCGCTGTACACCATGCGGGAATGCCTCGCGCATCTGCCCCCGGTGGACCGCGAGGCCGGCGTCCTCGGCATCCTCTCGCTCATGTTCTGGACGCTCACGTTCATCGTGAGTTTCAAATACCTGCGTTACGTCACCAAGGCCGATAACCGCGGCGAAGGCGGTATTTTCGCCCTGCTCGCGCTGAGCCACGACCGCAAGACCGACCGCAGCAAGGGGCTCGGTCTCACCGCCATCATCATCCTGCTCGGCGCCGCCCTGCTCTACGGCGACGGCGTGATCACCCCGGCGATCACGGTGCTCGGCGCGGCCGAGGGCTTCAAAAGCTTCAATCCCAACCTGAGCCAAAACAGCTGCATCATCATGGCGGTGGTGATCCTAGCGGGGCTTTTTTTCATCCAGCGCAAAGGCACCCGCACGATCGGCAGCATTTTTGGCCCCGTCATGCTCGTGTGGTTTCTCACCCTGGGCCTGCTGGGCGGCTGGCATATCTGGCAAAACCCCACCGTGCTTCTGGCGTTGAATCCGTCCTACGGGTACCACCTCCTCGCCGACTATCCCGCTTCCATGGGCGCCCTCCTCGGCGCCATCGTGCTCACCGTCACCGGCGCGGAGGCGCTCTACGCCGACATGGGCCATTTCAGCCGCCGCTACATCACCTGGGCTTGGTATGGCGCCGCCTGCCCCGGGCTCCTGCTCAATTACTTTGGCCAAGGCGCCTACACCCTGAATCACCGCGCGGAAGCGGCGACGGAGGGGTTCAATCCTTTCTTCGTCCTCGCCCCCGCCGGTCCGATGCAATTCGGGCTGGTGCTCCTCTCGATCATGGCCGCAGTCATCGCCAGCCAGGCGCTCATCTCCGGCACCTTCTCCCTCACCCGCCAGGCCATTCAGCTCGGCTATTTTCCCCGCCTGAAGATTCTCCACACCAACGCCGAGCAGGAAGGGCAGATCTACATCCCGCTCATCAACTGGATGCTTGCGATCGGCTCGATCTGGATCGTCGTCGGCTTCAAGTCCTCCGACGCGCTCGCCTCCGCCTACGGCATCGCGGTGACCGGCACGATGGCGGTGACCTCGCTCGCCTTCTATCACGTGACCCGCCGCCGCTGGAAGTGGTCGTGGTGGACGGCCGGTTCGCTCTGCGGACTTTTTCTCGTGGTGGACCTCACCCTGCTCGGAGCTAACGCGCACAAATTCGAGGACGGCGGCTGGCTGCCCGTCTGCATGGCCTTCGCCGTGCTGGCTGTCATGCACACTTGGAAAAGCGGTCGCAACGAGATCCAGGAAAAGATCTACAACGGAGCGGTCGCCGAACTGGAGTTGTCCAGCATCGCCAAGAGCAAGTCCATCGTCCGCGTGCCCGGCACCGCGGTCTTCATGGTCGGCACACCCAAGGGCACTCCGCTCGCCCTTCTTCACCACCTCAAGGCCAACAAGTGCCTGCAAAAAACCGTCGTCCTTCTCACCATCCTCACCGAGGAGGTCCCTCTCATCAAAGACGAGGACCGCATGACCCTCGAATACCTCGGCGAAGGCGTGTGGCGCGCCGTCGGCCGCTATGGCTACATGGAGTCGCCTAATGTCAGCCGCCTGGTCGAGCGCATCCAGGCCCAGGGCGTCATCACCAACCTCCAGGGCGTCACCTACTATTTCAACCGCGAGATGATCATCGCCGGCGGCAACGCCCGGATGTTCGAATGGCAGAAGTCGCTCTACGCCTTCCTCAGCCGAAACGCCCGGCCGGTGAAGGATTATTACAACATCCTGCCCACGCAGATCATCGAGATCGGCCTGCCGGTGCAGCTGTAAGCGCGCGACGCCGTCACTTCAGCGCCGCCGCGACGTCCGCGAACAGTTTTTTGCGGAAAGCCGCGTCCCGTTTCCGGTCGGTGCGGACTTCCAGCACCCGCAGTCCGCTCTCCGGCAACGTCGTCGTCAGCTCCAGCAAATGCGCCTCGTCGCGCACCGCCACATGCGTCGCGCCGTAGGCCGCGCAGAGTTTTGCGAAATCGACCGACTGCGGCGTCGCCCAGAATTTTTCGAACGGCGGATCGAATTGCGCGACCGCCAGGTGATCGAAGATCCCGCCGCCATTGTTGTTGATCAGCACCACCGTGAGTGAACCGCGCAACCACGGCCGGTGCAAAAAGCCGTTCGTATCGTGCAGCAGCGACAGATCGCCGGTGAGCAGGACGGCGGGCCGGTTCCCATGCGCGACGCCCAGCGCGGTCGAAAGCGTGCCGTCGATGCCGTTGGCCCCGCGGTTCACGTGAACGCGCAGGCGCCGGTCCGACGCCGGCCAGAAGTACTCCGCATCGCGAACCGGCATGCTGTTCGCGATAAAAAGCGGCGTCTCCGCCGGCAGATGGCGGGACAGTTTCCAGATCACACCGCCCTCGAATTCCGGCGCTCCCGCCAAGATCTCGTCGATCCGCCCGCGCGCCGCCGCCTCGGCTTGGCGCCAGGCGGTCTCGTACGCCTCCGCCCCCCGGTCGGGAAACGTCTGCGGCGAACTCAGCGAAACCTCCTCGATGCCGTGGCGGAAATGCCAGGTCCGGCCGTGGAGCGGATCGCGATTCTGCGCCGACGCCGTCAGCAACATGGTCGGCACATTCAGCTCCTCGATCCACGTCCGCAGCACCTTGCTCGTCGGCCAGTTCTCCACGCACACGATAAATTCCGGCTTCAGTTTCTTCGCCAGCGCGGGCGAACGCAGGATCGTGTCGTAAGTCGTGACGAGCGTCGCCTCGGTCGAGGCATGCGCGCGCAGCGGGTTCAGCGCATCCGCCAGCACCGGCCAGCCGTGATGCTTGGCCAGCGTCCACACCGCTTCGCTCCAACGTCGCGGATCGCCCGGCTGCGCGGGTCCGGCGATGATCAGCCCGCGGGCGGCCACCGGGATCAGGCTGGCCGGGGAGACCTTCGCCGGCGGGGCGACCGTCGTCGCGAAAAACGCCTCCCAGTCGTGGTCCTTCAACCCCGCCGCCGTCTTGTCCTCGATCGGCGCGAGCGGATCGCGAAAGGGCGCGTTGAGGTGCACCGGACCGGCCGACGGCCCCAGCGCGCGGTCAAACGCCTGCAACACCGTCTGCCGCAGGTAACGCAGCAGCTCCAGCCGCGGCTCCGGCACCGCGAACTCGTGCTGCCAGTTCACGTGGGCGCCAAAAAGTTTTTGCTGGTCGATGGTCTGGCCGGACGAACAGTCGCGCATCTCCGGCGGACGATCCGCCGTGATCACGAGCAAAGGCACGCCGCTCTCCTGCGCCTCGATGATGGCCGGGAAATAATTGGCCCCGGCCGTGCCGCTCGTGCACACGAGCGCCGTCGGCCGGCCTTGCTGTTTCGCCAGCCCCAGCGCGAAAAATCCCGCCGAACGTTCGTCGAGAACCGGGATCGCCTCGATCCGCGGATGCCGTGCGAACGCCATCGTCAGCGGCGTGGAACGCGAACCGGGCGAGATCACCGCCTGCGTCACCCCGCTGCGCACCAGCGTCTCGACGAGCACGCTGCACCATAAGCTGTTGGTGTTCCGAAAATCCAAGGGTGTCATGAATCCCTCACGATGGGGCGCGTCCGCCTCAGCTCAATCCGGTAATCGAACCGGCTGGCGATCCGCCGGGCGAGCCTCGCGGATTTGCCCCGCGCGGAAATCCATTGGCGTTTGACCAACCTCCCCCGGCGTGAAACTTCGCCCGTTTTCCCTATCGCCAAGGCCGCCTTCGCCCTGTTCAGATTGAGGCTCTTTTTTCGACCATGTTGATCCTCCACGGCTCGCCCGCCCTCTCCGACTTCCGCCTTAAGAAGCTCCTTCAGGACCTCACCGCCGCCGGTCTCCCGGTCCGCGGCCTCGGCGCCGAGTTCGTTCACGTGGCGGAAACCACCGGAGAACTCACCGCCGCCGAGCGCGACGTGCTGGAAAAACTCCTCACCTACGGCCCCCGCCGCGCGCCCGCCACCCATGCCGGACTGCTCCGGATCATCGCCCCCCGGCCCGGCACCATTTCTCCGTGGTCCTCCAAAGCCACGGACATCGCCCATATCTGCGGACTTTCCAAGGTGAAGCGCATCGAACGCGTCGTCGCCTACCGCATCGACTTCGGCGACTCGATCCCGTCCGCAGAGGTTTCGGCACCCGGCAATCAACTCGACACCAAGCTCCACGACCGCATGACGCAGGTCGTCTTCGCCGATTTCGCCGCGCTCGACGTCCTTTTCAGCCACGAAACTCCCCGGCCGCTGACCAGCGTGCCTGTGCTGGCCCAAGGCCGCGCCGCGCTCGTCTCCGCCAACCAGTCCCTCGGCCTCGCCCTCGCCGACGACGAGATCGACTACCTCGTCAAGGCCTTCGGCACCCTCGGCCGCGATCCCAACGACATCGAGCTGATGATGTTCGCGCAGGCCAACTCCGAACATTGCCGCCACAAGATTTTCAACGCCACCTGGGAAATCGACGGCGAGGCCTGCGATCGCTCGCTGTTCGCGATGATTCGCAACACCTACCAGTTGCACAGCGACGGGATTCTCTCCGCCTACAAGGACAACGCCGCCGTCCTCACCGGCACCCGCGGCGGCCGTTTTTACGTCAATCCCAAGACCGGCGAATACGGCGCCCACGAGGAGGACATCCACATCCTTTGCAAGGTGGAGACCCACAACCATCCCACGGCCATCTCGCCCTTCCCCGGCGCCGCCACCGGTTCCGGCGGCGAAATCCGTGACGAGGGCGCCACGGGCCGCGGCTCAAAGCCGAAGGCCGGCCTCTCCGGCTTCACCGTCTCAAATCTCAAGCTCCCCGGCGCCGTCCAACCTTGGGAAAAGGAACACGGCAAGCCCGGCCGCATCGTCTCCGCCCTCGACATCATGATCGACGGCCCGCTCGGCGCCGCCGCTTTCAACAACGAGTTTGGCCGTCCCAACATCAACGGCTATTTCCGCACGTTCGAGGCGGCCGTACCGGCCGCCGGTCCTTCCGCCACCGAGCTCCGCGGCTATCACAAGCCCATCATGCTCGCCGGCGGTCTCGGCAACATCAAGGCCGAGCACATCCAGAAAGGTGAGATCAAACCCGGCGACCAGCTCATCGTCCTCGGCGGCCCCGCCATGCTCATCGGCCTCGGCGGTGGCGCGGCCAGCTCCATGGCCAGCGGCTCCGGCAACGAAGACCTCGATTTCGCCTCCGTCCAGCGCGACAACGCCGAAATGGAACGCCGCTGCCAGGAGGTCATCGACCGCTGCTGGGCCCTCGGCGAAGAGAATCCCATTTCCTTCATTCACGATGTGGGCGCCGGCGGCGTTTCCAACGCCCTGCCCGAGCTCGTCAACGACGGCGGCCGCGGCGGGCGCTTCAATCTTCGCAAGCTCCCCAATGACGAGCCGGGCATGAGCCCGCTCGAAATCTGGTGCAACGAGTCCCAAGAACGCTACGTCCTCGCCGTCCCCGCCGCCCACATCGATACGTTCAAGAAACTGTGCGAACGCGAACGCTGCCCCTTCGCCATCGTCGGCGAGGCGACCGAGGAGAAAAAGCTCGTTCTCGAAGACCCGCATTTCAAAAACACCCCCATCGACCTGCCCCTCGAAGTGTTGCTCGGCAAGCCGCCGCGGATGCACCGCCAAGCCGCGACCGTCCGGCGTCCGCAGCAAGAGCTGGATTTGGGCGGCCTCTCTCTGGCCGATGCCGCCCGCCGCGTCCTCGTCCACCCCGCCGTCGCCGACAAAACCTTTCTTATTTCCATCGGTGACCGCACCGTGACCGGCCTCATCTGCCGCGACCAGATGGTCGGCCCCTGGCAGGTGCCCGTGGCCGATTGCGCCGTGACCGCCGCCGCCTTCGACGTTTACACCGGCGAAGCCATGTCGATGGGCGAACGCACGCCCGTCGCCGTCAACAACGCCGCCGCCTCCGCCCGTCTGGCCGTCGGCGAAGCCCTCACCAATCTCGCCTCCGCCCAGATCGGCGATCTCGGGAAGGTCAATCTCTCCGCCAATTGGATGGCCGCCCCCGCCGTCCCCGGCGACGGCGCCGACCTCTACGCCGCCGTCCGCGCCGTGGGCATGGAATTGTGCCCCGCCCTCGGCATCACCATTCCCGTCGGCAAGGATTCCATGAGCATGAGCACCGTCTGGAAAGACAGCGCCTCGGGAGAGCAAAAACGCGTCACCGCGCCCATCTCGCTCATTGTCTCCGCCTTCGCTTCCGTCGCGGACATCCGCCTCTCCCTCACCCCGCAGCTCGTCACCGACGCCGGCGAAACCGCCCTCCTCCTGATCGATCTCGGCCGCGGCCAAAACCGCCTCGGCGGCTCCATCCTCGCCCAAGTTGTTTCGCAGATCGGCGCCGCCACCCCCGATGTGGACAGCGCCGCCGACCTCAAGAATTTCTGGAACGCCGTCCAACAGCTCGGCCGCGAGAAAAAAATCCTCGCCTATCATGACCGCTCCGACGGCGGCCTTCTCGCCACCGCGGTCGAAATGGCTTTCGCCGGCCATGTCGGCGTCGATCTCACGCTGCCTGACGGTGGCGATGTCTTCGCCGCGCTTTTCAACGAGGAACTCGGCGCCGTGATCCAAGTGCGCACCGCCGATCTCGAAGCGGTTTCCGCCATGCTGCGACAGCACGGACTCGGGGACTGCACCACCCGCGTCGGCGTGCTCAACGCGCGCTCCGCTCTCCGTGTGTTTCAAAACGGCGGGGAGTTGCTCGTCGAAAATCTCTCCGGTCTCCGCGCCGTCTGGTCCGACGTCACCCGCCGGATCGCTTCCCTCCGCGACAACCCCGCGTGCGCGGAATCCGAATACCAGCTCAAGCTCGACCCCACCGACCCCGGCATCACGCCGAAAATCACCTTCGAGTTCTCCGCTCCTTCCGCCGCCGCGCTGGCCAACCGGCCTCCTGTCGCCATCCTGCGTGAGCAGGGTGTCAACGGCCAGGTCGAGATGGGCGCCGCGCTCACGCGCGCCGGCTTCCGCGCGATCGATGTCCATATGACCGACATCCTGAGCGGACGCGTTTCCCTCAAGGATTTCCGCGGCGTCATCGCCTGCGGCGGCTTCAGCTTTGGCGACACGCTCGGCGCCGGCGAAGGCTGGGCCAAGAGCATCCTCTTCCACGAACGCGCCCGCGCCGAGTTCCAGGCCTTCTTCGCCCGCCCCGACACCTTTGCCCTCGGCGTGTGCAACGGCTGCCAGATGATGAGCAATCTCCACTCCATCATCCCCGGCGCCGACCTCTGGCCGCGCTTCGTGCAAAACCAGTCCGAGCGCTTCGAGGCCCGCTTCGCCTCGGTGAAGATCGAGAAGAGCCCCAGCATCTTCTTCGCCGGCATGGAGGGCTCCGTCCTTCCCATCGCCGTCGCCCACGGCGAGGGCTTTGCCGAGTTCAAAGACGCCGCCGCGGCGCGCGCCTGCAGCGAGTCCGGCCTGGTGGCCGCCCGCTTCGTGGACAACCATCACCAAGTCACGCAGCAATACCCGCTCAACCCGAACGGCTCTCCCTTCGGTCTGACCGCCCTCACCACCCGCGACGGCCGCGTGACGATCATGATGCCGCATCCGGAGCGCGTTTTCCGCACCGTCCAGCACAGCTGGCATCCGGAAACTTGGGGCGAGGACGGTCCTTGGATGCGGTTTTTCCGCAACGCCCGCACGTGGATCGGCTGAGTTTTTCGACCAGCGAAGCGCGTTAGCGTGCCCGCACCCGCGGACCAGCGCCAAAAAATTCAAACAGATTGCTTTTACCGGGGCTCTTTTTGAAGCTCCTCCATGCAATCGCCCCATTGCCCGGCTGTTCCCGGAGAACCGTCTCCGGAACGGCTCGCCCAAGCCGAGTCCGACTGCAGCCGTCTGTTCAACCTGTCGCTGGATTTACTCTGCATCGCGGGCCTCGACGGTTATTTCAGGCAGGTCAATCCCTCGTGGACGCGCGTCCTCGGCTGGTCGCAAGAAGAGCTGCTCTCCCGTCCGGTGGCGGAGTTCATGCATCCGGAAGACCGCGAGCGCACGCTCCAAGCCCGGGCGGATCTGGCCAAGGGCATCCCGGTGCGCGGACTTGAAAACCGTTATCTCTGCAAGGACGGTTCCCATCGCTGGTTTTCCTGGCAATCGTCCATGGAACCCGGCGCCCAAACGGTTTTCGCCGTGGCGCGCGACATCACCGAACAACGGCAGTCTCACCACGAACACTTGGTCTTGGGAAAACAGGAAGCCACGCGCATCCTGGCCGACGGGATCTCCCACGATTTCAACAACCTGCTCGCCACTCTCCTGCTCAATCTGGAAATGATCAGCATGTGCGGCGCCACCAACGACCAGCAGGAGAAGCTCCTCCGCCAATCGCTGGATACGATTCACGCCGCCCGCACTCTCACGCAACAATTCAGCACCTTCGCCCAAGACAACGTTTGCCGTCCGAAGATCATCTTCGATCTGAAAGTTCTGCTGCAGCAATCGATGGATCTCGCCCTGAACGGCTCGACACTTCACGCCGAAAGCCGGTTGGCGCCGGATCTGTGGCCGGCCGAGATTGACGAAGTTCAAATCCGCCTGGTCGTCCGTAATCTGGTTCTCAACGCCAAGGAATCGATGCCCGCCGGCGGCATCATCCGCTTGCAGGCGGAAAACATGCGGCTCGATCACCTCCCCGGGCTGGAACTGCCTCCCGGTGATTATCTCCGCATCAGCGTGACGGACCAAGGCGTCGGAATTCCCGCACACACCTTACCGCGAGTCTTCGACCCGTATTTTTCCACCAAGCAGCGCGGCGCGCAAAAAGGCATGGGGCTGGGTCTGACCATCTGCCACGCCGTCATCCAAAAACACGGCGGCGGGATCGTCATCGATTCGCAGCCGGGCTCCGGCACGACCGTCCACTGCCACCTGCCGGCCGCACAAATCTCCGGCAAGAGCCCGCCGCCTCCACCAAGCCCGGCCACGGCTGCTCAAGGAAAACTCTGGTGATCCTATCGCTTCGCTAGCATCACCTGCTCATGGCATCACTGGAGCCGTTGATTCCTTCTTATCCGGCGAGTTTTCGCGTCATTTGACATGCCGCTTTTAACTCAGCTCGTCATAGGCACCCTGACGCTCATTTGGTTGATGATTCCCGGCTGGCTGATCGCCCGGCGATGGGGCCTGTCTTATCCGCTTTTGGCCGGGTTTGTGGGCGGGGCAATCGGACTCAACGCGCTGGTCTTCGGACTCCAGATCACCTCAATGCCGCTGTCGCGCACTTCGATGACCGCGGCTTGGCTGCTCGTCACCCTGATCGCGATCATCCTGCGCAGGAAACCCACCGGTCCCAAACCCCGGACACCACCGCCGGAATCGGACGGACGCTATAAACGCCTGCTGCCTTGGCTGGCCTTGGTTCCGGTGCTCGCAGTGACGATCTGGCGGGTGACCGTTCATCCCTTGTTCGGCATGGATACTTCGTTCCGCTGGAACTACCTCGCGGAACTCATGCTCACGCATCGAACGTTGGATTTTTATCCGCCGACGACCGGAGCCGATTATGGGCTCTACGCTTGGCCGGACGGGATTCCCCCGCTCGTTTCGTCACTTTATTTCTGGAGCTATTCGCTCGCCGGATCCGCACTGGGCACCCTGACCGCTCCCGTGGTTCTGGCGCAGTTTGGGTTGTTACTACTGGCGGTGCACGCGCTGGCCCGCCGGGAGTTCTCCCCCCAAGCCGGAATTTTTGCGGCGGCTCTGCTGGCGATCACACCGATGGCCGTATGGGCCACCACCATGGGGCAGGAAACCGGCCTGACCGCCCTGTCACTGGTTGCCATGCTGCTGTACCTTCCGCGCAGCCCCGCCGAGGAAAACACCCCCACGATGGTGATGGCTGCGCTGGCTGCAGCCTTGGGCGCACTGGCTCGTGAATATGGCTGGGCGTTTCTACTGGTAGGCGTGGTGCTTGGCCGTTCCCGCGGTCTCTCGTGGCGGCGGCTGGCGCTCTTCTCCGCCGTGGTATTTTTAACGGCCGCACCGTGGTATGCGCGAAATGCGATCCTCACCGGCAATCCCCTGTTCAATCTTGATTTGGGCGGCCTGCTTCCGGTCAACCGCGCGCATGCGGCCTTGATGGAACTGTACCGGCAGAATTTCCGCCTGGGAGAGCAGCTGGCGAACGGCATGGACACCTTGATGTTCACTTGTTTTGCGGCGTTGGCCGGAGGTCTGGCGGGTGCCCTGCTCTTCCGGAAAAAAGCGGGCGGATTGCTGCTGGCCGCCGCCACGGTGGGGGCGCTGTGGATGGCCTCCGTGGCCTACACCGCGGCCGGCTTCACCTATACCCTCCGCGTGCTCAATCCGTTGTTGGCCTTGGGCGCGGTGCTCGGAGGAGGCGCCTGCGCCCACTGGATCAAGGAGCGTCCCCGCCTCCTGCTATGCGCCGGCATCGGGTTGTTTGTGTTCAGTATCGATGCCGCATTACGCACACTGGTTTTGCCGAGCGAGCCCTACGTCCACCGGCCTTCGGACTGGACGCGCATCGATGACGTGATGCAGAACTTTCAACACCGCCCGATTTACGATGACATCGCACGCCGGACGAACGGCGGTCGTGTCTTGGTGCTGGGACCGCATATCGAGTTGATCCGCCTGGGTGTGGCGGTCGTGCCGACCTGGAGTCCGGAAGTTGCCTTTCTCTTCGACGGACAGGAATCGGCCGGATCCGCCGCGCAACATCTGTCCCGTCTCGGCATTCATCATGTGGTCGTCAGCAAAGGCTGGATCAACAGCCGCTACTTGCTGCGCAGCCTCTTTTTTCAAGAGGCCCCTCTCTTTCTGAAGCCGTCGATCGACGCTGGCGACATGGCGCTTTACGAGATCCATATTCCGCCAAATCAACCCGTTCCCCTAAGTTCACCGACGCAGCCCCTTAGAGTTCTTCCGGACTCACCGTGAGAAGACGCGCTTGCTCGCAACGCTTCTTCGATTTCTCAACGCCGAGCGCGTCCAGGCCGAGGGCATTGGCGACCGCGAGCACGGTGCCCACGCCGCAGAACGGATCAAAAATCGTGGTCGCGCCCGCCTGATCGCGCGCAAAACGCACCGCATGCGCCGCGGCGCGCACGCCCATCGCCCGCACCCAGGTCAGACGACCCGCGTCGATGATGACGTCCGGCAGCGGAAGGATATCCGGACATTTCATCGCGCGCGAAACCGCGATCAAATGGGTGTAACCCGGCCGGCCATACGTCAGCAGGCCGGGCTCCCGCCGGCACACGATCTTGTGGAAAAGGACGTGCGCGCCGGCGTCCTCCGCCGCGCGGATCACCAGCGCGCCTTTGTCGATCCAGACGCCGTCGCGCTTGATGTCCGATTGAAAGAAAAGCGCCGCGCTCTCCGCCGGCACCGACTCGACCACCAGCCGCGCGGCTTCGAGAAACCATGCGCGCCACACTGGCAGCGAAAGCCCGATTTCGGAAACATCGGGCAGCGACGTCACCGCACAGGCCCCCGCAATGCAGCCTCGTGCCTTCATCCATGGAATGGCGTCGGCGCCGTGCACCTCGCGTCCGCCGCCAAAAGGGATTCCTCCGGAATGCCGGGCGTGATCGGACGATGGCGGTTGGGAAGACATGACCAAGGCACGCTGGCCACCCTCGCAAAAATGTCACGCGTACAGCGGAAGCCGACAACGCCTGTCGCCTCTGCAAAAGCAGACTGCCGGATTTTCGGATAGCCCGCACCGGGGCAATCCGCTTGCTTCAAGTCCCGATCCTCGCGGTACCCTTATCCACGCATGCTTTCCAAAACTCTTCTCGCTGTTTTCATGCTGCTGCTGACCGGCTCCCTCTCAGCCGCGCCGTCCGCCCAATATGAAAAGGCCGTGCAGGCCCGCATCGAGAAGGCGTATATCGTGGTGCGCTTCGCGGACGGCACGAAAAGCCTGGTGCCGACCGCCTCGCTTCTGCCCGACGACCTCGCCTGGCTCACCGAGCTCAGCACCCGCAGCCCCCTCGCCAAGGGCAACTCCCAAGTCACCGTGGTCAAGGCGCCGGCAGGCGTGAAAACCAAAACCACCATCGAAGTGTCCAAGACCGAGGGTCCGTTGGAAACCGTACAGCTCTGCCAGCCTTCGGTCCTGCGCGATCAGATCGGCGGCACGTGCATGCTCTACGCGCGGATCCACTGGCTCGATATCGCCGGCTACTACACGACCGACGGGACCCTTTATAAGATCATCAACGGCACGCCGCCGGACAACCCGTGGACGGAGCCTCGCTACGTCCATGGCTTGGAAAGCATCGTGACGGATCACACGCCCAAGCCCGTCATTCATGACCTCCCCTCCGAGGAAAATCCCTTCGACTGGGCGCGCCAGGAATTGCGCAAGGGTCATCCCATCCTCGCTTCGTTTCCCCGGGAAATCTGGCAGGCGCTTCCGCCCGGCTTCATCGCCGCGCATCCGTGGAACGGCGGCAAGGTGGGGCATCAGATCGTCGTCAACGGCTTCACTTGGAACAAGACCGCCGGCAAGGGCACGTTTCACATCATCAATTCCTGGAACGAGCTTCCCCAATTCGATTTGGACAGCGACGCCGCCAAGGGCGACACCCTCGTGATCGAACAAAGTCTCTCGCCCATGGGTGAAGTGCAGGCCGCGACCGCCCGGGAAATTATCCAGGCCGTCACGCTCATCCGTGCCGTGGGGAAACTCAATCTCTACGAGGTGCAAACCAACCTGCGCACCCAACGAATGCTCGCGGCCAGCGAAGCGGCGGTTCACGAGCTGATCGAAAAAGGCCCGTAGCCCGCGTCGTGGGTCAGCCCAACAACGCGTCCTGCAGGGCGCGGAACTTGAGTTCGGTTTCCGCGAACTCCTTCTCCGGCTCCGAGCCGGCCACGATGCCGGCCCCGGCGTAAATCCGGGCGCGGGCGCCTTCGACCAGCGCCGAACGGATGCCGACGAAAAACTCACCGCCGCCCCGCGCGTTGATCCAGCCGAGAGCGCCGGCATAGAGGCCGCGGGGGAAATTTTCGAGTTCACGGATGGCCGGAACCGCCGCCTCGCGCGGCGTGCCGCCGACCGCCGGCGTGGGATGGAGCCGGGCAAGCGCGTCGAGCAAGCGCACGCCGTCCGGCAGCACCGCGCGCACCGGTGTGTGCAGGTGCTGGACATTCGCGAGACGGCGCAACGCGGGCGTCGTGGCGAACTCCAGAGCCAGCCCGAGCGGCGCGAGACGGCGCACGATGGAGTCGAGCACATGCCGTTGTTCGCGCAGATCCTTCTCGCTACGCAACAACGCGGCGGCGAGCGCCGCGTCCTCGCTAGCGCCTTCGCCCCGGCGGGCGGAACCGGCGAGCGCCTCGGTCTCAAGCACGCCCTGGCTCACGCGCACGAGCCGCTCGGGCGAGGCGCCGATAAAACTGTGTCCGCTCCCGTTCGCGGCGGAGAAGGCGTAGCAATCGGGGAACCGCTGACGCAGGCCGTTGAGCACGCGCAGCGGATGCAGCGGACCGGCGGCGGTGAGATCGAGCGCGCGCGCCAGGACGATCTTCTGGAACTCCCCGGCCTGAATGCGGCCCAGCGCCCGGATGACCGCGGCCCGATAATCGCCGACTTCGCGGACCGCCGCCATGCCCGCGCCCTCCGCCGGCCCGCGGAGCTTCTCAGCGGAGCCGCCGGACATCGTGTCCCCTTCGTATTCGAATTTTGAAAACTTCGCGTGGGCGCGCCAGACCCGCTCGGTCAGGGCGGCGAGGTCGGCATCGGGCGCGACGAGCAGATTGGCCACCGCCGTGGTGGTCACGCCCGCGCGCGCCACCTGCCAGCGCGGCACAAAGGCGTGCGCCGCCGGAAACGGCTCGCCGGATTCGACCTCGTCGAGAAAGGCGAAGGTCGTGAAGAAATGCGGGCCGCCGAACGGCGCGGAAACATCGCCCACCGCGATGGTATGCTCCAGCGTGTCGTCGATGAAACGCTGGATCGCGGCAAAACGATCCGGCCCGTGCGCGGTGCAGGCGAGCGCCACCTCGGCCCCGGCAATGGCGCTCTCCGCGCCCGGCCGCTCGGTGTAGAAGTGCGGTTCGCCCGGTTCGAAGATCGACTCCAAGACCGCGAGCGGATCGAGCGCCTCCACCGCGAGCGAGATGCTCACGAGCCGGGCCCGGCCGTCGCGCCGGGCGGCGTCCCGGCACTGCGCGAGAAACGCCCGCAACGCATCAGGCGAGGCGTTCTCGGCGGGATTGATGGGGAGGATCGTCACGAGAAGAGGAACTGGCGCTGCATTTCCTGGCTCTCAGCTCTGCACGCTTGGCTCAGGCCTTCGGCTCCGCCTGCGGACGCGGGAAGAGAATGGCGGTCTCGGCGACCTTGCTGCCGGTGAGACGTCCGCCCCAGACGAGTTCGTCGCGCCAGATGCCGCCGACGGCGTAGCCCAGCACACCATGAATTTTCACCGTCGTTTCAGGCATGACGGCGGCGAGCAGCGAAACGCCCAGACGCAGGGCCTCGGCCATCGTCGCGAGCGAGGTGCGCAGGAGCGCCTGGTCGGCGGGCGCGGCGGACTTGCCGAGCTTCCACGGGGCGCGCGTCTCGATGTAGGCGTTGGTCGCGGTGATGAACGCGAAGGTGCGCTCCAGCGCGACGTGAAACTGGAAGCCTTCGTTGAGCGGGATGACCTCGTCACGGGTTTTCACCCACAAGGCCTGCAGATCCTGCTCGGGCTTTTCGGAAACCTCCGCCGCGGGCACGACGCCGCGAGTTCGCTGTTGTAGCGGGAAAGGAACTGCTGGAGGGAAAAATCGCTGTCCTGGCCCACGCTCATCTCGCGGATGAGGAAATAACGGAGGGCGTCCACGCCGTACTGGTCGGCGAAAGCGATGGGATCGACGAAATTGCCGGTGCTCTTGGACATCTTGGAGCCGTTGATGGACCACCAGCCGTGCGCGAGGAGCGACTTGGGGGGCTCGAGGCCGGCGGCCTTGAGCATGATCGGCCAGTAAACGGCGTGCGGCGGCACGAGGATGTCCTTGCCGATGACGTGGAAATCCGCCGGCCAAAGACCGGGTTTGTCGATCACGGCCGAATAGTAGTTCACCAGTGCGTCGAACCACACGTAGGTGACGAAGTTGTCGTCGAAGGGCAGCGTGATGCCCCACTCGAGACGGTCCTTCGGACGAGAGATGCACAGGTCGTTGAGCGGCTCCGCGAGAAACTCCAGCACCTGTTTTTGGCGGTATCGAGGGAAGACGAAATTTTCGTTCTTCTTCAAGAAATCGACCAGCCAGTCCTGATAGGAACGCAGCTTGAAGAAGTAGTTGGACTCGGTGATCTCGGTGACCTCGCCGAAAAGCTCCGGCCAGGAGCCGTCGGGATTGCGATCCTTGTCCTGCAGAAACTGCTCCTGTCGCGTGGAGTAAAAACCCTTGTACTCGGCCTTGTAGATCTCGCCCTTGTCGAAGAGCTGCTGAAGCAGATCGCAGACAACCTTCTTGTGGCGTGGCTCGGTGGTGCGGATGAAATCGTCGTTGGAGATATTCAACCGGGCGCAGACGGCGCGAAACTCCTGCGACACCTCGTCGCAGAATTGTTGCGGGGGAATGCCTCGTTTTTTGGCGGTTTGCTGGACCTTTTGACCGTGCTCGTCGACGCCGGTGAGAAAATAGACCTGATCGCCCATCAGCCGGCGGAATCGGGCAATGACGTCCGTCAGCACCTTTTCGTAGGCATGGCCTAGGTGCGGCGAACCGTTCACATAGTCGATCGCGGTCGTGATGTAGAAAGTCTTCATGGGCGGAGCTGGAAGAACAAAGACACGCCGCGGGAAATGTCGAAGATTTTGCTAAACCGCTTCCCGGGCAGCTTTGCCGTTGCCTGCCCGGAGGACGGGTTCAAGTTGAAGGCCGTTCCCCTCATGCGTAACGCGCTCCGGCTCATCGTGCTTGTCCTCGCCTTGGGCGTCGTCGGATCCACCGCCGCCCTTCTGCAGATGTGGGTGCATCACCGCGCGCTGGAGCGGCAGCATCAGGCCGCGACAACGGACGCCGGACGGACGGACGCGCTGCGCCCGTATCGCGCCGACCAGCAAAAGGCGTTCGCCCTCCTGCTCGGCGTCTCGCTCGCCGCCCTGCTTGTCACCACCCTGATTCCGGACCAACGCGGCGCCGACACCACGCCTTTGAAGCAGGTGCGCAAAGAAATCCAAAACGCGGAAAATCTCGCCATCACCACGGTGACGCAAAACGCCGCCCTTGTCCGCGAACGGGACGTACGCCAGCGCACCGAGGAAAGCCTGCAAGTGCAGCAACGGCTCGTCAGCCGGACGCTGGACGAAAAAATCCGCCTCGGCCGCGACCTGCATGACGGCACCATCCAGTCTCTTTATGCCGCCGGGCTGATGCTCGAATCCACCCGCGAGCTCCTGCGGCGCGATCCCGATGAGGCCACGCGCCGGATCGAGACCGCGCTTAAAACCATCAACGATACCATCCGCGAGGTGCGCGCCCATATCACCGGCCTCACACCCGACAATGTGCGCAAGGACAGCCTCATCGCGGTGCTCAGCGCGGTGGCGGAGGAACTCCGCGCGGGGCGCGAGGTGGCCTTCGACTACACCATCGACGACTCGGCCGCCGCCGCCCTTTCCGGCGAACAGCTCGCCCACCTCGTACCCTTCGTGCGCGAAGCCATCAGCAACGCACTCCGCCATGGACAGGCCCGTCACATCATCCTGCGCCTCCACGAGGGAGACAATGCCGTGTGCCTCCTCGTGCAGGACGACGGCCGCGGCTTCGATTCCAGCGCCGTGTCCGGTTCCGGACACGGGCTGGCCAACCTGCGCGCGCGCGCCGAAAGCACCGGCGGCAGCCTGAATCTCACCAGCACACCGGGCGCCGGCACCCGGCTCGTCATCACCCTGCCCGTTTCCGTCGCCGGATGAATTCTCCCTCACCCATCCTGCGTGTCTTGATTGTGGACGACAGTGAAGTCGTCCGCATGGGTCTCCGCGCCCTGCTCGGAGCCGAGCCAAGCCTGACGATCACCGGCGAGGCCGCCAGCGTCGCTACCGCCGTCGAAAGCGCCGCCGCCCACCGGCCCGACGTCGTGCTCCTCGACATCCGCCTGCCTGACGGCACCGGCTTCGACGCCTGCCGCCAGATCCTGCAGCGCTCGCCCGCGACACGCGTCCTCGTGCTGACCTCCGTGGCCGACGAGAACGTGGTCGACGACGCCATCCGCGCCGGCGCGCACGGCTATCTTCTCAAGGAGGTGCACGGCCGCTCGCTCGTCCAGGCGATCCACGACGTCGCCGCGGGCAAATCCATCCTCGATCCCGCCATCACCGCTCGGGTGTTGACGCTCATGCGCTCCACCGCACCCGCCACGCGGGATGCGCTCGCCGCCCTCTCCACCCAGGAGCGTCGGGTCATCGCGTTGATCGCCGAGGGCAAGACCAACAAGGAAGTCGCCGCTGCCATGGATCTGACGGAAAAGACGGTGAAAAATTACCTGAGCAACATTTTCGACAAGCTGCACGTCACGCGCCGCTCGGAGGCCGCCGCCCTTTATGCCAAGGGCAAAGGCGGCGCTTGAGTCATCACCCCGCGACCACCGGCCGGCGGAGCCATTCCGCCAACTGCGCCCACGCCCGGCCCCGATGGCTCAAGCCATTTTTAATCGCGTCGCCCAGCTCGGCGAAACTCTGCGAGTAGCCGGCCGGCATGAACAGCGGGTCATAGCCAAAGCCCGCGCCTCCCCGGGGTGCTGTCAGTAACGCGCCGGCGCAGCGCCCCTCGAAAATCTGCTCCGCACCCGCCGGCCCCGCGAGCAGCAGCACGCACGTAAAAAAGGCCCCGCGCCGCCCCGCCGGAACCTCGCGCATCACCTCGACGAGCTTTTTCAAATTCGCCGCCCCGTCGCCCTGCGCTCCGGCGTAGTAGGCGCTCTCCACGCCCGGTGCGCCGCCGAGAAAATCGACGCACAGTCCGCTGTCGTCGGCCAGCACCCAAGCCTCGGGCGGGAGCGCCGCCTTCAGCGCCAGCGCCTTCTTGCGCGCGTTGCCAATAAACGTGCCCGTGTCCTCCTCGGCCGGCGGCATGCCGCCGACCGCCCGCGCCGAGATGATCTCGACATCCACGCCGCTGGCGGCGGCGAGCGCGTTCATTTCCTGCGCCTTGTGCGCGTTACCGGAGGCTAAATACAGTTTCATCCAAATGAAGTTTGTCCGGGTAAACCACCCGGCCGCGCATCAGCGCATCGTCGCCGAACGTCTCATGGCGCACGTCCGCCAATCGCACGGCTTCTTCGATCCGCTCCGGCCGCAGGCCGCCGAAAGCCGACTTCGCCTTGTCGTCGGCAAACAGCACCGGCGCGCGGTAGCTAAAGAGATAGTCGAGCTGCTTCGCGCGGATCAGTTCACTGATCAACTGCGCCCCGCCTTCGAAATAAACGCCGCCAATTTTTTCCGCGCCGCACCAGTTTCGGAAATCGTCGAAGTTCACCCGCTGTGTCGGCGTGTCCAGCACCCACACGTTAATGCCGAGATCGCGCAGCTTGCGCACATAGCCCATCCCGCCGTGCGGCGTGGTCACCACCACCGTGCGCTCCCGATGCTCGTCGGTATAAACCAACGGCAAATTCTTGTCGGACACCGTGCGCAGCAGTCCGTCGAAAACAAACCGGCGCGGACACCACTCCTCGCCGTCCGCCAGTCGCACGGTGAGCCGGGGGTTGTCTTTTAAAATGGTCATCGCGCCCACCGCGATACCCGGAAAGTAGCGCCGCCAGTGATGCACGTCGGCCCGGGCCGGTTCGCCCGTGATCCACTTCGACACGCCGGTGCGGCAGGCGATCTTGCCGTCAAGGGTCACCGCCACCTTGGCCGCCAGCAGCGGGGACTGGCGGGCAATCCAGTGGTTGAAAATCAGGTTGAGGTCGGCACATTCGCCTTCCCTCACGCCGCTCACCACGTCCACGCCCGAGGCTCGCAAAAGATCGAAGCCCTTGCCCGCATGGTCGGGATTCGGATCGGTCGCTCCCGCCACCACGCGACGGAGGCCGGCCGCGCGGATCGCGTCGCAGCACGCGCCCGTGCGCCCATGGGTCGAGCACGGCTCGAGCGTCACATACAAGGTCGCGCCGGGCTTGGGCGCCCGGCCGAGATTCGCCAGCGCCACGCGTTCGGCATGCGGCCCACCATCCTGTGCATGAAATCCTTCGGCCACAATCCGGCCGTCTTCCACGATGAGCGCCCCCACCAGAGGATTCGGATGCGTCCGCCCCCAGGCCTTGCGCGCCAGTTCAATGGCCCGGCACATGAAGCGTTCGTCTGTCTCCTCGGTGGTCATTCTGGGAGTGGCGGAGAATCCATTGAAAATACGCGGCAGCGCGGGATCGCGAGCGCGTTATGGATCTTCACTCCCTCCGGAATGACAAGCCAGATGTAAGCCGCTTTCCCCCGCACCCTCCATCGGCCATCCTCCGGTATCAGGCTCGCACGAAGGGGTTGCTGCGCTTTTCCATCCCCACCGTCGTGGCTGGTCCGTGCCCCGCATAAACCGCCGTCTCATCCGGCAGCGTATAAATTTGCGTGCGGATCGACTGCGCCAGCACCTCACGGCTGCCGCCCGGCAGATCCGTGCGGCCCACACTGCCCGCAAACAACGCATCGCCCACAAAGGCCGCGCCCGCCTGCGCAAAATAGAACAGGACGTTGCCCGGACAATGCCCGGGCACATGCCGGACCTCCACGTCCAACCCGAGCGCCGTAAACCGTTCGCCCGCCTCGACCCAATGGTCTACAGACAACGGCTCCAGCGGGATGGCGCCACCCAAAAACGCCGACATCACCTGCGGAGTTTCAATCAATGTCTTGTCCGCCGCATGCGCCAGCACCCGGGCCCCCGTGGCCCGCACGACCTTGGCCGCGTCTTGGGTGTGATCCCAGTGCCCGTGCGTGATCCAGAGTTGCGTAAGCTTGCATCTCTCTTGAGCCAGAATTGGTTGCACCTCGTCGAGAATGTCGCCCGGCGCATCGATCAAGATCGCCTCGCCCCGCGCCGCATCGGTGAGCAGGTACCCGTTGGTCTGGATCGGGCCGGAAGGCAAAACATGGATCGTCATGCGGACCAAGGGACGGGATTCCCGACATGCCGCAATCGTGAAAACCCCGAAGCCGGAATTTAAAAATAAGTTGGCCGGTCGCCTACCCCTAAGCGACCGGCCATTTGCTTTCTAGGTTACCCCAAAATGCCCCCGCTAAGCGGGAGCGGATTCAGTGGTAGCAGGAGCCGGGCCAACGTCAAGAAGTCAGCACGCCAATGTTCGATATTTTTATAAGTGGCGTCCTCGCTGTTGCTTTCAACCCCAAGGACCCGTTTTCGACCCGCGCAATCGCAGCAAAGGCGGGCTTGCCTCCCCCGCCCGCGCCTTGCCAACGTCGCCCCTCACACCATGCCGACTCTTAAATTCGCCGTTCTTCCTGGAGACTACATCGGACCCGAGGTCATGACCGAGGCCCTGCGCGTGCTGGAGCACGTCGCCAAGCAGGAAAACCTCACCCTGTCCTACCAGATCGCCGACGTAGGCGGCGCCGGCATCGACAATCACGGCAAGGCCCTCCCCGACTCCACACTCGCGCTCTGCCAACAGGCCGACGCCATTCTCTTCGGTTCCGTCGGCGGCCCCAAATGGGAAAAGCTTCCTCCCAAGGAGCAACCCGAGCGCGCCGCGCTGCTTCCCCTGCGCAAAGCCTTCAATCTCTTCGCCAACATCCGTCCCGGCCTCCTCTACAAGGATCTCCTCGACGCCTCTCCGCTGAAGGTCGAGCGCATCCCCAACGGCATCGACATCGTCTGCATCCGCGAACTGACCGGCGGCATCTACTTCGGTCTGCCCAAGACCACCACCACGCTCGAAAACGGCGAGCAGCAGGCGATCGACACGATGGTTTACAAAACCTCCGAGATCGAGCGCATCGCCGAGGTCGCCGCCGTCACCGCCCGCGCCCGCGGCAAGCGCGTGTGCTCCGTGGACAAGGCCAACGTTCTCGAAACCTCCGTCCTCTGGCGCAAGGTCGTCACCGCCTATTTCGCAAAACATCACCCCGACCTCGCGCTGAGCCACATGTACGTGGACAACGCCGCGATGCAGCTCGCCCGCGATCCCAATCAGTTCGACGTGCTCTTCACCGAAAACATGTTCGGCGACATTCTCTCCGACGAGATGGCCGTCATCTGCGGTTCCCTCGGCATGCTCTCGTCCGCCTCGCTCGGCACCGGGAAAAACTCCCTCGGCCTGCCCTTCGGTCTTTTTGAACCCGCCGGCGGCACCGCTCCCGATATCGCGGGCAAGGGTGTCGCCAATCCCTGCGCCCAAGTTCTCTCCGTCGCCCTCATGCTGCGCTACAGCTTCGGCCTCGACGCCCTCGCCGCGAAAATCGAGGCCGCCGTCCGCAAAACCGTCGCCACCGACGGCATCCGCACCGGTGACATCGCGTTTGGCAAGCCGTCCGTCGGCACCAAGGCGATGGCCGACGCCATCATCAAGAACCTCTGAGGCGCGCAACGGTGGAGGACGCCCGGGACGCGTCCTCCGCCGTTCGGCTCACTTTCTTTTCCCCGGCCCTCCGGCCGGAACCGCGTTTTTCTTCGCGAACACGCGATGGACCGCCTCCCCCAGGACCTGAAGCGTCAGCGGTTTGAAAAGCATTTCCTGAATACCCAGCGCACGCACGCTTTCGGTGGTCAGATTGGCCGTGTAGCCGGTGACAAGAATGACCGGCAGGTCCGGCCGTTGTTGAAAAATCAGCCGGGCAAGATCGGTGCCCGACAGGTAGGGCATGGTCAGATCGGTGACGACCAGATCGAAAGCGGTGGGATCCGCGCGGACTGAAGCGATCGCCTCCATCGGATTGGTGCTGATGGTCACCACATAGCCCAGTTCCTCGAGGATGACTTGGCCGAGATGAACCAGCGACATTTCGTCATCGACGAACAGAATGCGTTCTCCGTGTCCCCGCGGAGGAGCCGCCCGCGCCGTCGGTGCCTCGGTCTCGGCTTCCTGACCATGCACGGGAAAATAGAGGCGGAAGGTCGTGCCCTCGCCCGGCTGGCTGTAGACGGTGATGGCCCCGTCATGATTGCGCATGATTCCATGCACGACCGAAAGCCCCAGCCCCGTGCCCTCGCCCGGAGTCTTGGTCGTGAAAAACGGTTCGAAGATCCGCTCCAATGTCGCCGCGTCCATGCCGCACCCCGTGTCGGACACCGACAGCCGCACATATGGCCCGGGACGCAGGTGCGGATTCGTCTCGGCCAAGTGCATGTCCACCGTGAACTCCTCCAGCGTCACCTCCAGACGTCCGGGACGGCTCTTCATCGCATGCACCGCGTTGGTGCAGAGATTCATGACGACCTGGTGAACCTGGGTGGCGTCCGCCAGCACGGTGGGCACGTCCTTGGCGAGCGACACTCTGCATTCAATCGAAGCCGGAATGGTTGCCCGCAACAATTCCAGCGGTTCCGCCACCACATGCCGGAGCTGCACGACTGACCGCTGTTGCTCCCGTTGCCGGCCAAAGGCCAGAATCTGCCGCACCAGCGAGGCCGCCCGTTGCGCGCCTTTCAGGACCGCGCCCAGATACTCGTCCGCCTCGGGAGATTCCTTCACGCACATGCGGGCCATTTCGGTGTAGCCGATAATCGCGCCCAGGATGTTGTTGAAATCATGCGCGATGCCGCCGGCCAGTGTGCCGATGGCCTCCATTTTTTGCGCCTGTCGAAACTGCATCTCCAACTGATGCCGCTCGGTGATATCCTCCGCCGTTCCCGCAAACCGATAGGCCCGTCCCGCGGCATCGCGAATGGGAAAGGCCCGGTCGTGAATCCAGCGCAGCGCCCCGTCCGGCCGCACGATGCGATAGATCTCGTCGTACTTGTCGCTGTTTTTTTTGTTCAGGACGGCCTGGGCGACACGCTCGCGATCCTCCGGGTGAACCGCTTCGAGCCAGGCATTGGGATCGGCGTAAAGACTTTCGCAGCTGCGCCCCCATACGGTTTCGTAAGCCGGGCTCACATAGAGCACGCCGTTGTTGCTGAGATCGGAAATCCAGAAAACCTCGTGAATGTTCTCCGCGAGCTGGCGGAAACGTTCCTCGCTCAAATGCAGCTGCTCCTCCGCCCGCTTGCGCTCCGTGATGTCCTCCAGTGACCCCTCCTGACAAAGCACCCCCTGCTCGTCGAGCACGGCGCGGGCGTTGATGGAAACCCAGATCAGTTCTCCGTCCTTGCGCCGTATCTGCGTCTCGAAGCCCTTCACCACCCCCCGGTCGAGCAACCGCCGTTGCAACTCATCACGCGCTTTGGGGTCGGCGTAGAGATCCTTCGCGATATTCGTGACGCCTGCAATGAGCGCCTCCGGTGAGGCGTAGCCCGTGATGCGCGCCAGCGCGGGATTCGCGGCGATGATGCGCCCCTCCAGCGTCGTTTGGTAGATGCCCTCGATGGCGTTCTCGAAAATCCCCCGGTAACGGGCCTGTACCCGCGCAATGTCCTCCGCGGCTTGGCGGCGCTCGCGGCGCATCCGGCTTTGCTCCAGCGCATGGACCACCGCAGGACCCAGACGCGCCAGCCGGTCCTTCAGTAGATAATCCGCCGCGCCTTCCTTCATTGCCGCCACCGCGGTCTCCTCGCCGATGGTGCCGGAAATGATGATGAACGGCACGTGCAGACCCAGTTTCTTGAGCAGCTCAAGCGCCCGCAATCCGCTGAATCCCGGCATCACATAATCCGACAGGACGAGGTCGAGCCCCTCGTTTAGGTGTTCAAGATAATCCGCCTCCGCATCCACCCGCCGCCAAGCGGGATCAAATCCCGCCCGGCGCAGGCCGGTCACCACCAGCTCCGCATCCTCGGGCCGGTCTTCGACCAAAAGTACTTTCAGCGGCCGCCCCATGATCAGCGTTCCCCCTTGGACGGTTGGTTGAGCAACAGCCAGTACATGCCCAATTCATGTACGGCCGACATGAAACTCTCGAAATCGACGGGTTTCACGATGTAGCTGTTCACCCCGAGCTTGTAGCTCTCGATCACATCGCGCTGCTCCCGCGAGGACGTCAGCATGACCACGGGGATGCTCTTCGTCCGCGGATCTTCCTTCATGCGCCGCAACACCTCCAGTCCGTCGATCTTCGGCAGCTTGAGATCGAGCAGAACCACCTTGGAGACTTGCCCCGCACCCTGCCCCGCGTGCGCGCCTTCGCCAAAAAGAAAGTCCAAGGCTTCCGCGCCGTCGCGGGCGACATGGATGCGATTGGCGAAATTGGATTTTCTCAGGGCGCGCAAGGTCAGTTCCAGATCCTGCGGATTATCCTCCACCAGCAGCAGCTCCACGGCGTTGAGTTCGTTCATGATTGGTTTTCGATGGTAAAATAAAAAGCGGCCCCTTGCTCCGGCGCGGCCTCGGCCCAAACGCGGCCGCCATGGCGGTGGATCACCCGCTGCACGATGGCCAGTCCCACGCCCGTGCCTTCGTAATCCTCCATGCGAT
Organism: Verrucomicrobiota bacterium; assembly: GCA_019510185.1. Classification (GTDB taxonomy): domain Bacteria; phylum Verrucomicrobiota; class Verrucomicrobiia; order Opitutales; family Opitutaceae; genus Rariglobus. The sequence continues at coordinate 30,091 of JAEKKV010000015.1, read as the reverse complement.
GCAACCGCTGGAACACGCCGAACAGCTTGTCCGCATAGCGCATGTCAAAGCCCGCCCCGTTGTCGCGCACGTAGTAAACCATCGCTCCCTTTTCGGTTTTATGGCCGATCTCCACCACCGCCGGACTGCGATTGCGCGTGTACTTCAGTGCATTGGAAAGCAGGTTCGTCCACACCTGTTTCAACAGGACGGGATCGGCCCGTCCCGGCGGAAGATCGTTGAGACGCAGCTCCACAAGCCGGTCCGGCCAGGGGGATCCCAGTTCCTCCAGCGTCGCCCGCACCAGCCGGTTCATGTCCACCGGATGCTTGCTCAGCGCCTGTCGGCCCAGCCGTGAAAACGCCAGCAGGTCGTCGACCAACGCCCCCATTTTCTGGGCGCCGAGTCGGATGATGCGCAGATAACGCTGCCCCTCCTCCGGCAGTTGCGATCCGAAATCTTCCATCACCGCCTGGGAAAATCCGTCGACGGAGCGCAGCGGGGCCCGCAAATCGTGCGACACCGAATACGAAAACGCCTCCAGCTCCCGGTTCGCGTCCGCCAGTTGCGCGGTGCGCTCGGCCACGCGCTGCTCGAGTTCGGCATTGAGCTCTCGCACGGTTTCCTCCGCGCGCTTCCGCTCCGTGATGTCCGCGCGGATCGCCACGTATTGGCGAGGTTTTCCCGTGTCGTCGAGGAACGGCACGATGGTCGTGTCCACCCAGTAAAACGAGCCGTCCTTCGCCTTGTTCTTGATCTCGCCGTGCCACACCCGCCCGCGGGTGATCGTCGACCACAAGTCCCGGATGAACGCCTTCGAATGGTGGCTTGAATTGATGATGCGATGATCCTGCCCCAGCAACTCCTCCCGGCCGTATTTCGAAATCGCGCAGAACTTGTCGTTCACGTACGTGATCCGCCCCTGCGGATTCGTGATCGCAACGATCGCGTGTTCGTCCAGCGCCGCCTTCAGGTCCCCGATTTCCTTGAGCGAGGCCTTCAGCTTCCCCTCCGCCATCTTTCGATCGGTGATTTCGCGCGCGATTTTCGAGGCTCCGACAACTTTTCCCGCGGAGTTCCGGATGGGCGAGATCGTCACCGAGACGTCGACAAGGCTGCCGTCCTTTCTTTGCCGCACGGTTTCATAATGGCTCACCCGCTCGCCCCGTCTTATTTTCTCGATGATCATCGGCTCCTCGTCCCGGCGATCCTCCGGGATTAACAGGGGAATGCGGTGTCCTACCGCCTCGGAAGCCGAATAACCGAACATCTTTTCCGCCCCGAAATTCCAACTCGTGATCACGCCGTCGAGGGTCTTGCTGATAATGGTGTCGTCGGTGGAAGCCACGATCGCGGCAAACTGCCGGTTGATCTGCTCCGCTTTGCGCCGCTCGATATCCGCCCGCTCGATCATCCGCATGCAACCGACGACCAGCACCAGGAAAATCGTGACGCTGGACAGCGTCAAAAGCGCCACGCCGAAGGACAGATCATACCAGCCCGCCTCCTGGCCCTTGAGCCGGAGCCAGCCGAAAACGACCGGCATGATCAACGACGTCGGCAGCAGGTGCCTCGCCAGCACCCCGGCCGGCCGGCCGCTCAGCAACATTTCCAGCAGGGTCTGGTCGGGACAAAGCAAATACAGGCCCGCCGCCACGAGGAGAAACAGAACCGCCGTATGAGCCGCCATGCTCGAAAACGGCTGGATCGCGTAGAGCGAATGCACGCCGTACAGGTAGCCGATCACCGCCAGAAAGGCGACCAGCCCCACCGTCAACGCCAGCCAGGGAATCACCCGTCCGCCGCGGCGGACACCGAGCAGGCATAACGCCGTCCCCCCCAAAAAAAAGTTAAAGGCCGTCGCCGGCGACATCCGCCCCGGAAAGGCCACCAGCGCCTCGGTTCCGGCCACCCGGAAGAACAACTGGTCGATCCGGAGATCCCAGGAGAATGCGTGTTCGGCCAGATTAACCAACCCCATCGCCGCGATGATCGCGCCGCATCCCACCAGACTCGCCCGCCGCCAGCCGCCCACACCCGCCACCGACGAAGCGCCCGACGGCTGCTGAAAGCTCAAGGCCAATCCCGCGAGCACGAAGCAAAGCGCGGTGTTGAACTTCATCGACGCCAGACCCGGCAGAATGGTCCGCAGACTGCCGATATCTCCCCACCATCCCAACAGCACGAGCGCGCCGACCAAGACCGTGAGAGCACCGAATAGTCGCGGAAGTCCACGAACCCACCTGAAATGGGGCCTGTCTTGCCGAGAGCCGGCGCCTGCTTTCCCGTTCTCGCTGATTGACGAAAAGTCCAATTTTTCAGCAGACGTAAACTCTCGTTCGAAATCAGCTCCAGAGGACGGAATTATGGGGTAATTCATAGGCGACCCTGCTTGGCCATCCTGCGCACAAAATACAATTGCCACGCATTTACCTTATCAAGCTCTATTACCGCGCGTGAGTTATCTCCCGCCTGTGACCGCGATCGGGTTGAGCAAGGATGGAGAAAAGCCTTTTCCCGCCCCGTTTCGGTCTTTTAGCTCTCCCGTTCCCTTTATCGATCACGCTTTGCTCCCGCCGACACCCGCTTCATGACTTCCGCCGAGATCCGCCAGTCCTTCCTCGATTTCTTCGCCTCGCAAGGCCACACGATCGTCCCCTCGTCGTCGCTGCTGCCGGACTCGCCCGGACTGCTCTTCACTAATGCCGGCATGAACCAGTTCGTGCCGATCTTCCTCGGTGACAAACCCGCCGACGTGTCGAAATGGGCCGGCGCCCGCCCCGCCAAGGACACTCGCGCCGCCGATACCCAGAAATGCATCCGCGCCGGCGGCAAACACAACGACCTCGAAGACGTTGGCTACGACACCTACCACCACACGCTCTTCGAAATGCTGGGCAACTGGTCCTTCGGCGACTACTTCAAGAAAGAGTCGCTCACCTGGGGCTGGCACCTGCTGACGAAGGTCTGGGGCATTCCCGCCAAGCGCCTCTTCGCCACCGTCTACGCCCCCAAGCCCGGCGACCCCTCCGAATTCGATCACGAGGCCGCCGCCATCTGGACCGAACTCTTCCAGGCCGAGGGCCTCGATCCCGCCATCCACATCGTCCACGGCAACCGCAAGGACAACTTCTGGCAGATGGGCGACACCGGCCCCTGCGGCCCCTGCTCCGAAATCCATTTCAATCTTCTTCCCGACAACGACGAAGCCGCCGGCCGCGCGCTGGTGAACAGCTCCTCGCCCCGCTGCATCGAAATCTGGAATCACGTTTTCATCCAGTTCAACGCCAACGCCGACGGCACCTTCTCACCGCTCGCCGCCAAGCACGTCGACACCGGCATGGGTTTCGAACGCGTCGCCGGCATTCACGCCACGACCAACGGTTTTAAAAATTTCGACCGCGAGCCCTCCAACTACAACGCCGACGTCTTTGCTCCGCTCTTCAAGAAAGTCGCCGAGCTCTCCGGCAAGACCTACCGCGAAACCGTCCCCACCAAGCGCGAAGGCCTCACCGAGCAGGAGAACATCGACATCGCCTTCCGCGTCCTCGCCGATCACGCCCGCACGATCAGCTGCGCCATTGCCGACGGCATCATGCCCGGCAATGAAGGCCGCAACTACGTCATCCGTCGCATCCTCCGCCGCGGTATTCTTTACGGAACCAAGCTGAAACTACCGACAGGCTTCTTCGAACAACTCGTCGCCCCCGTCGTCGAATCTTTGGGCAACGTCTTCCCCGAACTGAAAGAGCGCCAGGACATCATCCGCCGCGTGATCCGCAGCGAAGAGGAGTCGTTCGGACGCACGCTCGATCGTGGTCTAGATATTTTCGATAAATCTTATCAAAATCTACAGTTCGTGGCTGCTGCCGCGCAGGGCACCAATCCCACTCCTCCGTCGATTAGCGGTGATCTAGCCTTCCAGCTCTACGACACCTACGGCTTTCCCCTCGACATGACGCAGCTCCTCGCCACCGAGCGCGGCCTTACCGTCGATACCGCCGAGTTCGAACGCCTCATGGAAGCCCAGCGCGCCCGCGCTCGCGCCGCCCAGAAAAAGGAAATCGTCGTCGCCGCCACTGAAGGCGAAATCGTCGATCAAAAACCCACCGTTTTCCTCGGCTACACCGCGCTCACCGCCACTGCGCAGCTCGTCGACGTCGTCAAAACGGAAAAGGACACCTACCTCGTCTTCGACCAGACTCCCTTCTACGCCGAAATGGGCGGCCAGCTCGGTGACCGCGGCACCGTTGTCCTCGACGGCGACACCTTTGAGATTGTCGACACCATCAAAGACAAGAGCGGCCGCTACCTCCACAAGCTCGCCGCCTCCTCCGCTCTCAACGCGCAGCCCGCAAATCCCGCCGCGACCCTCGCGGTGGACGCCCTCCGCCGTCGCGCGATCAACCGCCACCACACGGTCACCCACCTGCTCAACTTCGCCCTTCGCCAGACGCTCGGCACGCACGTCCGCCAGGCCGGTTCGCTCAACGCCCCCGACCGCATGCGCTTCGACTTCGCGCACTTCGAAGCCATCGCTCCCGCGCAGCTCCGCGAGATCGAGCAACTCGTCAACGCCCGCATCCTCGACAATGCCCAGGTCGAGAGCTACGAGACCGAATTCGACAAGAAACCCGAGGGCACCCTCGCCTTCTTTGGCGAGAAATACGGCAAGCTCGTCCGCGTGGTGGATATCGGCGGCTACAGCCGCGAGCTCTGCGGCGGCACCCACGTCGCCACCACCGGCGAGATCGGCCTTTTCAAAATCCTGAGCGAAGGCGCGGTCGCCGCCGGCACCCGCCGCATCGAGGCCGTCGCCGGTCAGGCCGCCTATGATTTCGTTTCCGCCGAGCAGACCCGCCTCGCCGGCCTCGCCGCCAAGGTCGGCGTCACCGTCGGCCAGCTCGATCAGAAACTCGACGCCCTGCTCGCGCAAAAAGCCGAGACCGAGAAAAAGCTGAGAGCGTTCGAGCAACGCGCCGCCGCCGCTCTCGCGGAGGATCTTTCCGCCAAAGCCAAAGACAAGGACGGTCTCAAGTTCGTCTCCGCCGTCGTGGTGGTGGACGCTCCCGAGTCCCTTCGCGAAATCGGCGCGCAAGTCCTCGCCAAGATCGGCGAAGGCGTCGTCGTGCTGGGCGCCGCGTTCGGCGACAAAGTTTCCCTCGTCGCCTTCTCCTCGCCCGCCGCGATCAAGGCCGGTCACCAGGCCGGCAAGACCATCAGTGCCCTCACCGCCCAACTCGGCGGCAAGGGCGGCGGCAAGCCCGACTTTGCCATGGGCGGCGGCAAGGACGTCGCCAAGCTCGCCGAAGTCCTCGGCTAAACTCCACGATCCGATTAAACCGCTAATGGACGCTAATTCTCGCTAATTCAAACTCCGGCCCGAATGGACTCTTCTGAATTAACGTCCAGCGCCCATTAGCGGTTTAAAAATTCCGCGTCTTGCCCGCCCTCGCATCCCGCTCATTCTTCTCTCATGGACTTACGCCCCATCATCTCTGAAATCGCGAGTCAGGCGGACGATTTTCTGGAAGGCGTGACCGACCGCGCGCAAGCCCGCGCCGGCATCGCCGAGTTCATCACCATGGACTACTCGCAACTCTCCGCCATCGACCGCAAGACCGTGTCCGACGCGGTCATGGCCGTGCTGGAGGACGAAAGTTTTTTCAACGGCGGCTACGCCGGCCATTCCTTCGACGACGAGAGCGAGTCCGAGGAAGAATAAGAGCCGACCGCGCGGATGAGCCTCAGCTCTTCCGCTGCATCTGCCACGCCAGCCAGAGCCAGACCGCCGCCGCGCCCACGAGGGCGGCCGGCAAGAGCAACACCGCCTTCGCCAGCCCGACGCTGTCCGACAGCATGCCGACCAGCAGCGGCGACGGCAGATCGCCCAGGAGATGGATGCAAAAAATCGACGCGGCCATCGCACTCGCCCGCGCCGTTACCGGCACCGTTTCCAAAATCAACGTGTTGACCGGACCGGTCGACAGAAACAGCAGGAACATCGCCGCGATCATCATGATCCGGGCAAGCTCCGGATCGGGCAGCGCAAAAGCCGCAAACGCCACCGGCGCCCCCGCCAGCGTGCTGAGTCCCAGCATCCATGCATACGCCGCCGGATTCCGCTTCCGCCAGAGCGTCGAAAGCCAGCCGCCCAAGAGCGTGGCGGTCAGCCCTGTGGCCACCAGCGAAAGTCCGAAAAACCAAGCCGCCCTTTCCAAGTCCATCCCGTGGACCCGATACAAAAACGTGGGCGCCCAGATCGCAAAGCCGCCCAACGTGAAGGTCTGTCCCACATAGCCCAGGACCAGCAGTACATACCGCGGCCGGCGCAACAGCTCGAGATAGTTTCGCCAGCCCTGCGGCTGCTCCTCCGCCCCGGCCGCGACCGGGGCTTCGTTGGCCCCGCGCACCGGCTCGCGCAACAGCAGCATGCCCAGCACGAGAGGAACCCCGGCCAGACCCGCCAGCCAGAATGCCGAACGCCAGCCATGGTGCGCGGCGATCGCACCGCCCACCACATAGCCCAGCGCCGAGCCCACCGGGATCGCCGCGTAGAAAATCGACAACGCGTTGTTGCGCCGCGCCGGCGGAAAGAGATCGGCGATCCAACCGGGGCTGATCGTGCCGTAGCTCGCCTCGCCCAACCCCACCAACGCGCGAAACATCACCAGCGACCAGAATCCGTGCGCCGTGCCCGACAGCACCGTGCCCAGGCTCCACACCGCCACGCCCGCGGCGATCAGCCACCGGCGGGGAAAACGGTCGCCGAGGTAACCGAAAAGCGGCGACGTCAGAAAATACCCAAGCATGAACGCCGTCGCCAGCCAGCCGAGTTCACCATCGGTGAGATGCAGCTCGTTCTTGATCGGCGTCAGCACCGCCGAGAGTACCTGGCGATCCAGGTAGTTGAACAAATTGATCGCCGTGAGAGTGACCAACGTGAGAACGGGCCAGCGTGATTTTGACGGGTGCAACGCCCTCCATAACGAAAACCTTCCGCCCGGCTTCAACGCCATAAACCGGCGAAAAGGCCGTCTCGGACCGCCTCCCGCCCGCTTGACCCTGCGGAGCGCGCCGTGTTGCGTTGCCTGCCATGCCGGAGACTCGCGCCGCTTCCTCCCTTCCCGTCGCCTTCCTCGCGTTCAACACGTCGAACCAGCTCGCCGTGCGCACGCAGGGCTCCCGCCTCGACCTGGCGTTCACCGGCGCGGACCTGCCGGCGGTGACACAACAACTCGACGCCGTTTTCGCCCGCCACACCGCGCCCGCCGAAGCCTTCACCACGGATGCCGGCGACCGGCACGTCTACCTCGTGCAAACCGACCGGCCGTCGCAGGATGCCACCGTTGTTTTCCAATCGATCAAAAATCTCGAAGCCGCCGGCGACTGCCTCACACCCGCGCTTCAATCCGCGCTGGCGGGTCTGGAACCGCACCTGATCGAGATTCCCTACCTGCACCTCGGGGAAAACGATTTCATCTATAAGTTTCGTCCGGAGAAGGAGCGCAACCCCGCCATCTACGCCAACGATCCCGTGTCGGGCGCGCTCTACCAATCCAAGCTCTGCGCGGCGCTCAAGACGCTTGCGCGCCAGCACGAGCGCTCGGCCGCCGATCCCGTCACGCTCGATTTCGGCGCCGTCCAGTACGTGCTGCCGAGCCACTTCGGCTTTTGCCTCGGTGTGAAAAACGCCATCGAGCGCGCCTACGAGACACTCGCCGCCAATCCCGGCCGCCGCGTGTTCATGCTCTCGGAGCTGATCCACAATCCCTTCGTCAACGAAGACCTCCTGCGCCGCGGCCTGCGTTACCTCCAGAGCGACAAGGGCGAACCGTTCACCACCGAAGGCGCCAAGGCTTCCGGCGCGCCCGGTGAAACCCTGCTGTGGGACACGCTCACCTCCGCCGACATCGTCATCATCCCCGCCTTCGGTGCAACCGACGAAGACAAGAAGCAGCTCGTGCGCAAGGGTCTCGCCGTCTACCCCTACGACGCCACCTGCATGCTCGTGGAAAAAGTCTGGAAGTCCGCCCGCGCCTACGGCCGCGACGGCTACACCGTGATCATTCACGGCAAGCACGAGCACGAGGAAACCAAGGCGACATTCTCCAACACGCGCCGCCACGCCCCCGCCGTCATTGTGCGCAACCTCGCCGAAACCCGTCTCCTCGGCGAAATCATCGCGAGCGAAGATCCGCGCGTGCGGGCCCGCTTCTACGACCATTTCGCGGGACGGCACACGCCTGGGTTCGACGTGGACCGCCACCTTGAACGTATCGCCGTCGTCAACCAGACGACCCTGCTGATGAACGAAACCCGCGAGATCATCGCCTCCCTGCGCGATCTCTACGCGAAAAAATTCGGCCCCGACGCACCCGGGCAGTCGCCTCGCGTGGGCGGCAGCGGTCGCAACGACACCCTTTGCTACGCCACCCAAGTCAACCAGGACGCCCTCGCCCGCGCCCTCGCCAGTCCGATCGACGCTGCCTTCATCATCGGTGGGAAAAACTCCTCCAACACCTATCAGCTTTACCGGCTGTGCGAGCAGAAGCTCGGCGGGAAGGCGTTTTTCATCCAGAGCGAGCTCAACATCCGTTCGCTCGACGAGGTCGAGCATTACGTGTTCCCCGCCGGCGGCGGCTCCGGCCAGGTCGAGGCGCATCCCCTCTGGCCCGGCGACCATGGCACGCCCAAGCGCGTCCTCATCACCGGCGGCGCCTCGTGCCCCGACGGCGTCATCCAGCAGGTCATCACCCGCATCAATCACTTGTTCGCCGATCGCGGCCTGCGACCCGTGGAAGCCGTACTGGCCGAACTCGAAGAACGCATCGCGGCCGAGGATTAAACATCCGCGCTATTCCGCGTTTTTTATTTTCCCAGCGGGATGGAGTAGCCCAGCTCCAGCAATTCGGTGCCCGGATTGTACGATTTCAAGCCGGCATTGGACACGTGGCCGAAGCGCAGATTCAGGCTGTGGCGGTTTTTGAATGTGTAGCCAATCTCGCCGAAAGAGTAGAATTCAAAGTCCGACCCAAGGTTTTTTCCGCCGCCCCGATGATAATAACTTGGAGCCCAGCCCACGGAAAAATGAAGTCCCGAGCGCGTCGGCCACGTGAAAACCAGGCCGGCGGACAGCAGGTAGGTTTGTTCCTCCGCATACGTGGCGCCCAACCAAGGTCGCAGGTTCCATCTCCAGGGATCGAACCGGTATTCCACCGCGGCGGACCAATGCCGGTCGGTGTTGTCCAACACGTCGATGGTTCCGCCGCCCACCCACCATTCACGAGATAATGCCTGCGGACTGTTTTGCGCCCGAACCGACCAGCCCAGCGCTGTGCTGGCGCAGGCACACAGTATCAGAAATCGCGGCTTCATGACGGAAGGGGTGGTCGCGTAACGTCGCCACCTCCCGTCGTGTTTCAAACGGAAAGGCGTCATTTCCCGAAGGATCGGGAAAGCGCCCCATGATCATTCCCTGAACTCGTCGAATGTCCGCGGCAAAATTTCGGGCGTGAGCGCCGCCGTCGGATCGATCCGTGCCTCGCGCTCGCGCAGGCGGCGTTCGCGGGAGGACAGTTCCTCGTCGCGTTGCTCCAGCTCCGTCTCCTTTTCCTGATGCTGCTGCACCTTGGCGAAGAGGCGGGTTTCGCTCTCGTCCAGGAAAGCCTCGCGCGCGTGCAACGCCTCCTTGCTTTGCACCAGTTGCGCCTCCTGCCGGTCCAGCTCCGCCTTCAACGCCGCCAAGGCGACGCGCTCCTCCGGAGACAACGACACGCGGGCGCGCCTCGGCACGCAGCGGGCGGCCAGCAGTGCTTCCCGCGCCTGCAGGAGCGCCTCGCTCTCGGCCAGCTCGCGATCCCGTTCGGCGACCCGGAATTCGCGTTCTTCCAATGACCGTTCCCGCTCGGTCAGGCGCGCTTCGAATTGCTCCAGCGAACGCATGACTTCCGAAGAGCGGTGGTTGCCCAAGCCGTCCTCGATCGTGTCGGCGGCGCGGATCATCGCCACCACCTGGGCGATCTGCCGGCGCGCTTCCGCCGAAACATCCCAAGGATCCACCGTGAGGCGGGTGGCGCGCGGAGCGGAGGGCGATCGCCGGGGCAGCACGAGCGACGGCGGGGCCGGGACACAAGGCGGACGACCGGGAGGACGGATGAAATTGGAAATGGTGGATGCGTCGGGCATGGGACTTATTTTTTGAACCAATGGAGGATGCGGGAGACCAAACCGGAGGTCGCCGGGGTGACGGCGGACGGAGGGACAAGAGAGCGGAGCAGATCGGCCACCACGGCCCGGATCGCGGGATCGTTCAAAGTATGGGTCAACTGGAGCGGTTCAGTTCCGGCCAGCAGGCTTTGGACAAGCGCCTGGCACTCTTCCGTACAAAATACACGCAGGTCGGAACCGCGTTGCGCGAGCGAGTCCAGCGCACGCTTGAGTTGCACACCGGACACCGTGGACGCCAGATCGGCCGCGACCGGGCTCAACGGATGTCGCGCCCGGCGTGCGAGCGCCGCCTGCACCGCGATCGGCTGGGCGAGGACCGCCTGGGCAAGCCCCTCGACATAATGCACGCCCGTGGAGCCGCGACGGAAAGGCAGGTAGCGGGCGAGCACCGCCTCGTCGATGTTGGAAAGGGCGTTGAGCAGGCCGCGAAAATCGCCGCCCACGATCACGTTTTGCGCCATGCGCTGCGAAAGGCAGGCGAACTCGCGGAGAGTTGCCACGGCTTCCAACTGGCAGAACGCCAGCGTCTCCGGAGTCAGTGCGGTGAGCGTGATCGGAAAATCTTCTGGCAGGCCGAGGCGGGCCAGATTTTTGAACAGCGGATTATCGCGAGCCGCGGCCGTTTCGCTCTGCGTCACCATCTCGCCGAAGGGGTCGTCAAAGGCCAGCGTCTCCTTGAGGATATCGATGAGGTGGTCCGCCATGCGCGGATGCTGGCCACGCAAGGCGAGCTGCTCGCGCATTTCCTCGAAGGAGAGATCGATATAACCGGCCGGCGTCTCCTCGGGGGCCTTCAGCGGCCAGTCGCCGCCTTCGAGATTTTGCGCGAGGCTGCTGAGCTGGGTGTCGACGAGAATGGACGAACAGAAGGCCGCGCGCACTTCGTTCCAATCCTTGGCGGTATAACGAAGGGAAGACAATGTGGTGATCATGGGTGGGCGGGGACAAGGGGGGCGGAGACGCCGGCATGTTGTTCGAGTTCCGACGCAAACCGGCGGTAGTCGTTGACGACGTTGTCCTGAAGGGAGGCGTCCAAGCCGGCCTCGCCCTCCTGGCCGATGAGGTTGACCGGCAACCCCAGCGTGACCGCCCGGCGCACGATCATCGCATCGCGAATCTGCGTGGCGAAAATCTTGGCCTGGGGAGCGGCGCGGCGGGCCGATTTGAATTGGTTAAGGCGGAGTTGCATGCGCATCTTCGGCACCTCGATGTCCACCCCGGTCTTGATCGAGTTGAAGACGATCCCGTGCACCTGCGCAGGCGGCCCCATCGAGGCCCGGCGGAATCCGGCGGAGAGTTGGTGGAACTTTCCCAGCTTCTCCACGAGAAGGGTGAAGCCGATGAGGCTGAGCGCGTCGGGATTCGACGGCACGTAGATTTCGCTGGCGCTGAACACGCCGCATTGGGAGGCGCGCAACAGGTTCGGCGGGCAGTCGAACAGCACGTAATCATAATCGAGCGCGAGTTCGGCAAGCTGTTCCTCGAACAGCGCGTAGGCCGGCCGCCGCGGGTCGCCGGTGTACTCGCTCTCCAAATCGACGAGGTTGAACGTCGTGGGCAGCAGATCGAGTCCGGGAAGAACCGGCCGCCCCATCTTGTCCTCGACGACGTTGCGCACCACCAGATCCTCCAGGCGCACGCCGCCGGGTTCGAAAAAAGAGTAGACCGAGCCCCGTCCGTCGGCGTTGAGCTTGTTCCAACGCTCCAAGCGCATCAGCCAGATGCTGGCGTTCGACTGGGTGTCGAAGTCGCACAGGAGCACCCGCCGCCCCAGCTTCGCCAGGCACGCCGCCGTGTTGACGATCAGCGAGGTCTTGCCCACGCCGCCTTTGTAATTGAGGAAACAGATTTTTCGGGCCATCGGACTTGGGCGGGACGACCCGGAATGCGGCCGTGCTGCCGGCGCCAACCATGCGCAATCGGAAGCCATGCGCCAGACCCGACCGATCCCGCGGCCTCTTTTCACGGATTTTTTGCAGGCCGGCGTATCCAGTTTTTAACGCCAATTTTTACAGGTTCGTAACATCAACGGCACCCGTCCGACACCCGCGAAGGGCATGATGGCCCGCGTGACCCCTTTGATTTTAAGCGTGGACGACGAACAGGACGTGACGGATCTGGTGCGCTTCCACCTGATGCGCGCCGGTTTCGAGGTGCAGACCGCCGCCACCGGACGGGAGGCGATCGAACTCGTCCATCTCCGCCGGCCCGACCTCATCCTGCTCGACCTGATGTTGCCGGACATCGACGGCTTCGGTGTTTGCGAAATCCTGCGGCGCCAGGCGCCCACCGCCAACATCCCGATCGTGATTCTCACCGCCTGGGCCACCACCGACGCGCGCAGCCTCGGTCTTGACCTTGGCGCGCTCGATTACCTCACCAAGCCTTTCAGTCCGAAGGAACTCGTCGAACGGGTGCAGCACCTGCTCAGCCTGCGCGGTTCCGCCGCCTGAGGGTTTCGCTGGCCTCCGACGCGGCCTTTGCTCAGGGTCGGTGTGATGCAGAAAGCCCCCCTTCGCGACGCGATCATCGCCCAGCTTCACCGTGAACTCGACTTGCAGAAACGCGCCGCGCAGGACGCGAGGGACGAGGCCACCAGCGCGGAAAGCAAGGCGGAGGGCCAGTACGACATGCGCGGGCAGGAAGCCGCCTATCTCGCCGAGGGCCAGGCACGTCTCGCCGCCGAGGTCGCCGAGAGTATCGCCGCTTATCAGGCGCTCCCCCTGCCGGATTTTTCCAACGACTCCGTCGCGGCCATCGGCGCGCTCATCACCCTTGAGGCAAAGGGGAAACGCGGGCTCTATTTCCTCGGTCCCCGCCATGGCGGGCTCGAAGCCCAAGCCGGGGATCTCCACTTCACGGTGGTGACGCCCTCTTCACCGCTTGGCCGCCAGCTGCTCGGCCGGCGTGTCGGCGACGTGGTCCAGTTGCCCGGCCGCGGCGGCCCCCTGCCCCACACTATTGTCGCGCTGGCTTAGGCCTCAAATCGCGTCGTTGTAGAGCCGCTCGTAGGCCCGCGCCGCCGTCATCCAGCTGAAGTCGCGCTGCATGCCGCGAATCTGCGCGGCCTTGAAACGCGCCGGCTCGGCATGAAGCGCCGCCGCCCGGGCCAGTCCTTCGGCCACGCCTTTGGCGGTGGGCGGAAAAAGAATGCCTGTACCCGTCTCCGGCGAGGCGTCCAGATCGATCACGGTGTCCGCCAATCCTCCCACCCGGCTCACGAGCGGCACGGTGCCGTAGGCCTGCGAGTACATTTGATTGAGCCCGCAAGGTTCGAAGCGCGACGGCATGAGGAAAAAATCGCTACCGGCCTCCACCAGATGGCTCATCGCCTCGTCGTGACGCGCACACAGGGCCACGCGTCCCGGCAGGGCGGCGGCCAGCTTGCGCAACTCCTCCTCCAGCCGTTTGTCGCCCGTGCCCAGCACGATCAAACGCACGTCGTTCGCCCGGAAAAAAGCCTCGTTGGCGAGCACCAGGTCGAGCCCCTTTTGCTCGGTCAACCGGCACACCACGCCGATCACCGGCCCGGCGAACTTCGGATCGAAGTTAACCCGCTTGAGCAGATCGGCGCGACAGGCCGCCTTGCCCGCCAGATCCTTCGCCGTGAAGTTTGCCGGAATCAGCGCGTCGGTCGCCGGGTTCCAGACATTCGTGTCGATGCCGTTGATCAAGCCCACGATGTCGTCCGCTCGCGTGCCAATCACGCCTTCCAGTCCGCAGCCAAACTCGGGCGTCTGGATTTCCCGGGCGTAGCGAGGGCTCACCGTCATGACCCGGTCCGCAAACAGAATGCCCGCCTTCATCATGCTCATCTGCCCGTAGAACTCGACGCCATCGATGCCCATGAGCTCGTCGGGAAGATTCGTGCGGTAGAACGAGCGCATCGGAAACACGCCTTGGAACGCGATGTTGTGGATTGAGAAAACCGTCTTCATCGCGAGCGTCGCGCCGTGGCGCTGCTCGGCATGGCGCAACAGCACCGGCAGCAGGCCGCACTGCCAGTCGTGGCCATGCACGACATCCGCCCGCAATTCCAGGAAGCGCAGCGTCTCGACCACGCCCTTGCAGAAAAAGATAAACCGGTGGTGATTGTCCTCATAATCCCGCTCGGGCGTGCCGTAGGGACTCCGCCGGTCGAAAAATTCCTCGCGGCACACCAGGCAGATCGTGAGGTTCGGCCTGGGCGAAAATGACAGGACGTCGCCGCTCATGAAGACATCGCCCATCTCGATGCGAAGGCGCAGCGTGCGTTTCGCCCCGGCGGCCATCGGATGATCGACCACCGCGCGATAGCCCGGCACGAACACCGTCACCTCATGACCGAGGTCGGCCAGCGTCGTCGAAAGCGCCCCGACCGCGTCCGCCAGCCCGCCCGTTTTGACATAGGGGAACAATTCGCTGGCGACGTGGACGATTTTCATCGCACCGATTTAACCAGCGGCATTGTTTTATTTCCACAGTAAAAACCCGCCCCGGAGGTTTTAACGCCAATCTTCAACGGCATGAAATTTCGCGAACGCATCTTGGAAATTCTCGGGCAGCCCCGCTACCGTCCCGGCACCGTCCTCGATCTTTCCCACGCCCTCGGGCTCAATAAAAAACAGCGTCCCTCGCTCGCCCACGAGGTCAGGGGCATGCTGGCCAAGGGCGAGCTCTCCCTCGTGAAAGGCGACCGCCTCGCCCTTCCCGACGGCGGCGGCAGTCACGGAAGCACGGATACCATCACGGGGCGGATCCAATTCCGGCAGGGCGGATCCGCTTTCGTCATCATCGCGTCGTCCGCCGCCGGTCCCGCCCCCGACCCCATCCAGATCGCGCCGGACGACACCGGAGTCGCTCTGCATGGCGATACTGTCGAGATCGCGGTGAACGCCGGCCTCTCCCGCCGCCGCGACGGCCGCGGCACCGAACAATCCGGCCGCGTACTGCGCATCGTGGAGCGCGCCCGCGACACCGTCGTCGGCAACCTTCAGAAAATCCGCAGCACCTTCTACGTCCAGCCCGACGATCCCCGCATCATCCACGACATCGTCGTGGCCGATCCCGCCGCCGGAAAACTCAAGCCCGCCCCCGCGCCCGGCGACAAAGTCGTCGTGCGGCTCGCCGCCTGGACGCAACGCCACAAGATGATCGAGGGCGAAATCATCGAGCGCCTCGGCAAGACCTTCGAGCCGCGCGCCGAACTCGCCGGCATCTATCACAAGTTCAACCTCGACCCGACCTTCCCTCCCGAGGTGGAGCGCGAAGTCGCCAGCCTGCCCGACAGCGTCCGCCCGGGCGAGCTCACCGGTCGGCTCGATTACCGCGAGGTTCCCACCTTCACGATCGATCCCGATGACGCGAAGGACTTCGACGACGCCCTTTCCCTCGAAACTCTCGACAACGGCGACCTCCGCATCGGCATCCACATCGCCGATGTCTCCGCCTACGTGAGGCCCGGCACCGCTCTCGACAAGGAGGCCCAGCGGCGCGGCAACTCCACCTACCTTGTCGGCACGGTCATCCCGATGCTGCCGGAAAAACTCTCCAACGGCCTGTGCTCCCTCGTGGAGGCGCAGGACCGGCTGACCAAGGCCGTCTTCCTCAACTTCGACGCTAAGGGGCGTCCCAAGGGCCACACCTACGCCAATACCGTCATCCGCAGCCGCAAGCGCCTCACCTACAAGCAGGCTTACGCGCTCCTCTTCGAAAAGAGCCTCGCGAAGATCCGCGCCCTTCCGCTGCCGCCCAAACATCAGACCGGCTCGACCGGACGTGCGCTCAATTCCCTCACCGACGAGGAGCTGACCCAACTGCAAGGCTGGGTGAAAAAACTCTGGTCGCTCGCGTATCGGCTCCGGCGCGACCGCATGGCCAACGGCAGCCTCGACCTCGACATGCCCGAGACCAAGGTCTTCGTCGACGCCGAGGGCTACGCCGACCGCCTGGAGAAAATCGAGCACGACGAGAGCCACCAGCTCATCGAAGAGTTCATGCTCGCCGCCAACGAGGCGGTCGCGCACCTCACGCGCTCGCATCGCCTGCCCTCGCTCTACCGCGTGCACGACGAGCCGGACCCGGACAAGCTCGACGAGCTGCGCCAGTTTCTCGCCACCTTCGAGATCCGCACCGGCGATCTGACCAAGCGCGAGGAAATCGTGAAACTGCTCCAGACGCTTCAGACGCATCCGCAGGGCTACACCCTGCGCACGCAGCTTCTCCGCAGCCTCAAGAAGGCCTGCTACCGCGGCTCGCCCGACGGCCACTTCGGCCTCGCGAAAAACGACTACACCCACTTCACCTCGCCCATCCGCCGCTACTCCGACCTCGTGGTGCACCGCGTGTTCGATCATTACCTCATCAAGCACGAGGGCTATCCCCCGCACTCCGACTATTCCTCCGGCTACACCGCGGCCAAGATGGAAACCCTCGGCGAGCACCTGAGTCTCACCGAGATCAACTCGACGGAGGCCGAGCGCGAAAGCGTCAAAATCAAGCTCCTCGAATTCTTCGAGCGCGAGCTGGCCAAGGAGACCAAGACGATTTTCGCCGCCGTCATCACCGACGTGCGCCCCCATGGTCTTTTCGTGGAACTGGTCGAATCCATGACCTTCGGCTTTCTGCCCGCCAACGCCCTGCCGGAGGATTACTACAACACCAATCCCGCCGGGACCGCGCTCATCGGCCGCCGCACCAAGCGGAGTTTCGAGCTGGGCGCAAAAATCGAGGTGCTGGTGGACAAGGTTGACCGCTTCAAACGCCTCATCGATTTCCGCCTGGCGGGTTGAGGCCGAGGAGACTGCGAAACATTCGCCCGGTTGCCTCGCCGCCGGAAGGGTATTTTATATCCATTAACTCCCGCCTCCCATGTCTCATTACAGTTTCACCCAGACGTTTCACACTCTCTACGACAAGGCCGCCCTCCTCTATGACAACGGTCGTCAGGGCGCATCCACCTACTTCACCCAGGAGGAGACCGACTGGCTGATCGCCAACGGGCTCACTGCCCAGCATCTCTACGACTACGCCGAGGACCGCCATAAATACGGCGAGCCCGACTACGGCACCGCGCTGGCCATCGAGCTGATCCGCCGCGATTATTTTCTCAATGTCCAGGACGGCCGGGCCTCCCTCCATCGCCTCGACGAATCCTCCCTGCCGCCCAAGACCCTCGCCGTGCGCGGCATCGAGTGGCTTCCCCGCCTCATCCCCAAAGCTCGGGCCAAGCTTCGCGGCGAACTGCCCGAATCACTGATGTATGGCTGCGGCGGCGATCGGAAGTTTTTCAAAGCTCACGACATCCACCCGGCGGAATTCCTGAGCCTTGTCTGGCGCTATCCGGTCGAAGACGAAATCATCATCGACTGGGTCGTCCGCCGCAGCAGCGCGCCGGTGCTCTGACCGGCCGCGGGTGAACGGCCAATAAAAAAGCCCGCCGTTGCCGGCGGGCTGGTGAAGAAAGGTCGTCCGGGAAGGCTTACTTGGCCTTCGCGCCACCACGCTTGAACTTCGTGGTGAACTTCTCGACGCGACCGGCGGTGTCGACGATGCGCTTCTCGCCGGTGTAGGCGGGATGCGAATCAGACGTCACGTCGCGGAGAACGATGAAATATTCTTCGCCATCGATGACTTCCTTGCGGGCGGACTTCATCGTGGACTTGGTGAGGAAGCGTTTGCCGCTCGAGACATCGAGGTAGCAAACGTTGTTGAGAACGGGATGGCCTTCAGTTTTCACGGCGTAAAATGGAGTTAATTAACCCTGACGCGCTTTGTAGCGGGGTTCGACCTTGTTGATCACGTAGATACGGCCCTTGCGACGGACCACTTGGCAGGCAGGGTGACGCTTCTTCGCGGATTTAATGGAGGAGACGACTTTCATAAAAGGGACAAAAACACCGTTCGCAGAGAGCTCTGTCAACGGAAATGTTGGCGATCTTCGTTCACACCCGCCGCTCAATTCAGACTCGGATCCTCGGGCTCGTTGGCGAGCAAGCGCCACTCCTGATCGATCTGCCCGAGCAGCTCGCGCCAGAGGTTCTCCCCCGGCTGATCATCCAGCAAATCCGCCACCAACTGGCTCACCAGCCAAGTGTTGTGCTTCAACTCCTCTTCCAGCTGTCCGCCCGTCCAGCCCGCATAGCCGAGAAACGCGCGCAGGTGCACGCCTTCTTCTGCGATCAACTCCTCCGCCTTTTGCGGATCAATGCCAAACATCAGCTGATAGCCGTCCTGATCCGGATGCGGACGCCAGGCGCACAAAATAACTTGGGAGGTGTGCACCGGGCCGCCCTCGAACAGCGGCACTCCGGCCAAGGCTCCCGCCGCAAACGCACTGTCCAGTTCGCCCAAGGACTTGCCCAGCGGACGATTGAGCACCACGCCCATCGCTCCGTCGTTGTCATGCGTGGAGAGCAGGATGACGGTTTTTCGGAAATGCCGGTCGCGCAGGGAGGGATGCGCCAGCAGCAGGGAGCCGGCGAGCACGGGAGAGGAAGCTGAGCGGCGTTCGTTCATGGGACGACGGCGGCGGGGATTCATTAAAGTTTGAGGATCTTCACGCCGGCGTCGGCCAGCAGCGGCTCGACGAGCGCGTCGTTCTTGTAGTCGATCCGATAGCGCACCTCGGCGATGCCGGAGGCCGCGAGGATCTTCGCGCAGTTGATGCAGGGAAAATGCGTGACATAGGCGATTCCGCCCTCGACCGGGCTGCCGCGCCGGGCGGCGTCGGCGATGGCGTTTTGCTCGGCATGCACCGTGGCCTGTTCATGGCCGTCGCGCACCCGCGACAGGTGGGGCGTACCCGGCAGGAATCCGTTGTAACCCGCCGCGATAAGGCGGTTTTTTCGGTCGCCCCCGCTCACGATCACGCAGCCCACGTGGAGGCGTTCGCACGGCGAGCGCGTCGAGATCAGCATGGCGGTCGCCATGAAATAATCATCCCACGAAGGACGTTCGGAAAACTGCTGGGTGGCTTGGGCGATCAGGTCGACCGCGGAGCACGTTTCGCTCATGCAGGCATCGGTAGCCCCCGCCCGGAAAAATGCCACACCGAATCTCGCGGACCACGGCAGCCCGGCGCCGGTCGCTTCGGGAAACGCTTGGCAGCCGGCGCCCCGGCCTGCCACCGTGCCGCCATGGCCACGCTCCAGGATCTCGTCACCTATTGCGATGAACGCACGCGCCGCGCCGCCTACAAGGACGCCCCCGGCGCCTTCAACGGCCTCCAGGTCGCCAACAACGGGCGCGTCTCCAAGATCGGCGCAGCCGTCGACGCCGGCCTCGTGCCCTTTCAAAAAGCTGCCGCCGGCGGCGTGGATTTTCTGATCGTCCACCACGGCATGTACTGGGACATGCCGCGCCCGCTGACCGGTCCGGTTTACGACCGCGTCGCCACCCTTGTCCGCGGCAACTGCGCGCTTTATTCCAACCACCTCCCGCTCGACGGCCACGCCGAGCTGGGCAACAACGCCCTGCTCGCCCGTCAGCTCGGCCTCGATCCCGAGCGTCCGTTTCTCGTGCGCGATGGCGAACCCATCGGACGCATCGCCAGCCACACGGGCTCGCGCGCCGCGCTGCGCGCGCAGCTGGAAAAACTTTATCCGCGCGTGATCGCCATCGAATACGGCAGCGACGCGCCCGCCGCCGTCGCGTTTTGCAGCGGCAGCGGCAACAGCGCCATCCCCGAGCTCGCTCGCGAAGGCGTGGACACACTCGTCACCGGAGAGTTGCGCGAAGAGTGGTTCAACACCGCTCAAGAGCAACGTCTAAACCTTTACCTGTGCGGCCATTACGCCACCGAAGTCCATGGCGTGAAGGCACTCGCCGCCGAGTTGGGCGCGAAGTTCGGACTCCCGTGGGAATTTATTTCCACCGAGAACCCCTTGTAACATCCGGCCCGTTGACCCCGGTCGGGGCCTCGGCATATTAAAACGGTGCAACGACGTCTCGAACCCGAGCTGCTCGACTCGCTCCCGCCGTATCACCCGGACGCGCAGCGCAGCCGTCGCGACCTGTGTCGCGTCAATCGCATCATGGGCAACACCCGCTGGTTCCAGGCCGTCCTGCCCACTCGCGTGCGCACCGATGAACGCGTGCTCGAACTCGGCGCCGGCATGGGCAAACTCGCCCGGGCGCTCCATCCCCGCCTGCCGCTCATCGATGGCCTTGATCTTATGCCGACGCCGGTCGCCTGGCCCGCTCCGGCCCGGTGGCACCAGACCGATCTGCACGCGTTCACAGGCTGGAACCATTACCCCACCGTCATTGGCAATCTGATCCTGCATCACTTCGACGACGATGGCCTGCGCACGCTCGGCGCGGCGTTGCGCCACCATGCGCGCCGGCTCGTGTTTTGCGAACCAACCCGCGGGCGCCACAACCAATGGATCTGGACCGTAGCCGCGCCGCTGGGCGGAGCCGGCCACGTCACCCGTCACGACGGTTACGTGAGCATCGCCGCCGGATTTCGCGGTGACGAACTTCCCCGGGCCCTCGGCCTTGATCCGGCCCTCTGGTGCTGGCAGGTCCGGACCACTTTTCTCGGAGCCTACCGGTTGATTGCGGAACGCCGGCCATGATCAATCCGCCGCCCCAACCTATTGAAATCGTTGGCGGCGGCCTGGCCGGTCTTTCCCTCGGACTGGCGTTGTGCCGCGCGGGCGTGCCGGTGCGGGTGCTCGAGGCGCATGGCTACCCGCGCCATCGCGTCTGCGGCGAATTCATCACCGGACTCGACGTCCGCACCATCGACCGGCTCGGCCTCGCGCCGTTTCTCGCCGACGCCCGGCCTCATCGCGAAGTCGCCTGGTTTCACCGCCATCGCTTGCTGCGACGGCAGACGCTGCCCGATCCCGCGCTCGCGCTCAGCCGGCATGCCCTCGACGAACGGCTCGCCCACGCCTTCGTGTGCGCCGGCGGCGAGTTGCGCACGCACGCACGCGCCGATCTCGCCGAGGCTCCCGCCGGCCGCGTTTTTGCCACCGGACGCCGACCCGTCCCCTCCGATTGGATCGGGCTGAAATGCCATGTGCACGGCCTGACCTTGAGCGCCGGGCTGGAACTCCACCTCGGCGATCACGCTTACGTGGGCCTGTGCGCCGTCGAAGGCGACCGCGTCAACATCTCCGGCCTTTTTCGTCAGCACTCCGGCCTCGCGGTATCGCGTGCGACCGCCCTTCCCTCCTACCTTCGTTCCTGCGGGCTCGATGCGCTCGCCGACCGCCTCGCCAGCGCCGACATCGATGCCGGGTCTTGGTCGGCCGTCGCCGGCCTGGGGTTTGACCGCCCGGCCGCGCCCGCGGACCGCCTGGTGATCGGCGACACTTTTGCGATGATCCCTCCGTTCACCGGCAACGGCATGGCCATGGCTTTTCAAAGCGCGGCGGACGCACTCGGTCCACTGCTCGCCTGGTCACGCGGGGAAGCCGACTGGACCGCGACGATCCGCGTGACGCGGCACCGGCTGCGCCGGCGTTTTCGCGTGCGGCTCGCCTCGGCGGCCATGCTGCATCCGTTCCTTTTTCATCCGCAAGGCCAGCGCTGCCTGGCGGCCGCCAGTCACACCCGTATCCTTCCCATCAACACGCTTTATGGTGCGTTGCACTAAGCCCTTCATGCATCTCCACGCCCTTGCCACCGCCGTTCCGCCCGCCACGTTCACGCAATCGCAATGCTGGGATGTGCTGGCCGAATCCAGCGCCCGCCCGCGGCTCAACCGGCGTTCGCAGCTCACGTTGAAAGCAATCCTGGGCGGAGACAGCGGCATCGCCACGCGCCACTTCGCGAGCACGCCGGTCGAGCGGATTTTCGATCTCACGCCCGACGAACTCAACGAAACCTTCCGTCGGGAAGGTCCTGCGCTCGGCGGCCGCGCGCTCACCGCCGCCCTCGCCCGCGCCGGCCTCCGCCCCGAGGAGATCGATGTCCTCATCGTCTGCACCTGCACCGGGTATCTCTGCCCCGGCGTGACCAGCTACCTCGCCGAGCAGCTCGGCCTGCGCGACAACGTCTTCCTGCAGGACCTCGTCGGCCTCGGCTGCGGCGCGGCGATACCCGCGTTGCGCGC
The DNA here is from genome assembly GCA_019510185.1 of Verrucomicrobiota bacterium. Lineage (GTDB taxonomy): Bacteria > Verrucomicrobiota > Verrucomicrobiia > Opitutales > Opitutaceae > Rariglobus. The sequence goes on along the minus strand of JAEKKV010000015.1, from coordinate 7,836 downwards.
AGTCGAGGCCGCGCTCGCCGCGCGGCCCGGCGCCACCGTCGCCTGTGTCGCGGTCGAGATCTGCTCCGCGGCGTTCTATCTGGACGACGATATTGGCGTGCTGGTCAGCGCGTGCCTGTTCAGCGACGGCGCCGCCGCCACGCTCTGGCGCTCCACGCCCGGCCCGACCGGTCTGCGCGTGCACGGTTTCAACACCCTGCATGTTCCGGCCGAACGCGACAAACTCCGCTTCGAATTGCGCGACGGCAAGCTGCGCAACCGCCTTGACCCGACCGTGCCGAAACTGGCGGCCGGAGCGGTCGCCCGGCTCCTCGCCGGCGAACCCGCCGCGCTGCCGCCCGTGCGTCGCATCATCGCCCATCCCGGCGGACGCGATGTGCTCGACGCCCTGGAGGCCGCGTTGCCCGGCCATGCGCTCGACGCCAGCCGCCGTGTGTTGCGCGACTACGGCAACATGAGCAGCCCCTCGGTGCTCTTCGCGCTGGAGGAGGCGTTGCGTGAAAAACAACCCGCGCGGGGCGAGGATTGGTGGCTGGTCAGCTTCGGCGCGGGCTTTAGTGCGCACAGCTGCCGGCTGAGCGCGGACTGAAAGAAGGCGTGACGCCCTCCCGCGTTGTCCTGTAAAGCCTTGGGCACATCGATGAAAACCATCGCCATTCTCAACGGCCCCAATCTCGACCGCCTCGGCAAACGCGAACCGGAAATCTACGGCCGCGCCACGCTCGCCGATTTGGAGGCCTCGTTGCGCGCGGAGTTCGGCGCGACGGCGAAGCTTGAGTTTTTCCAGTCCAACCATGAAGGCGCGCTCATCGACCGGATCGCCGCTTTCGCGGACGCGAAAGTGGACGGACTCGTGCTGAATGGCGGCGCCTTCACCCACACGAGCGTCGCCCTGCGTGACGCGCTCGCGGGCGCGAAAATCCCGACCGTCGAAGTGCACATTTCCAATCTCTACAAGCGCGAGGAGTTCCGCCACGTCTCGCTCACCGCGCCGATCGCCATCGCCGTCATCAGCGGTCTCGGTCTGGAGGGTTATTTCGCCGCCGTCCGATTCCTGCTGAAGCAGTGAGCCCCGCCACCGCCACAGGCCTCCGCTGGTTCGTATGTCACACGCGGCCGCGCTGCGAAAAAAAATTCGCCTCGCTGCTCGATGCCGATCGTTGCGAATACTACCTGCCGCTGGTCACCAGCACGCGCCGCTACGGTCCTCGGATAAAGCGTTTCACCAAACCGCTTTTCCCCGGCTATGTGTTTGCGCACGTCTCGCTCGAGACGAAACGGCGTATTTATCAACAGGACCTGCTGGTCCGCGCCATTCCGGTTGAAGACGAGGCCAAATTCCTGCGTCAGCTCGACAACGTCCGGGCCTTGGTGGCCTCGGGTCTGGAGCTGAACGTCACTCCGCTCGTCAAACGCGGCACGCGGGTGCGGGTTGCCGGCGGACCGCTCTGGGGCGTCGAAGGCGTGGTCGACGATCCCACCCACCCGACTGGCGTCGTGGTGGCCGTGGATGTTCTCCAGCAGGGCTTGCACGTCAAAATCCCGCTCGAAGATCTCGAACCGCTCTCGTAATTTTAACGGGCCAGTCCCGGAAGCCAGACAAGAACGTTGAACCAGGCGGCATGGGCGAGATGCAGAGTGGCGCAGGCCGCCAGAGCCGCGCCGGTGTCATCCACCGCCACGCCCCACCCGCCGGGCAGGTCCTGAAGCTTGGCGATACCGAGCGGCTTGGTGATGTCGTAGAGGCGAAACAGCGCAAAGCCCGCCAGAAAAACTGCCCACGGCGGCCAGGGCAGCGCGCCAACCGTTAGATGCTGCCAACCGAGAAAACACAAAGGCATGGCCACAAACTCATCCAACACGACCTCACCGGGATCGCGGCGGCCCAGCCGGAACTCCGCCTCGCCGCAGACCGCCACGGCGAAATACAGTCCCACCGCGCTGAAGAACAGGTTCTGCCACGTCTCCATCGGGCAGAAAAACACCGTGAAATAAAGCAGGCCCGCCACGGATCCCCAAGTGCCGGGAGCCTTGCGGGCGCGGCCGAAGGGGCCCACCCGGGCAAGGGAAAGGACCACCGCCGTCGGCAGAAACCGCGGCCAGAGCGGTTGCGGAAGTCGGCTCATGTCTGCTCGTCAAAAACCACCTGCCGGTATTTCACGATGTAGTCCCAACCTGAGCGCACCGTGAAATACACGCTAAGAATGAACAGGCCGAGGCCGGTCCAGTAAATGGGGCGCCCGTAATCCGCCAGATCCAGGTGAAGCCAGCGCGCGACGTCCTCCTCCAGCATGGGCGCGAACAGCAGGAACCCGACCGCGACGAGCTGCGTGAGCGTCTTGGCCTTCCCTCCCCGCTCGGCCGCCACCACCACGCCCTTGGCCGCCGCCATCATGCGCATCCCCGAGATAAGGAATTCGCGGCACAGCACGATCAGCACCCAATAGATGGGAACCAACTGCTTCTCGACAAAGGCGATCATCAGGCCGATCACAAAAATCTTGTCCGTCAGCGCATCCATGAACTTGCCGAACGTGGAGACGAGTTTCCGAGTGCGGGCGATGTAGCCGTCGAGCCAGTCGCCCACCGCCGCGATCACGAACAGGCTGAACGCCAGCGTGGGCGCGCCATGCCAGGATTGGTACATGAGCCACACCACCAGAAACATCAGCGGAACGCGCGAGAGGGTGATGAGATTAGGGAGGTTCATGCGAATGACAGCAGACGTCGAACGACAGGGGGCGGTTGCGGCAAAAGCAACCCCGGAAACAACATTTGGTTCTCGCTCCGCGCCGGCGCCGGCCAATCATCGGGCCGCTTATGCGTCACTGCATTTATCCCGGCACGTTTGACCCCATCACCTACGGCCATCTCGACGTTCTCGACCGCGCCGCCCGCCTGTTCGACCGCGTCACTGTCGCGATCGCCCGCAATCCCGGGAAAAATCCGGTGTTCCAGCCCGAACAGCGCCTCGCCCTTGTCCAGGCGGCCATCGCCAAGCATTCCCACGTCACCGCCACGCTTTTCGATGGTCTGCTCGTGGAATTCGCCCTCGCCCACAAAGCCGACGCGATCATCCGCGGCCTGCGCGCCCTTTCCGATTTCGAATTCGAATTTAACATGGCGCTTATGAATCGCCATCTTGAGCCGCGCATCGAAACGCTCTTCGTCATGCCCAACGAGCAGTTCAGCTACACCAGCTCGTCACTCGTGAAGCAGGTCGCCCGCTACGGCGGGGATGTGTCCAACTTCGTGCCGCCCGAGGTCGCCGCCGCGCTCAAGACGGCCTTCGCGCAGTAATCGAGTTCTTCCGCTTTCTTCCCTCCCTATCACTCACGCCATCCATTTTGGATTGCGTCACCTTCCCCATGGCGAAACCCGGCTCCTTCAAGCTTTGGCTCATCCTCGTGCTCCTCGCCGCCCTCGCGGGCGGCGGCTATTTCTACTGGGCGAAATCATCCGAACCCCTTCCGGAATTCATCACCGTCTCCCTCACGCGTGGTGACATTGTGCAATCGGTGACCGCCACCGGCGATCTCCAGCCGGTGACCACGGTGGATGTCAGTTCGCAGATTTCCGGCCTCATCCGCGAAGTGAACGTGGACTATAATTCCTTGGTCAAAAAAGGCGACCTGCTCGCCCGCATCGACCCCGCCACCTATGATTCCCGGTTAAACCAGGCCCAGGCGCAATTCGCCAACACCCAAGCCAATTACCGCCTCGTCAAACTCAACGACGAACGCACCCGCAGCCTGCGCGACCAGCAGCTTGTTTCCCAGCAGGAGCTCGACCAGACCGACGCCCTGCTCGCCCAAGCCGAGGCCCAGCTCAAAATCCAGCAGGCCGCGGTCGACAACGCCAAGGTCGATCTCTCGCGTTGCGACATCTATGCCCCGATCGACGGTATCGTCCTCGACCGTCAGGCCGACGTCGGAAAGACCGTCGCCGCCAGCCTCAACGCCCCCACGCTCTTCACCCTCGCCGCCGATCTCACCAAAATGCAGATCAACGCCGCCGTCGCCGAGGCCGACATCGGCACCGTCGAGCAGGGCCAGTCCGTCAACTTTACCGTCGATGCGTACCCTTCCCGGCAATTCCGCGGACGTGTTTCCCAAATCCGCAATTCGCCCGTCACCCAGCAAAACGTCGTCACCTACGCGACCATCATCGATGTCTCCAACGACGATCTGAAGCTCAAGCCGGGCATGACCGCCAACGTCTCCATCATCATCGCCCGTCGTGAAAACGCCCTGCGTCTGCCCAACAGCGCCCTTCGCGTCCGCATCCCCGATTCCCTGCTCCCCGCCCCGCCCGTCCAAGGCAAGACCGTCGCCGCCACCCGCGAGCAGATCCAGCAGCTCATGGTCGAGGCCGGCATCAATCCCGGTGCCAAACGCATCGCCCCCGAGGCCCGCGCCCGCCTGATCCAGCTCGCCAAGGATCGCGACATCGAGCTGCCCGAGCGCCTCACCCGCAGCGACCGCGACACCGGCATCACCACCCGCACCGTTTATAAGCTCGCCGGTACGCCGCAGGACCCCGAAGTCATCCCGCTCACCATCAAGGTTGGCATCACCGACGGCGTCGCCAGCGAGGTCGTCGAAGGCCTCGATACCGGCGCCTCCGTCATCACCAGCGCCTATGTGCCCTCCGCCGGCGCAGCGGCCGCCCCCGCAGGAAATCCGTTCGGCGGAGGTCAGCCCGGCCGGCGTTAAGTCCCGGCAAGCCCCATGCCCCCCGTCGTCCAGCTTCAGGACATTCATCGCATCTACGCCAACGGCGAGGTGCAGGTCCACGCCGTGCGCGGCATCTCCCTCGACATCCACAAAGGTGAGTTCATCGCCATCATGGGCGCCAGCGGCTCGGGCAAGTCCACCCTCATGAACACCCTCGGCTGTCTCGACCGGCCGACCGGCGGACGCTACCTGCTCGACGGCGTCGACGTCTCCAACCTCGGCCGCAACGAGCGCGCCAATATCCGCAACCAGAAACTCGGGTTCGTCTTCCAAGGATTCAACCTCCTCGCCCGCACCAGCGCGCTGGAAAACGTCGAGCTCCCCATGCTCTACGCCCCCCGGCGCATCTCCAGCCAGGAGATGCGTGAGCGCGCCATGCACGCCCTCGAGATCGTCGGCCTCGCCCGGCGTCACGACCACCTGCCCAATCAACTCTCCGGCGGTCAGCAGCAGCGCGTCGCCATCGCCCGCGCCTTGGTGAACCGCCCCCAGATCCTCCTGGCCGACGAACCCACCGGCAATCTTGACTCCAAAACCTCGGTCGAGGTCATGGGTGTTTTTCAAAAACTCAACGACGAGGGCATCACCATCGTCATGGTCACCCACGAGCTCGACATCGCCCACTACTGCAAGCGCAACCTCATTGTGCGCGACGGCGTCATCGTGCGCGACGAACTCGTGAAAGACCGGCTAATCGCGGGCGAGGAACTGCTCAAGCTCCACCAGGCCGAGGCCGCCGCCAAGCTCACTGCCGCCTCCCCATGAGACTGGTCGCCACCACCGTCATCGCCCTGCGCGCGCTCCGGCGAAACAAGATGCGCTCCGTGCTCACCGCGCTCGGTATGATCATCGGCGTCGGCGCGGTCATCGCCCTCGTCAGCATCGGCAACGGAGCCAAGCTCCAAGTCGAGGCCTCCGTCGCCAGCCTCGGGCAGAACGTCATCTCCGTCTATCCCGGCAGCGTCAGCACCAGCGGCGCCCGCGGCGGCTGGGGCTCGGCCAGCACGCTCACGCCGGACGACGCCCTCGCCATCCAGCGCGAAATCGCCGGCGTCGTCGCCGTGAGCCCCGAGACCCGCGACCGCGCCCAGGTTCTCGCCAACGGCCTCAACTGGAACACCACGGTCTTCGGCGAATCCCCCGACTTCACCTCCATCCGCGCCTGGGATCTGTCCGAAGGCGCGATGTTCACCGAGGCGGACGTGCGCAGCGCCGCGAAGATCGCCGTCATCGGCCAGACCATCGCCGACCAGGTGTTTCCCGGCAGCGCGCCCGTCGGCCAGACCCTGCGCATCCGCAACATTCCTTTCAAGGTCGTCGGCGTGCTTCGTTCCAAGGGTTTCAATTATTTCGGCACCGACCAGGATGACGCCGTCATCGTGCCGTACACGAGCGCCATGCGGCGCATCGCGCGCCGCACCACCGTCAACACCCTGCTGATCCAGGCGCTCGCGCCGGAGCAGATGTTCCGCATCCAGCAGGAAACGACCGACCTGCTCCAGCAGCGACGCGCCGGCCGCGATCCGGACTTCACCGTGCGCAACCAGCTCGAGCTCGCCCAGGTCGCCACCGCCAACGCGCGCAACATGACCGCCCTCCTCGGCGCCATCGCCAGCGTGTCGCTCATCGTCGGCGGCATCGGCATCATGAACATCATGCTCGTCTCCGTCACCGAGCGCACTCGCGAAATCGGCATCCGCCTCGCCATCGGCGCGCACGACCACGACATCCGTCTTCAATTTCTGCTCGAAGCCATGGTCCTCAGCCTCATGGGTGGCGCCCTCGGTATCCTCCTCGGCGTAGGCGCCTCCCAACTCGTCGCCCAGCTCAACGGCTGGCCCACGCTCGTCTCCATGCCCGCGGTGATCGGCGCCTTTCTTTTTTCCGGTGCAGTCGGGATTCTCTTCGGTTTCTACCCGGCGCACAAGGCGGCCCAGCTCGATCCCATTGAAGCCCTGCGGTTCGAATGAAAATCCGGCGATTTCCACTCCTTTCCGTGCTTCTTCTGGCCGGTCTTGCCGGCCTGGCGACCGCCCGCGCCAACACTGACTCCCTCGACACCGCGATCGGGTTGTTCAAAAATCACCGTGTCCCCGAGGCCCGGGAAATCCTCGTCACGCTCGCCGCGCGCGAGCCCGACAACATCCAGGCGCTTTGGTACCTCGGCCGGGCCGATACGCTCATGCAACGGCGCGAGGAGGCCATTCTTGTGTTGGAACATGCCAAGCGGCTCGCTCCCGGCGATCCTCACATCCTGGCCGACTACGGCAGCGCCTGCCTGCTCCGCGCCAGCGAGCTCGGCGTGTCCCTCAAAGGCATCGGCTACGCCCGGCGCGGACGGGATGCGCTGGAACAGGCCGTGCAACTCGCCCCGGATGAAATTGCCTATCGCGAAGGCCTGGTGGAATTCTACAAACATGCCCCCGCCATCGTCGGCGGCGGTCTGGCCAAGGCCTACGACCAAGCCGCCGAAATCGCCAGGCGCAATCCCCTCCGCGGCCGCATCATCAAAGCCTCGATCCAGGCTTACGACCGGCATTTCGCCGAGGCTCGTGCCACCTGCGAGGAAGTCCTGCTCACGGACCCGAACAACTATCTGGCGCTTTATACCTTGGGACGCATCGCGTCCGAATCCGGCGAGGGATTGGAACAAGGCGAACAGGCCTTGCGCCACTGCCTCCACCTGCAACCCGCGGCCCAGGAACCCGACATTGCCGGCGTCCATTTCCGCCTCGGCTTGATCGCGGAAAAAAGCGGCCGTCCCGCCGTCGCCCGCGCCGAATACCAGACGGCCCTACAACTCGAACCCTCCTTCCAGCAAGCCATCGAGGCGCTGGCGCGGTTGAAGTAAGACGATTCCGACTCGTGCAAAACAAAGCGGCCCAGGCGTGAAGCCCGGGCCGCTGAAGCGAATGAAACGCTGGTGATTCGGCGGCTTAGAGCGCGATATCGCCGGTTTCCTCGGTGCGGATGCGGATGGCCTGTTCGACGGGGAGGACGAAGACCTTGCCGTCGCCGATCTTGCCGGTCTTGGCCTTGGCCACGATGGCCTTGACCGCGCCGTCGACGAGCTCGTCTTTGACGACGAGCTGGATCTGGA
>JAEKKV010000007.1 GCA_019510185.1 Verrucomicrobiota bacterium | reverse complement strand
ACTATGAACGTAAAGACCTCGACCGCCGATGGGCCGCTTCCTGCGGCAAGCTTTTCGCTCCTGTCCTCGGAAGCGGCCCCTCGGCTACCCCTCCCGTTGATACTATTGGTGTCGCACTTCAAATTTGAAACTATTCTCCGTCTTCTTTTTCGTCATTTTGTTTCAGGCTTAAATTAAATTGCGGTATGAGAGGAATACTAAAACGGCGATTAACACTGAAACTAAGCCGACTCCGATTAGCTGTGCGCCATTCGATTTTTCGAGACTAGGGAATCCCCCAAAAAACTCTTTAAACGAAAACCGGCCAATTTCTTTTTTTCGAATTCCAGCGACTAGGAAAACCACGGCTTGGGCGCTCAGTAAAATCACAATAGGTAGAAAAAAGAATGAGCGGCTCATTATTCATAGAATGGCCAATGAGGATGCGACGATCCCGCCTACGGCACAGGCGGTTGATGCTATAGCCGCGACTTCGCAATCCTTGTATTTGCTGGGTCTCGCATCTTCACGCTTAACTAAGCTATCCCAGTCCATCAGCTTGCGTCGATATGCAATTACGTCTGCTCTGAAAGCGTAGAAACAATGCTCTTCGGCATAATAATATCTAAGGGCATAGTAGACCAGACAAAGCAAGCCGATCGAAAATGATATCAGGGCCGCAATTACGGCTGGGGTCGTCTCTTTCGCTGAGGCATACGTGAGAATGCCGGCCACGCCACCAACATTCAGTGCAAATAGCCAGTTTAGCCCTTCGCGCTGAGCGCTCATTACACCGTCCCACTTGGAGGACCATGTGTCGCTTATATACTGACTCTGATGCGGTTCTTCATTCATGGTTTGATTCTGCCGAACAGTGTTATTGAGCGGAACTCCTGGGTTCCGGTTTACGAGGAAGAAGCATGAGCGTTAGCTTGGGCTTGGTAGTTTCCTAAGATGTTATAGGAACTTGTCTAGGGGAATAGAAGATCGCCTGCGTGAGGCATTGAGTTCCGGTTTAGGGGTGATGAAACCCACGCAAAGCGGAACTGGCTGGGGATCGGAACAGAGACTTGGCTTCGGTTTTTATAAATGGGGGTGAGGTTTTGGCCGGTGAAGCGCTGGCACCAGACATCAAATCGCGGCGGAAATAGCCATTCTGTGCGGAGTCCGCCGGTGCCTGACGAAAGTGTCCGGAGATGGCTTCGCCCCGTCACTTCCCGGGGCAGGTTTTCGGGCCGGGAAGGACCGCGGTGTTGATGATGCCTCGCGATTTGCATTACCAGCGCAAACTGGCGTCTTTTCCCGGAATCCCGATCAAGCTCGGGCCGGGACTGGGCGCAGGCGATTGCGCGGCAGAAATCTCCGTGAGGGCTGCTCAGGCGCGGCTGGCGAGGGCGGAGGCGTTTTGTTTTTCGGCGACGAAGCGTTCCAGTTCCTCGATGGCGCGGGCGGGGCCGTTTTCGGCGAGCAGGCGGGTACGGGCGTCGGCGGCGGCTTGCGCGTGCGCGGGATTGCCCAGCAGGCGGTCGAGCGCGCCGTGGAGGTGTTCCGGCCAGCGGTTTTTGCCGAGGCGGAAGCCGCAGCAGAGGCGTTCGACTTCGGAGGCGAAAAAGGTCTGGTCGCCAATATGGGGAACGACGATCTGCGGTTTGCCGGCGTGGAGGGCGCTGGCGGTGGTGCCGGCGCCGCCGTGGTGGATGATGGCGCTGGCGTGGCGGAAGAGTTGGTCGTGGGAGACTTTGCCGATGACCTTGATGTGAGCTTCGTCGCCGAGCTGGGGGAACTGGGCCCAGCCGCGTTGGATGATGAGCTTGCGGTCGCGCGGCCAGGCGCGGACGAGGCGTTCCATGTGGGCGCCGGGGTTGTCGTACACCATGCTGCCGAAGGTGAGCACGGGCACGGGTTGTCCGCCGGTGAACACGCGGAGCTCGGCTTCGAGCTCGGGGTTTTCGGGGGCTTGCCAACGGCAGTAGCCGGTGAAGCGGAAGCGGGCGTCGATCTCCGCGCCGGGCGGACGGAGGAGGGTTTCGGACACGGCCACGAGGACGCGGTCGGCGGGCTTGGAGAAGAAGTTGCGCACCTTGGGCAGGCGGGCGGCGCGGAGTTGATCGATGATGGTGGTGTTGATGACGCGGTCCACGATGGCGTTGGCGGTGGTCCAGAGCCAACGGTTCCAGGCGCGGCGGGTGGCGGCGGGCAGCCAGCGGGGCGAGGGAAGGTTTTCCGGCGGATAATCGGGGGAGGGAATGACGTGGGGCGCGAAGGCGAAGGTCGCGAAGGGCACGCCGTGTCTTTCGGCGATGCCGCGGTTCATCGGGAAAAGGTAGCTCGACACGAGGACGTCGGTCTCGGGCATGAGGGCGTCCATGCGGGCAATCATCTCGGGGATGTACTGCTTCGCGCCGACGTAGATCTCGCGCAACTGGTAGATGGGCGTGCGGATTTTCTGGAGGCGTCCCATCCAGTAGCTGAGGTCGGCCTGCTCCCAGTTGGGGCAGAGCGGATAAAACTCCACGCCGGCGGCCTCGATGTCCTCCTTGTAGTGGGGGATGGTGGCGAAGCGCACCTGATGGCCGGCTTTTTGAAGGGCGACGGCGAGGGCGATCACCGGGTAGATATCACCGGTGGAACCGTGCGAGGTGAGGATGACGCGCATGGGGACTGCCTGAGGGAAAAACGGGCGCGGCGCGAGGCGGGATGCGTGACGTTTGGGTGACGCCCGATACGGGGCGCAACCGCGGGCGGGGCACGGCGGCCCGCCGGGGATGGCTACAGGCCGAGCAAAGCGCGGAGTTCCGTCTCCGGGTCCTCGTGGTCTTGCGCGATGGCGAGTTGCAGCGCCTCGTTCAGCCAGGGAAGGGCTTCGTCGCGGCGGGAGAGGTGGAGGAGCGTTTTGCCGAGCAGGATGCGCGGCATCATCCAGTCGGCTTTTTTATCCGCGCAAAAGCGCAGGTGCTCGACCGCCTCGGCACCGCGGGATTCGGAGAGAAGCGCCTGGGCGAGGCTGAAGCGGAACAGTTCGTTGTCCGGCTGGCCGGCGACGAGGGCGGTGAAATGGGCGGAGCGCGAAGGGGTGGTCATGGGACTTCGTCCACAAACACGAGGACGGCGGTGAGGTTGTCGTAGCCGCCGCGTTCCAACCCGAGATCGACGATGGTGCGCAGGATCGCCTCGGGGGCGTCGTCGCGGGCGAGGAGTTTTTCGAGTTCCTTGTCTTCGACCATGCGGGTGATGCCGTCGGTGGTAAAAAACAGGCGGTCGCCCGGCCGGAGGGGAAATTCGCTCAGGTCCACCGCGGGGAGGCCGGGCTGGCCGATGCAGCGGGTGAGGGCGTTGCGATTGGCGGCGGAGACCTCGACGTGCTTGCCTTGGGCGCGCAGGTGGCGGGCCTCGTTCTCGACGTTGTGGTCCTCGGTGAGCGGAGTGAGGCGGCCGTCGCGCAAGACGTAGCAACGGGAGTCGCCGACGTGGGCGAGGTCGAGGCGGCCGTCGCGGAAGCGGCCGAAGGTGAGGGTGGTGCCGATGCCGAAGGAAGGATTGATCTGGTCGCCGAGCTCCGTCACCGCCGCGCTGGCGGCCTGGGTGAGCGCGGACAGGTTTTCGACGCGGGCCTTGAAGCCGGCCTTGATGAAGCCGGCGGCGCAGGAGGCGGCCTCGGCCCCGCCGGGCAGGCCGCCGATGCCGTCGGCCACGCCGTACAGCCCAAGGTCGTCCTCGCGCAGAAAACGATCTTCGTTTTCCTGACGAATTTTTCCGATGTCGGTGAGCGCGGAGGAGCGGAGTTTCATGAACGCAGCAAAGGGTGACGGTAAAAGCGCTTCGATCAAACGAAAGGCTGAAATCGTTCGATGCGATTTTCGCGGTTCATGCGCACCGGGTCCCGCTTGGGCAGGCATTCGAGGAACTGGCGGCCGTAGGGTTTTTGGACGATGCGCGAGTCGAGCAGCGTGATCACACCGCGGTCCTTGGCGGTGCGGATGAGCCGGCCGATGCCCTGGCGAAATTTGATGAGGGCGTCGGGCAGGGTGAGCTCGTTGAACGGATTGCCGCCGCGTTCGCGGATCCACTCGGTGCGCGCCTCGAGGATCGGGTGCGTGGGCACTTCGAAGGGGAGGCGGGTGACGATGACTTGGGAGAGCGCGTCGCCGGGCACGTCGATGCCGGTCCAGAAGCTGTCGGTGCCGAAGAGCACGCCGTTGCCCGCCTCGCGGAGGCGCCGGGCGAGCTCGGTGCGCGAGTAGTCGCGGCCCTGCATGAAAAACGGACGCCGGGCGCCGTCGTAGATCGGCTCCATGGCCTCCGCCACCTGCTTCATGTCGAAGTAACTGGTGAAGAGCACGAGCGAACCGCCCTTGGTGCGGCGGGTGCAGAAATCGATGTAGTCGATCAGCACGTCGAGCGCGAGCCGGGCCTCCTTGGGCGAGGGCAACGGGACGTCGGCGGCGACGAAGACGCGCATGTTGCGCTCGAAATCGAAGGGCGAGTGCTCCACCGCGGTTTTCACGGCTTGCGCGCCGATCCGCGCCTGAAACGGCTCGATGCGCCCGCCCATGGCGAGCGTGGCGCTGGTGAAGACGACGGAGGTTTCGCGCCGCAGCAATTCGTCGCGGATGAACGGAGCCACGTCGATCGGAGCGGTGCGCAGGGTGACGATGGTCTGGCGTTTGCCGGAGCGCTCGACCCAGTAGACGGTTTTGTCCGCGTCGGCGACGTTGAGGAATTGCCGGAGGCTCGTCTGGTAGGTCTTGAGCCGACCGGCCTGCTCGAGCAATTCGTCGCGCTCGCGACCGTCGTCCATGTGGTCGGCGCGGTGGCGCACGGCCTTGTGCAACGCGAGGAGCGGACCGTCGAGCCAGGGTTCGGCGAAGCCCTCGGAGCGCACGCGCACCACCGCTTGTTTTGAAAGGAGACGCTCGTCGATGAAGGCGAAGAATTGATGCGAGGCCTCAAGGGCGTCCGTCACGAGCTGGCGGTCCACGGCGTCGCCGTGTTTTTGGAGGAGACCGCGCCGGGTTTTCGGGTTGTAGAGGTAGCGCAGCATGCGGTCGGTGCCGTAGCTGCTCAGGCGCAGGCCGCAGTGATCGGTGGCGACCTCGGGAACGGTGTGGGCCTCGTCGAGGACGACGAAATCGTCCGGGAAAAGCACGCCGCGCGAACCGCCTTTTTCCGCGGCGCCGCCGGCGTTGATGTGGGCGAAAAGCAGTGAGTGGTTGACGATGATGACGTGGGCCGAGCGCAGGCGGGTGCGGGCGCGCTGGTAGAAGCACCGGTTGCAATCGCAGTATTTGCGCGCGCAGCCGGAGGAGTCGGCGCTGACCATCTCCCAGACCTCGGGAAGCGGGGCGGGGTTGAGCTCGTGGCGGAGACCCTCGGCGGTGGTTTCGGCCCACGCGGCGATGCGCTGGAGTTCGGCGTGCTCGGGCGTGGCGAAGAGTTCGTGCTTGTCGCGCAAGGCCGTCGCGAGCCGCGTGGTGCAGAGGTAATTGCCCTTGCCGACGAGCACGGTGGATTTGAAGGCGGCGTAGGGCTTCGTCTCCTCGGTGGCCGAGAACACGCGGCGGCAGAGCGGCAGGTCCTTTTGATCGAGCTGCTCCTGCAACGCGATGGTGTGGGTGGAGACGATCATCTGCCGGCTCTGATCGACGGCGTGGATGATGCCGGGGAGCAGGTAGGCGAGGGATTTGCCCACGCCGGTGCCGGCTTCGAACAGCAGGCATTCGTCGGCTTTCATGGCGGCGGCGGTGGCGCGCGCCATTTTTTCCTGCTGCGGCCGGTGTTCGAGACCGAGACTCGTCTGCAGCCAGCCTCCGGCGGCGAAGATTTTCGCGGCCAGCTCGGGCGCGCGCGACGGCGGCGGGAGCGGAGGAGTATCTGGGTGGTCGTTGAGGCCGATCATGGAAGACGGGGAGGCAACCATTGGACGGAGTTTTTCAGGCGCAATTGTATTTGCGGATAATGCCCGAAAGAGGAGCGTGGGGGTGTCATGCAACATGTCGCCGGGTCTGACAATTGGACGGAAGCGCTCGCGCAATTCCTGCGCACCCAACCGGGCGTGCAAGCGGTGCGCATCGACGCGGTCGCGCGCAAGGTCGCGGTGGCCACGCTGGGCGAGGTGGATGTCGGCGGCTTGGAAGCGGCTCTGGCGCAAACGCTGGCCGCGGTGGAGGCGTCGCTGGGAAAACGCCCCCGCGCGCAGACCGGTTTCACGTTGCGCCAGGAAGGGTCCATGACGGAGCTGGCCGCGCCGAGCTGCCAGACGGCGCCCAAGCTGTGGCAATGGCGAGAGTTCGCCTGGCCCGAACTGGAGCCCGCGGTTGATGCGCACGAGGAGGAGCCGGAATGGCGGGAACTCGCCACGCTGGCCGCGGTGTGCGGCGGACTCGGCCTGGCGGGCTTCATCACGGCGAGGCTGGGCGGCGCGCCCGTATGGCTTTCCCCGTCGCTGTACGCCGTCGCGCTGATCGCCGGCGGCTGGGACGCCGCGGTGGATTCGTGGGCCAACCTGCGCAAGGCCCGGGTGGATATTCATTTTCTCATGCTCGCGGTCGCGGTTGGCGCGGTGAGCATCGGCGCATGGGGCGAGGCGGTGCTGCTGCTGTTTTTGTTTTCCTCCTCGGGCGCGATGGAGGAATTCGCCTTGGACCGCACGCACCGCGAGGTGAACGCGCTGCTCAAGTCCGCCCCGAAGAAGGCCACGCTGCTCGTGCCCGGAGGCGGTGAGCGCGAGGTGGCCATCGAGGAGGTCGGCATCGGCGACGTCCTGCTGGTGCGCCCGGGCGAGGCGTTCGCGGCCGACGGCAACGTGGAAAAAGGCCGGAGCGCGAGCGACGAGTCGGCGCTCACCGGCGAATCCGTGCCGGTGGCCAAGGGCGTGGGCGACCCGGTGTTCAGCGGCACGATCAACCTCTGGGGCGCGGTCGAGTTCAAGGTCCTGCGCCTGCCCGGCGAGAGCACGCTCCAGAAAATCATTCGCCTCATCCAGACCGCGCAAAAGCTCCGCGCGCCCAGCGAACGGTTCACCGACAAGTTCGGCGGCGCCTACACGCTCGCGGTGCTCGGCGTGTGCGCCGCGATGTTCCTGGTCTGGTGGCTGGGCTTCCATCTGCCGCCCTTCGACAACGTGGACGGCGTGCGCTCGGCGTTTTACCGCGCGATGACGCTGCTGGTCGTGATGAGCCCGTGCGCGCTCGTGCTTTCCATCCCGTCCGCCATCCTCGCGGCCATCGCGTGGGGCGCGCGGCACGGCGTGCTCTTTCGCGGCGGCGCGGCGATTGAGAAACTTGCCGGCATCCAGGTCGTGGCCTTGGACAAGACGGGCACGCTCACGACGGGCGAGCTGGTGGTGGTGGGCTACGAAAGTTTTCCCGCCGGCCGCGACGAGGAAATCCGCGAGCTGGCCTACGCGCTCGAGGCGAATTCGCAGCACCCGCTGGCCCGCGCCATCGTGCGCGACGCCAAGGCGCGCGGCGTGCGCGAACTGGGGCTGGAGGAATTTCAATCGATCACGGGCCAGGGGGTGAGCGGACGTCTCGGCGGCGCCCAGGTGCTGCTCGGCCGCCGCGAATTGCTGGAGGCCGGTCCGCTGGCCGAGTGGGCGCGCAAGCTCCCCCCGGCGTCCGCGGATCTCGCCGAGGTGTGGGTGGTCGGCGCCGACGTGATCGGCCGCGTGTTGTTGCGCGACCAGATCCGCGCGGAATCCCGCGGCGTGCTGGCGGAGTTGAAGCGCGTGGGCATCAAGACGGTCATGCTCACGGGCGACCGCCGGCATGCGGCCGAGGCGGTGGCGCGCGAGCTGGGTCTCGATCAAGTGCGCCCGGGACTTTCGCCGGAGCAGAAGGTCGAGGCGATCCAGTCATTCCGCGAGCAAGGTCTCAAAATCGCCATGGTGGGCGACGGCGTGAACGACGCGCCCAGCCTCGCCGCGGCGGATGTGAGCGTGGCGATGGGCGCGCGCGGGAGCGACGCGGCGCTGGAACAGGCGGAGGTCATCCTGATGCACGACCGCATCGAAAACTTTTTGGCGGCGTTTCGTCTGAGCAAGCGCGCCAAGGCGGTCATTTATCAGAACCTGACGATTTCGCTCGGCGTGGTGGTGGTGATGGCGACCGCCGCGATTTTCGGGATCATTCCGCTCGCGGTCGGCGTGGCCGCCCATGAGGGCAGCACGGTGGTGGTGTGCCTCAATTCCCTGCGGCTGCTGTTCGGGCGGAACCGATGAGCGGGCAGGGGAGGTTCACTCGATCCAGACGAAGTCCCCGGCGCGCACGTCCTCGTAGAGTTCGACGATCTCGCGATTGTTCATGAGCACGCAACCGGCGCTTTGGGGCGTGCCGAGTCGGTCCTCGTGATTGGTGCCGTGGATGTAGATGTAGCGGTCGTGCGTATCGACTTCGCCGCCGGCGTTCACCCCGGGTTCAAGCCCGCGCAGCCAGAGAATGCGGCTGGTGATGAGATTGGGGTGCTGGTCGGCGTCGGGCAGTTCGGAGAAATGGCGGCCGGTGGGAACGCGCGCTTTGAAGACCATTCCGGGTGGCTGGCCGGCTCCGATCCGCTCGGCGATGGCGTGCAAACCGCGCGGAGTGCCGAGGGAATCCTTCACATTGGAGGGTGGACGCAGCGACGTTGAGATCACGTAACTGCGCACGAGCTTATCGTTTCGGTAAAACTGAAGCGTCTGCGTGGCGATGCGTACGACCAACAACCGGTCTGCGGGCTTGATGCCGAGGCGGTCGCATGTTTGGTTCACCCATTCCCAAGGAGATATCATCGTGAATACGCGTAATTACGTTGTCGGTATCGTCGGCGCCACCGGCGCGGTCGGTCAAGAGCTCGTGCGACTTCTGCACGAGCGCAACTTCCCTTTGAGCTCGCTGCGGCTTTTCGCCTCGGCCCGCTCGGCGGGCAAGACCGTGGAGCGCTTCGGCAAGACGTATGTCATCGAAGAGGCGAAGCCCGGCGTGTTCGCCGAGGTTGACGTGGCGTTTTTCGCCGCGGGCGGCTCCGTCACGCGCGCCCTCGCGGCCGACGCGGTCAAGGCCGGCTGCCTCGTGATCGACAAGAGCTCCGCCCTCCGCATGGACCCGGCGGTGCCCCTCGTCATCCCCGAGATCAACCCCGCGCAACTGCGCAACCACGGCGGCATCATCGCCAATCCCAACTGCTCGACGGCCATCATGCTCATGGGCCTGTGGCCGCTGCACCAGGCGTTCGGCGTCAAGCGCGTCATCATTTCCACCTACCAGTCCGTCTCCGGCACGGGCGCCGAGGCGGTGCGCGAGCTCGAGGACCAGGTCCAGGCCTACGCGGCCGGCCGCCCGATCACGGCGAAGGTCTATCCCTATCAGATCGCGTTCAACTGCATCCCGCAGATCGATTCCTTCGAAGCCAACGGCTACACCGGCGAGGAGACCAAGATGGCGCAGGAGAGCCGCAAGATCATGGGCCTGCCCGACCTCAAGGTCTCGGCCACCACCGTCCGCGTGCCGGTCGTGCGCGCCCACTCCATCTCGGTGAGCGCCGAGTTCGAGCGTCCGGTCGATCTGGCCAAGGCCCGCGCCGCCATCGCCGCCTTCGCTGGCGCCGAGCTGGTCGACGATCCGGCCGCCCGGCGTTATCCGACGCCCCTCGCTTTCGCCGAAAAGGTGAAGTGCGGCGTCGGCCGCCTGCGCATCGACACTGCGTTCGACAACGGACTCTCGTTCTGGGTCAGCGGCGACAATCTCTGGAAGGGCGCCGCGCTCAACGCCGTGCAAAACGCCGAGCTCATGGCCCGCGAGGGCCTGCTCAAGTCCAAGGCCGCGCTCGCCGCGGTTTGAGCTCCTTTTGCGCAAATATAAATCCTTGTCACCCGCCGCCCCCCTGCACTTAGTCTGACCTTTTGGCTCGGACGCTTAGCTCAGTTGGTTAGAGCATCTCGTTTACACCGAGAGGGTCGGGGGTTCGAGTCCCTCAGCGTCCACCATCTTCATCCATCATTCACACCCGCATGCGACACACGATCTCCGTCCTCGTTGAGAACAAGTTCGGCGTTTTAGCCCGCGTGGCCGGCATGTTTTCCGGCCGCGGTTTTAACATCGATTCCCTCAACGTAGCCCCCACGCACGACGCCGCGCTGTCCCGGATCACCGTCGTCCTGAAGGGCGACGACTCCTCGCTCGACCTCTGCATCAAACAGCTCCGCAAGCTCGTCAACGTGGTCGACATCGTCGACTTCACCGAGGGCCAGGCGGTCGTCCGCGAACTCGTGCTCGTCAAGGTCAAGGCCGACACCAAGACCCGCTCCGAGATCATGCAGATCAGCGACATCTTCCGCACGAAGATCGTCAACGTTTCCCAGGAATCCGTGATCATCGAGATCACCGGCGACGAGGGCAAGGTCAGCGCCTTCCTCAAGCTCGTCGAACCCTTCGGCATCCTCGAGCTCGCCCGCACCGGCGTGCTCGCGCAGAAACGGTAAACCCTCCCAACTTTTCCATCCCACCATGCCCGCCAAAGTATACACCGACAAAGACGCCGACCTCGGCCTGTTCAAGAACAAGACCATCGCCGTGCTCGGCTACGGCTCCCAAGGCCACGCCCACGCCCTCAACCTGAAGGATTCCGGCGTCAAGGTCATCATCGGCCTTTACGAAGGCTCCAAGTCCAAGCCCGTCGCCGAAAAGCACGGCTTTGAAGTCGTCACCACCGCCGAGGCCGTCCGCCGCGCCGACGTCATCCTCGTCGGTCTGCCCGACATGAAGCAGGCCGATGTCTACACGAACGACATCGCCCCCAATCTCACCAAGGGCAAGACCCTCATCTTCTCGCACGGCCTCGCGATCCATTTCGGCCTCATCAAGGTGCCGGCCGACATCGACGTGATCCTCGTCGCCCCCAAGGGCCCCGGCCACATGGTCCGCCGCCTCTATGTTGAAGGCAAGGGCATGCCCGCCCTCATCGGCGTGTTCCAGGACAAGTCCAAGAAGGCCAAGAAGAACGCCCTCGCTTGGGCGAAGGGCATCGGCAGCACCCGCGCCGGCGTTCTCCAGACCACCTTCAAGGAAGAGACCGAGACCGATCTCTTCGGCGAGCAGGCCGTGCTCTGCGGCGGCGCTTCCGCCCTCGTGCAGGCCGGCTTCGAGACCCTCGTCGAGGCGGGCTACCAGCCCGAGATGGCCTACTTCGAGTGCCTCCATGAGCTGAAGCTCATCTGCGACCTCATGTACGAAAAGGGCATCTCCGGCATGCGCTTCTCCATCTCCGAGACCGCCAAGTACGGCGACATCACCCGTGGCCCCCGCGTGATCAACGCGAACACGAAGAAGGAAATGAAGAAGATCCTCGCCGAGATCCAGAGCGGCAAGTTCGTCAAGCAGTGGGTCGCCGAATACAAGGGCGGCCTCAAGAACTACAACAAGCTCCTCAAGGCCGGCGAAAAGCATGGCATCGAGAAGACCGGCGAACGCCTCCGCGGCCTCATGCCCTGGATGCCCAAGCGCAACATCAGCGGCGTCGCCGGCGCCTACGCCTCGTAAGGATCAACCGCTAATCCACGCTAATTGGCGCTAATGGGCGGAAGCCTGCTAGCGCCAATTTTTGTTTTTGGGGTAGGGCGCGTTATCCCTAACGCGCCGGAACCGTTGATATATCGACTGCCTCACACGGCGGGTTAAGGATAACCCGCCCTACCTTTCGATTCCGTGAAAACCAAACTCACTCTAGCGACTCGCAAAAGCCCGCTCGCCCTTGCGCAGGCGGAGCAGGTCGCCGCGCACCTGCGCGCCACCCTCGGGGTCGAGACGGAGCTGCTGAAGATCGTCACCACCGGCGACCAACGCACCGAGTGGTCCCTCGAAAAACAGGGCGGCAAGGGCCTTTTCACCAAGGAACTCGAGGAAGCCCTCCTCCGCGGCGAGGCCGACATCGCCGTCCATAGCTGCAAAGATCTTCCCGGCGAACTCCCCGCCGGTCTCGCCATACCCGGCTATCTGCCCCGCGAAGATCCGCGCGACGTCCTCGTGCTCCGCGACGGCGTCGAGACGCCCCGGCTCATCGCCACCGGCAGCCCGCGCCGCCGGCTCCAACTCGCGATGCTGTTCCCCGACGCCGAATTCACCGAGATTCGCGGCAACGTGGACACCCGCCTGCGCAAGATCGCCCAGGATCACGTGGCCGACGCCACCGTGCTCGCCGCCGCCGGCCTCCGCCGCCTTGGCATTGGCGGCTGGAAAGGCGCGAGCTTCCACGTGCTCGGGTGCGAGCACATGGTACCCGCCGTCGGGCAGGCGGCCATCGCCCTCGAAACCCGCGCGGCGGACGTCGCCCGCTTTGCCGCCGTGCTCGACGCGCGCACCTACCGTGCCGTCACGCTCGAGCGGGCCTTCCAAGCCGCGCTGGGTGGCGGTTGCCAGACGGCCTTCGCCGCCCATGTCGCCGCCGACACGCTCTGGTTTTACCACCACGAAATCGGCCTCCGCAGCCTCCCGCTCAGCGACGCCGAAATCGACGCCCCGGTCGAAACCGCGCGCGTGATTTTAAAACATTTCGGTTTTCAGATTTAGCCACAGAGGCCGGAAGAGGCTGCACCGAGTGTCACAGAGCCAATCTACGAACCATTCCTAATTTCTCTCCGTCCCTTCCGGGTCTCTGTGAAGCTCTGTGCATCCTCTGGTTTCCTCGGTGACAAAACTCCGTCCACTATTTCAGATTGAGTCACAGAGGCCGAAAGAGGTGCACCGAGCTTCACCGAGCCAATCCACGAACCATTCCTAATTTTTCTCCGTCCTCCGGGTCTCTGTGACGCTCTGTGCATCCTCCGATCCCCTCTGTGAAAAACTCCGTCCTCACTATTTCAGATTTAGGCACAGAGGCCGGAAGAGGTGCACCGAGCTTCACCGAGCCAATCCACGAACCATTCCTAATTTTTTCTCCGTCCTTTCGGGTCTCTGTGACGCTCTGTGCATCCTCCGCTCCCCTCTGTGACAAAAACTCCGTCTCTCATGTCCTCCTCCTCCGGTATCGTTTATCTCGTCGGCGCCGGTCCCGGCGATCTTGGTCTTGTCACCTTTCGCGCCAAGGAGCTCATCGCCCAGGCCGATGTGCTGGTTTACGATTATTTGGTGCACCCCGAGCTGATCAAATGGTGCCAGCCGGGCTGCGAAGTGGTTTACGTCGGCAAAAAAGCCGGCTTCCACGCCGTGCCGCAGGAGGAGATCGAGGCGCTGTTGGTGAAACAGGCCAAGGCCGGCAAGAAAGTCGTGCGCCTCAAGGGCGGCGATCCGTTGGTCTTCGGTCGCGGCGGCGAGGAAGCCCGCACGCTGGCCAAGGACGGCATCCCCTTTGAAATCGTTCCCGGCGTGACCGCCGCGCTCGCCGCCGGCGCCTACGCGGGCATTCCGCTCACGCATCGCAACACCAGCTCGTCGGTGGTGTTTCTCACCGGTCACGAAGACCCCAAGAAACACGAACTCCAGACGGACTGGCGCAGCTTCGGTGCGCTTAAGAACACCACCCTCGCGATCTACATGGGGATGGGTCATCTGAAATTCATCCTGGAGGAGCTGGTCGCCGGCGGCCTGAACCCGCAGACGCCCGCCGCCGTGGTGCAATGGGCCTCGCTCGGACGTCAGCGCAGCGTCGCCGGCACCGCCGCCACGCTCGCCGGCTTGGTCGAGCAATCCGGTCTCGCTGCCCCCGCCATCATCTTTGTCGGCGAAGTCGTGCGCGACCACGAGGCCATCGACTGGTTCGAGCACCTCCCGCTTTTCGGGCGCCGCGTCGCCATCACCCGCACCCGCGACCAGAACAGCGAACTGCGCGAAAAACTCGAGACGCTCGGCGCCGAGGTGCTGGAGCTGCCGCTGATCGAGATCAAGAAGTACGTGGAGAAGGACTCCTTCGTCGAGATCCTGGCCGAGCTGGGCGGCTACGATTGGATCGTCTTCACCAGCGCCAACGGCGTGCGCTACTTTTTCGAGGATTTCCTCAAAGGCTTCCGCGACATCCGTGCGCTCGGCCTGCTGCGCTTCGCCTGTGTGGGCAAGGCGACGGCGAAGGAGATCGAGAGTTATCACCTCAAGGTCGAGTGTATGCCCGACGCCGCCAGCGGCGAATCGCTGGCCGACGCGCTCATCGCCACGGGAAGCCTAGACAGCGCCAAGATCATCGTGGTGACGGGCAACCTCAACCGCGACACCCTCGTCAAAAAACTGGAGGCCGCCCGCGCCATCGTGGACCGCCTGCAGCTCTACACGACGGAGAAGACCGATCTTTCCGCCGATCCGGTGGCCGACGATTTCCGCCAAAAAGGAGCCGACGCGATCCTCTTCGCCAGCTCGTCCGCCGCGCAGTCCTTTGCCGATCAGGCGAAGTCGCTCAAGCTGGCCAAAGACGCCAAGCGCCCCCTCGTCGGCAGCATCGGCCCGCAGACGAGCGAGACGCTCAAGAAGACTGGCATGGAGATCGCCTTCGAGCCAAAGAAAGCAAATCTCGACGCGCTGATCGACGCCTTGATCCGGAACTTAGCGAAGTAAGGAGGAGCGGGGGGATCCTAATTCGATCGGAGTGTTGGCCGCCAAAGTTGCGGCCATTCTCTCGCTTGAGCGGAGAAGCCATGTGTCAAAGAAACGCCCGTTTTCTTAACATGTCGGACGGACATGTTAAGAAATTGGGCGATTTCCATGCATATTCAGGCGACATGTCCAAATGCGAGGTGCCGAAAGATCAGAGCTGGCCAAGCGAGAGCGCCCGATACGGGGTGATTTAGCCCGCGCTTCTGGCGTGACCGCATCTTCAACGCCATGGCCTCTGCGCCCCCTTCGGCGGGATATTGGCGGCTAACTCGTTTAAATTCTGATGCTTTCCCAAGTCATCCCCGCTCAAATCGAACCAAGACGGGCTTCAGTCCCTATAAGAAATGTTCAAGTCCTAAGAGGAAATGCTTAAACACTTCTTATAGGCGGAGGAGTCCGAAGAAGAAAAACATGAACACTTCTAATAGTGACTTCTCCACCTACAAGAAGTGTTCATGTTTTTGCAGGAAATGCTCAAGTCCGTGCGAGTTGGACTTAAGTCGGAAGAGGAAATGCTTAAGTCCGAAGAGGAATCGTTGAAGTCCGAACGAGTTGGACTGAAGTCTTTGCGAGTTGGACTTAAGCCCAAACGACCAGCGCTTGAGCCCAAACGAGTCGGATTTCAGCGGATCTCGCCAGCGCTCAGACGAAACCAAGCAGCCGTTGAGCGTGGACGGAATCGATTTAAGTGGGTGCGGAGTCTGCGCAGGCGAATCCGAAACAGGCATGATCGTTCAAAGAAAGCAAATCTCGACGCGCTGATCGACGCCTTGATCCGAAACTTGGCGAAGTAGCGGGCAGCGGGGGATCCTAATTCGATCGGAGTGTTAGCCGCAAAAAGGCGCAAAATTCGCCGGTCCTGCGGACGTTGCCCTCCCGCGCGCCTAGAGGCGCCTCTCACGGTTCATCGGCTTTTGTGACTCGTTGCGGCCATTCTCTCGCTTGAGCGGAGAAGCCATGTGTCAAAGAAACGCCCGTTTTCTTAACATGTCGGACGGACATGTTAAGAAATTGGGCGATTTCCATGCATATTCAGGCGACATGTCCAAATGCG
>JAEKKV010000028.1 GCA_019510185.1 Verrucomicrobiota bacterium | reverse complement strand
GTGGACATCGTCCGGGTCCAGGAAGCCCTGATCGCCGCCGCCGATGCCAATATCTACCTCTTCGATACCGACGACCTTCCGATGCAGTCGGACAACATCCACTTCGCTCCCGCCGGCCATATCGCGATCGGCAACGCCATCTATGCCCTGATCACCGGCACTGCCAACCAGCAGCCCACCCAGATCGCCTCCGGCCAAAGCTTCTCCCTGCGTGCCGCCTCCGGGCCGGGCACCGTCGTCGGCACCGTCGCCTTAACCCAGACCGGCTCGCCCACTCCCACCTTCGCCGTCGCCGGCTCCGCCCTCGAAATCGACGGCTTCACCGGAAAAATCCGGGTCAAAGACCTCTCCGGCATCACCCAAAGCCAGCTCCAGGTGAGCGTCTCCGCCCTGAACGGCGTCGCCCCCACCGCCCAGACCACCGTCACGCTCAACTTCACGGTCGACCCTCCCGGCATCCAAGGACTCTTCGCCACTTTCGACCCGAACTCTTCCAGCTGCAGCCTGGTCTCCGGCTGTTATCAAGAAATCTTCGACGCGGCCAACTCCACGGAAAAATACACCGCCCCCGGCACCGCCCAGCGCCCGGTCGCGGCCAGTTTCCCCGGGGCTTCCGCCCGCGCCATGACCTTTGACACCACGCGCATCCTGACCGGCGTCAACGGCAACACCCTCCTCGCCCCGGCGGTGGACGAAGACCTCACCATCGCCGCCGCGATCAACATCCCCGTCCACAATCTCTCCACCACCGCCTGGATCGCCACCCTCAACAAGGACGCCACCTCCGTCGCCTCCGGCATCGGCTACGACTACGCCCAGAACAAGTTCTTCGCCGGCTACGCCAACGGCATCAACGGCACCAACGAAATCCTCACCTCCACCCAGGTGATCGTCCCGGGCTCCTCTCACGTCGTGCGCTTGCGCAAGGTCGGCAACACCGTCCGGCTCTTCATCGATGGCGTGCTTGCCGGCCAGGTCTCCGGCGCCACCGTACGCCCCGCCATCTTCGTCGCCGGCGAAGGCGCCGCCCCGGTCGTCTTCGGCGGCCTCTTCGCCCCGGCGCCCCAGTTCAAGGGATCCCTCGGCAAGACCTACTTCGTCAAGGGCATCCCCACCACCACCGAGGAATCCCAAATGGATTCCGACCTAGCCTCTTGGATGGGCACCACCGTTTCCCCGCCTCCGCCGCCCCCCACCTCCTGGACCCTGAACGTCAACTCTGGCTCCGGTTCCGGCGCCTACACCGCCGGCACTGTCGTCCCCGTCAACGCCAACGCCGCCCCCAGCGGCTCCCAGTTCTCCGCATGGACCGGCGACACCGTTAATCTCGCCAACGCCTCGGCCGCCTCCACCAACCTTACCATGCCCAATGCCGCGGCCACCCTAACCGCGACTTATACGGTCACACCCATTTCCATTCCGACATGGACTCTCAGTGTAAGCCACGGCACTGGCAGCGGCAGTTACACCTCCGGGTCGACGGTATCTGTCGTCGCGGATACTCCGCCCTTCGGCTCGCAATTCGCCGGCTGGACCGGCGACACCTCCGGACTCGCCAACCCCTTGGCCGCATCCACCACCCTCGTCATGCCAAACGCCGCTGCTGCGCTCACGGCGACTTACAGTGTCATTCCCGTCCCTGCGCCCACCCTGTGGACTCTCAGCGTAAGCCATGGCACTGGCAGCGGCAGCTACACTTCCGGGTCCACGGTCTCTGTCGTTGCGGATGCTCCGCCCTCCGGCTCGCAATTTGCCGGCTGGAGTGGCGACACCTCCAGTCTCGCCAATTCCTTGGCTGCATCCACCACCCTCGTCATGCCAAACGCCGCTGCTGCACTCACGGCGACTTACATGCCAATTCCGCTATCCGCTCCAACCAATTTAAGCGCCCAACGCGTCGCGAGTAACCGTGCGTGGCTTTTTTGGAATGATAACACGCCCAACGAAACGGGTTATCAGATCGAGTGGAAAAGCGGCTCCGGTCCGTTCGTTCTGGTGGCCACGGTCGGACCAAATAGCACCGCCTATTATCACAATGCCTCCACTATGGCGTCCAACATCGTCTATACCTACCGGGTGCGGGCGATTTCCACAGCGGCCGCCTCCGGTTATTCCAATGAAGCCCAGGTTAAAATTGGCACCACCGGCGGCTCCGCTCTTCAATATTTGCTGACGGTTAACGGCGGCTCGGGAGGCGGTTTGTACAACGCCACCACCTTGGTTCCCATTTCCGCTGCCGCGCCCGCCGCCGGCCAGGTGTTTACCGGCTGGACTGGTACGACCGCCGTACTCGCTAATCCTCATGCGGCGAGCACAACCGCGAAAATGCCGGCTCGCCCGCTCAGCCTCACCGCAACCTACGGCCCCCCGACTCCGTACCAACAGTGGAAGCTGACTTATCTGGGAAGCTTCACCGTAGCCGATACCGCCATCCCCGACAACGACGGCGTACCCGCGCTGTTAAAATACGCCACTGCAATGGTACCCGGCACACCCAGCCCGGCCGGTCCGGCCACGCTGGACAGTTTTAACAATGTCCTGACGCTCCAGTTCAAGCGTCTCAGTCCAGCTCCAATTGACTATGTGGTGGAAGCAAGCACCGACCTGATTAACTGGAGCGCCATTACGCATCTCGCCACTGGCTCCAACACGTGGACCGGAAAAGCCAAGGTGAGTGAGACCGCCAGTGGCAGTCCTCGGATCACGACGGTCAGAGACATCGCCACAATGGCCACCGGGCCACATCGGTTTCTCCGCCTGCGGGTCGGCACCGGCGTGGCGGGCACGATTCCGCAAGGGTACATAAAAATCACCATCAGCGCGCAAAGCACCTCGACCGTGTCCGTCCCTCTGGATGATGCCCCGATCGCCCGTGGCGCCGTGCAAGCGGTGACGCCGAGTACGATCACCACGACGACTGCCGGAGCCTGGGATAATGCCGCCGCCCCCTACGCCCTGCGTCTGATGTCCGGAAAGGCCGCGGGCGCGACCTTCCCCATCACCGCCGTCAATGGAACGACCCTCAGCCTGAACACCAGCGAGGTTGATCTCACCCGACTCGTCGCCGCCGGCGATTCCTACGTGGTGTTCCCCGTGGACACACTCGGCACCCTTTTCGGAACAACGAAGGTCTTGTTCAAAACCGGTGCCACAGCAGCCACCGCTGACAACCTCCAACTGCGGATCAACGGCGAATGGGTTACTTTTTTTCACAATGGAAATGCTTGGTACAACGCCAGCGACCTCTCGGTTTCGCAGAACAATGTTCTCCTCTCTACCGACACAGGATTGTTGGTACTCCGTCGATCATCGCCGGCCTTGGTGTTCACTGTTTTGGGCCGCGTCCATGAAGTCTCCCCCAGGCAATTCGTACCCAATGGCTCCACTCTTTTGGCCAATCCGCAGCCTATCGACGTGAAGCTTGCCAGCACCGGCTTTCGCGCTGCCTCTGGCTGGATCACCGGGCCCAGTCCAACCACGACAGACACGCTGCAAGCTTGGAACGGCAAGAGCTGGCTCACCTTTTTCCATAATGGGACCACGTGGAGAAAAGCCGGATCATCTGCCTCCATGGACAACTATCTCCTGCCTGCCGGCCAGGCCGTGTTCGTGACACGCCTCAGCGCTCCACCACGGGATCAAATGTTCATTCTCCAGCCGCTTCCCTACTCGCCCTGAGATGCAGACATTCCGCCCGCAACGTCCATCCGCGAAACTGCAGGCCGCAAGATGCCGGCCAATGCCCCAAACCACGCCGCCGCCATCCGCTGCATGGCCACAGCCAGGGGATGCACTCCGTCCGCCATCAAGTCCGACGGACCGGTGACGCACGACGAATGGTCAACATAGACGACCACGCGATTCTCTGATCGGAAACTTCGCGCCAATGTGGCCAGCCGATTGTTATAATCCCGCACCCGCGGCGTTACATCCTCGGGAACAGTGCAATTCCATGGCTTCGGTCCAGGCAATATCGGCGTGACGCCCCCCAAAACAACCGTCACCATCGGCATCGTCCGGAAAATCCCCTCTAACAGCGCCTTCATCTCATCTGCGGCCGAAGCCGCCGGATCCACATAAAGGTTGTTCGTTCCCATGAGCAGCAGGATCACATCGGGTTTGAATCGTTCGAGAATGACGTCGACCGGATCGGAAGATGAGAGCCCCTCCACACTCTTGCCGGTGCGCAGCCAATCGATGCGGTAGCCGGGATGCCCCTCGTGCTCCGGATCGGCCAACCCCTTCGAATTCTCGGTGCGGGAACCGACGAAATCCACCGGGATTCCCGCGGCAACCAGCTTCTCGCGCAACACTCCGCGGTATCCGCCGGGGAAATCGCCCGTGCCCTCGGTGGTGGATTCGCCCAGCGGCAGAATTTTCAGGACACGTTGGCCTTCGCCGGGGAAAAGAAATGAGCTCATGAATGGAGTCTCGTTAAACGAGCGAATCAAACGGCGATTTAAAGACAGGCACCATGGGTGCGGATCACCTCACGATACCAATGAGCGGATTCCTTCATGGTCCGCTTTTGCGTCTCGTAATTCACATGAATAAGTCCGAACCGAGGCCTGTAGCCCTCCGCCCATTCGAAATTATCCATAACCGACCAATAAAAGTAACCGCCCAACGGATACCCTTCGCTCCCGGCGCGTTTCAAGCCAAGAAGATACCGATGGATGTAGTCCACGCGCTGCGCGTCGTGAATCTTTCCGTCCAAGGCAATCCAGTCGAGATTGCAGAGCCCGTTCTCCGTCACGACAAAAGGTTTTCGACCATAGCGCTCCATCTGAAAACGCGCCGCCCAATACAGGGCGTCGGGAATGAGCTGCAACCAGTTCAACGTCCCCGTTGGATTTCCTCTTTCGAAGGGCACGATCTCCGGTTTTCCGGACGCGTCCGCCTTTACAAAATCGCCCGTGTAACAGTTATATCCGATAAAATCCAACGGCTGGGAAATAAGTTTCAGATCGGCATCCGAAACGGAGGGCCAATCGTCACCGTAAACTTCGGGTGCCTCATCGGGGTATTTCCCAAGGTACACCGGATCGTTCCAGAGCGAAAGCCCCCAGACCGTATCTTTTTTCAATCCGAAATAAGTCTGCCGCGCCGCCTCGATATCGGCGGCGGATTCCGTCACGGGAACCTTCGCGCCAGCCGTGGGTGCAAAGCCCACGAACGTCGGCTGCGGGCTGTGCGCGCGGATTGCAGCCACACTTTGACCATGGGCCATGAGGGTGTGATGCGCCGCCCGCAACACCTGGCCCATTGGCAGCCTGTCCCCCGGCGCATGCACACCATGAAGATGGCCGAGGGCAATGAAAACGGGGGGTTCATTTAACGTCATCCAATGCTTCACCCGATCACCCAGCGCCTCGACCACCACTTTCGTGTAATCGCCAAACCAGTCGACCACCTCGCGATTGAGCCATCCTCCGCGCTGATAAAGCGAGAGCGGCATGTCCCAGTGAAAAAGCGTCACCCATGGCTGAATCCCGGCCTCAAGCAACGAATCGACCAAGCGATCATAAAAGGCCAATCCCTTGGGGTTTATCGTCCCCGTGCCGTCTGGCAAAATGCGCGGCCAAGCTATGGAGAGGCGATAAGCGTTCAGACCGATTGCCTGCATCAGCGACACGTCCTCAGCATACCGATGGTAGTGATCACAAGCGACATCGCCGGTATGATTGAGTTCAATCTTGCCTGGACGATGGCTCATCATGTCCCAGACGGAAGGCCCCTTCCCGTCCTCATTCCAAGCACCTTCGATTTGATAGGCGGCGGCGGCGGCGCCCCAGGCAAAGTCGGGCGGAAAGGGTGATTTCACGGCAGGTAATTTCATAGGGAAAGGAGATAGGCTAGTTTCGATGAAATCAGCCGAAGAGCTAAGCATTGGCCGGGGAATTACGCCGGCCTCAAGGCGATCGACTGGGATCAACAGCCAAGGACACCCTCAAACCAACTTGGCTCCCAATCCGGCAACCCGTCCGCCTATCATTCGCGGATATCGTTCAACACCCAGCCGCTCCACTGGGAACTGCATTGCTCCATGGTCCGCCATTCGACATGGCCGTCCATGAAACTGAAGTGACGCCCTCCATCCGTATGAGAGGGGCTGACGCTGGCGGGGGAGATGATATCCTGAGCGGCCCCCGACCAAGAGGGGCCCTGCCATTGGTTTCCCGCGTCATGCCATTCGGTGAGCATGTATTGTCTCGATGGATTTTGAACGACGGAAAGCCGAGTAACCGCTTCCGCCGGGGCCTGCAGTCCGCCAGTCATGGCCGTCACGCAATAAGCATAACTCCGGCAGCTCGACTCCGTCGTATTCAAGCTGTCACCGGGGCAGCGGTAAACGCCGGTGTCGGTGATGTAGCCCTGATTCTGCAAAAGATTGCTCCAAGCATAGCCGCGTCCCTTAAAATCGGATACGACAGGAGGAAAGGCCCGCTTGTGGTCCTGCGCGTAGGTCAGCAACGCCATGCTCACCTGCCTGATGTTGGACTTGCATCCAGCCAAGGCCGCCTTTTGGCGCACGATTCCCACGACCGGAATGAGGATGGCAGCGAGAATCGCGACGATGGCGATGACGGAAAGCAGTTCGATCAAGGTAAATGCAGATTGCTTCCTTAGCAGAGACACCATGGGGGATTTTCGGGGTAGAACCATAGGCCTAATTATTAGTATACCATAGTAAGGATGTCAATACCCCCCATGGTGAAGCTGGGCGAAATCCCCTGAAAATCCCCTAAAATCCAAGAGCTCCGAAAACGAGCAAGCCGCTAAATTCCACCAGCAATGAAATCATTTCAGGGTGCAGAATTGAGCATTGAATTGATTGAAAAAGACTTAAATTCCGCCATCAGAATCCACAAGGGATGGGCTCGACATATGCCTATTCTTATAGGATTTATTCCCACCTGATTTATGCCGGCCCCCCACCTCCCCCCTCGGTTTCTTATCCTTCTGACACTGCTCAGCCTGCTTCCCCAAAGCGGCCAATCCGCCCCATCGAACGAGCAATGGCAGAGCAATCAGCTAGGACACATTTTCCAGACAAACCAACCGGTGGAGCTCCGTTATCAAACAAGTGCCGACATGGTGAATTGGGTCATCACCGATTTCTGGCATAAAGAGGTGGAAACAGGTACCAGCCCCGCCAGCGAAGGCATTTCCGTCATTCGCCCGAAAGTCGCCATGGTGGGCTACTACCTGCTCCATGCCACCACGCGAAAAGGAGGAGCCGCCCTGCCAGATAGCTATACGAGCTTCGCCATCGTCCGCCCCCACCTCTCCAAGGATTCCCTCAACAGCCCTTTCGGCGTCATGACCCACTTCGCCCAAGGCATGAACCCGGAGATGCTCAGTGCCTTCAAAAAAATTGGCATAGAATCCATCCGTGACGAGCACTACTGGGCACAAGTCGAAAAGACGCCGGGCATCTACGAATTTCCCTTTAAATCCGACGCTTACATGAAGGCTTGCGAGGCCAATGGTATGTATCCGTTGATCGCCATGACTTTCGGCAACAAGCTCTACGACGACAAGGACGGCCCAAGCACCGCGGCGGGCTACCGAGGGTATGCCGAATATGGTCAGGCGATCCTCAACCATTACGGCAAACAAATCCACTGGCTGGAAATCTGGAATGAATACAACGGCAGCTGGTGTCCGCCCGCCGCCCAATCCGATCGCCCCCGCTACTACACCGAAATGCTCAAGGCGGCCTACGAGCAAATCAAGTCCACCAGGCCCGATGTCCAAGTTTTGGGCGGTGCCGCCGTGCTCATTCCCCTTCCGTATTTTGAAGGTATCTTCAAGCAAGGCGGCCTGAACTTCATGGATGGCGTGGTGATTCACCCCTATCGCGATAAGCCCGAAGGCGTGGACAAGGAAGTGAGTGACCTCAAAGATCTCATCCGCAAGTACAATGACGGGAAGGACAAGCCCATCTGGGTGACGGAAACCGGCCGGCACCTGAAAGAGGAATACCCTTGGGAGCAAGGCCGAGGCATGTACGAAAAAGGCCGTGCCGACGGAGCCCGTTACCTCCCCCGTCAATACACGCTGCTCCTCAAGGAGAACGTCCGTAAGATCTATTGGTATCTGGCCAGCGATCATGCCGATTTCGTGAGCATGGGGCTCCTGCGTAATCACCAGCGGGAGGTCTCTGGAATGGGTCGTTATTCCGTCGCTCCTTCCTATGTCTCCTACGCCAATCTCATTCACCAACTCGACGGCATGGCCTTCGTAAAACGCGAAGCCTGGCACCCCTACACCCGGGCCCATGTGTATCTTTTCCGTGGTGACAAAGACAACGTTCATGTTTGCTGGGCCACCCAGCCGGCAAAAATTCGCGTCAAGTCCGCCACCCCCATCACCGTGGCCAACGTTATGGGCACCGAATCCACTGTGATACCGGCAAACGGTGAAGCCGTCCTCGATTTGAACGAAGATACGATCTATCTTCACGGCGACATAACCGACATCGCGGAAATTGACACCGGCACCCGCGTGCTGGCCTCGACCAGCGAAGACTACAGCAAAACCCAAGGGGAAAACAACTGGCGCTACGGGTACATCCAAGGCGAGTCGCCGTTCAAGGAGCTCACCCAAGTGGAAACGATGTGGGGCTATAACTGGGGAGGCGTTGGCAGGAACCTCGTTATTTCCAGCAGCAATATGCACCCCGACAAGCTTAACGGCCAAGACACGGCTCCTGTCATCCGCTGGACCAGTCCGGTGGATGGCAACCTCACGGTTAAAGGTACGCTCAGCAATAGCGGCCAAGGCGACGGTGTCATCGCCAGCGTTCTCGTGGACGGCAAACCCGTCTATTCCCAACTGGTGGGAGGCACCGCACCGTCAAAGGTCAGCTTAAGCACCCCCATCAAAGTCCACGCCGGCTCATACGTTGATTTTCTCATCAATCCCGGCCCCACCGTGGATTATGATGCGACCGCGTACGATCTTACGATCATTCAGGGCAAGTGACCCGGGATTACGGGGCGGATCAATCCCCCGATTTTTGAGGAATATGACTGGCAAAGACTGCCGGCATGATTTGACTATTTTATACCAATATAATCATAAGATTTTGTACCCATGAATACTCCATCCAAAATCCCGTCCTCGTCCCAAAACCGCCGCGAGTCCGCTCTCCGGCGTTCGTCTGGCCTTCGCGCCGGCTTATTTGCCGTGCTTACCCTCGGAACGTTCCTTGCCGTCCGTTCGGAAGCGGCGGAACCCATCCGCTTGGATATGGCCGGCGAATGGGACGCCAATACCGGCCAGGAATTCCCCGGCGCTGTCGGTGACGTCGATACCGGCAAGCAAGTAAAGATCACCTATGACTTCACCAAGGGGGGCGTTTATATTTCCGCCACCCAACCGCTCGACACCGTCACCGTCTCAAGCCTCTCCTCCATCAAAGTGAAAGCCAAAGGTCCCGGCCTGCTCGGCGTGGGGATCACCGATGCGACCGGCCAGGATTTCATCTATCACTTCGGGATGACGGGAGCCGAGGAGCGTCCTTACACGGTTTATACCTCCAAGCCCACGGACGTTTACGGCGGAGCTGGCGACAAAGTCATTCACTACCCGCTGAAATCCATTCGCCTCCTTGCCTTTAAAACCGCGGAAGTTCCCAAGGGCACCCTTCTGATCAGCGAGCTCCAGCTCGTTCCTGCCCCGACGCCTGCCCCAACAACCCCTGCGACTCATTAACCGATCTGAGCAACCTGCCTCCGCATCTGACGACGGAGGCAGGCAAGCAGGTTAGCAGATCACGTCAGTCGTCAGTCCCGAGCCCCGCTGATTCGACCCCGAACGGCGGGGTTTATAGTTTTGTGCGAAACGTCTGCTGATCGAAAAAGTCCAGACTCCAACGATCCTGCCAGGCGATCACCGGCACATCGTTCATGAACTGGATCGGAAGCCAGACGTAGCGACCATCAATCGCATTCTCCGGACGCCAGCGGTCGGCAATGAAGATGAAGGCATCGTTCCGGCCCGCCACCGGGAGGACAAAGGCCGATTGCGCGCCAAAGGTGTTGGTGATGAGGCTGCCCGGCCCCAAACACGGATTGCCCAGCTCTTCCCAAGGCCCCCAGATCGAATCCGCGACGGACAGCCGGCCGGCGTTTGGCGCCCAACCGGTACAACCCGAGCTGAACAAGAAATAACGCCCACGCCATTTCATCAGCGCCGGTGCCTCATGGAAACCGCCGGGGAAAACACGTACATACTTGCCCGCCGGACGCTCGTAGTCGTCCGACAGTTGCGAGATGTGGAGCGTGCCGTTCGCCTCGGAGGAATACAGATGATAGGCGGTGCTGTCATCATCGACAAACACTGTCATGTCGCGCGCCATCTGTCCGCCGGCGAAATCGCGCCGGAAAAGAATCTGCTTCGGATAATACGGCAGCGGACCTCCTGGAAGCTCCAGCGCGGCCAACCGCGCCTGCTCCTCCGCGTTCAGCTCGCGGCGTTGCTCCGTCGTGGTGTTTTCCGGCCAAACTCCGGCATTGGGGCGGAAATTGCCCAAGTAACGGAAAGGCCCCGTCGGCGTATCCGCCACAGCCACCCCGCTTCGTGAGCCGTTATAGCCGCGATCCTTTGGCTCATGGTGAAACCACATGACAAATCGACGGGTGGAGCGGTTGTACACAACTTTGGGCCGTTCGATGATGCAGCCGCGCACGAGATCGTGCGCAGGGTCGTCCGACACCGCGAGCGCAATGCCTTCGTCCTTCCAGGAATAAAGGTCCTGCGAACTGTAGACATGCACGCCGACGTGGGCGGAGTTGCCCGCACGGCCCTCGATCTTGTGTTCGCCAAACCAGTAATAAGTGCCTTCGTGAAAAAGTAGGCCGGGACCGTGGGCGTTGATCGCCACGCCGCGATCGTCGAGCCACGCTTCGCCCGGACGGAAACAATCGGATAAATCGGTCATGAGAATTTTTTGAATTTGCAGGCGAGCATGACGCTCCACGACGTGGTTCCAGAAAGCTCGCAACGTTGAGGTAGGAAATATGAGGAGAATGGTTAGCGCCGAGCCATGACAGCCGGCTTTAGCACGAGTGATTAACGTGTTAATCACTCGCCATCCATCGCAAGGGAGCCTCAGATTTCCATGTTAAGCAATCCTTCCGATTTGGATCTTTTCGACTCAGCTCAATGCCCGCGTCTCCGTCACCCGACTCCTCTTCGTCTCCTGCCCCGCGCGTCACCCTGCGCGACATCGCCAAAAGCCTGGGCGTCTCGCACGTGACCGTTTCGCTGGCCTTGCGGAATCATGCGCGCATTTCGGAGGCACGTTGTCGGCAGATCCAGGAAACCGCCCGCCGGATGGGATATCGGCCCGATCCCATGCTCTCCGCGCTCAACCATTACCGACGCAGCCGGAGCTCGGCCCCCGTCCAATCTTCGATCGCCTGGCTGTCGCTATGGTCATCTCCCGCCGAGTATCACGCCTTTGCCGAATTGCACGCCTACTGGCAGGGTGCCGCGGCGGTCGCCGAACAGCATGGCTATCGGCTGGAGGAGTTCACGCCCGGACCGCGCTACTCCCTGGCGCGTATTCAGCACGTGCTGAAAGCCCGCAATATTCAGGGCGTTCTCATTTCCCCCCGTCAATCCGGCCTGCAGATGGACCTGCAAAGTTTCCCCTGGTCCGAGTTTTCCAGTGTGCGTTTCGGCCACACGCTCACCGAACTGCCGATGCACATCGTGACCAGCGCGCACGTTTCCAACGCCACCCTCGCGTTCCGCGCGATGCGTGAACGCGGTTATCGGCGGGTGGGCTTTGTGACCAGCGATGACAGTCTCGATCACACGCCCTTCGTCAGCGGGATTTTGCGTGCCCAATTAAGGATTCCGTCATCCGAGGTGCTGCCTCCGCTACTCCTTCAAAAAGGCGATACCAAGGACGATTTGCTCGCCTTGATCCAATGGCTGAAAACACACCGGCCGGATGGTGTTCTGACCAATCTTCGGGGTATCCCCAAGGCGCTCGCGGTTCTCGGTGTCAAAGTTCCTCGAGATCTTGGCCTCGCCACCACCAGCATTCACGACGGCAATGCTGACGCCGGGATCGCCCAAAACTCCTTTGAAATCGGCCGCGTCGCGGCGGAAACCGTGATTTCCCTCATTAATCACAATAACCGGGGAATCCCCGCCTTTCAGCGCGAGATTCTGATCGAGGGAACATGGGTGGACGGTGCGTCCCTGCCCTCACGCCTGTCCGGCAGCCTATCCTCCGAGCCCTACTTATCCAATAAACAGGTTTCCGCTCCCTCGCGCCGCCGGCGGTGATTTCATTTTCAAGTTCGCTGACGACGGTTTTTTGTTGGGTCGCTTCATCGGGCCTGCCCAGACTTCGGCATGTTCTGGCTTAAAAAAGTCATCGGGGCCTTGCTCATGCCGCTGCCGTTCTCACTCGCGTTGATCATCGCGGGAACTTCGCTGCTTTATTTCACACGGCGCGACCGTCTCGGCCGCCGGCTTGTCGTGGTCGGCATCGCCTGGCTGGCCCTCTTCAGCAATGCCGGCGTCAGCACCTGGCTGGTCGAGTCGCTGGAAAACCGGTTCCCCGCCATCGCGGAACTGCCCGCCGGTTCTGCCCTGCCCGCCCCGATCGAGCGCTGCCAGATCATCGTTGTCCTAGGCGGCGGGCACAGCCCCGTTGCAGACTGGTCCGCCAACAACCAACTGAGCCCATCGGCCCTGGCGCGCATCGTCGAAGGCACACGACTCGCGCTCCGGCTCCCCGGAACCCGCCTCGTGGTGAGCGGACCGGCCGCGCCGGAAGGCGGTCCGACCCATGCGCGCCTGCTGGCAGATGTGGCCGTCGCCCTGGGGGTGGCACGCGAACGCATCACCGAAATCGATACGGCGCGAGACACTGAAAGCGAAGCGGTCGCGGTGCGTTCCATTGCGGGGACCAAGCCGGTGGCGCTGGTCACCTCCGCCTGGCATCTGCCCCGCGCCGCGGCCTTGTGCCGTCGCCAAGGATTGGACGTGCTCCCCTGCCCGGCCGATTATGCCGCGCGCACCG
The DNA here is from genome assembly GCA_019510185.1 of Verrucomicrobiota bacterium. Lineage (GTDB taxonomy): Bacteria > Verrucomicrobiota > Verrucomicrobiia > Opitutales > Opitutaceae > Rariglobus. Next base: position 35,980 of record JAEKKV010000028.1, on the reverse strand, counting down.
CGGGGGTCCAATCGCTGGATTTTCTCGTCTGGAACGTGAGCGGGCTCGAGCGCAGCACCAAGGCGATTTATGAGTTCCTCGGCCTCGGTTGGGCCCGATTGCGCGGGAAGGCCTGAAAAGCGGTTGTTTACAAAGGTTACAGGCCTGCTACGGCATGACCTGTCATGCTTTCGCTCAAAAAACTTTTTGGTAAGGACGAGAAGTTCTACGACCTCCTCGAAGCCAGCGCCGAACAGGCGCTCACCAGCACCCAGCTGCTGTCGAATTACCTCCAGCGCAGCCAAGCGTTTACCTCGGCCAACGATCTCGACGAATTCATTCAGAGCCGGCGCAAGGACAAGCGCATCACCCAACAAATCACCGAAGAGCTCTGCAAGACCTTCGTCACCCCGCTGGAGCGCGAAGACATCGAGGCGCTTTCGCTGGCCCTTTATCGCATTCCCAAAATCGTCGAGAAGCTGGTGGAACGTCTGTCCATCTATCCCGGACGCCTGCCACGCGAAGGTTTTCAAAAGCAGGCCGTGTTGCTCGGCCAGGCGGCCGAAGCGGTCGTCTTCATGGTAAAGCAGCTGCGCCACGGGGCGAAATTGAAAGGCGTCCAGGAAGCCAACGAGCGCCTGCAGCACACCGAGGGCGAGGCCGACAAGGTCATGCTCGGCTTGCTCAAGGAGCTCTACCACGGCCCGTACGACGCCAAGGAAACAATGATCCTGCAGGAGCTCTTCGAGATGGCGGAAAAGGCCGTGGATCGTTGCCGTGACGCCGGCAACGTGGTTTTCCAGATCGTGCTGAAATATTCGTAAGCACTTCCGAAGCGCGTCGGGCCCGACGCGCGCCTTCTCATGACCCTTTTCCTCATCGTTCTGCTGGCGGCGTTGGTCTTCGAATACATCAACGGTTTCCATGACGCCGCCAACGCGATCGCCACGGTCGTTTCGACCAAGGTGCTCACCCCGCGCCAAGCCATTCTCATGGCGGCGGCCACCAATCTGCTCGGCGCCTATCTGGGCACGGCCGTGGCCAAAACCGTGGGCGGCGGGCTGGTCGATACGCATTTCGTCACCCTCCCGACCGTGCTCGCGGCGCTCATCGCCGGCATCGGTTGGAATCTTTTCACCTGGTGGCTCGGACTTCCCTCCAGCTCCAGCCATGCTCTCATCGGCGGCCTTTGCGGCGCGGCGCTGGCTTCGGCCCACGGTGACTGGAGCGTGCTCAAATGGTCGTTCAAAAATGGAACTGACGGCCTTTGGCCCAAGGTCGTGCTGCCGATGGTGAGTTCGCCCGTGGCCGGCTTTATCGGCGGCGCAATCCTGATGGCGCTCCTGTACATCATTCTACGCAAGGTCTCGCCCTCGCTGATCAACCGTATCTTCGGCAAACTCCAGCTCGCGAGCGCCTGCTGGATGGGCGTCAGCCACGGCACCAGCGACGCCCAGAAGACCATGGGCATCATCGTGCTCGCCTTGGTGACGGGCACCCACGACGGCGCGTTTGATCACCTGCCGTCCTGGCTCCAGTTCCTGCGTACAGACACTTTCGGTGAAATCCCCGTCTGGGTGATCACCTCTTGTGCGCTCACGATGGCGGCGGGAACGGCGGGCGGCGGCTGGCGCATCATCAAGACCATGGGGCACAAGATGGTGAAACTTCAGCCGGTGCATGGCTTCGCCGCGGAGACCACCGCCGCGAGCATTCTCTTTGGGGCGGCGCACTTCGGTATCCCGCTTTCCACGACGCACGTCATTTCAACGTCGATCATGGGCGTGGGCGCAAGCAAACGGCTCAGCGCGGTCAAATGGGGACTCGTCTCCCGCATCGTCTGGGCCTGGATTCTCACCCTTCCGATCACCGGCCTGCTCGGATACGTATGCTGCAAGGCGCTGAACGCCCTCGGTGGTTAAACCGAGACGCGGCGGGATGCCGCGTCTACTATTTTCTCAGCCTTTCTTAAGCTCTTCGCGGTGGCGGATGTCCTTTGCCTGGGCAAGGAACACCATTTCCTCCGCGATGTTGCAGGCGTGGTCCGCGATGCGCTCAAGGGACTTTGAGATGAACATGAGCTCCAGCGCCCGGGTCGTCGTCGCGGGACGCTCGATCATGTAGCTGCTGAGTTCGCGATAGAGCTGCTTGTTGATCGCATCGACCTCGGAATCGCGCCGGACAACGGCGAGCGCCTTTTCGGTGTCTCCGTTGAGAAAGCAATCCAGCGCGTCACGCAGCATTTCCAGCGCGATGGTCGCCATGCGGGGAATGTCGATGTAAGGCTTCAGCGGCGGCTCGGCGGCGAGGCGGACGGCCCGCTTGGCGATGGTGGTCGCTTCGTCGCCCACGCGCTCCAAGTCATGGGAAGCCTTCATCCCCACGATGACCAGGCGCAGCTCGGTGGCGACGGGCGCCCGCAGGTTCATGTAACGCATCGCCTCCTCGTCGATCCTGATCTCCAACTGATCGATCTCATCGTCCGCGGCGATCACGCGATCGGCCAGCGCCACGTCTCCCTCCACCAAGGCCTTGACGGCGTCGCGTACCTGGCGGATCGAGGTCTCCCCCATCAGGATCAGGTTTGAGCGAAAAATTTCGAGTTCGGCGTCGAAGAAGCGTTTCATGAGGGAAAGACCGGAATTCCAAATCCCAAGCGACTAAATCCTAAAGGCGGATGATAGCGTGCGGGACGTGGACTCGGAGGAAGTGGTTTTGTGAAATAAAATTTATACTTCGTTTCGGATCTCAGCCGAAACGGCCCGAGACGTAGGCCTCGGTTTGGGGGTTGCCCGGGTTCATGAAAATGGTGCGGGTGTCGTCGTATTCGATCAGTTTGCCCATGTAGAAGAAAGCCGTCTTGTCCGAGCAACGGGCGGCCTGCTGCATCGAATGCGTAACGATGATGATGGTAAACTGCTTTTTAAGCTCGTGGATGAGTTCCTCGACTTTGGCAGTGGCGATGGGATCGAGCGCCGAGCAGGGCTCGTCCATCAGAATGACCTCGGGCTCAACGGCAATGGTACGGGCGATGCAGAGGCGCTGCTGCTGGCCGCCGGAAAGCCCGAGTCCGCTCTCGTGCAGGCGGTCTTTGACCTCATCCCAAAGGGCCGCGCCCCGCAGGGATTTTTCAACAACCTCGTCGAGTCGCGCCTTGTTGTTCACTCCCTGAATGCGCAACCCGTAGGTGATGTTTTCGTAGATCGACTTGGGGAAGGGATTCGATTTCTGGAAAACCATGCCCACGCGCTTGCGGAGCTCGATGGAGTCTACGTCCTTCCCGTGGATGTCGACGCCGCGGATCTTCAGGCTGCCGCGCTTGATCTGCGTGCCGTCGATCAGATCGTTCATGCGATTCAGACAGCGCAGAAGCGTGGATTTGCCGCAGCCGGACGGCCCGATGAAAGCGGTCACGCGCTTGTCGTCGAGCTTCAGGTTGATGTCGAAAAGCGCCTGCTTGGAGCCGTAGTAGAAGTCCAGGTTTTGAATCTCGATCAACGTGTCGGCCGTGCCGGCGCTCGCCGACGAGGCGGGCACGTGAACGGAGAACTTGGAGGGAGCGGCGGACTTTTCCATGGGCGCGGCGAGGGACGAAGAGGTGATGGGAGTTACCATTTGTAGCGGCTGCGAAGCTTGTTGCGGAGCACAATCGACGTGGTGGCGATTAACGCGACGATGAGCAGGAAAACGAAGGCGGTGCCGTACTGCACCCGCTCGGTGTACTCATTCTGCGGGATTTTCGAGGAGACGACGTAAATGTGGTAAGGCAGGGCCATGACACCCTGGAAAAAGAAATCGCCCAGCTTGTCCACTTCCCAAGGCAGCTTGTCGCGCACCACGTAAGCCGCGGTGAACATGATCGGCGCGGTCTCGCCGGCCACGCGGGCGATGCCGAGGATCGACGAGGTCAGGATGCCCGGCAGAGCGTAGGGCAGCACGTTGGAACGGATCGTCTGCCACTTGGTCGCGCCGAGTGCGAGCGAACCCTCGCGGAAACCTTTTGGCACGGCCTTGAGCGCCTCCTCCGAGGCGGTGATCACCACCGGCAGGACCATGAACGCCAGCGTGAACCAACCGGACAACAGCGACACGTTCCAGCCGAAGAAAATCACGAACATGCCGAAGCCGAACAAGCCGAAGACGATCGAAGGGACGCCGGCGAGATTCAGAATGGAAAGCCGGATGAATCGCACGATGCGAGTGTCATGGGCATATTCGTTGAGATAGATCGCGCTGGAAACGCCAAGCAGGAGAGCGATGGTCATCGATCCCACCACCAGCAGCACGGTGCCCACGATGCAGGGCCAGATGCCACCGGCGGAGTAAACGTAGCTGTCGGCCTTGAACTTCGGCGCCGGCCGGCCGTCTTTTTTCGCCTTGGCCTCCTCGGCCTCGCGAAATGCCCGGTAGTCCTTGTCGCCCATCTCCACCTTCTTCCCGTCGTGCTCGAAAACGTAGAGCGACTCGGGCGACTCGAAAATAAAGGTGTTGGTAACGTAGGGAAAATAATCGGTGGTCTTAACCCCGTTGATGATCGTGCCCGAGCCTTTCACCACGATGTCACCAAAGACAAACGCGCCGCAGGCGAGCACAAGGTAAGTTGTCAGGCGGAAAATCCAGAAAACCGATTTCTCCGCCGAGCGGGCGCGGCTGGGTTTCGCGGCAAAGGGATGAAGGGGAAGACTCATGACTCAGCCGATGGAAATGCGGTACTTTCGGACGATTTTCTGGGCCAGGAAATTGATCAAAAGGGCGAGGAAAAAGAGCACGATGCCCACGACGAAAAGGGCGCGGTAGTGGATGCTGCCGCGAACGACCTCGCCCATCTCTTGGGCGATGATGCCGGTCATGGTGTGCACCGGCTGGGTGACGACTGCCAGACCCGCGGTGAAATCCGGGATGGCGATGCGATTGCCAGCGCAGAGCAGCACCACCATGGTTTCGCCCACCACGCGCCCGAGGCCCAGGAGCACGGCGGAAACAATGCCGGAGAGCGAAGCGGGAACGATGATGCGGATGATCGTCTGCATGCGCGAAGCCCCCAAGGCGAACGACGCCTCCTTGAAAGCACGCGGGACGTTGTTGATGGCATCCTCAGCCAGCGTGAAAATCGTGGGCACGGCGATGAGCGCGAGCAAGCAGCCGGCGGTGAGCGCGTTGAGCCGTTCGGCGAAGGGAAAGCCCGGGATCCAGTCCAACCAGGCAACCTGTGAAATCGCCCGCAACGTTTGCCCGAGCACCGCGATGCCGAAAAATCCGAGCACGACCGAGGGGATCGCGGAGATAAACTCGATGGCGGGTTTGATGAGCTTCTGTTCGCGGGGGCTGGCGATCTGGTTGACATAGATCGCCGCGCCGACGCCGAGCGGCACGGCGAGACAAAGAGCGATGACGGATACCAGCAGCGAACCGACGAGCAGCGGAACCACGCCATACCAGTCCTGCCAGAAGCTGGCAGTGAGCCACTCGTGGCCGAAGAAAAAGGCGGTGAACGCCTGGGTGAACGGCACCGGCTTCGCATAATCCCATTGCTCGAGCGCATGCAGCGTCTCCGGAAACGTCGCGAGATAATCACGGGTGAGTTCCTGAAATTTCACCATGCGCGCCTGCAACTCGGGCGCGGGCAGTACCGGGGCGCCGGCGACAATCTCCCCCAGGTTCTTGGAAAACGTCGCGCTTGCCTCCTTATAAAGCGGCAATGTGCCGGTGATCGGAGCGAGCTCAGTTTTGAAATCGACATCTTGGATCGTGATCGCGGCCGCCTCATCCTTTTTACCTTCGGCCAGGAGCTGACGGCGGCCCTCCTTGGCGTCTTCGTTGACCGTGTATTTGGTTTTAATCGCGGTTGCGGTCTCGGTCAGATCGGAAACGAGACCGCGCACCGGCTCGACGGCGTCGCCATACCGGCCGGCAAAATCGTCAAATCCGGCAAGCCGGGCGTTAGCTTGCGCGACGGTGAGCCCCTTTTCCGCGGTCAGGTACCGCAAGGTGCGCAGTCGCAAATCCGACAGGTACCGTGTGAGCGCGGTGTGGTCCCGCTCCTGCTGCCGGATGTAATCCACATATTCCAATCCGGCCTGGCGATAGATCCGAAGATTGTCGTGGTTCTTGCCGAAAAAATCGGCCCCTTCCCGGAAAAGAAAAACCGTGATCAGGGTGAGCACGACCACGGCCATGCAGGCGCTCCCGCCGAAAAAAGCATGGATGCACTCGTCCAACGTCAGCCCGAAAAGACGCGTGCGCGCTTTTTCAATGGCAAAGGGAGGGACTGCGGGGGCGGATTCGGACGACATGCAATGACAGTTCTTAAATGAAAAAGCGTGCGCTTTCGGTTAAAAAACAGAGGTCCGCTCAACAACCGTCAAGCGGACCTCTGTGACAATACGGTGACGACGAATCGCAACCGGCTTACTTGACCGGGATAAAGCCGATCTTTTCGACGATCTTCTGGCCTTCTTCGCCCAGCGTGAAGGCGATGAACTTGGCGGCTTCACCCGTGGCTCCGCCATTGGTGTAGTAGAAGGTCGGACGGGCGTAGGGATATTTCTTGGCCAGCACGGATTCCTTGGTGGGAACGCCGCCGTCGATCATCACAACGCGGGTGCCAGGCTCCTTGGTGTAGGCGAGGCCGACATAGCCGATGCCGTTCACGTTCTTGGCGACTTCGGCAGCGATCTGCTCGTTGCCGGCCATCTTCTGGGAAGAAGGAGCGTAATCGCGCTTCTTCATGGCGAGATCCTTGAAGTCCGAATAGGTGCCGGACGAGGTGTTGCGTGTGTAGACGGAGATCGTGCCGGCATTGCCGCCGACAGCGGAGAAGTCGGTGACGTCACCGGTGAAGATCTGCTCAACCTGCTTCTTGGTGAGGGCGGTGATCGGGCTCTTCTCGTTCACGATGACGGCGATGCCGTCATAGGCAACGATGGTGGGTTTCATGGAGACACCCTTGGCGGAGGCGGCCGAGAACTCGGTGGCCTTGGCGCGGCGGGAGGACATGCCGATCTGGGCGGTGCCGTCGATGATCGCGGCGATGCCGGTGGTAGAACCTTCGGCGGCGATTTCAAAGGAAACCCCGGGGTGCTGGGCCTTGTATTCCTCGGCGAGCGTGGGGACGAGCTTGGCGCCGAGCGTGTCGGAGCCCTTGATCACGAGCTTTTGCGCGTGGGCCGCGGTAGCGGCGAGAACGGCGGCGAGAATAACGATGGATTTTTTCATGACGTAAAACGGGAAAAACGATGCGAACGAAAGGGAGGCGGCAAAAAAAGCCGGGACGCAGCTTTGGAACTGCGTCCCGGCGGATGATTAGAACTTAACGTTCAGGTCAGCCTGGAAGAGCTGATAGTGCGTCAGGTTGGCGGTGCCAACGTCGCCCGAACCATAGGTGGCGAGGCCGTCGTTCTTACGATCCGCGTTGGCGTAGGTGAACTTCACGCTCACGCCGTTCGAGATCACGTAAACACCTTGTAGCACAAATCCTTCCATATTGGTACGGCTGTCGAACAAGTCGGAGTCGACCAAGTTGGTGTCGAGCGCGAAGGCGTCGACGGACTGCCAGAAGGCCTTGGCCTCCCAGTCACCCTTGACCTTGGAAGCACCGATGCCGAAGCCGATCTGATAGGCCATGTCTTCGTTGGTGAAGGTGGGCTTGCCAGCGGTGCGGGCCCGGGCGTCAGCATCGAAGTTGTAGGCGAAGTCGCCGAATACCTTGGCGGGCAGACCGCCGACCATGAAGCCTACCTCGACCGGGATGTCGATGACAGAGAGACCGGCGGGACGGAGAGAGGCGGAATTCGGGGTGGTCAGCACGCCTTGGGCCGTGGAGCTGCCACTGTAGGTATAATAGGCAGGCATCGCTTGGACGGTCACACCTTCAGCGACCTTGGCCTTGGCACCGCCTTGGACAGCCCAGAGGTAGGTGTTCTGACGGCTAAGATTGGCGGGAGGGGTGGCGGTGCTGAGCGGATTGGTCGTGCCCGAACCTTCGTAAATGAACTGTCCGAGGTTGGCCATCCACGTGACGGCACCATCCTCATGCTTCCATTGCTCGGCCAGACCCTCGGGATTGATATCATCATCCCACACCATCGAGGTGGAAACGAGAGGGTTGGGCATGCGACCGGCGGTCACCGTGAAGTCACCCATTTCGCGGCCGATATAAACCTGGCCGAGGGCGAGAGAGTCTTCCTTGTTGAAGGGACCGGTGGTGGTGGTGACGCCGTTGCCAGCGGTGATGTTGGTCGAGCGGTTGTTGGCCAGCGGCTCGATGCGGGTGCCGAAGAACCAGCCGTCCTGCAGCTTGCCGGTCAAGGCGAGGCGCAGGCGATAGCGGTAGCGATTGCGCTCCTGCATGTCGCTGGTGGTGCCGTTTTCGCCGGCGCGGTATTCATAGCGAACGCGAGCATCGCCTGAAAGCTTCAGCTCGGTGAGCGCGGAGGAAAGGTTAAGTTTGCCGGCGGAAGAGGTGCCGAAATCCTTGATCAGATCGGCGCGAATTTCTTCGGCCTCCTGGTCGTTAAGGATGCCCTTTTTGACGAGAGCGTCGATGAGGGGACCGCTGTCTTGGGCGTGAGCCAGGGAGGCCGCGCCGAGAGCCACGCCGCCGAGCAGCGCGAGCCATTTGGATGAGATCTTAGCCATGAGGTCTTGGTGTTGGTTGGTGTGTTTTAACAACGGAACACACCTGGCGGTGTTCTCCGTTGCCCCAAGATGACAGGCAATTGTTACGACTCCGTGTCGTCTTTGTTACGTGACGGTGATTAAACCCCCCAGCTTACGGGAATTTAAGTCATTAGCCTGCAACAAAGCGGACTAACCGCTAACAACACGTTTGAAGGCTCCCTAGGGATCCGCCCGGTTTAGTTTCCTCTGAAGGGAAATTCCTACTGCGTCTGCTCGACTTCGACCTGCGTCGTCGTGAGCTGCACCAGCTCGTGCAGCGACGAGAAGTGGCGGCTGAGATCAAAGTCGCCGCCCAGCCCGCCGACCACACGGTTGAAGAGATCCTTCTTGGACGCCTGAAGGGCCTGGATGCGTTCCTCGATCGTGCCCGCGGTGACCATGCGGTACACGAAGACGGTGCTCTTCTGGCCGATGCGGTGCACCCGGTCGACCGCCTGCGCCTCGACCGCGGGATTCCACCAAGGGTCGAGCAGGAAAACGTAGTCTGCCGCGTGCAGCGTGATGCCGGTGCCGGCCGCCTTGAGCGACACGAGCATGGCGGCGGCGCCCTCCGCGCTCTGAAACGCCTGCACGGGCTTGAGCCGGTCCAGCGTCATACCGGTCAGCTCATAACGCGGCAGGTCGGGGAAGTTTTGCGCCAGCGCCTCGCGCACGCGGTCGAGCAGCATGACGAACTGCGAAAAGATCACGACCTTGTGGCCGCTGCCGATGACCTCGGCCAATTTCTCCACCAATAGCGTGATCTTGCCGGAATCGGCCAGCGGCGACTTGAGCCACGGCAGCATGTCGGGATCGCAGCACACTTGGCGAAGGCGGGTGAGGAGGGCGAGAAAACCGAAGGACTTCTCCTTCATGGCCGTGCCCACGTCGTCGCCCAGACGGTTCAGGCCCTCGGAGCAGATGCGCGCGTATTCGGTGCGTTGCACGTCGGTGAGCGGGCAAAGCAGGTCCATCTCGACCTTGGGCGGGAGTTCCGTGGCAACCTCGTTTTTCGTACGACGCAGGATGAACGGAGCGAGTTGCGCGCGGAGACGCTCCAGCGTGCCGGCGCGGTCGGTGTTGAGCGAAGCTTCGAAAGCCGCGCGCGAGCCCAGCAGGCCCGGCAGCAGGTAACGGAAGATCGACCAGAGATCGAGCTGCCGGTTTTCCAGCGGCGTGCCGGTGAGCACAATGCGATGCCGGGCTCGGAGAGCGAAGCAGGTCTGGGTAACCTTCGCGTCGGGGTTTTTGATGAATTGGCCCTCGTCGAGCACCGCATAGCCGAACTCATGCTGGTCGAGGAGCGCGCGGTGCTTGCGGAGCTGGGTATAGCTCGCGAGCCAGATGACCGGATCCTTGCGCAAGGAAAAATCGTTGCCGGTCTTGAGCACTTCGACCGCGAGATGCGGATAAAAGCGCGCGATCTCCTCGCGCCACACCGGCACGACGCTGGCCGGACACACGATCACGCTGGAACGACCGGTCTCGGGCCGAGCAGCCAGCAGCGTGAGCACCTGCAGGGTCTTGCCCAGGCCCATCTCGTCGGCGAGCAGGCCATGGCATCCCACATCGCACAGGTGGTGCATCCACTCGACGCCACGGCGTTGGTACGGACGCAGCAGCTCGGGCAGCGAAGGCGTGCTCGCGGTGGCCGTCAGCACGCTCTGACGCCACGCTTCGAGCTCGGGCGAAAGCGTCAGCTTGAAACGCGTATCGCTGTAGAGGGAGAAAATGAGATAAGGCGAAATCGCCCCGGCTGCATGCGTCTCGGCGATGTTGCGTTGCCAGGATTTGATCGTGTCGAGCCGGTCGGTCGGCAGGGAGACAATGCCGATGCTGGGAATGATGACCGGCGAGGTGCCGCGCTTCGTGAGGATCGCGACCTCGGCGTCGGTGAGGAGGCGTTCGCCGGCCTTGAAAATCCAGCGCAGGTCGAGTCCTTGGCCGTCGCTGCGGCGCTGGGCCACGGCCTCGACGGAAATCTCCTTGGTGCCCTGCAGCAAGGCGGCGGCCTGGGCGTCGAGCTCCACCGCAAACAGCTTTTTCCACGCCGGCAGGGTGACGCGCAGGAAGTTGGGCACTTCGACAACCGAACCAAGCACATAAAGCCCGGTTTGCTGAAAATACGTGAAGTGGGCCTTCCTCGCGTAAGCCGCGAGGCCGATCAGCTTTGCGCGCTCGCTTGAACTCACGGTCGCGTGGCCGTGACCGGCGGCCTGCGCCGCCTGACCGAGGGCCGGGACGCGCTTTTTGTCGGTGTTCACCCAGTGCGCCTGGAAGGTGAGGCCGTCGGCCGTGGTTTTGAAAACAAGGATCAGCGGACGCGAGACGGCCCGGGCAGCGGCCCCGGCGGGCGTGCGGCGCGGGATTAGTGAACGCGCGGCGCGGGCCTGTCCGTTCGCATGGCCGTTGCTTGCCGCCGGAGCGGAGGCGGCGGTTTCGATCGGGGCGACAGCCATGGGATCGGGCAACGGCGAGATTTCGTCGGCCACGAGTTCCTCAATCTCATGCAAGCCGGCCACCGCCAACGCATGGGCGAGGTCGAGATCGGTCGAGGAGGAGCGCACCGCCACGCCGTCTTCCTTCCATTCGATGACGGCGTATTCGTCCTTTTTATCGACACGACGATGAACGATTGCGTCGGAGGCGGTCAGTTCCAGCTCACGGACTTCGCCGTCGCGATAGATGCGGTGACCTTCCTGCAGTTGCGCCTCGTTGAAATGGCGCTCCCAGTCGTGTTCGAGTTTACCGAACCAGAATTCAAGCGACTGCGGAGTATAAACTCGTTTCGGCCCGTGCGTTTGCATCCAGCGTAAAAGGCCGGACCGTAGGCCGCGCCGCGCTGTGGGCAATCCTTAATTACAATCAGGTGAATTCAAACGTGTTGGACGGGCACAAAATCACTTTCTCGCTTGTCGCATTTTGCCCGCAGCGTTCACCTGCCCCATGTCCATCACCCAAGCCAACCCGACGTCCCGCCGAGCGAATCCGCTGGTGGACGCCGTCGTGCTGGCGGGACTGATCTCGCTGGTGTTTGGCACGGCCCACGTGATCGGCGAATGGCGGCAGCCATTGCACACGAAAGTGGAGATCGACCTGTCACCGTCATCGCTGCCGGCCTACGCGCTCTTTTCCTTCGCCCGCGGCTGGATCGCCTATTTTTTCTCGCTGCTGTTCACGTTGCTCGTGGCGTCCTGGGCGTTTTACGACACGCGGGCGCGGCGGTTTATCCTGCCCGCGCTCGACGTGCTGCAAAGCATTCCGGTGCTCGGCTTCCTGCCCGGCCTCGTCCTCGCACTGGTCGGACTTTTCCCCAACAGCAATGTCGGGCTGGAGCTGGCCTGCGTGCTCATGATTTTCACGGGGCAGGTCTGGAACATGACCTTCAGCTACTATGATTCGTTGCGCGGCATGCCGCCCGATTTCCGCTCCCTCTCCCGGTTGTACGACCTCGGCTGGTGGCGGCGTTTCTGGAAAGTCGAACTTCCCGTCGGGGTGCAGGGCCTGATCTACAACAGCATGGTCTCGATGGCGGGCGGCTGGTTTTTCCTGAGCATCACGGAGTCGTTTCAGCTCGGCACCCAAGATTTTCGCGTGCCGGGCATCGGCTCCTACATGAGCGCGGCCATCGCCGCGGGCGACGTGCGCGCCCAGATTTGTGGCGTGATCGCCATGGGGTGCGTGATCGTGGCGGTGGACCGGCTGGTGTGGTGGCCGCTTTTGCAATGGTCGCGAAAGTTCAACCTCGACGACTTCGCCGGCGCGCAACCGCCGCAGTCGCGGCTGAGCCTATGGCTCGCCCGTTCGCGGGCCATGCAACGACTAGCCCAATTCTTAGGCCGCATCAGCGCGCGGCTGGTGCAGCCCAAGAATGCGCCGCACGCCGAAGCCGCCGCGCTAACCTCTTCCGCAAAACCGACTCGGGCCGGATTCGGGCGCTGGGTCTATCGTTGTTTTTTGGGAATCGTGCTCATGGTCCTGGCTGTCGGCTTTGTGCGGCTGGTAATGCTACTGACCCACGTCAGGGCCTCGGACTGGCGGGAGATCGGCGTCGATTCCGCGATTTCCTTCGGTCGCGTGTTCGCCGCCGTGGCGTTGGGCACGCTCTGGACGTTGCCCGCCGGCATCGGCATCGGACTGAACCCCAAGCTGTCGAGCCGGCTTCAGCCATTTATCCAGTTCGCCGCGTCCTTTCCTGCGCCGATGATTTACCCGTGGATCCTCGCGCTAGTGATCGCGATGGGCGGCTCGCTCGAATGGGGCTCGATCCCGCTCATCATGCTCGGGACGCAGTGGTACATTCTCTTCAACGTCGCCGCGGCCGCTTCGGCAATTCCCAACGATCTTCGCAGCTGCGCCGCCATCCTCCGCCTCGACGGTTGGCGCCGGTGGTGGCGCTACCTGCTCCCCGCGGTCGCGCCCGGCCTGGTCACCGGCTGGATCACCGCCGCCGGCGGCGCGTGGAACGCCACCATCGTCTCCGAGTACGTCCACGCCGGAAACAAGCTCTATCAAGCCACCGGCCTCGGCGCGCTCATCAGCCAGGCGACGGATTCCGGCAACTTTCCCAAGCTCACCGCGGCCGTGCTGATCATGGCCGTGATCGTGGTTGGCATCAACCGCACCGTCTGGAAAAAACTTCAAGCCCTCGCCAACGAACGCTGCCGCTTCGGCACCTGAGCCATGAACGCGCCTTCTCCTCTGATCGACATCAAGCACGTCTGCCACGAATATGCCTCCCATGGGCATGAACACGATCTCGTGCTGTCGGACATCAGCCTGACCGTCTCCGAAAACGACGTCGTCGCGCTCCTCGGCCCCTCCGGCTGCGGCAAGTCCACGCTCATCCGCGTGCTATCCGGCCTCGTCCAACCCACCCGCGGCGAAGTCGGCTACCGCGGCCAGCCGCTCCACGGAGTTTCCCCCGGCGTCGCGATGGTGTTCCAGAATTTCGCGCTGTTTCCCTGGCTGACCGTGCGCGGCAACATCCTGCTTCCGATCGAGCATCTCCCCCCTGCCGAGCAGCAGGCGCGCCTCGAAACCGTGCTCTCCACGGTCGGTCTCGGTGCCTACGAATACTCCTATCCGCGCGAACTTTCCGGCGGCATGAAACAACGTGTCGGCATCGCTCGCGCACTCATCGCCCAGCCCGAGGTCCTGTGCATGGACGAGCCTTTCAGCGCGCTCGACGTGCTCACCGCCGAGACTCTGCGCAACGAGATCGGCCGCCTGCTCGCCTCCCCCGATCACCCGCTGCGCACGATGGTCTTCGTCACCCACAACATCTCCGAGGCCGTCTTTCTCGCCACGCGCATCGTCGTGCTCGCCGCACAACCCGGCCGTATCGCGCAGATCGTGCCCAACACGCTGCCCTACCCCCGCGACCCCGACGCTCCCGCCTTTCGCGCCGCGGTCGAGACGCTCCACGGCATCCTCACCCACACGAATCTCCCCGACACCGTCTGCGCCGACCCCGGCAAGGTCGTGACCAAGGTCGACGCCTCACGCCGACGCATCGCGCCCGTCAGCCTGCCCTACGTCACGCCCGGCGAAGTGCTCGGCCTGCTCACCCTCCTCGGCGACGAACCCTGCGATGTGTTCGACCTCGCCGAACGTTTTGGCCGCGAGTTCGGCGCGGTTGTCCGCGTGATCAAGGCCGCCGAGCTCCTCGGCTTCGTCGCCACCCCGGGCCAGGACGTCGTCATGACCGACCTCGGACGGCAGACGGTCGGCGCGTCCACCACCGAACAAAAGAAACTCGTGCGCGAGCAGCTGTTGAAGCTGAAAATTTTCGATCTGCTCGTCCGCCTCATTCGCGTGCAAGAAAACCAAACACTCGCGGAAGAGGAGCTTCTCCGCGAACTTCAGGCCGCGCTGCCGCACGAAAAGCCCAAGCAACTTTTCCGCACCCTGCTCGCCTGGGGGCGGCATTCCGAAATCATCAGCTACGATCAGCGCCAGCACCAGTTGCGGCTCTATGATCCGAAACGGTCCTCGCGCGGCGCCGCGCACACGGCCGCCGTGCCGCCGACACCACCCGCCGCTTAACCGGCGAGTTCCGCGCGGATTACGGCCAGCGTACGCGCCACCGCGCCCTGATTGGCCAGGTGCCAGGCCTGCGCCGCCGCCGCCATGCGCGCCCTCGCCGCGGCGTCAGTCCACAGCTCTTTCACCACGGCGGCCAATTCGCCGGCATTGGCGACGGAGCGCGCGGCCCCCGTTTCCCGCAGCTCGCGTGCGATCGCCCGGAAATTCGACAGGGCCGGACCGAACACCACCGGCTTGCCCAGCACGGCCGCCTCGACCGGCGTCTGGCCTTCGTGATGCGGCGGCAGGCTCTTGCCCACAAAAACCACCTGCGCCAGCTGCGTGAGCCGGCGCAGTTCGCCCGTCGTGTCGCCCACCGCCACCTCGACCGGAGCCGAGGCCGCACCGCGCGAACGAAAATGGTAACTCACCCCGGCTCCCTTGAGCAGCGTCTCGATTTCGGCGCGCCGTTCGGCATGGCGCGGAACCAGGAGCAGCCGCACTGCCTGCCCCTCGCTCCGCAACGCTTGATAAACCTTCAGCATCGCCGCCTCCTCGTCCGGCCAGGTGGATGAGCCCAGCAACACAGGCGCGTCGCCCAATCCCAGCTCCTGGCGCAGCGCGGATTTTTCCGCCTCGCTGATTGCCGGAATGGTCACATCCAGCTTGATGTTGCCCGTCGTGATAATGCGCTCCGCGGGAAAGCCCAGCGACCGAAAGCGCTCTGCGTCGAGCGCCGAACCCGCCAGCACGCGCGTGACGCCGCCCAGCAGCGCACCGACCAGCCCGCGAAAGCGCCGCATGCGATTAAAGCTTCGATCCGAAAGCCGCGCGTTCACCGCCAGCACCGGAATGCCGCGCGTTGCCGCTTGGTGAATATGCTCAGGCCAGCGCTCGCCTTCGGTAAGAATCACCAGATCCGGAGCGATACGACTCCAGGCCCGCCGCGAAAACGGCCATCCATCGATGGGAAAATAGGCGATGCCCGCCGTCAGCGCCGCGTACCGTTCGCAGGCAAGCGCGTAGCCGGTGCTGGTCGTGGTCGTGAGATAGACCTCCACCGCCGGATCGGCGCGCAGACCTTCCAGCAGCGGCGCGATCGCCAGCATTTCACCCACGCTCACCGCCTGCAGCCACACGCGTTTCACTCCGGGGCGTTTGGCCGGCAAAGCCGGTGTGGCCCCAAAGCGCTGGGAAAAGTTGCTCCGATACCCGCCACGACGGCGCATGCGCAACAGGTAATATGGCGCGGCCAGCACCATCACCGGCGGAAAAAGAAGACGATAGAGCCAGATCATGTTTCCTCGTCCTTATCTCCGCCATCGTCTTCGTCGTGCACGAACTCGAGAGAGAACAGCGGCAGCAGGGACAGGAGTCCGACCACGGTCAGTCCCAGCACGGAATACCCCGCGATGTCATGCACCCGTCCTTCCATCGCCTCATTGCCATACGCATAGGCCCAGCTCGTCAGAAACAGGCCGCGCGCGAGATTCATGATAAAGGCAAAAACGATCGCCGAGGAGACCAGCGCGATTTTCTTCCAAAGCTTATCCAGAAAAACGGCGGCGAGAAACGACCCCGCGAACAGGCAGGCCGTGAACGAGCGGATGCCCGAGCACGCGTCCGCCACGCCAACTTGGTTGGGATGCCCCGGCATCACTTCCTTCAACCACAGCACATTGCCGTGTTGTTCGATTTCCAGACCCAGGGTGTCGAAAACAAAGAATACCACCGAGGTCACCCGGTTGAGCATGAAAAGGCTCAGGTTGCCCTCGACGACGGAGACCATCGGCGCCGAGACTAGCCAGACCAGCGCGGGAAAAACAAAGAGCCCGATGAGCTTCACGCGTGCATCGCCAAGCACACTCGACGCCGAGGCCGCAGACGTCTCGGGGGCGTTGAGCAGCAGCAACGGCAGCAGCAGCGTTCCCGTGCCCAGTGAAATCGCCAGCGTGCCGGGATAGGACGAACCCGCGCCGGCGCGGTAGAGCGCGCCTACGAGAAAAAGAAGCGCGCCGCCGGTGAGCGCCCCGTAAACCAAAGTCGCCAGCAAGCCGCCCGCGCTTCTCGAGGCCCGCGGACTGCCCGGCATCTCGCAAGCCCGCAATGCCGCCACGATGCGCGGCCAGCGGTCGTACACCACAAACCCGACGAAGGCCGGCACGAGCCAGCCGAAGCCGTAGTCCTCTTTGGTGCTCCACCAATGCGACTGGTCCCAGGCGACGAATCCCATGAAGCCGGCCGCCAGCAAAAGCGCGGTTAAAAACGGCGCCGGCACGGTCGCCGTCCATTTTTTCCAAAGGGTAGACATGGGTGAGCAGGGGAATTGCCCGATCCGTCAGCGTGCGGCCAGCACTTTCGCAAGCGAACGGTTATGCAGGCGGGCCAATCCCAACATGGCAACCACCGCGCCGATGAGCGCCCAGGCCATGTCCTCCTGTGTGTCCCACACATCGCCTTGCGTGCCGAGAAAGTCGTCCGCCGCGCCGCCCTGCGTGATCGCCGTGAGCCACTCGACCAGTTCATAAAACGCGCTGAAGGCCAGGCAAACGCAGACGACCAGAAATCCCAGCCAGCGGCTAGGGCGGCCGTCGCCGCGATCGCGCAGCGGAGACGTGCGCAGCAGGATTTCGCGCGCGAGAATCGCCGGCACCAGCCCCTGCGTGAAATGGCCAAGCTTGTCGTAGTCGTTGCGCGTTCCGCCCATGACATCGCGAATCCAGTCGAACAGCGGCACGCGCGCGTAGGTGTAGTGCGCGCCCACCAGCAGCACCACGCAATGCAGGCCCACCAGCACGAGCAGCAGGGTTGAGAGCGGAAACCTTTTTCTCAGGATGAAAAGCAACACCGTGCCCGCGACGGCGGGCGCGGCCTCCAGCCACCAGGTAAACCGGTCATGCGGCGCAATCCACGACCACGCCGCCACCGGGGCGAGCAGTCCGAAAAACCAGAAAAGACGGCGATCCATGGTTCAAACGCCCGTCGCGCCGAAGACCAGCGAGCAGTTAGTACCGCCAAAGCCGAAGCAGTTGGCGAGCGCCGCGCGCACCGGTTTCTTGACCGCGACATTGGGCGTGACGTTGAGCCCGAGCTCGGCGATGGCCGGATCGAGATTTTCAAGATTGATGGTGGGCGGCACGATGCCGTCGCGGATCGCCAGCACTGCGGCAAACGCCCCCATCGCGCCGGCGCCGCCGAGCAGGTGGCCGGTCATCGATTTCACGCCGCTCACGTGCAGCGTCGCCTTGTTGGCGGCGAACACCGCCGCGATCGCCGCCGATTCCTCGCCGTCGCCGCCGGGCGTGGACGTGGCGTGGGCCGAAACGTAATCGATCTCGTCCGGAGACATCCCCGCCGAGGCCAGCGCGGCCCGCATGGAACGTTGCGAACCCTCCGCACCGGGAGCGAGGGACGAAAGATGATAGGCGTCGGCCGAAGCGCCGTAGCCGTACAACTCGGCATAGATGCGGGCGCCGCGTTTCAGCGCATGCTCGCGCTCCTCCAGCACAAAAACCACCGCGCCTTCCGAGAGCACGAAGCCGTCGCGCGCCGCGTCATACGGGCGCGACGCCTTTTCCGGTTCGTCGTTGCGCGTGGAAAGCGCGCGCATCTGCGCGAACGCACCTATCACCAGCGGAGTCACCGCCGATTCAGTCCCGCCCGCGATCATGACTTCGGCATCGCCGCGCGCGATGGTCGCGGCGGCTTCGCCGAGGGAGTGACCGCTCGTGGCGCAGGCCGAGGCGACCGCCATGTTCGGGCCACGGAAATCGAGCAGCAGGCTCACTTGGCCGGCGAGCAGGTTGGGCGCGACCTGAATGATGTAAAATGGGGAGATCTTGCGAAAGCCGCCCGCCTTGAACGTGTCGTGCATGGCCTCGACTTCCGGCAGGCCGCCCATGCCCACGCCGAGGTTCACCCCCATGCGATTCGGATCGAGCGTGGTGCGACAGGCATCGAGGCCGGAATCGGCGTAGGCTTCCACCGCCGCGGCCGCGCCCAAGTGCGTGAAGCGGCCGAACTTCTTCGCGTCCTTGGGCGAAAACGCCGCCGTGAGCGGTTCGCCGCCGGGGCCGCGGGGATGCAGCGCGGCGGGCAACGCCCGCGTTGGCTCGAATCCCTTCACCTCGCCTGCGATTTGCGCGGTACAGCCAGTGGGGTCGAAGCGCGTCAGCCGGCTGATGCCCGAACGTCCGGCGACGAGACCGGCCCAGGTGTCGGTGGCGTTCAAACCCAGCGGGGTAACGGCCCCAAGACCGGTGACGACAACACGACGACGCAGGGGAGGCGGGAAAGTATGCATAAGGAAAAGGAACCCAGATTCATCGCTATATAAAGCGCCTCCGACAATTTCAAACTGCGGCCCGGCTTTGCGGCCACCGGGGGCTTTGACTTTGCCGCCGGCAGACTTTTAGCTCCCCGACCTTTGAACACGTCGCAGCTCCATCCCTACTGGCGCATGGAATACATCGAGGCACCGCGCATGCCCCATCTCCAACGCCCCTTCACCGAGTTGCCCGCTTCGGGCGACGATCGCGCGGCGCTCATCGTGCATCGCACGGCGTCCTCCTACCTCATGCTCAACCGCTTCCCGTACAATCCGGGGCACCTCCTCGTGATTCCTTTTCGCGAGGTGACCGACATCGAGGAACTGACGCCGGCGGAAAGCGCCGATCTTTTTCAAATCCTCACCTTCGGCAAAAAACTCCTGCGCACCACCATGAGGCCCGACGGCTTCAATCTCGGTTTCAATCTCGGCTCCGCCGCCGGCGGCAGCATCCCGCATCTGCACGGCCACATCGTGCCGCGCTGGAACGGCGACAACAACTTCATGCCCGTGCTCGGCCAGACGCGCATCCTTCCGCAGGCTCTCGAAGCGACCTGGGAGCGGCTCAGCGGCGAGGCCGCCCAAATGGCGAAAGCCGCCGGCCAATGACGAACGTGATCCCGACTTCCGCCCGCCTTCGTTAAAGGCCCGCATGGCGACCAAGACCCTCCACTTCCCTTCCGCCCGCCACCTCCACCTGCTCTACGCCGGCCGGGAGGAAAATCTCGCCTCCATCGAAAGACATCTGGGCGTGAGTCTCGTCACGCGCGAGGACTGGCTTAAAATCGATGGCCCCGAGACCGCCATCGGCCGGATCGAGGCCCTCTTCGGCTTTCTCAACGAGGCGCGCAGCCAGGGCATGTCCATCCGCACGCCCGATCTCACGCGCTTCGTGGAAATGATCGCGCGCGGTGAGGACGACCAGTTGCGCGAATTATTCGGACAGCCGCTCGTCATCGCGACCAACCGCAAGACCATCGTCCCGAAAACCCTCGGTCAAAAACTTTACCTGCAGTCGATCCAGAAGCACCCGCTCGTTTTCGGCATCGGTCCGGCCGGCACCGGCAAAACCTATCTCGCGATGGCCGCGGCCATTTCCGCCCTGCTCAAGAACCAGGTCGAGCGCATCATCCTCACCCGTCCCGCGGTCGAGGCCGGCGAAACCCTGGGGTTTCTTCCCGGCGATTTGCGCGAAAAAATTCTGCCGTATCTGCGTCCGCTCTACGACGCGATGAACGACATGCTCGACCCGGAGGACATCACCCGCTTCACGGAGAAGGGTATCATCGAGATCGCTCCGCTCGCCTACATGCGCGGCCGCACCCTGTCGCGCTCCTTCATTGTCCTCGACGAGGCGCAGAACACCACGCCGGAGCAGATGATGATGTTTCTCACCCGCCTCGGCGAGGACGCGCGCATGGTCGTGACCGGCGACGTCACCCAGATCGACCTGCCGCGCTCCAAACAGTCCGGCCTGCTCGAAGTCCAAGGCATCCTCCGCGACGTGCCGGGTATCGCCTTTCACCAGTTCAGTGGGAACGACGTCGTGCGCCATCCTCTCGTGCTCAAGATTATCGAAGCCTACGAACGTTATAAAAACCCCATCGCTCCCGACGACGGCGGGGCAAGCCGTTAACCGATGCTGCGCCTTCTGCAAAATCTCCTCCGGCACGAAAAACCGCGCACCCGCAAGACCGCTGCGGTCTCCGGCACCGTGGAGTTTCTCGAAACCAGCCGCGTCATCACGCTGCTGATCTTCGTGGCCACGATCACGGCCATCGTGTTCATCTCCTTCGTCGGCGTCTCGACGGTGAACCTGCCCGTGCTGCCCAACCAGCTTGCCAGCCTGCGGATCACGGCCAGCGCCCCTTTCACCTACGTGAGCGAGGAAAAAACCCGCTTCGCCCGTGAACAGATGCGCGACCGCGTACCCCCGGTGTACCGCCTGGATTTCGAATCGTTGCAACAATTCGACGCGCACCTCCACGAGCTGCTCGTCGATTTGGAGTCCTTCGAACACACCCACCCTGCCAACTCCCCCTTCGCCGGCAAACGCAAAGAGGACTTTGCCGCCCTCGTGGATCATTTCAACGCCAGCGGTCCCTACCACGTCAGCGGCGAGGATATCAGCGCTCTTTTCCTCGCGGGCGATGCGCCCACTCGCTCCGCACTGGTCGACGCCGGCCTGCGAATCCTGCGCGAAATTTACAGCGAAGGCGTCCATGACGGCCGCGCCTTCGGCGTCGGCACCGATCCCAGCCGGATCACCGTTTATCAAATCACGCGCGACGACGGCGAGGTTGTCCAGCGCTCCGCCGCGTCGCTGGAACAGGCCCTGACGTTTTTGCGCATCACCCTGTCCGCCGAAACCGCCGACCGGAATCTCTCCGCCCTGCTCTTCCGGCTGTTCAGAAACGGCCTCACGCCCAACCTGATCTTCGACCGCGACGCCACCCTCCGCCTGCAGGACGAAGCCCTGCGCGAACTCAAGCCCGTTGTGGTTTCGGTCGAGCGCGGCCAGACCATCATCGAGCCGGGCACGCGCGTCACTCCCGAGCAGTACGAAATGCTCGTCGCTCAGCGCGAATTCCTACTCGACCGCGGCGACATCGCTCGCGACGAGGGCCTGCAGCTCTTTGGCCGCATCCTGCTCGTGCTCGCGATGGTCCTCGCCAGCCTGCTCTACATCCGGCTGGAGGATCGCGAAACGCTCCACAGCAACGGCCGCCTCGGTCTGCTTGCCCTGGTGGTGATCCTCAATCTCGCCTTGGTGCGCCTCACCTATGCGTTGAGCAGCCTGCCTTTCTTCATCACTCATTCACAGACGGCCTCGCTGCTCCCCTTTCTCGCGCCCACCGCGATCGCGCCGCTGATCGTGGCCATCCTCATCGACGCCGGCTCCGCCATTTTCATGGCGCTGTTCATCTCCATTTTCACCAGCGTCATCTACGGCAACCGCCTCGACCTGCTCGTGCTCACCTTTCTCGCCTCGGTCGTGGCGATTTATTGCAGCCGCCACACGCGCAAACGCGGCAACGTCGTCCGCGCCTCCGTACTCGCCGGTCTGACCGTGGCACTGTTCGCACTGCTCATCGGCGTGGTCGATCGCCTGGAGTTTGCCACCATCCTCAATCACATGGGCGCCGGCCTGCTCACCGGCCTGCTCACCGGCGTCGGCGTGGCCGGGCTGCTTCCGATCCTCGAGGGGCTTTTCAAGCGCACCACCGACATCACTCTGCTGGAGCTCACCGATTACAACCACCCGCTCCTTCGCCTCATGCAGATGGAGGCGCCCGGCACCTATCACCACTCGCTCGTCGTCGCCCAGCTTTCGGAAAACGCCGCCAGCGCCATCGACGCCAATCCGCTGCTCGCCCGCGTCTGCGCGCTTTTTCACGACATCGGCAAGGCCGCCAAACCCGAGTACTTCACCGAGAACCAGCACGACGGGATCAACCCGCACGACGACAACAATCCCTCGCTCTCCGCGCTCATCATCAAGAGCCACGTCAAGGACGGCGTCGATCTCGCCCTCAAGCACAAGCTTCCCCGCGCCGTGATCGACGTCATCCAGCAGCACCACGGCACCAGCCTCATCCGCTATTTCTACCAACGCGCGATCCAGGATACCCGTGTGCCCATCTCCGCCTCCGGCAGCCGCACGCCGTTCCCCGCCTCCAAGGATCCGTTCGCGCCCGCTCCCCCCGGCCTCGAGCCCGTTCCGGTGAGCGAGACAACCTACCGTTACGACGGCCCCAAGCCGCAGTTCAAGGAAAGCGCCATCATTCACCTCGCCGATGCCGTCGAGGCCGCCTCCCGCTCCGTGCGCAAGGCCACGCCCCAACACCTGGGCGAAATCATCGACCAGATTTTCCACGATCGCATGGAGGACGGACAGCTCGACGAGGCGCCCGTCACGCTGGAGGAGTTGAACAAAATCAAGACCAGCTTCACCTTCACCCTGCTCAACATGCTCCACAGCCGCGTCGCCTACCCGGCCGCCGAGACCGCACCGGAGCGCGGCCAGAAGTCCGAGGACGGAAAAACCCCGTCCCGTTCCTGACCGATCCCCGCCTCCTCCGTTTCCGACATGCTCCCTCTTCGCGAAATCGCCATCCTCAACGCCCATCCCCGCCTCCGTTTCGACAAGGATGCCGTCGCTTCTGTCGTGCACACCCTCGACCAGCATCGCGCCAAATTCCAAGGCGGTTGCCCCGACGGCGAACTCTCGCTCGCCTTTCTCACCGACGCGAAGCTCGCCCGACTCCACGGCGACTTCCTCGCCGATCCGACCACGACCGATGTGATCACCTTCGAAGGCGCCCCGCTGATGGGCGTCGCCGGAGAAATCTGCGTTTCCGCCGACACCGCCCGTACCTTCGCCACCGCCCATCGCAAGGACTTCAGCGAAGAGCTCACTCTCTACGTCGTCCATGGCTGGCTGCATCTCGCCGGCTACGACGACCTTCGGCCCGCCAAAAAACGCAAAATGCGCGCCGCCGAAGCCCGTGCCATGACGATCCTCCGCAAAGCCGGCGGCACTCCGCGCTTCAGCCTGAAAAAGTAAGCGGCGGGCCCCCTGTCGTTTTCACTTCCGCGATGCCCGGCCCTTCGCTCACGACCGACGCGATCATCCTGATGGAGCGGCCGCCGGCCGATGCGTTTCAAACGTTCACGGCATTTTCCCCAAGCCACGGCGCGCTCCGCATTGTGCAGCGGCTTCCCGCCAAAGCCGCGTCCGCCGTCATCGTCCCCGATCTTTTCGACGAGGTTTCCCTCCTGCTTGAAGGCGCGCCTCAAGGCGACGCCTGGTTCGTGAAGGAGTCCCGCCTCCTCGTCCGCCACACCGGCATCGGCCGCAACTACGAGGCGCTCGTGCGCGCCTCCGCCTTCGCCACCCTGGTCGCCCGCAACCCCGTCGCCGAGGAAAGCCGCGCGACGGTCCACGCCCTGTTGCGCACCGTCTTCGCCGCCTTCGCCTCGGGCGCGTCGCCCGACACCGTTTACCTGAAAAGCCTTTATGCCTTCGCCCGCGACGAAGGTTATCCGTTGAAGCAAGCTTGGTTCCCTGCCCTCCCGGCCGAAGACCGCCCGCTCGCCGCCGCGCTCATCAACCAGCCGCTCGCCGCGCAAACCGTCGCGCCCACCGACGCCGTCCGCCTCCTCCATCGTCTGGAGGATTATCTTCGGCGATACACGGACATCCATCTCGACTGATCCAACCGCAGGACGGTTTCGCACGAGCGCCGTGAAATAAAACGGACCAACGTTTCACCCCGCGGCTTTCATTTCCTCCGTTTCGTGTATCTTGTGAGCCCCCGCCTTCATGGACTTCGATCTCGAACACCGCACCGCCAGCCTGAGCATCGGCGAATTCTCCGGGTTCACGATCGGGCCGCGCGAAGCGGGCGACGGATCTTCAGGACTCTGGCGCGCCCAGCTCGGCACGCGCTGGCATCAGGAACTGCGCACCGCCACTGGTGCCGCCACGCCCGGAGCCTCCTTTGAAATTCCCGTCACCGGGCGCGTTTTTCACGCCGGCTGGACGCTCACCCTCACCGGCCGGATCGACCAATTCCTCCCCGCCACCGCCGCGTCGCCCGCCGTCCTGCGCGAGATCAAGACGCTTCTGCACACCCTGCCGTTGCCGGAGGAGGAACTGCGCGCGGAATACCCCGCCTACTTCGCGCAACTCGCCACTTACCTCGCGCTCCGGCATCTGGCCGATCCTTCGGAAAAAATCCGCGGCGAACTCGTCTTCGTCGAAGCCGGCAGCGGCCTCAGCCAGACCATCGCCTTCACGTCCGCGGATGAGGCGCCCTTCCGCGTCCAGCTCGAACGTGTCACCGAGTTTCTCAATCTCCGCCGGCGGGCCCGCGAACGTCTGCGCGGCCTTGTTTTTCGTCCGGCATTCGGCGAACTGCGCGACGGCCAGCAGACCACCCAGGCCGACCTCGCCGCCGCCCTTGCGCAAAACCTCCCCGTCCTTTTCACCGCCCCCACCGGCTTCGGAAAAACCGGCGTCCTGCTCGAATGCGCCCTCGGCCAGATGAAGGCCGGCCGCTATTCCCGCCTCCTTTATCTCACCAGCAAATCCACCGGCCAGCTTCAGGTCATGCGCACCCTCCAGGCCATGACCGCGTCGGCGGCCGATTCCGCCCAAGGAACGGCGCACGGAGTCGGCGCGTGGCATGTGCGGCCCAAACGCGAGCATTGCATGAACCACACGTTTCATTGCGTGCGGGCGAGCTGCGCCTATCTCGACGGCATCGACCGGCGTTGGGCACGCAGCGGACTCGCCCGTTTTTACCTGTTCGAAAACGAGGCCCGTGATCTCGATGCCCTGCGCGCCGCCGGCCGCGACGCGATGATCTGTCCGTACGAAATCACCCGCACCGCGCTCGCCTTTCAGGATGTGTGGGTGGGCGATTACAACTACGTCTTCGCACCCGCCAACCGCGGTCTTTTCTTCGACCAGCCCGGCTTCAATCCCGCCGAAACCCTGCTCGTGCTCGACGAAGCGCACAATCTCCCTGCCCGTGTGGCCGACGCCTACTCGCATGGCTTTACGGGCGGCGCCGCCCAGCGGGTTCTCGCCGAGCTCGACCACCTGCGCGTTTCCGGCCCGCTGTTGCGCGCTTGGGAATCCTGGACCGCGCTACTCGCCGCCCTTCCCGTTTGCGATGCCCTCGCCTTGGATCAGGAAGACGACCTTGCCGATGCGCTGCGCGTTCTCGCCGATCAACTCATGCTCGCCCCGCCCGACTACGCCGCGCTCGGACCGGAAATCTCGGACCAGCTCTGGCAAATCCCCGCCTTCAAAGAATGGCTGGCCGATGACTCCCTGCAAAAGCTCCTCTGGTCGCCCCGGCCCGGCGAGTTGCGCGCCACCTGTCTCGACGCCTCCGCCGCCATCGGTGAAGCCCTGCGCGCGTTTGGCGGCGTCATTTTTTCCACCGCCACGCCCGGACCGGCCGAGGCGTTTGCCGAGGCCTGCGGCCTCGTTTCGTCCGCGCCGTCCTTGTCCGCACCCGACATCCGTCCCGCCAGCCTGACCACCGTCAACGCCCACACCCCGTGGCGCGACGAAGTCTACGACATCGCCTACGATGTGCGTGTGGACACCACCTACCAACGCCGGCCGCAGTATTACGCAACCACCGCCGCCACCATCGCCACGTTGCACGCCGCCGCCCGCGGACCGGTCGCAGTTTTTTTTCCCAGCTACGCCTATGCCGAGGCGGTCGAACAGGCCTTGCACGACCGGCATCCCGAGATGCGCGCCGTCCTCCAGCCTCGGCTGAGCGACCTTGCCGCGCAATCCGCCTGGGTGGATGAATCGTTGATGTTCGCCGATGCGATCTTCCTGGTGCTCGGCAGCAGCTTTGCCGAAGGCATCGACGTGCTCGGCGGCCGCATCAGCCACGCCATGGTCGTCGGCCCGGCGCTTCCCGAGGTCAACGCCGTCCAAAAAGCCCGTCTCGCCGCCCTGTCCGGCCACTCCCGCGAAGAGGCGTTTCGCCGCGTTTACCAGATCCCCGGCATGCAAAAGGTGAACCAAGCCCTTGGCCGGCTCGTGCGTGCCCCCGGCCAACGAGCCAAGGTCCTCCTGCACTGCCGCCGCTTCGCGGAAATCGGCTACGCCCGGCTCCTGAATCACGATTATCAATTCGGCCGGACGCTCGCTTCGGATGCCGAGCTTGCCGACTGGCTGCGATAACGCGGCATTTCCCGCTTGTCCGTCCCTCGCCCGCCCGGCACAACGAGCCTTCGTGTCCGCACTGCAACGCATTCCCGCCAACGAGATTCACGCCGCCATCGACCGGCTCGCTCAGGCCATTGCCAAACGTCACGGCCCCAAGGGCAAAATCCTTCTCCTCGGCATCGCGAACGGCGGCATCGTTCTCGCCCGCCGTCTCGCCCTCCGGCTTGCGTCGCTCGCCCCCGGCCTGCGCATCAGCCCCGGCATCCTCGACATCTCTTTTCACCGCGACGACATCGGTCGCAATCCCATCCCCAAGGAATTCGCGCCCACGCTTATTCCCGTGGATGTGACCGGCGCCGACGTGGTGCTGGTGGACGACGTTCTTTTCTCCGGCCGCACCATCAAGGCCGCGCTCAACGAACTCTTCGACCACGGCCGTCCCGCCAAGGTCGAGCTCGCCATCCTCATCGACCGCGGCCTACGCCGCCTGCCTGTTGCCGCCGACTACATCGGCCTCTCCATGGACGCCTCCCTCGATTCCAAAGTCGTGGTCAAACTTGACCCCGCCAAATTCGACCGGGACCTCGTCGAAGTCATCGCCGCCAAACCCAGGCTCTAACCTCACACTTCGGACCTCTTTTTTCCATGCCCTGGACCCGCCGCCATCTTCTCACCATCGAAGAACTCTCCGTGGAGGAGATTCATCAAATCCACGCCACCGCCTCAGCGTTCAAAAAGATCCTCGGACGCAGCGTGAAGAAGGTCCCCGCCCTGCGCGGCAAGACCATCGTCAACCTCTTCCTCGAGCCCAGCACGCGCACCCGCATGGCCTTCGACATGGCCGCCAAGCGCCTCAGCGCCGACGTCATCTCCCTCGACGGCAACAGCTCCTCCACGACGAAGGGCGAGACCCTGCGCGACACCGCGCAAAACATCGAGGCCCTCCAGGCCGACATGATCGTCATCCGCCACTCGGCCGCCGGGTCCCCGCTCTATCTTTCCAACATCCTCGGCATTCCCGTGATCAACGCCGGCGACGGTGCCCACGAGCATCCCACGCAGGGCCTGCTCGACACCTTCACGATGCGCGAACACCTCGGTTCCCTCAAGGGCCGCAAGGTCGTGATTCTCGGCGACATTCTCTTCAGCCGCGTGGCGCGCTCCAACATCCACGCCCTCACCAAACTCGGCGCCAACGTCACCATCGTCGGCCCCTCCACCCTCGTCCCCGGTTGGTTCAACGCCCTCGGCGTGACCGTTTCCCACGACCTGCGCAGCGCGCTGGCCGACGCGGAGGTCGTCATGCTCCTGCGCATCCAGCACGAACGCCAGACGTCGGGCATGTTCCCCTCGCTCGGCGAGTACACCAGCCTCTTCGGACTCAACAAAACTCGCGCCGGCTGGCTCGATCCCAAGGCCATCATCATGCACCCGGGCCCCATCAACCGCGGCGTCGAGATCGACAGCGAACTCGCCGACGGCAACCGCAGCGTGATCCTCGAGCAAGTCACCAACGGCATCGCCATCCGCATGGCCGTCCTCTACCTCTGCGCCGGCGGCCAGCCCGAGCAGGTCGTGTCCACCGAATAATCTAAGCGCCATGCCCTCACTCTGGATTTCCAACGCCCGCATTATCGACCCCGCCGGCAAACGCGACGAGGTCGGCGACCTCTTCATGGCCAACGGCCGGATCGTTTCCTCCCTCTCCGCGGCCGACAAAAAGAAGGCGAAGAAAATCGATGCCACCGGCCTCGTCGCCTGCCCCGGCCTCGTCGATATCCACGTCCACCTGCGCGAGCCCGGCCAGACGCATAAGGAAACCATTGAGACCGGCGCCCGCGCCGCCGCCGCCGGCGGATTTACCAGCGTGGTGTGCATGCCCAACACCGCCCCCGTGGCCGACACCGCCGGCACCATCCAGCAGATCAAGGATTCCATCGCCCGCACCGCCTGCATCAAAATCTACCCGACCGGCTGCATCACCGTCGGCATGAAGGGCCAGGCGCTCGCCCCCATCGGCTCGCTCAAGCGCGCCGGCGTCATCGCCATCACCGACGACGGAGACTGCGTGCAAAGCAACGAGCTCATGCGCCGCGCCTGCGAATACGCGCGCATGTTCGACCTGCCCATCATGGACCACTGCCAGGACCATTCCATGACGGTCGGCGCCGTGATGAACGAGGGCACCGTTTCCACCCGCCTCGGCCTGCGCGGCTGGCCCAACGCCGCCGAAGACCTCATCGTCGCGCGCAACGCCATCCTCTCCGAGTACACCGGCGCGCACATCCACCTTCAGCACATCTCCTCGAAGTTTTCCGTGGAGATTATCCGTCGCGCCAAGAAGCGCGGCGTCCGCATCACCGCCGAGGCCACGCCCCACCACATCGCCCTCACCGACGAGGCGCTCGGAACCTACGACACGAATTTCAAGATGAACCCGCCCCTCCGCACCGAGGAGGACCGCCTGGAAATCATCGCCGGCCTGCGCGACGGCACGCTCGACATTCTCGCCACCGACCACGCCCCGCACACCGATTACGAGAAGGACAAGGAGTTCGATTATGCACCCAACGGCATCCTCGGTCTCGAAACCGCCCTCGCCGTATCGCTCGATGTGCTCGTGCGCCAGAACAAATTCAAGCTGGCCTACGTCATCGACCTTCTCACCCGTCGTCCGGCGCAGATCGTAAAGCTCGACGCCGGCACCCTTGCCGCCGGCGCCGCCGCCGATGTCTGTCTCTTCGATCCCGAGGAAAAATGGGTTTACGACGCCAAGGCCGGCTTCAGCAAATCCAGCAACAGCCCGTGGCATGGGCAGACGCTCCGCGGCCGGGTCAAGACCACCATCGTGGACGGTCGCGTGGTGTTCGCCGACGGCCGCATCACCCGCTGATCCGGGCGATGTGAAAGGCCTTCATGCCCGCCTCGCTCACGCCCACCTCCGCGCTCATCACCGCGGTTGAGATCAGCCTTTGGGCGATCGGCTTGATCGTGCTCTGGCGGGTGCAGTTCAGCGGAAAAACCCGCGCCCAACGCGAGCATCCGGCGCTGCCTTCATGGGACCTGCCGCTCACGACTTTTTTCCAAAGGGCGCTGTGCGTCCTCGTCGGCGCCTGGTTTTTCCCGCTCATCGTCACCAGTTTCGGCCGCCATTTTCCCGGCATGTCCGGTGACGACGATCTTCGGCAGCTGATCCTGGGCACGGCTTTTCAATTGGGCATGCTGGCTGGCATCCTCGGTCCGGTCTTTTTTTTGCGACACTCCGCTTTCCCCGTCACCGCCGATCCGGTTGCTCCCGCCCCGCGCAGGCGCTTTCCCCTTTTGGCCGGCGTCGCCACCTTCCTCATCGCGCTGCCTATCGTCACCTGGATGGCGAACGTCTGGAAAACCGTGCTCGACGTGTTCCACCTGAACACCGACATGCAAGAGCTGGTCGATATTTTTCAAAAGGCCGGCAACTCCCCCGGCCGGCTGGCCGTGCTCACGGTGCTTGCCGTAGCGGTCGCTCCGCTCACCGAGGAGCTGATTTTTCGCGCCGGTCTCTTTCGCTACCTCCGCACGCGAGTACCGCGCTGGATCGCATTGCCCGTCCCGGCCGCCTTGTTTGCCGCGCTTCACGGCAACCTCGTGGCCTTCGTCCCCCTGTTTCTGCTCGGCGTGCTGTTCTCCCTCGCCTACGAGCGCACCGGCCGCATCGCCGTGACCATCGTCGCGCACGGCCTGTTTAATCTGCACACCCTCCTGCTGATTCTCGCTGGAGTGACCGCGTGAAACCATGAATCCCTTCACGCCCAAGCCAGCCGAGTCCGTCGCCGCCCTTGGCGAACTGAAACTCATCGCGTCGATCCGCCGCTGGCTGGGCGACGCCTCGCCCGCCAGCCCGTTTGGCATCGGCGACGACTGTGCCGTGCTGCCCGCCTCGTCCCGTCGGCAACTCGTGACGGTGGACCCGGTGATCTACCAAAACCATTTCGACGACACCGTGTCGGCGCGCGCCGCCGGGGAAAAGCTGCTCAAGCGCAACCTCAGTGACATCGCCGCCATGGGCGGACGCCCCCGCGCCGCCGTCATCGCTCTCGCCCTCGATCCAACCGTGCGGACGCGCTGGCTCGCCGATTTTTATCGCGGCCTCGCCGCCGCCGCCCGCCGCCATGGCGTTCCCATCGTCGGCGGCGATGTCGCCCAGCACACCGGCGGACTCGTGGCGACGCTCACCCTCATCGGCGAGGCCTCCGCCCGCGTGCTCACGCGCCACGGAGCCTCGGCTGGTGACTGGATTTATGTCACCGGCACGCTCGGCGGCAGCATTCTGGGACATCACCATCGCTTCACGCCGCGCCTTGCGGAGGGCAAATGGCTCGCCTCCCGCCGGGAAGTGCGCTCCCTGCTCGATCTCAGCGACGGCCTCGCCAAAGACGTTCAGGCGCTCGCCCCCGCCGGAACCGTCCCCGCCCTTGAGGGCGCGAGCATTCCGATCAGCCCGGCCGCCCTTCAATGCGCCCGCCGCAGTGGACGTCCCCCGCTCCATCATGCGCTGGAGGATGGCGAAGACTACGAGCTGCTCTTCACCGTTTCCGCCCGCGCCGACCTCGGTGCATTCGAGGCCGCCTGGAAAAGAAAGTTTAAAACCCGTCTCACTCGAATCGGCCGGTTCTCTCGCAAACCCGCCGCTGGCGACATCGACCTGAAAGCCTTCCACGGCTATGAGCATCTTCGCTAAACTGCGCGTCGGCGTCACCACTGCCTCGGCCGAGGAAACCCACGCGCTCGCCCGTGAACTCGCCGCCGCGCTGCCGGTCGATACGACCCTCGCCCTGCACGGCGACTTGGGCGTGGGCAAGACCACCTTTGTGCAAGGCCTCGCCCGCGGCTTCGGCATCGAGGCGCCCGTGACCAGCCCCACTTTCAACATCTTCACGCTTTACCGCGGGACGCGCACGCTCGTCCATCTCGATGCCTACCGCCTAGAAAACGACCACCAGATCGACGCCCTCATGCTCGATGATTTTCTCACGAGCCCGTGGTGTCTGGCGGTGGAATGGCCGGAGAAAATCGCCGCGTGGATTCCCGCGGACGCCCTGCACCTCGACCTCGGCATCACGCCGGAGGAAAAGCACACCGTCCGACTGCGCTGAGACGATACAGCCGCCGGAGCCGACGCCGGACGCTTCGCCTGATCAGTCCACAAAAAAGCCGTCCCGAAGGACGGCTTTGAAAATCTCAACTCGCCGGGGATTCCGGCGCGGTTTCCTCCGCGGGAGGAGTCGCTGGCGTTTCCGCCACCGGCACCTCCGGGAAGTTTTCGGGATCGTGCTCGGAGCCCTCGATCTCCTTCTTGCGTGCCTCGACCACCGGAGGCGGAGCGAAGAGCCGTCCGTCGATGAATTCCGTGACGTAGCCTTCGGACACGAGCCAGCGCAGGTCGCCATTGAGCCGGTTCAACTTGCTTTGCTGCTCGCTGGTGAGCGCCGGAGCCGGCGCGGCTTCAGGCGCCGCACCCTCGGCGGGCTTGGCGGCGACCGGGGCGGCAAAACCGAGGAACTTTTCCGTCAGCTCGCTGGCCTTGATCATCGGATGCGTCTCGATGAAGGCGATCAGTGCGCCAATGGAGTCGGCAAACGTCTGGCCGGGGATGCGGAATTTGCGTTTCACCGCGCACACGTAACTGACGCCCTTCGAACCTTTCTTGAAAATCGTGAAACCCTCGCGGCGCAGACGGCCGCGCAGCGCGTTGGCGGTGTCGAGCGGGAAGCGGCGCTGGCGTTCCAAGGCGCCTTCAAGCGCGCGGCGGAGTTCGCCCTGCGGCAGGGTTTCCAAGTTTTTGCCATGGAAACGCACGGTGTCCGTGATGCGCACGACTTTTTCGCGCGCGGTGGCGAGCAAGTACTGGCGGGCCTCTTCGATCGTGTCGAAGGACGGCGCCGGCACGGCTTCGGGAGCAGCTTCGCCTTCGACGGGAGCAGCCGCCGGCGCCGAAAGTTTCCACGTGTAGCGCGTGGTCTTCTTCATCTTCTCCAGCCATTGCGCGATCGCCTCGGGCTCGCGGACGGACTCGATCTTGTTGCGATAAACCTCGAACGGCAGACGGATGTTGGCGGCGAAATGCTGCTGAACGATCTGGTTATAACGGTGGTAATTGGGCGGCCCGAGCAACTCACCGGTGACCGTGCATTTGTTTACGACCTGGAAATTGCCCTTGGGCGCCTCGATTTCGACCTCGGCCACGTCGAAGAACTGACCCAGGTGTTTGTCGAGTACGTAGGCGATGGCGGCGGCTTCGTTTTCGAAAGGCGTGCCATCCGGCACGGCGATGCCGAACGGAACGGGCTTGGCCGCATCGGCGGGAGCGCCCTCGGCGATCTTATGCTGGATCACCGCGACAAAGCGGTCGTTCTTGCCGATGATCACCCGGGCGATCTCGAAGAGCTCGTAGGTGCGGCAGGAACTGCGGATAACTTTGGCGAGGGCGGCGAAGCCGGTGTCCTCGGGATAAAAAGTGACGTTGAAAAACGGGCTGATGTACGGGCCGCGATCGCGTTCGGCGACAAAGCCGCCTTCGCGCGGACCACCGAAACGGGGACCGCCTTCACGACGCGGACCACCGCCGCCATGGAAATCGCCGCGACCGCCACCTTCGCGGCGAGGGCGGTCGTCACGACGCGGTTCAAAGCCGCCTTCGCGCGGCGCGCTGGGTGCGCCTTTGTCGTCCGCAGGCGCAGCACCACCGGCGTCCGGGCCGGCCGGCTTGCGGAAACCGCGACGGTCGCGCGGAGCGTTGGAAAAATTGCCCGGTCCTTCGCGACGCGGACGATCGTCGCGACGTGACTCGCGACCGCCGTCGGATTTGCCCGACGGGGCGCCTTTGTCCTGAGTCCATTGGGTGCCAAAGCTGAAGCTTTGAAGTTGGGCCAGGTCGATTTTATTGAAATCCTTGGCCGGTTTGTCGTTGGAAGGCGTCTCGTCCATGCGGAGGCGGTGCGGGAATGAATCCCACGTAGGTGTTTTACGGAAGGCGGTCTAAGAGGGCGCAAATGCGCAACCCGACTGTCCACGCAGGGGACGGAGTAGCAAGCAGTTTCCCGAATGAGGAAAAATGCATTTCGGGGCTTTACACGGTTGGGAAGATTTATCTTAGTCCGCCTTCCTCTCCGTCAGACATGCTCAGGTGGTGGAATTGGTAGACACACACGTTTGAGGGGCGTGTGCCGAAAGGCGTAAGGGTTCGAGTCCCTTCCTGAGCACCATTTTTCTCGTTGGGGGCGAGATCCTTAAATTTCCCCCAGGGCTAGGTTGCCGGTTCACGTGGCAACCTTCACAGGTCCCACGAAACTTTGCTGGCCATCGTGCGATTCGAAAATCGCAATGGCGTGATCTCCTGGAGAGTTACTGGTTCGAGCCAACCTACGCGCCACCCGATCTCTTCACCACGTCTCGCACGAAGTGACAGTCGGCCAACACACCAATACACGAAAAGAAACCACCGCTCCGACCCCGTCCGACTTTCGTGTATTTCGTGGTGAACCCTCCGTCTTCTCCGAATCCACCGCCCCGCCCCGTCTCCTATTCAAAGTGCCTCGATCGCTGCTGGCGCTTTATAGGCGGATCGTGCCTTGCGCACTTCGTCTTGATTCCGGTTGGCCCAGTCCACCAGTGGACGAAGTTGGGCGGCCAGTGATTCCCCAAGCGGACACAGCCGGTATTCCACTTTCGGCGGGACGGATGGGTAAACTTTTCGACTCACGAAACCGTCGCGTTCCAACTTGCGCAGGGTCTCTGCGAGCATCCGCTTCGAGATGTTGCCAATCGCCCGTTGAAGCTCGGTGAATCGATGCGTGCCGTTCACGAGGGTCAGCAGCACGAGGAGGCTCCATTGATCGCCGATGCGGTCCAGCACGTTGCGAATCGGACAATCTTTAATGTCCCCGGTGTCGGATTGGCGTTCAGCGTGCATGAATGATATGAGATGTGGCGGCCCCCATGGTTACCACGAAGTAACCAGGTGAGAAATAACGCGCCTCTTGTTGGGCTCTTAGGTGACTGGTAGAGTGCTGTCATCGTTTCCGGCATTTCAATAATCGATTTCACGACACCATGAAGACGCCCTCCCGTTTCCTTTTTCCCCTCGGCTTCGGCTTGGGCGTGGTTGCACCCGAAAGTGCCGGTCAAACGGCGGCGCAATCGCCCCTGTCTTTGCAGGTCTATAACGCCGATGGCGGCAGCTTCCACGTCAATGCCGTGCTGGTGTCTGGTCAGACCGACGCGGTGCTGCTCGATACCGGCTTCACCCGTGCCGATGCCCTGCGCATCGCCGCCATGGTCCTTGAGAGCAAGAAGACGCTTAAGACCATCTACATCAGCCAAGCCGATCCAGACTTCTACTTCGGCATCGAAACCCTCAAGCAGGTGTTCCCGGAGGTGAAGGTCGTGGCCACGGCGCCGACGTTGAAGAAAATCCAAGCCACCGTGCAGACCAAGCTGCAGATCTGGGGTCCGCGTCTGGGCGCCAACGCCCCCAAGAGCGTTCCCTTGCCCGAGGCGTTGGATGGTAACGTGATTCAACTCGAAAATCAGGTGATCGAGATCCGTGGCCTCGACGACCCGCTACCGCATCGCAGTTATGTGTGGATTCCATCGATCAAGACGATTGCTGGCGGTGTGAATATTTTTGCCGGCCTGCATGTCTGGACCGCCGACACGCAGACGGTCCAAGAACGTGCGGATTGGACCAAGAAGTTGGACGGGGTGCTCGCACTCGAGCCGCAGACGGTGATCCCCGGCCACTCGTTGCCCGGAGAAGCTCGGGATGCATCCCAAATCATCCATACCAAGACTTACCTCGCCCGTTTTGAAAGTGAGTTATCAAAGGCACCCAATTCAGCGTCGCTGATTGAGGCGATGAAGGCTGTCTATCCGAAAGCCGGCCTCGGCATCGCGTTGGACATCGGCGCCAAGGTAACCAAAGGCGAAATGAAGTGGTAGGCGGCAGGCTGAAGATCTCGGCAGGTGCGTTCCCGCCGTGTGCAGGGTGTTTCGGGTAGCGTGTAGCTGGCTCCCGGCGATACACCACCGGCTTCCGTGAGCGAGTTCGCCGGGGCGATGGCGGAGGCCATTGCGCCGTCAGTTCTGAGACGGTTCGATGCGGACCTCGCCCGTTTTGACGTCGATCGTCCACGGGGTCGGCGGAGGCAGTCGGAGTTGGCCGCCGCCAATTTCGAGCGGCATCCAGAGATAGCGACCGTCCGCGTGATTCTTGGGGCGCCAGATATCGCCCATATAGATGACCG
>JAEKKV010000027.1 GCA_019510185.1 Verrucomicrobiota bacterium | reverse complement strand
AAACTCGACGCGTTCATCGGGGAGAATCCCAAGCTCGTTGAGTATTACAACGGGCTCAGCAAAGATGAGCTGATCCGCAAGCTCATGCTCGGAAAGATGCAGCGGTCGGAATACACGAACCAACGGAATCAGGAAATCGTGGCCTGGGTGGAGGAGAACCCCGAAATCAAGGCCAAGGTGGAACAGCGCATCCGCAACGTGCCTCCGGAAAATCGCGAACGGGCGTTCATCACGGCCGCCAAATCGTTCGCGTTAAACCAGGCGGTGCAGAGTCGCGGTGTGACCCCGTGACCGTGGGTTTTCGTTCGGCGGCGGTCGCATTAGCGACCGCCGCTTTGCGTTTTCTGGTAGGCGAGAATAGTGCGGCCGCAATATGCGTATGATCGACTCCAGATCATACGGCGTGCATCAAGAGGCTGTCATGCCGGACATCCTCCAGTGCCTCCGTTTTGCCGCCCAAGGCTATGCATTTTTAACGACCGCTCAAGTCGAGCAGAGGGCTCGATGGGTCGAGGCGGATTTCGCCAGTATCGGTCTGAAATTTGAATTAACGGCGGAGTGGTTACCAGTATCGGCTGACCATCGGCTACCTTACGCTGGCTATCGCCTGCTCGGCAGCGATTGCGACATCAATAAAGCCGGGACCGGAGACCGTCGGGTGGTGGCGATGGCGGGTGCCGGATTCGATCAGGGAAGCCTGCTGTATTTCTCGAAGATATCGGAATGGGCCCACCAGCATATCCCTCATCTTTGGCCTCATAAATTCAAAGAGGACCTGCGTGATCCCAACCAACACAATAACACTCTCTGCGAGCTATGGTGGCTCTCTAAGGTCGTAGGACTGGTGAATTCATCTGTGGGCTACGCCGTGCCCGTGGAACCCTCTCGACCCAAAAGCAAAAACATCGACTGGCTAGCTAGGACCACTGCTGACGTTACGCTGCGTCTTGAGGTCAAGCGTCGGCCTGGCGACGTTGGGCGATTTATCGGTGATGTCCGAATCAAGCCGGCTTCGCTTTTTGATGCGGTGGACAAGTTCAAACCAGCTTCTCCGCCCGAATCTCTCAATATCGGCTGCATCCAACTTTTCGGGCCAATCAACCGAGACGTTCGCTCCGTCGTGCGGGATTGGCTTCAAAAATCACCTAACGTGTCTGCCGTAGCCTTGTATGCGCCGTGCACCTCTTTGGACGAAACCTTCGCTGTCATAACTCAACCAACTCTTGGCTACATCGAGCATTTTTTCGCGAGACCCGATTCAGAAGACCTAGCTTATTTCGCGCCCATCAGTTTCGCCCTTTCTGCCGAGCAACTTCAAAAGTATTACCCCGGACTCGAACTCCCAACGGTAGAGCAGTAGTTGCGTTTCCATGCCCTTGCGCCGGTGTAAACGCAGCGAGTGACGGGATGCGGTGCCTGCTGGCCGTCGCAAAAACGACCGGCACGTGTCGTAAACCACCCGACATGGCGCGCGGTGGCGCCATGCCGGGCAATTCGGTCAGGCAGCGACGGGCAGGGCTTTCGGCTCCTCCTCTCCGGCGGTCCCTTTTGGCATGATCGCGTAAAACACCTCGGCTTCGGTTGGGCCCTTTAGGTCGAGGTAGTGCTTGCGAATGATCGCCTCGGAGTTGCCCGCTTGCAGCGAGGCTTCACCCACTGAGCGGAATTTTGCCACGAACATCGAAATGAACGTGTGACGCAGGATGTCGTGCGAGAGGCCGAACTGTTTGGCGATCTTGGCCCGCACGTGCTGGAAGTTCTCCGGCACGATGGGGAATTTGTCCAACGGGTAGGCTTTCAGCCAAGCGGCCAGATTGGGCTGGATGGTGACTTTCCGAGGCTCGCGCACCTTGGACACCTCGGCGGTGATGTTGATGACACCGTTTTCAAGGTTCACCAGCTCGGGCTTGAGGCGAAGAATTTCACCTGTGCGGACGCAAGGACGGATGCCGGCGAACAGGCACAAGGCGAAGAATGGCACGAAGCGCCCGCCCTCCAAGCCCTCGACATGCTTCATGAGTTCTGCGGCCTTGGTCGCCGACAGCGTGGCGGCGGAGCACCGCTTCCGGCGAATCCGGTGATGCGGCACCTTCGCAATTGGGTTCTCGCTGATCCAGCCGTTTTGAAAGGAGAACTTGAGGAAGGTGGAGACGATACCGCGCCGGTTGTTGTAGGTCTTCTTCGACGGTTTCCCGAGGTTGAAAAAAGCGATGAGGCCCTCTGCCGTGAGTTCGGCGACAGTAACGTTGGGGAACTGCTTCCGAAGGCGTTTCAGGTCGCGTTTGATCCGCTCAAGCTGCGGCGCGGAAATCTGGTCCTGCGCAAACTCGTGGTCCTTGGTGGCGGTGTAGAGCGGGACGGCATCGGAAAGCAGTTTCCGCGTCTGCGGCTCCCGGTAGTTTTCCAGAGCGAAATCCAGATAGAACGAAAGCGAGCGGGGCTTTTCCTTGAGGCGGTTGAACGCGGTTTCGGCTTCGCGTAGCTGCTCCTCGGAGAGGAACGTCGTCGCGGATTGGAGGCCGGCGTCGGCTTGGAGCGCCTTGAGTTCCTGGGTGGCTTTCTCGGCGATAGCCTCCTCGCGAGATTTGAAGTTCTTGCGGATGCGGACGCCGTGAAGGCGGCCGTCCACTCTCCACGAAATAACTCCGTTACGGTTTTTGAACCGGGTGACGGCGAACGTTGGCTGATTCATGCTTAGGTTGCCGCGTGAACCGGACAACCTAACTTCATCCAAAACGTAACCCGTTACTATCTAACGGGAAAACTGGCGGAGAGGGGGGGATTCGAACCCCCGGTAGGCTGTTACACCTACGGCGCTTTAGCAAAGCGCTGCTTTCGACCACTCAGCCACCTCTCCGGGACAGTCGGGAAGAAGCAAAGCTTCGCTCGATAAAGTGCAAGGTCATTTCTCGGGGGAGCTTCACGAATTCTCGCGAACGCATTTCTTGCGTCGCACGGCAAGGACATCGCTGTCCTTGCCGTGGCGCGAAACCGGAATGCCGCTACGATAAACACTCCCCGGCGCGGCTTTGCTCGGTTTTTCCGCGCGGGGATTTTATTCCTCATCGTCGTCTTCGGCGGGGCGCTCCAGCTCTTCGCGGCATTCGTTCATGACGCGCAGCCAGATTTCACGAAGATCGAAAATACGGGGAAGCGCATCTTCCCGGAAATGGGAAACGGCGCGGAGATTGCCAATCGCGGGCGTGCTCAGGTGGGCGAGGGACTGGTTCAACTCGCGCAGGGCCCGCTTGAAGAGACTGATCGCCATCGCGTAATCGCCGAAGTCGAGCGCTTGAATGGCGAGCATGGCCTGTTCTTCGCCTTTGTAGATCGAGGCGTGCAAGACGAGCGCGAGGGGTTGCGGGACTTTGCCGGCATCGCCCGCAATGCGTTCCCAGGAGCGCTTGAGCGTCAGATAAATCGCCTTGGTGGCGATGAAAATGGGGTTCTTGTGCAGCGTGTACGGTTCGGCGCTGCAATCGCCGATGTCGCTGGCGGCTTCGGCTTCCGCGTCTGCGGAATTTCCTTCGCGGCCGGCGGTGTCCATGGGATCGCTGCTCCACGATTCTTCATCCCAACCCATGAGATGGGCGACCTCGTCGATGCGGTCCGGGTGCTGCTTCAGCTTTTCGTAAAAAGCCAGGTAGCGGTGGATGACATCGTCCTGCTCGCGCAGATACTTTTCCCAATCAAATTCGTTCCAGGCGAGCTCACCGCGATCATCCCACTCGTTGTCCGACGGGCCGTCAGATTCGTAATTGCTCATTCTGTTTTTTGGGGCTTGGAGACCTTGTCCTGCACGTTGCTTTCGCAGGGTTAAAAAGCAAATAAAATTCCGAAATCCCCGAGTTGGTTCACGAGGGAAAGCACAGAGGGAGACTGCCGTCATTTTGCGGATTGAACCGAGGGTCGGCGACTTGCTACTCTATCTTTTTTATTCATGGCCGAAGCGTACTCCGAAACGATTTATTTCACAGGTCACGTGCAGGGCGTCGGCTTTCGCTACACCACGTTGCAAGTGGCCCGGGAATTCGAGGTAGCAGGTTGCGTGCGCAATCTGGCGGACGG
This sequence comes from Verrucomicrobiota bacterium, assembly GCA_019510185.1. Lineage (GTDB taxonomy): Bacteria > Verrucomicrobiota > Verrucomicrobiia > Opitutales > Opitutaceae > Rariglobus. Next base: position 45,052 of record JAEKKV010000027.1, on the reverse strand, counting down.
TCGCGTCCAGCTCGAGGCTGAGGGCCGGCCGGAGGAAATCGAGGCGTTCGTGGCCGCGGTCCAAGAACGGATGCATGGTTATATCCGAAGCGTCGAACGTGTTCCGGCGCGGCGCCCCGCCCAATTTCAGGGATTCCATATTCGATGACGACTCCGACGACGGCCGCGGCAATTGAAATTCGGGGTCTGATCAAGGACTTCACGGTGGGGCTGCGCGGGGTGAAGTTGCGCGCGGTCGACGGGTTGTCCCTCCGGATTCCGGAGGGGCAGGTGTTCGGTTTGCTTGGTCCCAACGGCTCGGGCAAGAGCACCACGATCAAGATCATTCTCGGCCTGCTGGAGCCGACTCTCGGTGAGTGTCGCGTTTTCGGCGTGCCCAGCCACCAAGTCGATTCCCGCCTCAACGTGGGTTATCTTCCCGAAGCGCCGTATTTTTACCGTTATCTCAGCGGCACCGAACTCGTGCGGTTTTACGCGCGGATCTGCGGCGTGCCCAGCGAGCGTCGGGAGGCGCGCGTGCGGGAGGTGATCGAGTGGGTGGGATTGGCCGCGGCGGCTTCCCGCCGGGTGGGGACCTATTCCAAGGGCATGTTGCAACGCATCGGACTCGCCCAGGCCTTGGTGCATGACCCGCGGTTGATCATTCTCGACGAGCCCACGGCGGGCGTCGATCCGGTGGGCTCGGCGGAGATTTCCGAACTCATCCTGCGTCTCAAGGCGCAGGGCAAAACCGTGCTCATCACTTCCCACCTGCTCGCGCAGATCGAGGACATCTGCGACCATGTCGCCATTCTGGATCACGGCCGGCTCATTTTGGAGGGACGGGTTGCCGAACTTGTGGGGCAGAAAAACCGGCAGGCGCTGATCGTGGACACGCTGCCGCCGGCGGAGTTGGAAGCCTTGCGCGCGTGGCTGGCGGAGCGCGGTCATGCCTTGAGCGTCGAGCAGCCCCGCGCGCGGCTGGACCAGCTTTTCCTGAGCAAGGTGTCACGGCCGGGCAACGCGGGCGGGAAGGAGGGCGGCGCATGAACGCACCGACGCGAACAGGCGTGCCGTTTTCCTTCGGGCGGTTGCTGGTGGTGGCGCAGAACACGTTTCTCGAGGCCGTGCGCCAGAAGCTCTTCGCGCTGCTGTTGCTGCTGGCCATCGGCCTCGGCGCGAGTGCGCAACTTTTCCGAGAATTCAACTTCGGGTCGTCGGAGCTGAAGTTCATCGCCGACTTCGGTTTTGGGGCGATGATCTTCTTTGGTTCGACCCTGACCATCGCGGCGACGGCGCAGCTGTTTTTCAGCGAGATCGAGAACCGCACCGCGCTCACCATCCTGGCCAAGCCGATCTGGCGGACGGAATTCATCTTCGGGAAATTTCTCGGCGTGTTTGCGGTCGTGGGCGTTTTTTGCGCGCTCACGACGCTGCTGCTCGCGGGACTTTTGTTCGCACGGGAAAGCGCGTTGATGGAAGCGCATCCCGAGGCGTTCGAACACGGCCGGATCATCCATTACGCCGACGTGTTCGTCGCGGGCGGGTTGCAGTGGCTCAAATTCGGGGTGCTCGCGGCGTTTACGCTGCTGGTGGCGAGTTACTCCAACACGAATCTCTTCACGGTGATCATGGGCTTTTTCGTGCTCGTGGTCTGCCATCTCCAATACCTCGCGCGTGATGCTTATGCGCAAGTGGCCTCGGTCCCGCTCCGCCTGCTGGTGCGTTTGCTCGGGTATGTGTTTCCCAACTTTCAAGTGTTCAATGTCGCCGACCAGGTGGGCATGGGCGCCGGCCTGAATCACCTGATGGCGCTGCGCATTGGCGGTTATGGCCTGGCCTACATCGCGATCATCGGCGTGCTGGCGGTGTACAGTTTTCGCAACCGTGAGATTTAGTGCGATGGATCTTCGTTTGGTGCGTTCCGGCGCGGTGGTCGCCGGCGTGCTCGCGCTGGCCGGTCTGATGCTGCGTCCGCTGGAAGCGCCGGCCTGGCGGGCCATGCGCGCGCAACAACCTGCGCTCAAGTTGGAGTCGATTCAGGGCGCGCTGGGGCAGGGGGTGACAGTCGGCTTGCTGGGCGGCTTCCGGGCGATCGTGGCCGATCTGTTTTGGATCAGCGCCAACGCGGCGTGGGACCAAGAGGATCTTCCGGCGACCCAGACCCTGATCAAACTGGTGACCGCCATCGATCCTCGGCCGCTGTTTTTTTGGATCAATGGCGCCAATATGATCGCTTACGACATGCCGCATTGGCGGATTCGCGCGGCCGGGGGGTACGACGCCGTGAGCGCGGCGGAGCAGAACCGGTTTGACCGCGAGCAAGCCGAGGTCGCGCTCAAGCTGTTGCAGGAGGCGCTCGCGCAACATCCGGAGGAAGCCTCGCTCTACATTTGCAAGGCGAACATTCAGTTGAACCGCCTCAAGGACACGGCCGCCGGCGCGGAGTCGTATCGGATGGCCGCCGCCCAGCCGAACGCGCCCTATTTCGCGGGACGTATTTATGGCGAGCTGCTCAAACGGATGGGCCGCAAGCAGGAGGCGTATGTTTGGTTGAAACAATTTTACCTGACTCTCCCCAAACCGGGCTCCGCCCAAGCGACGCCTTGGCAGATTGAAACCGCCATGGCCGATGTGGTTCTGGAACGAATTCACGAACTTGAGCGGGAATTGAAGGTCCCTAAAGAACAGGCATTTAAGGGTTAATTTTGGGGACTGTTTTGGTTTTAGGCTTGCGCGCAGATTTTTAATTTTAAAGTTTATCTACTTACTCAAGATTTAACCTATTCCATGTCTGCTACCAACCTGCATCCCATTTTCGACCGCGTGCTGAGCCGGGCCGAAAAAGAAGGCCGTCTTCGGCAGCGCGGGCAGGTGATCTGGCTTTATGGGTTGTCCGGTTCGGGCAAGAGCACGCTGGCGATTGCGCTGGAGCGGAGACTGCACGCCGAGGGCGTGGTGACGCATCTGTTGGACGGCGACAACGTCCGCACCGGGCTCAATCGCGACTTGGGGTTCACCGATGCTGATCGGGCGGAAAACATCCGGCGCATCGCGGAGGTGGCCAAATTGTTTGTGCAAGCCGGCGTGGTGGTGATCTGCGCGTTTATCACGCCCCAACGTGCGCACCGTCAGCTCGCCCGGACGATCATCGGGGCGGATGACTTTCAGGAGATTTACGTGGCGGCTTCCTTCGAGACCTGCGCCAAGCGCGACCCCAAGGGGCTTTACGCCAAAGCCAGTGCCGGGGGCGTTCAGCAGTTTACCGGCCGCGATTCGTCCTTTGAACCGCCGGCGCCGGGCAACGAGGCGCTGACGATCGACACCGAGGCCGAAACGTCCGCGGCTTCCCTCGAACGCCTGCACACCGCGGTGGTTCCCCGCATCCATTTCCAGCAATGAGTTCCTACAACCTGACGCACCTCGCTCAACTTGAGCACGAGGCCATTTTCATCATGCGGGAAGTCGCCGCCCAATTCGAGCGGCCCGCCCTTCTTTTCTCGGGCGGCAAGGACTCCATCGTGATGGTGCGCCTCGCCCAGAAGGCGTTCGCCCCGGCGAAATTTCCCTTCCCGCTCGTGCATGTCGACACCGGGCACAATTTCGACGAGACCATCGCCTTTCGCGACCAGCTCGCTCACGAGACGGGTGGTCGCCTTGTGGTGCGTTATGTGGCTGATTCGATCAAGGCCGGCCGCGCCCAGGAAGAAAAGGGACCGAATCCCTCGCGCAACTCGCTCCAGACGGTGACGCTGCTCGACACGATCGAGGAGTTCCGTTTCGACGCCTGCCTCGGCGGCGCGCGCCGCGATGAAGAGAAGGCTCGCGCCAAGGAGCGTTTTTTCTCCCACCGCGACGAATTCGGCCAATGGGATCCGAAAAACCAGCGTCCCGAGCTTTGGAATCTTTTCAACGGACGGAAAAACGTGGGCGAGCACTTCCGCGTGTTCCCGCTTTCCAACTGGACCGAGATGGACGTGTGGCAGTACATCGCCCGCGAAAACCTCGCCATTCCCTCGATCTATTTCTCGCATGACCGCGAGGTGGTGAATCGCAACGGCGTGCTCCTCGCCAAATCGCAGTACATCACGCTGCTCGATGGCGAGAAGTACGAGACCAAGCGCGTGCGCTATCGCACCGTCGGCGACAGCACCTGCACCGGCGCGGTCGAGTCCACCGCCGCCAATTTGGGCGAGGTCATTCAAGAGGTCGCCTCCGCCCGCCAGACCGAGCGCGGCACCCGCGCCGACGACAAGCGTTCCGAAACCGCGATGGAAGACCGCAAGAAGGCGGGATATTTCTGAGAAATCCCCGACGTCACGGGCCGGACATCCAAGCAACCGAATCGAATTTTTAACTTAAAAACCAACCCACCGATCGAAGGCCGCGCTGTTTGGCGTTCGATCTTTGGCGTTCGGACTTTTCCGCAATGCATACTGACCAGCACTATCTTTCCATGGACCTGCTCCGTTTCACGACGGCGGGCAGCGTTGACGACGGCAAATCCACCCTGATCGGCCGCCTGCTCTATGATTCCAAGGCGATCTTCGAAGATCAGCTCGAAGCCATCGAGCGCGCCACCGAGCAACGCGGCGAGGACCACTTGAATCTCTCGCTCCTCACCGACGGTCTGCGGGCCGAGCGCGAACAGGGCATCACCATCGACGTGGCCTACCGTTATTTTGCCACGCCCCGCCGCAAGTTCATCGTGGCCGACACTCCCGGCCACATCCAGTACACGCGTAACATGGTGACGGGCGCCTCCACCGCCAATCTCGCCATCATCCTCATCGACGCCCGCAAGGGCGTGATCGAGCAGACCTGCCGCCACTCCTTCATCGCCTCGCTCCTGCGCATTCCGCACGTCGTTGTCTGCGTCAACAAGATGGACCTCGTGGACTGGTCCGAGGCGCGTTTCAACGAGATCGTCGCGGCCTACACCGAGTTTGCCTCACGCCTGGAAATTCCCGACGTGAAGTTCATTCCCATCAGCGCGCTCCACGGCGACAACGTTGTGGACAAATCGGTCAACATGCCGTGGTACCAGGGGAGCTCGCTCCTCTACACGCTGGAAACCGTCTACATCGGCAGCGACGCCAACCACATCGACGCGCGCCTGCCCGTGCAGACCGTGATCCGCCCCAATAACGACGAACACCACGATTTTCGCGGTTTTGCCGGCCGTGTCGCCGGCGGGGTTTTCAAGCCCGGCGACGAGATCATCGCGCAACCTTCCGGACTCACTTCCAAGATCAAATCCCTACATGGTCCCGACGGCGAGCTGGCCGAGGCTTTCGCGCCGATGTCCGTGGTCGTGACGCTCCAGGACGAGATCGATGTTTCCCGCGGCGATACCATCACCAAGGCGAACAATTCCCCGCAGGTCACCCAGGACGTCGAGGCGATGATCTGCTGGTTTTCCGAGCGGAAGCTCCATCCCGGCGGCAAATATATCGTGCGTCACACCACGCGCGAGGCGAAGTGCGTGCTCAAGGCCGTCCGTTACAAGGTTAACATCAACACGCTGCACAAGGCCGAGGGCGATTTTGAGATCGGAATGAACGACATCGGCCGCGTTCAACTGCGCACCGCCACGCCGCTCATCTGCGACGCTTATCAACGCAATCGCAACACCGGCAGTTTCATCCTCGTCGACGAATTCACCAACGCCACCGTGGCGGCCGGCATGATTCTTTGACACGCACGGAAGGACTGGCGCAGTCTGCTTACAACGTGATCGTCAACATTTGGCTGCTTCCTCTTGCCGTCCTCCTGCTGTGGTTCCCGCGTCAATGGTTGCGCTTTGGCAAAAAGCTCAACCTGGCGCGTCCTCACCGCCGCCGGTCGGAGAAGGAAGTGCGCGATGCGGAAGACATTTCGCTGAGGTTGAGGGACGAGTTTCGCAAGGTGCGCAACTGGGTCGATCTCGTGCGCGCCGCGGTGGGGAGCATCGGTCTTTGCGTGGTTTGTTTCAATATCGCGCCTGACGCGCCCAAAAATACGCCCGTCACTATTTTTTTGATTCAGACCGCCGTCCTGGTGGTTGCGGTGCTGATCCAGACGGTTCGCGTGCAACCGCGGCTTACGTTGGTGGCGCCGGTCTTTTTTGTTTTGGGCCTCAGCTTCGGTCTGGTTGGCTGGCCGGCCGCGTTGCTCGCCTGCGTGGCGATCTGGGCATTGAATCTCGTGCTGCCTTCCGCCGGTTATTTTCTGTTTTTTTTCGCCGGCTTGGAAGTGAGCTTTGGGCTTTTGTTGGGATGGGAGGGGCGTCCGAGTATCATCTCGGCGGCCGTGCTCGCGCTTATACCGATACTGCTGAGCGCGGTGACCAACCGGCGCTTGGTTCAGCTTAACAGAAAAACCCGGATTGTGAGGGCCTGACGCCGTGCGTTCCGCGGATCGTCCGTCGGCATTCTCCATCTGGATCGACGCTTCGCGTCCGCGCACGCTGCCGGCGGCGGTCGCACCCGTGCTGGTGGCCTCGGCGCTGGCCTGGCGGGATGGTGGCTTTGAAGCGCCCGCCGCGTTGGCCTGTCTCGTCTTTGCGCTGCTCGTTCAGGTCGGGACGAACTTCGCCAACGACTATTACGATTTCATCAAGGGGGCGGATACCGCCGAGCGGGTGGGGCCGCGCCGGGCGGTCGCGTCGGGGTTGATTGCGCCTGTCGTCATGAAACGGGCAATGGCTGGCGTTTTTGCCGCGGCGTTTCTCTCCGGATTGACCCTGCTGGGCTACGGCGGCTGGCCGCTGCTGCTCATCGGTGTGGCGAGCATCGTGTGCGGCATCGTCTATACCGGCGGGCCTTATCCGCTCGGGTACAACGGGCTTGGCGATGTGTTTGTGTTCGTTTTTTTCGGACTGGTGGCGGTGGGCGCCACGTATTTCGTGCAGACGGGCACATTGACCGGCGAAGCGCTGTTGATCGGGGCGGGCATCGGTGCGTTGGCGGCGAATATTCTCGTGGTGAACAATTATCGCGACGTGGAGACCGATGCGAAGGCGGGCAAACGCACGCTGGTGGTGCGATTCGGCCGCCGCTTCGCGCGGATGCAGTTCGCGCTCGGCCACGCGGCGGCTTGCGGGGCGATGCTCGTCGTCGGATTGCACGAATGGCATCCGACGGTCACCGCGTTGGGCGTGCTCGTGGCGTTGATCGTGGGTGTCCGGCAAACGCGGTGCCTGGCGCGTGCCGGCTCGCCGGCGGAGCTGATCGCGTTGCTGGGTGAAACCGGCCAATATCTCGCCGTTTACGCCGTGGTTTTCTCGGCGGGGATTCTCATGGGCGAATAAAAAACCCGCCGCGGTCAGGCGGCGGGTCGGGAGAGTCAGGCGCCCTGGCGACAGGCTCAGATCTTGGACAGGAGCTTTTCCTTGAGGGCGGCTTTCGGCATCATGCCGACGAGGGTGTCGACAAGCTTGCCGTCCTTGAAGAGCAGCATGGTCGGGATGGCGCGCACGCCATAGTCGGCGGCGATGGTGTCGTTGTCGTCCACGTTGACTTTCGCGATGGTCACCTTGCCATCGAGCTCGGTGGCGAGCTCGTCGAGGATCGGCGCGATGGCTTTGCACGGTCCGCACCAAGGCGCCCAGAAGTCCACGAGGACGGGAGCCGGGGAGGCGATGGCAATCTTGAAGGTGTCGGAGTTCAGGTGGGCGATTTTGTCGGACATAGGAATCAGCGTTTCAGATAGATGAGGATGGCAAAGGCAAGGGTGACAAGGGCGGCAATGCCGGCGACCACCGGGAGAAAAGCAGGAACCTCGTCATCGGAGTCCTCGATTTTGGGCATCGGGGACACAAATCGCGGCGAAGCGGGAAGCTTACCGGCGGGAGCGACCGGCGGGCGGGGGGGCGGAGGCGTGGAGGCCTGCGGGGCGCCGGCGTCTTCGGGTGCGGGAGAAGGGGGAGTCGGGGTTTCGCTCATGGGGACAGGTTAACGAGGGGTTGATTTGTGAACGATCTCGGCAAGTTCCTTGGGATCGATCGTTTCCAGGCGCTTGTCGCGACGTTTGAGTTCTTCGAAGGTTTTCAGGGTGGTTTCGGTCATCCGGCCATGCGTCTCTTCGGAGCCGCCGACGAGGACGAATTGTTCGCCCTTGGTGATCCGCTTGTGACCGTCGTCGTCGAGACCGACGCCGAGCAGACCGGCGCGGGGAGCGGAGGTCTTGCGCGGGGATTTTGCCGGTTTTTTACTCACGGGGGTAACGTGCTGGCTTCCGTGGGTGTTTCAAGCGGGTTTTCGATTTTGCCGGGTTCGGTTTCCTTCACGCTGCAGAGAATGTCGGTGAAGGCTTCGTTTTGGCGCACTTGCAGTTTTCCGAGACGGGTGAGCTCGAGCACGGCGAGGAAGGTCGCCACCAGCACGCGCACAGTCACGGGACCGCTGAAGAGCTCGGAGAAAATGAAGCTCTTGCGGGTGCGGGTGAGCTCGAGAAGTTCCTCCATCTTGTCGGACACGGTGACCTGCTCGTCCTTGATCTCGCCGACGACCAGTTTCTCCGCGAGGCGGCGGAGCACGATGTTGAAGGCGTTCCAGAGCTCGATGCGATCAGCGCTCTTGAGCGGGCGTTCCGCTTCGTTGGCGGCGAGTTGGGAAACGTGCCGCGCGAGCAGGTCGCGCTGGAAAATCGCGAGTTCGTCGAGGCGGGCGGCCGCCTCCTTGAATTTTTTATATTGGAGGAGCTGGTGGACGAGTTCCCAGCGGGGGTCCATCTCCTCTTCCGTGGCATCCGGGTCGACCGCCGCCAGCCCGCGGGGGAGCAGCATGCGGCTTTTGATCTCCATCAGCGTGGCGGCCATCACGAAAAACTCGCCCGCGATGTCGAGGTCGAGCTGCTGCATGGAATGCAGCACGTCGATGTACTGGCGGGTGACCGACTCGATGTTGATGTCGTAGATGCCGATCTCGTTTTTCTTGATGAGAAAAAGCAACAGATCGAGGGGGCCTTCAAAGACCGGAAGCTTGATACGATAATCGGCGTCGGGAACCACGGTCTGGGAATGCTTGGCGGCGTGTCGGGCGCGGCAATGAAAAACTACCGGCGGCGCAACGGAGCGACGAAGTAGCCGTCGGTGTCGTGCTCGGACGGCAGCAGCGTGCGCGCCGGGGTGTCCGCGGTGAAGTCCGGATGGGTTTGCAGAAAGTCCGCCACCACATCCGCATTTTCATGATGGCTGAGGGAGCAGGTGGCGTAAACAAGCCGGCCGGCCGGTTTCACCTGTCGGGCGAAACGTGCGAGCAGGTCGCGCTGAAGGGCGGCGGAGCGCACGACGGTTTCCGGTGTCGTGCACCACTTCAGGTGCGGCGAGCGCCGCCAGGTTCCCGTGCCGCTGCACGGGGCGTCCACCAGCACGCCATCGTAGGTGGCCGTGGAAGGGCCGGAGAGGATGCGGATGTTGGCGATGCGTGCGCGTTGGGCGCGAGCCCCCAGTTCATCCAGAGCGCTCGCCCGGATATCATGGGCGTCGACCCGGCCGGTAGGGCCGAGCAGGCGCGCGAGTTGCAGGGTTTTGCCTCCGGCGCCCGCACAGGCATCCAGCCACTGGCCGCCGGTGGAAATTCCGGCGAGGGGCAGCAGGAGCTGCGAGCCGAGGTCCTGGATTTCAATCAGGCCGTCGCGATACGCCTTGCTGGTGGTCAGGTCGGCTTCGGTTAAAACTTCGAACGCGGTTGGGACCGTGGGCGAGGGGCGGACGGACCAGCGGTGTTCGGCGAATTCGGCAAGCACCGCCGCGGGATCATCGGTTTGCAGGCGAATCCAAAGCGGAGCGCGGGTGTTGAGAACATCCACCTCGGGCGAGACGACGCCCGCGGGGCAGTGTTCCGTAAACCAGCCCGGCATCAGCGCGGTGGCGTCAACGCCGAGGTGGCGCGCCTTGTCTGCCACGGTGGCCGGAAGGGCGGGCCAGCCGGTGGTCCACTCGGTGCGAAAGGCGAGGGTGGCGGCCGTCTCCGTCGCCAGCCAGGCGGTGGCACGGATGGCTTCGTCGTCCGATTGCGCGAGCTTGGCCTCGATCCAGGGCAGGTGGCGGAGGGCCGTATAAAGCAGCTCGCGATAGAGACGCCGGTCACGACTGCCGAAGCGTTTGTCGCGGGCGAGCTGTTGCTGGATGCGGGAGGGCAGGTTTCGATCGGTCGAAACGTGCGGCCTCAGTCCGGCCAGCAGGGCGAGAAAGGTGCGGCCCTGGCTGGCGGCGGGGGAGCGGCGGACGGGATCCATCCGGGGGGCTCAGAACTTGACGAGTTCGAGGCGAATGCTGAACCCGGCGGAGCTTTCCCGCGTGTCGCCGCTGTTGAAGGCGAGCACATAGCTGATGAACCAGAGATTGCGGATGTTCTGGCGAATGGCGTAGGTCTGCTCGGTGAAGCGCTGTTGGCGGGAGTCGTAAGCGACGCGGCCGATGGCCTCGTAAACTTCGTTGAGGAAGTAATGAAGCTCGGCCGTGTAGGCCTGCAGACCGTTCACCGGAGTGATCGGGGCGCCGGCGTAAGACTGGAAGGAACCGGCCTCAAGATAATCGGTGCCGAGGCGCAGCGACCAAACGTTGGCATCCTTGAAGGTTACGCCGGTGTTGAGCTCACGGAGGCGCATGTCCTGGGGCGTGACGTTTTGATAAACGTCAAACTGGAGCCAATTGGCGGGCATGACGGCGAGCTGGGTCTGGATGGCGGAGAAGCGGGCCTCGTTGCCTTGCGGATCGAAGTGCCAGTCGGTCGCCACGTTCAACTCGGCGAGGTTGCGCGAACCGTATTTGGGGTCGCGGGTTTGCAGCGCATTGTCGAGGCCGATGCGCAGAGCGTTGGTCGCCTTGAGGGAGTCAATGTCGCGGCGGTCGCCGAGACCGAGCGGTTGCAGGTAGGTGGAGAAGGTATCGCGGTCGATGGCCGGGATGTAGGGCTGGCCCTTGTTGGCTTCGGGGATGTAGCGGTAGGAAACGTAAGGAGTCACCTGGTGACGCAGGCCGTCGATACCCCAGCGCTCGTTCTTGTAGCCATAGGTGGCGTTGGCGTGCAGTTCGGCGTCGAAGCCGAGTTCGCCCAGCATGCGGGCGTAATCGTCGCGGCCGGCCTGAGCTTGATTATAATAGGTGAAACGCGCTCCGGCCACGGGCTTGATGGACAACCATTCGCTGGGGGTGAACGGCCGGGTAAGGGCGTAGTAAGCGTCGAGACGGTCGCTGGTGAGCGTGGGGCCGGTTGTGGGCGGGGCATCGCTCAAGACGGCGAGGCTGGCATTGAAGCGATGATAGAAGCCGGAACCGAGTTCGATGGGCAGGCCGTCGAAGCGCACTTCGGGCAGGCGTTGCTGGACGGCTTCGAAATTGTTCGGCTGGAAACGCGTGAAAGCCGAGATGACGTAGTTGTCGGCCGTGTAGGTGCCTTCGAGGAAATTGTCAGGATTCTGCACCTTGCGGAAGTCGTCGGGGCGGAAGTCGCGCACGACCTCGGAATCGGACCAATAGTTGACGTCGCCGAGCAGCGTGAGGTGGTCGCCGACCGTCTGGTAGTGTTCCCAGGAAACGAAGCCGCGATCTTCCTGGATCGGACGGCCGAGGACATCGGTGCCCAGCTCGCCGTGATCGTTGATGTAGCCGGTGCTTAATTTGCCGCGGACGTTTTGGGTGTCGCTGGAGAATTTGTACTCCATGCCGGGGCCGACGAGCACGCCGCGGTTGGTGTAAAGGCCGAGGTCGCCGCCGAGCTTGAGCGAAGGCGTGACCGGGGCGAGAAGTCCCAATTCGAGATACGCCCCGAGCTTCGAGCCGAAGCCGACGCGGGCGGTCATGTGGGAAAACAACGGGTCCTTGACTGACTGGTTGTAAGACGGGATGGGGATGGGGGTGAACGCGCCCACGCCGAGGCGCGCGGACCGGGCTTTCACTCCCTCGCCCGGGGTATAGGTGAGCGAATCGGCCTTGAGGGTGGGGGAGATCAGGCTGGGTTCGGAAAACGTGACGATGGCGTCATGAATGATCAGCGAGGCGGGGCCGCCCTCGACCGCACTGCCCGTGATGAAGAGCGGATCTTCGCCAACCCGCATGCCTTTGACCGAATAGGTGCGCTCGATCAGATTATAAGTCAGCTCATCGGCGAGCAGGCGCTGGGCGCCGCGCGTGAGGCTGACATGGCCGATGGCGTGGGCGATTTGGGCCTTGGGGTTGTAATGAATCTCGTCGGCGAGCAGCAACAGGTTGTCGTAGGTCAGCCGGGCGCCGCCGGTAAACACGGTCTCGGACTCGGTTACGCTCGTGTGGGGAGCTGAGATTTGGGGGAGGGCGACCGCTCCGCGAAGAAGCGAGGCGCTGGCGAGAAGGAGGACGGGAAGGAAGCGTCGAATCACGATGGCCCGCAGCTAAGGCGGCGCTTTCGTCGCAAGCAAGCTCCCACTCGCGCAGGGCTTAAGCGGGCGAAAGCGCGAGCCTGGCGCACTTTTCGCTTTCAGGTGTGCATCAATCCACCCATCGTCCCGCACCGCGTTCGTTTTACCACATGGCCCGCTCCTCCGCTCCCCGCAAATCCACCGCATTGAAAGAACTGGCCCAGCTCAGGGCCGAGATCCGCACTTTGGGGACGGCCCTGGGTCGCGTGATCACGCAGATCGAGGGGCCGACGACGCTCGCCACGGTCGAGCGCCTGCGGACGCTCGCCAAAGCCAGCCGGGCCGGGGAAGCCGCCGCCGCGCCGGCCCTAGGCGAGACGGTCGCCGCGCTCACGCCTACCGAGGCCTTCAACCAGGCGATGGCGTTCACGCTTTATTTCGAGCTGGTCAATCTCGCCGAGGAAAACTTCCGCATCCTCCTTCTGCGCCGCCGTCGCGCCGCCCGCCTGGCGGCCGATCCCAAATCGCCCGAAGGCCGCCCGATTCGCGAGTCCATCGAGGCCGCCGTCATTGAGCTCAAAAACCGGGGCGTCTCCGCTGAGGCGATGCAGCAGCTGGTCGATCGCATTGCCATCGAGCTGGTGTTCACCGCGCATCCGACCGAGTCGAAGCGCCGCACGCTCCTTACGAAACTCCGGAGCCTCGCCGAGATCCTGCGTCAGCGAGGCCATCCTGAAGCGGCCAATCCCGCCCTGGCCGATCCCGCCTGCGTGGAGCGCGAGATCGCCTCGCTCTGGCTGACGGACCGCAGCCGCGCCGCCCGGCCCGAGGTGGCGGACGAGGCTCGCACCGGTCTGTGGTATTTCCATAGCACGCTGTACGAGACGCTGCCGCGCCTGCATGCCGATATGGAACGGGCCCTCCGGATTCATTACCCCGAGGTCAAGGCGCCCGCGCGCTGGCTCACCTTCGGTTCGTGGATCGGCGGCGATCGCGATGGCAATCCCAACGTTACCGCCGCCGTCACCGCGCAGGTGCTCGGCCTGCATCGCCGTCTCGCGTTGGAGAAACTCGGCTGCGCCGTCCGCGATCTTTCCCGCACGCTTACGGTTTCCGACCTGCGCGAATCTGTTTCGACCGCGGTCCGCCGCCTGCTCAAGGAGGGGCGCCATCTTTCCCGGCATGTCGAACAACTCGGCAGCCGGTACCCACACGAGCCTTATCGTTTGTTGCTCGGCGGTCTGCGCGAACGGCTCAGTCAGGCCGTCTCCGAGATGCGGGACGGTGCCGTGCTCACCGCCGGTGCGGCCGAGGGCGAGGATTCGTTGCCCGTCGAGGCGGTGCGCGAGACCTTCGACGTGATCAGCGCCAGCCTGAAGGCCGGCCGCGGCGCGCTGTTGGCCGAGGGCGAACTGCGCGAGGTCCAGCACAAGCTCGATATCTTCGGTCTGCACACCGCCCGTCTCGATCTGCGGCAGCATTCCGCCCACCACGAAGCCGCGGTGGCGGAGCTGCTCGACCGCGCCGACTACGCCAAGTTGGAGGAGTCGGTGAAACGCGAGTTGCTTTCCCGGGTGATCGCCTCGGCCAAGCTCTTGGGGCCCGCCGCGCTCGGGAAGCTTTCCGCTTCCACGCGCAACGTTCTCGATCCGCTCCGCATCGCCGAGCTGGCCGCCGCGAAATTCGGTCCCGATGCGCTTGGCATCTACATCATCAGCATGACGGACGCCGTGTCCGACGTGCTGGAAGTCGTCCTGTTTCTCCGCCTGACCGGCGCCTCCCTGCCCATCGCGCCCCTCTTCGAGACGCTCGACGACCTCAATCGCGCCCCCGAGATTCTCGCGGCGCTTTTCACGCATCCGGCCTACGCCCCCGTTCTGGCGGCGGGTTCCCGGCACCAGCACATCATGCTGGGCTACTCGGATTCCAACAAGGACTGCGGCTACTTCACTGCCACCTGGGCGCTCTACAAGGCCCAGGAAACCATCGCCGCCGTCTGTCGGGAGCACGAGGTGCGCGTCACGCTTTTCCACGGTCGCGGCGGCAGCATCGCCCGCGGCGGCGGTCCGGCCGCCAAGGCGATTCTCGCCCAGCCGGTCGCCCTGCGCGACGGCGGCATCCGTGTCACCGAGCAGGGCGAGGTTCTTTCCACGCGCTATCACGATCCCGATCTCGCGCACCGCATTCTCGAGCAGATGGCCTACGGCGTTCTGCTGGGCTCGCACGCCGCGCAGAATCCCGTCGAGCCCTCCGCCGAGTGGATGCAGGCCATCGAGACGATGAGCGACGCCGGTTTCGCGGCCTATAAGGCCCTCGTGCACGACGACCCCGAGTTTCTCGTATTTTGGAAACAGGCCACGCCCATCGACGAGATCAGCAATCTCAAGTTCGGTTCGCGCCCCACTTTCCGCCGCAACACCACCAGCGTGGAGGATCTGCGGGCGATTCCCTGGGTGTTTTCCTGGATGCAGAGCCGCTTCAACTTTCCCGGTTGGTACGGGCTTGGTTCCGCGCTGCAATCCGTCCTTCGCAAGGGGCCGAAGGCGCGCAAGCTCCTGCGCACGATGCACGCGGAGTGGCCGTTCTTCCAGACGCTCATCGACAACGCCCAGCTCACCATGCGCAAGGCCGACATGGGCATCGCCGCTCTCTACGCCGGCCTCGTGGAAGATCCCAAGATTTGCGCCCGCATCTTCGCCGTGCTCACCGCCGAGTTTGAGCGCACCGAGCAGGCCATCCTCGCGATCACCGGCCAGACGCAGCTTTTGGCGAACGAGCCGGTGCTCCTCAAATCGGTACAGTTGCGCAATCCCTACATCGATCCGCTCAACTATATCCAGGTCGAGATGATCCGCCGCTTGCGCGCGGGCAAGCTCAGCCGGGCGGACGACGAGGCCACGCGCGCCGTGGTCGAGCTCACCATCAACGGCATTTCCGGCGGGTTGAAGAACACGGGCTGAGCGGCCGATGCGACGGGGGCGGCGCGCGGGCGCCCTCTCGCATCGGGTGGCTTTCGGCCGGCGGAACGGGGCGGCGGCGGGGCCGGCCGCCGGCGTTTCCACGGTTTTGCGTCATTGGGTTTTCCCTACGAACCCCAGATTTTGTTGCTTTTGCAAAACGCGTTCTGGACGTGGTTAGGCCCGCTGGTCACACTTTTGAAAACCCCAACCCAATCGTGATCATCAGCACCGTCGAACTCGCCTCCTTCATCGAAGCCAGAAACGCCTGCCCTCACGATTTTCTCGGGATGCGGCCTTATAAAAAAGGCCGGAGCAACGGCGTCCTCGTGCGCGCTTTCATCCGGGAGGCCAAGGCCTGCGCGGTGGTCGATCTGGCGGACAACAGCGCGGTCGAGATGGAGCTGCTGGCGCCCGAGGGCTTTTTCGAGATTTTCATTCCGCGCCGCAAGGACGTCTACGCCTACCAGCTCCGCGCCACGCTGCACAGTGGCGAGATCCGCCAGTTTTTCGATCCGTATTCGTTTCTCCCTACGCTGGGCGAGCAGGATCTCTATCTCTTCAACGAGGGCAACGAGCACCGGATCTACGAAAAGCTCGGCGCGCATATTCGCACCTTGGGCGGCGTTTCCGGCGTCTCCTTCGCCGTCTGGGCGCCCAGCGCCGCGCGCGTTTCGGTCGTGGGCAATTTCAACCATTGGGACGGCCGCTATTTTCCGATGCGCCCTCTCGGCGCGTCCGGAGTCTGGGAGATCTTCATCCCCGGCCTTGGCCACGGCGAGCTCTACAAGTACGAGATTCTCGACCAGGCCGGCAACCCGCGCGTCAAGACCGACCCCTACGGCACCTATTTCGAGGCGCCTCCCGGCAACGCCTCCATCGTGTACGACACGCGCACCCATGTCTGGAACGACGCCGCGTGGATTGAGAAACGCCAGTCGCAGGCCGGCAACATCGACCGACCCATTTCCATTTACGAGGTCCACCTCGCGTCTTGGAAGCGCAAGGTCGAAGATGGCAACCGTCTCTTCAGCTATCGCGAGCTCGCCCCCATGCTCGCCGACTACGTCGTCGAGATGGGCTTCACGCATATCGAGGTCATGCCGGTGGCCGAGCATCCGTTCGACGGTTCGTGGGGTTATCAGGTCACCGGTTTCTTCGCGCCCACGCAGCGCTTCGGCACCCCGGCGGACTTCTCCTTCTTCGTCGACCACCTGCACCAGCGCGGCATCGGCGTGATTCTCGACTGGGTGCCCGCGCATTTCCCGCGCGACACCTTTGCTCTGGCCGAATTCGACGGCACCCATCTCTACGAGCACGCCGACCCACGCCAGGGTGCGCATTCGGACTGGGGTACGCTGATCTTCAACTACGGCCGCAACGAAGTCCGCTGCTTCCTCGTGGCCAACGCGCTCTCCTGGCTCGACCGCTACCACCTCGACGGCCTGCGGGTGGACGCGGTCGCCTCGATGCTTTACCTCGATTACTCGCGCAAAGAGGGCGAGTGGATTCCCAACAAGTTCGGTGGTCGCGAGAACATCGAGGCCATCGACTTCCTCCGCCAGACCAACGAGGTCGTGCACAACTATTATCCCGGCGTGCTGACCATCGCCGAGGAGTCCACCGCCTTCGCGGGCATCTCCAAGCCGGTGAGCGAGGGCGGCATCGGTTTCGACTTCAAGTGGAACATGGGCTGGATGCACGACACGCTGAAATATTTCCAGAAGGAGCCGGTGCACCGCAAATGGCACCACAACGATCTCACCTTCGGCGCGCTCTACCAGTACACCGAAAATTTCATCTCCGTCTTCTCGCATGACGAGGTCGTCCACGGCAAAGGCTCGATGCTCTACAAAATGGGAGCCTGGCACATTCCGGAAAAGGCGGCCAATCTTCGCGCGCTGTACGGCCATATGTGGGCGTGGCCGGGCAAGAAACTCCTCTTCATGGGCGGTGAGTTCGGGCAATCGCGGGAATGGGCCTATGCCGGCCAGCTCGACTGGCATTTGCGCCAGTATCTCGACCACGAGGGCATCCGCCTGCTGGTGCGGGATCTGAACCAACTCTACGCCAGCGAGCCCGTCCTCAGCCAAAACGATCTCAATCCGCGCGGCTTCCGCTGGATCAACGCCCATGACGCCGATGCCAGCGTGATCTCGTACCTGCGCATGGACGCTTCGGAGAAGACCCTGTTTGCGGTCGTCGGCAGCTTCACCCCGTTGGCGCGTCCGAATTTCCGCATCGGCGTGCCGCGCCGCGGATTTTGGAAGGAAGTGCTCAACACCAACAGCCAGTATTATGGTGGCAGCGGACACGGCAACGGCGGCGGGCTGAATACGGAGGATGTGGCCGCCAACGAGTTCAGCCAGAGCATCAACCTGAACATTCCGCCGATGAGCACATCGATTTTTAAGTGGACCGCCGAGGGCTGAGGTTTTCGCGCCGGCCCCGCCTGCCGTTAAAATGGATTGGCAGGGCCGGCGCGGCGGCGAGACTGGCGGGGCAACCATGATCGACGGAATCCGATTCAAAATCTGCGGGCTCACCTCCTTGGTCGATGCGGAGTTCGCCGATCGCATCGGCGCGGATGCCTTGGGTTTTATTCTCTATCCCAAATCGCCCCGGTATCTTCCGCTGCTGAATTACACCGCGATGGCGAAGCTGCTGCCCACCGGCCGCAAGCGGATCGCCGTGATGGTCGAGCCTTCCGCCACCGATCTCGCGGCGGCCATCGCGGCCGGCTTCGATCGCTTTCAAATCCATTTCGATCCGGCGGCCGTGTCGCAGGAGGTGGTCGCGGGCTGGTCACGGCAGGTCGGCCCCAAGAGTCTCTGGCTCGCGCCCAAACTGCTTCCCGGGGCAGAGATTGCGGCCGACATCGTGCCGCTGGCGGATACGTTTTTACTGGATACGTTTCACGCCGAGGGGTTCGGCGGTTCGGGGCGGACCGGGGACTGGGCGGCGTTCGCGCGGCAACAGGCGGCGCATCCGCAAAAAACCTGGATTCTGGCGGGAGGTCTGAACCCCGGGAATATCGGTGTCGCGCTCGCGAACAGCGGAGCGAAGTTCGTCGACGTGAACAGCGGCGTGGAGCTGTCCGCGGGCGTCAAGGATCACACCAAGCTCAAGGAGCTGGCGGTGGCGATCCATCGCAGCCGGACGGGCGCGTGATTCAAATCGCGACGCCCTCGTGGACGAGGAGCTGCCGCTTGATGGTTTCGCCGAAGGCGAAGCCGGTGAGCGATCCGTCCGCTCCGATCACGCGGTGGCAGGGCACGACGAGGCAGAGCGGATTGGTGGCGTTGGCCCGTCCGATGGCCCGGGCGGCTCCCGGCTGGCCGAGCTGCGCGGCGAGTTGTCCGTAACTGCGCGTTTCGCCATGAGGAATCTCTGCCAGCGCCGTCCACACGCGGCGTTGAAATGGCGTTCCCAACGGGGCCATGCGAAGGCCAAAGTTCCGCCGTTTTCCCGCGAAATACGCATCCACTTGTTCCTTTACTGCGACAACCGCCGGATCGCGGTCGCTGGCGCCGGTTGCATGGCAGTTGGCGGGAAGACGGCGGAGGAGGGCAGGGCGAAGTCCGAAGGCAGTGGCGACGAGCGCGCCGGTGTCGTCGAGCGCGATGGAAAAGGGGCCGCAGGGCGTGGAAAACGTGGCAGTGCGGAGAAGGGCGGATGAGGTCATGGCGTGGTGCGGTTGAACTGCCACAGATGGGCCGTGGCGAGCGAACGGTAAGGGGAGAAAACCATCATGAGGCGCTGAGTGGCGTCGGCATCGGGGCGCTCATCCAGTTTAAAAACCGCCTGAAGCCCGCTGGTCACGCCAGTGTCGCCGAGCGGGACGCAATCGGCAAAGCCGAGCGAACGCATCATCAGATAATTGACCGACCAGGGGCCGAGGCCGCGGATATCGAGCAACGTGCGCGCGGCTCGCGTGGCGGACAGCATCCGGAGACGGTCGAGATCGAGTTTTCCCTCGGTGATGAGGCGGCAGACGGAGAGGACGTAATCCGCCTTTTGGCGGGAGAATTGGAGCGGACGCAAATCGTCGGGGGAGAGCCGGGCGACTTGGGCTGGAGTGGGCGGGGCGTAAAGGCCGTCGCCGAATTCGGGGCCGGCAAGTTCGGTCAAGCGGCGCTTTAACTGAAAGGCGAAGGGAAGATTGATCTGCTGGCCGATGATCGCCCACAGAAGACCGTCGAAAACGGAGGGTGTCTGGCTGAGGCGGAGCGAGGGCCGGCCGGCGACGAGTCTGGCCAGGCCGAGCTTGCGGGCGAGTCGGGCGAAGGCTTCCGCATCTTGGCCGAGCCCGAGCAGGCCGGTGACGATGGCATGCGCCTCCGCCGCGGGCGAGGCCGAGGCGGAGAAATCGCCCCGGACTTCGGCGCGCACGCGTTCGGGCGAGAGTTTGAGCTGCAAGCGGGCGGGGCCATGGATCAGTTGCACCACGGTGGTGTAGTCGTCGCCGTGGAGGCGTTCGATCAGGCTGTGCGCATCGCGTCCGAGCGCGTGCCGCAAATAGGCGAGCGGATAACCGGGAGGCAGCGCGAGTTCGAAAACGGTGGCGGTGCGCAACTCGCGATAAGCGGAGGGAGTGAGGCCGTTCAGCCGCCGAAACTGGTCGTGAAAAACGGAGAGGGATTCGAAGCCGACGCCGAACGCCACATCGGCCAGTGTGGCGTCGTCGGCGAGCAAGCGACGGCGGGCTGTCTCAATCCGGGCGCGCAAAAGCAGATCGGCGGGCGTGGCGTGGTAGTGCTGGCGGAAAAGTTCGAAGAGCCGGGTCGCACCGAAGCCGGAACGTTTCACGATGGCGCGGGCATCCGCGAAGGCCGCGGGGTTTTCGCGGAAGGCGGCGACGAGTTGCTCGATACTTTCCAGCACGGGATCGGCGCCACGGGCGAAATCGTCGGGGTGGCATTTCTTGCAAGCGCGCAGTCCGGCGGCCCGCGCGGCTTCGGCGGTGGGAAAATAGCGCGTGTTTTCCGGCTTCGGTTTGCGGGCCTTGCAGGAGGGCAGGCAATAGATGCCCGTGCTGGTGACGCCGAAAAAGAATTGGCCGTTGCAGGTCGCGTCACTGGCGAGGACGCGGGCGTAGAGTAGGGACGGATTCAACCGCATGGGCTCACTTTAACACGAGAATGAGCCGGCGTCGTCCGGATTGTTCCGGCGCAATTTTTCGAAGGCCGGTCGGCCGTCACGCGATCCTGTCACCAGACAAGTTTATAGACCGCAGGGGAGGGGGACGCGCCCGGACCGGCCTCCTGGACCAAGATATCGAAGGTCTGGCCGGCGCGCAGCGCGGCGAGAAAAGCGTCGCGGGGCGGGGCGTCCGGACGGGACGGCAGCGGAAGGACCACCGGTTGATAGAGCGGCGATTTCAGCACGGCGCCCGTGGCGTCGCCCCATTCTTGCAGGCCGGTTTTGCAGGCGAGGGTGTGCAGGGTGGCGCCGACAGGCGTGAGGTTTTGCTCGTCGGTTTTCAGGAAAACACAGCGAGTGGCGTCAGGCCCGAGCAGGTAAACGCCGTTGGCGGGCTCCTGCGTGATCGTGGCGGTGAGGTCGACGAGTCCGGAGGCCTGCCAGGGAGCGGCCGGCACTATTTTGCGCGCCTCATCCCAAGCATACTGCGTTTGGAAAACGGCGAAAAATGCGAGCAGCGCCTCGCGTTTGGGCTGGCCGGTTTCCCCGACGTGGCCGACATGGAAGATTTTCGGCGGCAGCTTTTCCGCAGTCAGCGGCGTGATGACAAGACTGTCGGCGGTGTTCGCGGGAAGAACGGGCTCGTCATGCGTGCCGAACGGGTGGGAAGCCTTGGCCTGCACGGCGGGGGCGTGGAGGCAAAGCAGGCCGCCCGCGAGGAGGCTCAGCGTGAGGAGTCGGTTTTTCATGCGATGCCGGCGAAGGAATTTCAGAATCCGGGGAAACCGCCCTTGCCCTTCATGCCTTCCATCTGGCGCATCATCTTTTTCGCGCCACCGCCCTTGAGCATTTTCATCATCTTCTGCATCTGCTGGAATTGCTTCATGAGCTGGTTGACTTCGAGAACCTTCACGCCGGCGCCGTTGGCGATGCGCAGGCGGCGGTTGCCATTGAGCACGTCGGGTTTGCGGCGTTCCTGAAGGGTCATGGACTTGATGATGGCCTCGGTGCGCGCCATCTGCTTCTCGGCGTCATCGGGCAGCGCAACGCCGCTCATGCCGGGCATCATGCCCATGATGCTCTGCATGGAGCCGAGTTTTTTGACCTGCTGGAGCTGGGCGAGGAAATCCTCGAGATTGAAATCGGCCTTGCGGAGTTTCTCCGCCATTTTCTCGGCCTCTTTTTGGTCGATGTTTTCCTGGGCGCGTTCGACGAGGGAGACGACGTCGCCCATGCCGAGGATGCGGGAGGCGAGGCGGTCGGGGTAAAACGTGTCGAAGTCGGCGACCTTTTCGCCGGTGCCGACGAATTTGATCGGCACGCCGGTGATCGATTTGATCGAGAGGGCCGCGCCGCCTCGGGCGTCGCCGTCGAGCTTGGTGAGAATGAGGCCGGTGAGCTGGAGCGCGTCGTGAAACGCCTTGGCGACGTTGACCGCCTCCTGGCCGAGGGCGCCGTCGGCGACGAGCAGGACTTCGTCGGGCTGGATGCGGGCGCGGAGTTTTTTAACCTCTTCGATCAGGTCGGCGTCGATTTGGAGACGGCCGGCGGTGTCGAAGAGAATGGCATCGGCCCCGGCGGCCTGGGCGGCGGCGAGGCCGGCGGCGCCGATGGCGGGCACGTCCTTGGAAACACGGTCGCCGTAGAAACCGAGCTCTTCCTGCTTGGCGAGAATCTCAAGCTGGTCGATGGCGGCGGGACGGTAAACGTCGCAGGCGATGACGAAGGGACGGTAGCCGCGTTTTTTGAGGAGACGGCCGAGCTTGGCGGTCGAGGTGGTTTTGCCGGAGCCGTGGAGGCCGGCCATCAGAACCTTCAGCGGGCGGGCGGGGGAGAGGTCGGTGGTGCCTTCGCCGAGCAGGCGGACGAGCTCGTCATGGATGATCTTGATGATCTGCTGGCCGGGCGTGACGGACTTGATGACCTCCTGGCCGACGCACTGTGCCTGGACACGTTCGACGAATTCGCGTGCGACCTTGAAATGGACGTCGGCGGAGAGGAGGGCGGTGCGCACCTCCTTGAGGGCGTCGGCCATGTTGTCTTCGGACAGTTTGCCGACGCCGCGAAGGTTGCGGAGGGCGGAGGAGAGCTTGTCGGTGAGGGATTCGAACATGGGAAAGAGAACCGGAGTGAAACCACTAATGGCCACTAATGAACACTAATTTTCAGGGAACCGCCGGGACCTGGCGGGGGAGGATTCGGTGCCATTCCTGAAAATTAGTGTGGATTAGTGGTTTCGTCTTCTGCGAATCTCCACCTCCCATGAACCCTGTTCTCAAGCTGTTACTCGAAGGCGGCAGCCTTACCACCGCGCAAATGGCGCAGGTCGTCGGTCTGTCCGAAGCCGAAGTTCAACAGCACCTGGAGCAGCTGAAAAAAGATAAAATCTTCCTCGGCTGGCGTCCGGTGCTCGATCTTTCGCGCGAGGCCGCCGCCGGCGCAGCCGTCCGGGCGGTGATCGAGGTGAAGATGACGCCGGAGCGCGGCGGCGGGTTCAACCGTCTCGCGGAGCGCCTCGCGCGTTTCGACGAGGTGGAGTCGTGCTACCTGATGTCGGGCGGCTACGACCTGCTGGTGTTCGTCAACGGCTCCAGCCTGCAGAAAGTCGCGGGCTTCGTGTCGGAAAAACTTTCGACGCTCGAGGGCGTGCTGTCGACCAGCACCCATTTCATGCTGCGCTCCTATAAGGAGGGCGGATTCCTCATCGAGCAGGCGGACGTGCAGACGAGCCGCCTCAACGTCGCCCCCTGATCCCGTATCATGAGCGCTGACCCAAAACGCTGGGTGGCGGGCCACGTGGCCTCGCTGCCCAAGAGCGGCATTCGCGATTTCTTCGAACTCGTGGCCAAGATGAAGGGCCAGGACGTGATCTCCCTCGGTGTGGGCGAACCCGATTTCGTCACCCCGTGGCACATCCGCGAGGCCGCCATCTACGCCCTCGAAAAGGGCAAGACCTACTACACGTCCAACCTCGGCATGATCGAGCTGCGCCGCGCGATCTCGACCTACGTGACCGAGCATTTCGGCGTGTCCTACCGTCCCGAGGACCAGGTGCTGGTCACCGTGGGCGTCTCCGAGGCGATCGACCTGGCGTTGCGCGCCCTGTGCAACCCGGGCGACAAGGTGATGTATCACCAGCCCTGTTACGTTTCCTACCACCCGAGCATCACGCTCGTGCATGGCGAGGCCGTGGCGGTGCCGACCTACGCGAAGGACGGCTTCGCCCTGACCGCCGAGGCCCTGCGCGCCGCATGGGTGCCGGGCTGCAAGATCCTCATGCTTAACCTCCCGTGCAACCCCACGGGCGGCACGTGCAGCCTGGAGCAGTTGACCAAGATCGCCGATTTCTGCCGCGAGAAGGACCTCCTCGTGATGAGCGACGAGATCTACTCGGAGCTGACCTTCGACGGCGTGCACACCAGCATCGCCAGCCTGCCGGGCATGGCTGAGCGCACGATTTTCCTGCACGGCTTCTCGAAGGCTTTTGCGATGACCGGTTGGCGCATCGGCTACGCCTGCGGTCCGGCTGCGCTCGTCGACGCAATGATGAAGGTGCACCAGTACACGATGCTGTGTGCCTCGATCATCGCCCAGGAGGCCGCCCTCGAGGCGCTCACCCGCGGCTGGGACAGCGTATGCAAGATGCGCGAGCAATACCACCGCCGCCGCGATCTCGTGGTGCGCCGCTTCAACGAGATCGGCCTCACCTGCCATTCGCCGCGCGGCTCGTTCTACGCGTTTCCCGAGGTCAAGGGCACCGGGCTCACCGAAAAGGATTTTTCGTTCGGCCTGCTCGAAAAGGAGAAGGTCGCGGTCGTCCCCGGCGGCGCCTTCGGCACCAACGGCCTGGGTCATGTGCGCGCGTGCTTCGCCACCAGTTACGAACAACTTATCGTCGCCTGCGACCGCATCGAGCGGTTTGTCCAGGGGATCAAACGCTAGACTCCCGGGGGAGGGGCGGGAAAGAAACGGCGTTTTTTCTCCGTTCCCTCCCGTTCCTCCTGTAAATTCCATCCATGAATCGCTCCGTCGCCATCGTAGGCCGTCCCAATGTCGGCAAAAGCCGCCTCTTCAACCGGCTGGCGCGGAAGCGCATCTCGATCGTTCACGATCAGCCTGGCGTCACCCGTGACGTCATCTCCGCCGAGATCGAGGACGGCGCCTACACGCTGCTCGACACCGGCGGCCTCGGTTTTACCGACGGCAACATCACGCCTGCCGCGCTCACCGCCGCCTCCGAGCAACAGGTGGGCTTCGCCATGGACGCCGCCGCGCTGATCCTGTTCGTGATCGACGGCTTGGAGGGCCTTACCTCCCTCGACACGCGCATCGCCCAGATGCTGCGCAAGTCCAAGAAGAACGTGTTGCTCGTCATCAACAAGGCCGACTTCGACGATGCCAAGATCGACCTCGCCGAGGCCTACCGTCTCGGGTTGGGTGAGCCGATTCGGGTTTCCGCCGAGCATGGCACCGGCGAGTCCTTCCTGCGCGAAGAAATTTTGAAACGGATCGGACCCGCGCCCGAGGTCGCCGAGCCGGGCGAAAAGACGGCCGCCGATCCCCTCTGCGTCTGTTTCATCGGCCGTCCCAACGTCGGCAAATCCTCGCTGAGCAATCGCCTGCTCCGCAGCGACCGCCTCATCGTGAGCGAGGTGGCCGGCACCACCCGCGACGCCATCGAGCTCCCCTTCGACTTCAAGGGCCGCGACGGAAAGTTCTATCCGTTCAAGCTCATCGACACCGCTGGCATCAAGGCCTCCACGAAGCTCGCCTCGCCCGTCGAGTATTTTTCCCGTCTCCGCTCGCTGGATGCGATCAAGGAGACCGACGTGGTGTTCCTCGTGCTCGACGCCATCGACGGCGTCACGCAGCAGGACAAGGCCATTGCCGGCGAGGCCATCAAGGAGCGCAAACCCATCGTCATCGTCGTCAACAAGTGGGATGTCGTGAAGCAGGCCTTCGCGTCCAAGCTCGACCCCGATTGCGCGCCCGAGTGGGGGCTGCACGATTTTAAAAGCGAGCGCGAATACCGGCTCAAATACGAACGCGCCATCCTGGACCGGCTGTTCTTCACGCCGGGCGCTCCGTTGATCTTTGTGTCCGCCATGAGCGGCTACGAGGTGGACCGCATGCTCAACGCGGCGGTGAAGCTGAATCGCATCCTCGATATCAAGCTTTCCACGGCCAAGCTCAACAAAGTCATAGGCTACCTGACCGAGCGCACGCCGCCGCCGTCAGTGGGCGGCAAACGTTTCCGCGTCTATTACGCGACCCAGACGGGAAACCGTCCTTTCCGCATCAAGATTTTCTGCAACCGCGAGGAAAAGCTCACCGAGCAGTATCGTCGTTATCTGGAGGCCGGTCTGGTGGACGCCTTCGAGCTCAACGGCTGCCCGATTTACTTCGAGCTGGTCGGCAAGGAAAAGCACGAGCCGGGCACCGCCTACTCCGGCAAGGCCAAGCGCGCCGCCCTCGAAAACGCCCGCCGCGAGCATCCCGAGGCCCATGTTCCCAAGTGGAAGGAAGGCGAGGATGCGGCCGCGGACGAAGACTCTACCCATGAAACACTCGAAGACTGATTTCCGCGGTGGCGAGGCCGTCGCGCTCTCCACCAAGGCCCTTGAACTGGTCGTCACGACCGCGGTCGGACCGCGCGTGGTGTCCCTGCGCTCCCTTGCCGGAAAAAAGGCGGGCAACGTTTTTCTCGAGTTTCCCGCCAACGAGAAGCCGTACCATGGCTACATGCTGCGCGGCGGCCACCGCCTCTGGCACTCGCCCGAGGATATCGTGCGCACCTATCAGCCCGACGATGAGCCGCCGGCGGTGAAGCCCCTCAAGAACGGCATCGCGCTCGCGCAGCCGACCGAGGAAAAGACCGGCCTGCAGAAGGCCATGAAGATCGAGCTCACGGGCGACCGCACGGTGAAGGTCACCCATGCGCTCACCAATCACGGCCTGTGGGCGGTTGAGACCGCCGCCTGGGCGCTCACGATGTTCCGCGGCGGCGGCTACGGCGTGCTTCCCCTCCTGCCCAAGGGCAGCCACTCCGACGGCGACCTGCTGCCCAATTACTCGCTCGTCCCCTGGACGTTCACCGACCTTTCGACGAAGGTCTGGGACCTGCACCGCGATTTCATCGGCATCGATGTCGATCAGGCGAAGGAAGCCCAGAAGCTCGGCATCACCAACTATCCCGGCTGGTCGGCCTACTGGGTCGACGGCGTGACCTTTGTGAAATACGCGCCGGTGATCAAGGGAGCGACGTATCCGGATTTCGGGTGCGCGTTCGAGACCTTTACCAACGGCAAAATGATCGAACTCGAGACCCTCAGCCCGCTCGTGAAACTGGCGCCGGGCAAATCGGTCACGCACGTCGAGCACTGGGGCGTCTTCGACGGCCTCGCCAAGCCCTCGACCAACGCCGCCTTCGCGAAACTGGCGGAAACGGTCGGCCGTTGGATCAAGACTTTGAAGTGACCGGGTGGGGGCGGGGCCGTGGCTCCGCCCTCCTGATCCATGGCCGCTCCCCTCAATATCGTCTTCCTCGGCTCCGATCCGATCGCTCTGCCGTTGCTGGAGTGGCTGGCGGACGGCGGGCAGGCGCTTGGCCGGGTGACGGCGGTGTTTACCCAGCCCGACCGGCCGGTCGGCCGCGGACAAAAAGTCGTCGCCAACGGCATCAAAACCTGGGCGATCGCCCGCGGGCTGCCCGTTTATCAGCCCGAAAAGCTGACGGAGGACGTGCGCGGTCAGCTGGCCGCGCTTTCGCCGGATGTCGCGTTGGTCATGGCCTACGGCCACATCCTGCGGCAGGATTTCATCGATACGCCCCGGCTCGGAACGCTGAACCTGCACGCCTCGCTGCTGCCGAAATATCGCGGGGCCTCGCCGATCCAGACGGCCATCGCCAACGGTGAATCCGAGACGGGCGTCTCGCTCATGCGCATCGTCCGTCAGCTTGACGCAGGTCCGGTGGCCGACGCGGAGCGCGTGCCCATCGCATCGCTCGACACCGCGTTGGACATCGAAGGAAAACTCGCCGTCGCCTGCGTGCCCCTGCTGGCTCGGACGTTGCCGCGACTGGCCGCAGGGCAACTCGCCTTTGTCGAGCAGGACCCTGCGTCCGCGACGTTTTGCCGGCGTTTGGTCAAGGACGACGGCCGTCTCGATTTTTCCGCTTCCGCCGCCGCGCTAGCCGCGCGTATCAACGGCCTGTTTCCCTGGCCGGCGTGCAGCGTGGAAATCGCCGGCCAGCCGGTGAAGATCGGCCTCGCCGATGCGCCGACGGAAGACACGGGTCACGTAATAGGTGACCAACCGTCCGGGCGCGAGGTGCCGGCCGGCACCGTGCTCGGAGCGGATTCAGAGGGCCTGCGGGTGGCCACCGGACACGGCGTGCTGCGTCTGCTGCGGTTGCAACGTCCCGGCGGCCGTTTGCTTGCGGCGGGTGAATTTTTGCGCGGATTTCCCATCGCGGCGGGCACGCGCTTGCCTTCCTTTCCCCTGGCGCCGCTCGTGGCGCGCGAACCTTTTAGAAAGTGATCCCGCTCGCGCGCCTCGGTCCTTGTTTTCGCCCGGGATTTTCCACAGAGTCCGCCCCCATGTGGAAAGCAGTTCTGTTTAGCGTGGGCTTTGCCCTTCTTCCCGGCGTTGCCGGAGCCCAGACCACAGGTGGCCAGTCCCTGGCCTCTGATGTTGCCAGCATGCGCGAAGACCTTCGCATCCTTAGCCAGCGCGTGGGAGAACTTTCCCTCACTATTGAACAGCTGCAGCGCGACAATGCCGCCTTGCGCGCGCAAACCGCCAGTTCGTCCCAGGCCTACGCCACCGTCCAACAGCTCAACGACGCCGTCACCGATCTCAACCACGCCCTCAAGGCCGGCGACGCCGCCGTCTCCGAACGTGTGGCCGCGCAGATCAAAAAACTCGGCGAGGCCACCAACGCCGCGCTCGATTCGCTGGCGAAGGGCCAGGCCCAGCGCACGCCGGTGCAGACGACGTTCAGCGACAATTTTTCGTCCGAGGGTGTCAGCTACACCGTGCAAAAGGGCGACACCCTCGCGGTGATCGCGCGCAAGACCGGTGGCAAGACCCAGGACATCATCAACGCCAACAAAATCGCCGACCCTTCCAAAATCATGGTCGGCCAGACCCTCTTCATTCCCGGAGGCAAATAAAACATCATGGCTGCTGCTCCCAAATCCCGTCTTGGCCGAGGCCTCGGTGGTCTCATCGCCGGCGCTGCGCCGGCAAAACCGGCGGTCGCCGCCCCCGTGTCCGCGGTCGTTCCGGCCCAGGCCGGCGCCCCCGGCTTCGCCGAGGTCGCCGTCGGCCTGATTTCTCCGAGTCCTTATCAGGCCCGGCGCGAGATTTCGGCCGAGCAATTGAGCGAGCTGGCCGAGAGCATTCGCAGCGAGGGGCTGTTGCAGCCCATCGTCGTGCGCAAGCTCGGTGATAAATACGAACTCATCGCGGGCGAACGCCGCTGGCGCGCCTTCCAGTTGCTCAAGCTCAAGACGATCCCCGTCCGCCTCGTCGAGGCGAGCAACGCCTCCGCCGCCGCCATCGGTCTGATCGAAAATCTGCAGCGCGAAGGGCTGAACCCGGTGGAAGAGGCCTACGGTTACGCCAGCCTCATCCGCGACTTCGATCTTACGCAGGAAGCCGCTTCCGAGCGCGTGGGCAAGGGCCGGGCCACCGTGGCCAACTCCCTGCGCCTCCTCTCGCTCGACGGCGAGATCCAGGGTTATCTTGCCAAGGGACTTCTGTCCGTCGGCCACGCCAAGGTGCTGCTCGGCCTCGCCGATGCTGCCCAGCGCGCGGTCGTTGCCCGTCGCGTGCTGGAGGAGGGATTGAGCGTTCGCGCCACCGAAAAACTCGTGCAGGCCAAGAAGGCCGGCGCGCCCGTCCCGGCCGGCGCCACCGCCCGCAAGGTTCCCGCCGTCGAGGCCGCCGCGGTCGCGGGCATCGAGAAGAAACTCACTTCGCATCTCGGTGCGCGGGTCGCGCTCAAGCATTCGGCGAAACACGGCAAGATCGTGATCGAGTACGCGGGCAACGAAGATCTGCAACGCATTCTGGAAAAACTGGGCGTGGAAGCTTAAGGTGCCGCCATGAGCGCATCGGACGGGATCAAGACCACGCTGATCGACGCCGCCGACCTGCGCACCCGCATGTTCAAGGTGCGGGTTCCCTTTGTTGCCGAGCTGAAAAACTATTCCTGGGGCAAGCTCCGCGCCGATCTGGTCGCGGGCGCGACGCTCACGCTCGTGTCGATTCCCCAGGCGGTCGGCTTCTCACTGATCCTCGGGGTGTCGCCGATGCCGGTGATCGCCGCGGTCGTCATCGGCGGGGTGGTGGGGGCGCTTTTCTTTTCATCCCGCCACCACGTTTTCGGGCCCACCAGTTCGATCAGCCTGATCATCGCGGCGACGGTGGCGGCGCACGCCACGCCGGATTTCGGGGTGTTGCCGCTGGCCATTCTGATGGCGCTGTTGATCGGCCTGATCCAGTTGGTGGCGGGGATCTTGAATTTCGGAGAGGTGACCAAGTTCATTTCACGGTCCGTGGTGGTGGGTTATAGCACGGGCATCGGCCTGCTGCTGATTTCGAGCCAGCTGCACAACCTGCTCGGTTATGAGGCACTGGCGGGCCAGTCCTTCGCGGCGAATCTCTGGCAGGCGCTGCACCATGTCGCCACCGGCCAGATCTCACTGTGGGCGGCGGGGCTGGGCGCGCTCACCTGGATGATTTTCGAAGTGGTGCGGCGGGTTCGCGGCACCTGGCCGGAGGCGCTCATCGGCCTGGCGGTGCTCGCGCTCGTAGCGAAAGTTTACACCTCGATCATTCCGGACGCGCCGTTCCTGATGATCAAGGACGAGGGGGCGCTGCACGCGCTGATCCCCTCCTTCATGGGCCTGCATCTGGGGCCGCACGAGTGGAACCTGCTGCCTTCGCTGATCAGCACGGCGATCGCCATCGGTATCCTTGGCATGCTGGAGGCGGCCTCGATCACCAAGTCCCTCGCCGCGAAAAGCGGCCAGAAAATCGAGCCGAACCAGGAGCTCATCGGCATGGGCGCGGCCAACATCGCCTGCTCCATGTTCGGTGCAGTGCCGGGCTCGTCGTCGTTCGCGCGTTCGGCGGTGAATTACCAGTGCGGCGGGGCGACCCAGCTCTCCTCGATGTTCAGCAGCGTGATCGTCCTGCTCGTGCTGCTTTCGATCACCCCGGTTTTCAATTTCATCCCGCTCGCGGCGCTCGCCGCCCAGCTGATCCGGGTGGGCATGCGCATGATCAACCCGCAGCAGATCCGGGTGGCGTGTCGCTCGACGCGCTCCGACGCCATCGTCTTCATCGTCACGCTGGGAGCCTGTCTGTTTCTCAAGCTCGACACCGCGATCTACGTGGGCATCGGCGTGGCGCTGGCGCTGTTTCTTCAGAAAACGAGCACGCCCTCGCTCGTCGAATACGGTTTCAACGACCAGGGCCAGCTCGCCGAGTTGTCGGGTCCCGCCCAGCGCGGCAACTCGCAGATCTCGATCATCCACGTCGAAGGCGAGCTGTTTTTCGGCGCGGCCGATTTGTTTCAAGAGGAGGTTCGCAGGCAGGCGGAGGATCAGAATATCCGCGTCTTCATCCTGCGCATGAAAAACGCCCGGCATCTGGACGCGTCCACCGTGATGGCGCTGGAAAACCTGCACGACTATCTCAAGGCCACCGGCCGTCATCTGTTGATCAGCGGCAGCAATGCGGACGTCACCCGCGTGCTGCAACGCAGCGGCCTGCTGGAGCAACTGGGGGCGGAAAACGTATTTCCGGCCGAGATCAACCTCACCATGAGCACCAAACGCGCGTTGCTCCGGGCCTCGCATCTGTTGCAGCAGGACGGCATCGGCCAAAAAGCCGCCGTGCGCATTTTCTATGAGCGCAAGCGCGAAACGGCCGCGAGCCTCGAATCGGTGAAGGGGGAGAATGGCGACCACGACAAGCCGGGGGATTACCAGATTTGAGCCGGGGACGGCTCCGGGCCGACACCACACCACCGGGGCATTGACAACCCGCGATCCGTCCGGCTCTCTGACCCTTTTAAATGAGCATTCTCATCGGCATTTTCACCTTTGTTCTCCTCTTGGTTTCGGTGTTTCTCGTCCTCGTGGTCCTGGCCCAGAAGGCCAAGGCCGATGGCGGCATGGGCGCCGCGCTGGGCGGCGGCGCGACCGAGGCGGCGTTTGGCGCCGACACGGGCAACGTCCTGACCGGCCTCACCATCAAGGCTGCCATCGCCTTCTTCGTGCTCTGCTTCGGCCTTTATCTGGGGCAGATCTACGTCGTGAAGCACAAGAAAACGGAAGGTGGCCAGCTGCCGACGATCAGCGTACCGGCCGCTCCCGTGGCTCCTGCGGCTCCCGCATCTGCCGCCCCGGCGACGCCCACGGTGGCTCTTCCCGTGGCTCCCGCGACCGCGCCGGCTGCCAAACCCTGATTTTTCGTGCAACCGTCCCTACGGACGCTGTTTTCAAGGCAGGCGGGCTTGCTCGCCTGCCTTGTTGTTTTCAGCGCCGGACTGACGGGCGAAAGCTTCGCGCAATCGCATCGCTACCGCCCGCCCGCGCAATACCTTCAGCTCTCCAAGCCCGATCAGGCGGAGGGTCGCCGCATCCTGGAGGATTTTCGCCGGAAGGGGATCGCGGGCGATTATTACCTGGAGTTCGCGTTGCGCGTGCTGCCGCGGCGCGGTGACGAACGCGTGGTGCAGGGGCGCTTGTGGGGGAGTCGCAATGACCGCGGCCCGGTTTCCCGCGTGATTCTGCAACCCGGCGAGCCCAACGAGCGCCGTCTGCTGGTGCAAAACGGGCCGGAGAGCGCCGTCTGGCTCTGGCCGGGTCCGGGAGGGCAGGTGGCAACGCTGGGCTCGGCGGCCCTGTTTACGCCGCTGGCCGAGACGGACCTGACCGCGTTCGACCTGCAGATGCCGTTTCTTTATTGGAGCGATTTCGTGTTCGAGGGAGTCGCCCCTGTGGGCGGCCGCCCGGCGCATGTGTTTCTGCTTTATCCTCCTGCGGAAATCGCCGCGCAACGACCGGAGTTGACCGGTGTGCGCGTCTATCTCGACACGCAGTTTGGCGCGCTCGTGCAGGCCCGGCAGATCGGGGAGGGCGACCGGGCGATCAAGACGATCACCGTTCTCGATCTGAAGAAAGTCGACGACCAGTGGATCGTGAAAACGATCGACGTGCGCGACGACGCCACGCGCAACAAGACGCAGTTCAACATCACGGGCGCGGCGCTCGGCCTGGATTTCTCGGGCGGCCTTTTTGATCCCGCCACTCTGGCCGAATCGATCCGTCCGCCGGCGGAGAACCGCATCCGGCCGGTCGGCCCCTGACCATGACGACCTCTGCCAAATCCCCGCTGCGCGCGGTCGTTTTCGATTTGGACGGGACGCTGATCGATTCGATGCCGTTTGTCTTGCGCGCGTTTGCGCATGCGCTGGCACCCTACCGACCCGAGTTGTCGGAAACCGATATTTTCGACCGTCTCGGCGGCCCGCCCGAACGCACGTTGCTCGACCTGATCGGACACGCCGCCGGGGCGGAGGAGGCGCTGCGCCGGCTGGAAGCCTTTGGTTTTTCCAACGGGCACTTGGCGCAGCCGTTTGCCGGCATGCGTGAGATGCTCATGGCGTTGCGCGCCGCCGGTTTAAAGCTGGCCGTGTGGACGGGGCGCGACCGCGCCACCACGGCGGAGATTCTGCGGGCCCATGCCTTGGAATCTTTTTTCAACGTGGTGGTCTGCGGCGACGATCTGCCCACCCACAAGCCCCATCCGGCCGGATTGATGGACATTCTCGGCCGCCTCGCCGTTGAGCCCGAAGCCGTGCTCTTCGCGGGGGATGCCGATGCCGATGTCCTAGGCGGTCACGGGGCCGGCATTCGCACGATCTTGATCCGGCATGGGCGCAAGCCGGATGAACTTGTCATTGCCAAGGCTTGGCGTGTGGTTGACACCCCGGCGCAAGCCTATGCAGTGGTTCAGGCCGGCTGATCGGAAACGATTTCCCGGCCCATACCCTTAATTTAGCGTTGCCCCCCTGCTGCCCGGTGGACTTGTATCCAAACAAGTCCATCAGTCGCATCATTTTAGTTTAAGCCCTCATTCGCCATGGCCAAAAAACCTGTTCCGACCCCCGCTCCGCTGACCTTTGATCTCCCGCTTTCGCTCATCGCGAAAATCGAAACCCATCGCAAAAAACTCGGCCTCAACTCAACCAGCGAGGTCGTGCGCCTCGCCATCAAGGAGTTTAACGTTGAGCGCTACGAATCCGACGAATCGGAACACCGCCAGATTTCCGTGCGCTTGCCCGCGCCGACGAAGTCCGCGCTCGTGAAGGCCGCCAAGAAAAAGCACGTGAGCGTGGGCGAGCTGTTGCGTGTGGCGATCGAATCGCTGCCCGTGAAGGCCGCCAAAAAGGGCAAGAAGTAAGCCCGCCCCCGGCTTGGGCCGGGCGCTTGGATTTCAATCAAAGCAAGTTCCGCCGAGCGCGGGGCTTGCTTTTCGTTTTTCAGCCTTCTTTCTTCTGGGGCTTATATCCATGAGCCAAGCACCCGCGCCGCTTTCGTCCTGGGCACTTAATGTTTCTCCTTCTCCGACGCTCGCCGTCGATGCGAAGGCCAAGGCCCTCCAGGCAGCCGGTGAAGATGTCTGTGGTTTCGCCGCCGGCGAACCCGACTTCGACACCCCCGAACATATCAAGGACGCGTGCATCGCCGCGCTCAAGGCGGGCAAGACCAAGTACGCGCCCACGCCCGGCATCGAGCCGTTGCGCCAGGCCCTCGCCGACAAATACCTCGCCGACTACGGACTCAAGGTCGCCCCGTCGCAGGTCATCGTCAGCCCCGGTGGCAAGTTCTCCTGCTACCTCACCATCCTCGCCGTGTGTTCGCCCGGCGACGAGGTCATCATTCCCGCGCCGTTCTGGGTCAGCTATCCCGAGATGGTGAAGCTCGCCGGCGCCGTGCCGAAGCTCGTCCTCGCCGACGACAAGACCGGTTTCAAGCTCACTCCGGCACAGCTCGAGGCGGCGATCACGCCGAAGACGAAGCTGCTCATCATCAACTCGCCGTCCAATCCGACCGGCGCGGTTTACACCAAGGCCGAGCTCGAGGCCATCGTCGCGGTCGCGCTCAAGCACAACCTCTACATCATGTCGGATGAGATCTACGAGCATCTCACCTACGACGGCGCGAAACATTACAGCCCCGCCACGTTCAGCAAGGAGGCCGAGGCCCGCACGATCATCGTCTCCGGTTTCGCCAAGACCTACGCCATGACCGGCTGGCGTCTCGGCACCACCATCGCGCCCGCGCCCATCGCCAAGGCCATCGCGGAGCTGCAGAGCCAGACGACCTCCAACGCCACCACCTTCGCCCAGTTCGGCGCGCTCGCCGCCCTCAAGGAAAAGGAAAAGACCCAGGCCGCGCTCGCGCAGATGATCGTCGCCTTCGACCGCCGTCGCAAATTTCTCCATACCGAACTCAACAAGATCCCCGGCATCTCCTGCCTTTTGGCCGAAGGCGCGTTCTACCTTTTCCCGAACATCTCCAGCTTCGGTCTTAGCTCGAGTGAGTTTTGCACACGTCTGCTGGAAACCGAAAAAGTCGCCGCCGTCCCCGGCAGCGCTTTCGGGGCCGAGGGCTACCTACGCCTCAGCTATGCCACCAGCGACGAGATCATCGCCAAGGGCGTCAGCCGCTTGGCGAAGTTCTGCGCGACGCTGAAGTCGTAAGCATCGCCCGCCGATTTCCGGCGAGTTCCAGCCGCAGAGGTTTTGCGACCTCTGCGGTTTTTTGTGTCTGCGGGCGGCCGGGCCGGAGCAAAAATTACCGGAAATTGGTGATAGCTGCGAGGCCCGGGATGGCTACACTGGCCGGGCTGCATGTTTCGTCCATTTGCCGCCTATATTGATCGGCTCGATTCCGCCTATCGCGACCGGCCTTATTTCATCGGGATGAAGGCGCGGCTTCTGGCCGCTTTCTGTCTGCTCTTGCTTCTGTTTGTACCGGTCAACGCAGCGAAAATCCTGTGGACGCAACCTCCGGGGATTCCCTTGCGGATGATCATCACAGTAAGCTTTGCGCTGGCGTCGTTGCTTTCCCTGCGCTGGCTGCACAAGGGCTGGCTGGAGCTGGCCGGCAGCGGACTGGTGCTGGGGGCGATGCTGCCGGCGCATGTGTTCCTGTTTTTCGCGCCCTTTTATGACCAACCGCTGGGGCTGGCGGTTCAACTGTTTGTCCTCGATGTCGTTTTTCTGTTGCTGGCGATCGTCTTCGCCTCGCGGCCCATCGCACTCGGTGTCCTGGCGCTCATCGTGGGAAGCCACCTCGCTTTTTATCGGCTCGCGTTGCACGCGGATCCGCTGGGAGGGTCCGTCCGTTTTGCCGCTGACACGCTTCTGCGCGACGGACTGCTCGCGATCGGTTTTGTCTTCTGCCTCGGCGTCACGATGGTTTCCATGATCGAGGCGGCCCACCGTCGCAGCGAGCAGGCGCTTCGTGAGACGAGTCTGTTGAATGCGAATCTCGAGCGGCTCGTCTCCGAGCGCACCCGCGACCTCGAGGCGGCGACGCTCCGGGCCAACGAAGCCTCGCGGGCGAAGGGCGATTTTCTCGCCAATATGAGCCACGAGATTCGCACGCCGTTGAACGGGATCATCGCCTCGGCGGATCTCATGCAGCACACACCCAATCTTGCACCGGAGGTTGTCGAGCATGTCCGGCTCATCTCGGAGTCGGGCGAATTACTGCTCAAACTGCTCGGCGACATCCTTGATTTCTCGAAAATCGAGGCCGGGCAGCTCGATTTGGAGAAACACAGTTTCGAGCTGATTCCGCTGGTGACCGACACCTTGCGCCTGGTGAAGGCGAACGCCTCGCTCGGCGGAGTGCGGCTCGATTTCACGGTGGACCCGGAGCTTCCAAAATATTTCGAAGGCGACAGTTTCCGGCTTCGTCAAATCCTGCTCAATCTCTTTTCAAATGCCGTCAAGTTCACCCCGGCCGGAGGGTGGGTGCAGCTTACGATCACCGCTGAGGGCGCGCCTGACGATGGCATCCGGTTTGAAGTGCGCGACACGGGCATCGGTATGGACGAGGCTACCGTCAAGCGCGTGTTCGAGCGCTTTACCCAGGCGGACTCCTCGACCACGCGGCGCTTTGGTGGCACGGGTCTGGGTCTGGCGATCAGCGCGCGCCTGGTCGAGATGATGGGCGGACGACTCATGGCGGACAGCGTGCCCGGCGAAGGCTCGGTGTTTCATTTTACCCTGCCATTGGCGAAGATCGCTGCCGCTCCCGGAGCGCGCTCCGCACCCGCGCCGCGTCCGCTCAGTCTGCGTCTGCGCGTGCTGGTGGCGGACGACAATATCGTGAATCGCAAGATCCTCGCGGCCCAGCTGGAGCAGCTTGGCTGTGATTACACGATGACGGTCGATGGCGAGGAGGTGCTCGCCGCGTTGGAGAATGAGCCGCTGCCGGATGTCATCTTGATGGATTGCCACATGCCCAACCTCGACGGATGGGAAGCGACCCGCCGGCTTCGTCAGTGGGCCGAGGATCGGCACGCGACGCCCCACCGGCGGAAGGCGGCGCTGCTGCCGGTTATCGCGCTGACGGCGGCCGTGCTGCCGGAGGAGCAGGCACGTTGCCGGGAAGCCGGCATGACCGCTTTTCTTTCCAAGCCGGTCAAATTGGCCGGGCTCCAGCGCATCCTGCTGCCTTTCGCCACCTCGGTTGTTGAGGCAGGCTGAAAACGAAGCCTTAACCAACGCCTCCGAACAGGATTACTTCTGCTTGCCGGGCTTTGAGGGCGGGGCGGCGGGTTTTTTAAACTGGGACTTGGGCAGGGTCTGTTTCTGCTGAAAGCGTTGGTTCGCTTTGAGGTCCTTGATTGTCGGCACGTATTTGGCTCCCATGCCTTGTAAGCCGCCGATAATCGGGGGAGGGGCAATCAGAATCGTTCCCCTGCCCAGACTCCCATCCGTGGCTCAGGCCTTTTTAACGAAGCAGGCCTTGAGGGCCATGGCGCTGCCGTCGATCCTGCAGTCGATCTCGTGATCGCCGTCCACGAGGCGGATGTTTTTGGCCTTGGTGCCTTGCTTGAGCACCTGCGAGCCGCCACCCACTTTCAAATCTTTGATGAGCGCGACGGTATCGCCGTCGGCGAGAACGTTGCCATGGGCATCCTTGACCACCCGGGCCGCCTCGGGCGCGGCCGCCTTGGGCCACTCATGGCCGCAGGTGGCGCATTCCCAATGATCGGAATGGCTGAGCACATCTTCGAGGGTGCAGGCGGGGCAGGAGGGCTTGGTCATGGAGGGCGGTTGGTTGGAGGGAGTTGATCAAATTGCCCGGCTCCGGCCGGTCTGATCAAGCGAGAATCCGCAGGGCTGCGGACGGCTCACCGCATCGCGGGCCGCAGCTCACGGCGCAGTTGCTCCGCGAGGATGACTTGGCGGCGGCAGGCGGCGTGGACGGCTTCCGGCGAGGCGTCGGGCAAAATCTCGCTTTTGAAGGAAACCGTGAGCGGCGTGGCGGGCGGGATTTTGGCGGTCTGCATGCGTTTCGCGCAAAGATCGCGCAAGCTGCCCGCACGGGATTCAAGCACGAGGAAAATGGTTTCGCCTGCGGTGGTCTGCTCATAGATGACCGCGACGCCCAAGGCCGCCGGAGGAATGGCCGGATCGATTTCGCCCGCGGGGCAGGTCGTGAGCTCGAAACGTTTTTGCCAGGCGTCGGTTTTATTATCCATTCGCGAGCGTGCGGCGCCGGCATTCGCAACACAACGCGTTTGTGCGCGTCCCGGCCTTCGGTTCCGTCCGGCTATTCTGCTGGCGGGCTGTCTGGACGAATTTCCAGCTCAGAGCGTTTCGCCGGGGAGTGCGGGAACCAAGGCGGGGGGCTGGCGAGGCGGCGAGGCCTGTTCGTAAGCATAGCCGAGGGTGATGAGCGTGGGCTCGGCCCAGGGGCGGGCGAGGAATTGCAGGCCGATCGGCAGGCCTTCCTTGGTCAGGCCGGCGGGCAGGACGAGCGCGGGCAGACCGGTGTTCGCGCTGGTATTGGCGTTGCCGGCGGCGGTTTCCTCGGGATCGCGACCGGTGTCGGAGCCAACAATTTTGGCGGCGGGGCTCGTCTTGTAGGGATAAACGAGGGCGTCGAGGTGGTGCTTGTCCATCAAAGCGACGAGCGCGTTGCGGATCATTTCCTGTTTTTTCAGACGGGCGAGGTATTCGGGGTTGTGATCGAGCGAAACGACTTTGGCCGCCTGTCTGACGGAGGACGAGACGATGTCCGGAGCCTTGGCGATCATTTCGTCAACGCTGTGGATGGGCGCGTCGGCCGGAAGGCGTGA
Source organism: Verrucomicrobiota bacterium (assembly GCA_019510185.1). Lineage (GTDB taxonomy): Bacteria > Verrucomicrobiota > Verrucomicrobiia > Opitutales > Opitutaceae > Rariglobus. Next base: position 6,245 of record JAEKKV010000027.1, on the reverse strand, counting down.
GAGATACCAGTTGTGGGCAAACTTGCGCTCGAAGTTGCCGAGCGACGCTTCACCGAGTGCGGCGATCAAATCGAAGTCGAGATCGGTGGGATCGACGAGGACGGCACCGGCATCCTTGAGTCGCTCGAGGGCCTGCGCGGCGAGGCGATGACCTTCGGCGAAGCGCGGACCGCCGCGAAAGAGGGCGCGGATGACGCCGATGCGCGCGCCCTTGAGGCCGTCTTTTTTGAGGAAGGCGGTGTACGGTTCGGCGGGCAGGCGGCCGATGCTTTGCGCGGTGACGAGATCCTCGGCGTCGAAGCCGACCATCGCGGTGAGCATCACGGCGAGGTCGGTCATGTTGCGGCAGATGGGGCCGGCGCGTTCAGTGGTGGTGGAGCTGCAAATCTGGCCGGTCCGGCTGATGGTTCCGCGCGTGGCGGCAATGCTGTAAAGATTGGTATCGGCGGCGGGAGTCTGGACGGAGCCGCCGGTGTCGCTGCCGAGTCCGGCGGTGCAGAACCATGAGGCCACGGACGCGGCGGTCCCGCTGCTCGACGAGCCGGGGATGCGGGTGAGGTCGTAGGGATTGTGGACCTGGCCGGCCAGAGTGCTGCCGGCACGGGGCGCGATGCCGAACCAATCGGACTGGTTGAGCTTGCCGAAGACGATGGCGCCGGCCGCACGGAGTTGATGAACGACAAAGCCATCGCGCGCGGGGAACGAGGCGGCCATCGGTTTGAAGCCGCCAGCGGTGGGCAGGCCGGCGACATCGAAGACGTCCTTCACCAGGATGGGGATGCCGTGGAGCGGACCGCGGACTTTGCCGGCCTTGCGTTCGGCATCGAGTGCGCGGGCCTCGGCGAGCGGATCCTTGGAGAGCACGATGACGGCATTGAGCTTCGGCCCCTGCTGGTCGTAGGCGGCGATGCGCGCGAGATAGAGCTGCATCAGCTTTTCCGACGTGAGCGTCCCTTTTTCCATCGCCGCCTGGAGATCGGGAATGGTGGCGGTCGAGAGATCGAGCTCGACCGCGCGCAGGACGGCCGTGAGGCAAAGAACGAGAAGCGAAAAACCGAGACGGAGAAGGGGAAGGCGCATAAGACGTGCGCCGGGAGCAGCAGAGCGCGTGCCTCAGGGGGCGGACGAATGCGTTGGGTGTGGATGCGGAAAATTTTTCAAGTGAGGGGCGGCGGTCGTAAAGCGCTTCACCGGCGCGGCGTGAGGGACACTTTCGAGCAAAAACAGAAAGGACCGGCCTCGAAATCGGGGCCGGTCCTTGGGTTGGCTTTCAGCGATGCCGGATTGCGGGCATCACGGCACGTAGGGCAGCGGTTGGACGATGAAGGCTTGGGCGAGTGGCGGCGCGCTGAGGCGAGTGACGAACACGGCCTGCCCGGCGGGCAGCACATAGCTGTCCATCGAGGTGGACGACCCAGTTTTAAGCCACTTGGTGCCGTTGTGATAGAACGTGATCCAGGCACCGCCGCTCCACACTTGCAGCGTGTCGGCCGTCTTCACGTTCGTGCTGCTGATCCAGCCATAGGCGCTCCGGAAGCCGGTGCTGACGAGCGTAACGTCGAGGGGATGCGCATTGGCCAAGAACGAGGAATTGACCGGCGCGAACTGGCGCGGGGCGACTTCGTGCACGCGTCCCAGAACGGTGAACACCAGCGCGGTGGAGGCGCGGCGGATCACCAGCAACCCTCCGTCGGGAGGCAGCAGCACGTTGTTCTGCACGACCGATGGTGCGCTGGTGTTGTACCAAGCGCTGCCGTTGTTGAAGAACGTCACCCAGCTGCCGTTGATCCGCAGTTGGAGATTATCGGCGGTGCTGGCGCTGGTGCTGGTTTTGAAGGCGACGGAGGTCGTGCCGAAGAGCGTGCCGAGTGTGTCCACGGGGAAGATCACGTAGGAATCTCCGGCGGCGACGAGCTGGGTAAGGTCGACGGCGCTGGTGTTCAGGCTGAGGGTCGTTCCATTGACGCCCGTGATGGGGAAGGTCGCGCCCGCGGCCTTTCCGGAAACCAGGCGCAGGGCGTAGGGCGCGGCGACATTCCCCCAGGCTCCGGCCGTGACGGTGGTGACCGTGTTCGCCGTCACCGCTTGCACGGTGCCGCGGGCAACCGGGGCGTCATCCAGCGGAATGGACGCCGTCGAGGTGGTTCCCGCTTTGATGGTGATCTGGGTGTATCCTTGCGGAATCGTGCCCGGCACGCCGGTGCCGACCCGCAGGCGCAAGAACCGATGCGGACCCGAGGCCATCGTGGCGATATCCGTGACCGTGGTTGTGCGGGAACTACCCGTGGTTGTTTCTTTGATCACCGCCGTCCCGGTCCACGTGTCCGAACCGGAGGCGAGGTTCGCGAGGGAACTCCAATGGACCAGGTCGGTGCTCACTTCCACGGTGTAGTCAACCGGCGCTGGACTGAGGCGTTGGAACTGGAGCGTCAGGGTATTGTTGACGCTGTTCAACATGGCCGGGCCGGCGGGGCTGGGCGAGCCGGGGATCATGGCGGTGGCGTACTTCAACAGCACGGGCACGCCGTCTTTGTCAGGTATGGCGGTGTCGGCCACCGTGGTGTTGCCGAAGTAGGTCAGCTTCCATTGCTGATAGGCCGTCAGCGGAACGGGCGCAGGACCGTAAGTCGCCGTGACGCTGACCGAACCGGCCGGCATGGTCACGGTGGTGTTTGCCGCAGTGGCGTCGGAGAGCGTGGCGGTCGCACCGGTCCATCCGGTGAACACCTGTCCGGACGGCGCGGTGGCGGCGGAGATCGGCACGACGGTGGCGGCGGTATAGGAGCCACCGCCCGAACCGCCGTTGACCGTCAGCACGTATTGCGTCGGGGCCGTAGTGGCGGGATGTATACTTATACCGCTCCAGGAGGCGAGATCGCTGTCCATTTGGGCTTCATCGGCGGTAGTAGGAACTCCCTTCACGAAGTAGATTTTGCCCAGATAACCGGTGAACTGGGGAGCGGGGGCGAAGAGGCCGCCGAGGACGGTGAGGCCGTTCTCGCCGGAGGCGAGAATGGCCGGGCGGACGGAGGTGCCGGAGACTTCGCCGGCGAGCGCGCCGTCGATGAAGAGGCGGATCGTATCGCCGGTTTTCCGCATGCGCACGACATGGGAGGTGCCGGGCACGGTGGACTGGGTGGCGGTGAGAATCTCGCTGGCACCGTTGGAGCCGTTGGAATACGCGGCGATGAACTTGTTCTGCGCGTAATTGTAGCCGATGCCCGCGCCGACGACGGTGTCAGCCTTGTTGAGCGTGGCGATCCATGCGGTCGTGCTCGTCAGCGAATGAACGGGAATGTGCACCGCGGCGGCGATGGTGAGGTCCGCGTCTACACCCGGAGTGAGGAGAGTGTTGGTGCTGACGCCGGTCATGATGCGGGTGCCGTCAAAGGACAGAGCGAGCAGCGAGGTGCCCGGAAAGGTGACGGCGGCCGGGCGCTGGGCGTCAGAGGGGGCGGTGTACCTCTGCTCGGGATGGATGGCATCATGGATTTCCTGATACAGACCCGAGGCGAGCGTGTAGTCCGGAGAGTATCCGGGATCGATCGTTGCGAAAAAGCCCTGGACGCCGGAGGAACCTGTGTTGATGGTCGCTCCGCTCCAGGAGGCGAGATCACTGTCCATTTGGGTTTCGTCGGCGGTAGTGGGAACGCCCTTCACGAAGTAAATTTTGCCCAGATAACCGGTGAACTGGGGTGCGGGGGCGAAGAGACCGCCGAGGACGGTGAGGCCGTTTTCGCCGGAGGCGAGAATGGCCGGGCGGACGGAGGTGCCGGAGACTTCGCCGGCGAGCGCGCCGTCGATGAAGAGGCGGATCGTATCGCCGGTTTTCCGCATGCGCACGACATGGGAGGTGCCCGGCAGGGTGGATTGTGTGGCGGTGAGAATCTCGCTGGCACCGTTGGCGCCGTTGGAATACGCGGCGATGAACTTGTTCTGCGCGTAATTGTAGCCGATGCCGGCGCCGACGACGGTGTCGGCCTTGTTGAGCGTGGCGATCCACGCGGTCGTGCTCGTCAGCGAATGAACGGGAATGTGCACCGCGGCGGCAATGGTGAGGTCCGCGTCCACGCCGGGCGTAAGGAGCGTGTTGGTGTTGACGCCGGTCATGATGCGAGTGCCGTCAAAGAACAGGCCGAGTTGCGAGGTGCCCGGGAAGGTGACGGCCGCCGGGCGCTGGGCGTCGGAGGGGGCGGTGTACTTCTGCTCGGGATGGATGGCATCATGGATTTCCTGATACAGACCCGAGGCGAGGGTGTAGTCCGGGGAATATCCGGGGTCGATGGTCGCGAAAAAACCCTGGACGCCGGAGGAACCTGTGCCGGTGGATGTCGGGATGGTGCTATAGGTCGCGGTAATACTGGCCGCGGCATTGGGCATGGTGACGGTGGTGGTTGCCGTCGTGGTGCTGGAGAGGCAGGAAGTGCTGCCGGTCCATGCGGAGAACTGGGAGCCGCTGGGAGCGGTGTTGGCGTTTACCGAGACGACGGTGCCGGCGGTGTAGGCGCCGGAGCCGGAGCCGGAGTTGACGTTCAGGGTCCAGGAGGTGGGGGGCGGCGGAGGTGGAGAGACGGTGGTGCCCATCCAGGAGGCTAGGTCGGAGTCCATTTGGGATTCCTCGGTGGTGGTGGGGATGCCTTTGACGAAGTAGGTTTTGCCGAGGGAGCCCTTAAACTGGGGCGCCGGGGCGAAGAGACCGCCGAAGACGACGGGGGCGGCGCCTTCGCCGGCGGCGAAGATGGCGGGACGCACGGTGGCGCCGACGACTTCGCCGGCGAGAACGCCGTCGATGAAGAGCCGGACGGTGTTGCCGACCTTGCGCAAGCGCACGACGTGGGAAGAGCCCGGGACGATCACCTGGGTGGAGGTGAGGATTTCGTTGGTGCCGTTGATGCCGTTGGCGTAGCCGGCGAAGAACTTGTTTTGGGCGTAGTCGTAGCCGATGCCGGAGGCGACGGAGGTGGCGTCCTTGTTGAGGGTGGCGATCCAGGCGGTGGTGGAGAGGTTGTGAACGGGGATGTTGATCGCGGCGGCGATGGTGAGGTCTTCGTCCACCGCGGGGGTGAGGAGGGTGTTGCCGTTGACGCCGGTCATGATCCGGGTGGTGTCAAAGGTCATGGCGCGGGCGGTAGCTCCGGGGAAACTGGCCGCGACCGGGCGCTGAGCGGCACCGGGGGCGGTGTATTTTTCCGTGGAGTTGGCCGCGTCGAAGATTTCTTGATAACAGCCGGAGACCAGGCTGCAGCTGGAAGAGTTCGGGTCGAAGGTGGCGAAGAGCCCCTGAATACCGGGAGGGTCCGCCGTGAAGTTGATCGTGACGGTGGCCTGGGCGGTGGGAGCGACGCCGTTCAGGGCGGAGACGCTCAACGGAAGTTGGCTTTGGGTGATGCCGGAGAGGTCCTTGACTCGGATTTTTCCGGTGAAGCCGTCGATTTCGAAGGCGGAGCCGGCGACGGCGAAGGTGGGAGTGGGCGAGCCGGTCTGGGTCAAGGCGACGGTGCCGACGACGGTGCCCGGTCCGGAGGCGGCGCGCAGGGAGAAGCTTTGGCCGGAGGCGATCTGGGTGGGCTGCTGGTTGGCAGTGCCGGTGATCAGGGCATAGATCGCGTTGCCGATCGCAATATGGCCGGCGGGGGCGAAGTGGATGTTGTCCGACTGCATCGGAAGGTCGTCGGTATCGAAGAGGTAGATATTGGCATCGGCGGCGGCGATCAGGGCTTCCTGGACCCGGACGATGTCCACGTAAGGACGGGCGAGCAGGCGGTGGACGCGGGCCAGGTAAACGGGCAGGGCGGGAGTGGCCGCGGTGGCGCGGACGCGGCGGACGAGTTCCTCGAAGTCGGTCTGGTACTCTTGGGCACCGGTGAGCGAGTCGCATTCGGTTTCACCTTGCATCCAGATGAAGCCGCGGAAGAGGGGGTTCTTGCCTTGGGCCTTCAGGGTGGTGAGGGCGGTGGTGATGTCGCCGAGGAGTTCGTCCAAGAGTTCGCCGGAGGAGCCGGGGTTCCAATCGACAGCGTTCGCTTGTTTTTCCAAGGCGCTGCCGCCGGCGCTCACTTTGATGACGTAGAGAGGATTGGCGCCGGAACGGGAGGCGAGTTGTTGGGTGAGCTGGGCTTCCGCGCCCCAGGAGTCGCCGTCCCAGTTGTTGTTCACGCCATTGTTCAGGGGGTACCAGCCGACGGCGGAAACCTGCGGGGGTTTGTTGAGGATCCAGATGCCGGTGCGGGGGCCTTGGAGGTTGG
>JAEKKV010000014.1 GCA_019510185.1 Verrucomicrobiota bacterium | reverse complement strand
CGTCCTTGTAGGCTACACACATCCGGGTTTTTCCGGTTGTATTGAAAGCGTAGGCTAGAACGACCTGCTCATCTCCAGTTTTCAATGCTTCGGCAATCTCTGCGTGTGTCATGCTTCAGCCTCCGTGGATGGGAAGAGCTGCTGCATCAGCCCTTGCTTGTGGCTCTTGAGGGCTTCGAGCGTTTGGGTTTGCGCGGCGATGAGGGCGTCGAGGCTGTTCAGGCAGTCGGCGATGCGTTGTTGTTCGGCGGGGGGAGGGATCAGCGCCTTGTAAGTAACCAAGGCATCGCGGTTGATCTTGGGAATCTTTCCTCGTTCGGAATTCCGAATCGCGTATTCGAGGAAGTTTTGGGACAGGAGCAGGTAAAAGAGATAACTCCGGAGCAGGCTGCCATCGGTGGGCCGAATAGGATAAATATCCGCGCTGCAAATGCCCTTGAATTCAGGAGCAGCAACCTTGTTCAAGGCCGGACGAATCTTGGAGTAGAGAATGTCGTTTTCGTCGAAGGCGTAATTGCCGCTTATCACGCCCTTATCGCCCGCCGACTTCACGTTTATCAATTTGCCGCTATGTGACTCGATATTCTCGCTGCCGACCTGAGGGGAGTCACAATATGGTGGCTGCTTCGGGTCGATTTGGCCGGACGCGATTTCGATGAGTTGCCCGAGCGAATACTCCGCCCACTCCCCGGCGTTTTGAAATTCGGGGAAGCGGAGGCGAGGTTGGGTTTCGCCTTCGCGGGGGAAAAGCTGCTGCATCAGCCCTTTTTTATGGGTCTTGAGCGCGTCCAGTTTCCGCGCTTGCGCGGCGATCAGCTCGTCCACCGAACTCAGGCAATCGGCGATTTTTTGTTGTTCGCGATATGTCGGGACGAGAGCCGATATCTGCGCGAATGCTGGATATTTGAGATTCAGCGTATCTTTGACGAGGCCCTGCGAGAATCGCCGGAACTGTTCGATGAGCTGTGGCGTCTTGAAGTAGTAAGAGAACAGCAGGCTGTGGGTGTCCGGCTGCGGTTTACAAACTGTGTATGCCGGGCTAACCAATCCTTCCAAGCCGACAAGGGCGCTTCGGCCTTCCCACATCCGCATTGTGTTATAGGCGATGTCACCGGGAACAACTCTCAGGTATTTTGATTTATCACTGTTGGAGTTGTTCTTTCGGTTGCTGTCCTCTTGCGGAACGATGCCCTCTTTATCCATTAGCGAAAGGAGCGGCAGCCCAGACATGCCCGACTCCTGCCGGTCAGAGAATAGCTCTCCAAGCCGTTTACTTTTCCACACGTCCGCCTGCCGAAACGCCGGAAACCGCAGCGTCGGCACTAGTGCGAGCGTTGACTCTTTCTTCGGGACGGGGGTTTTCAACTTACTGTTCATACGCGCTGAGTCCTGAGATGTCGCGGCCCCGGGCGCGTTTAATGAGGAGGGGGTGTAGCTCTTTCATGAGGGTGAGTTCGGCCTGGGTGCGGGCTTTCCAGCCGAGATCGAGAGGGGCCAAGAGGTCGCTGAGCTGCTCGCCGTCGAAGATCATGCGGGCGAGGATGCGGTCCACGAAGGTTTGCAGGGCGGCGGATGCGAGCTGGTGCTTTTGCGCGATGCTGGCGAGTTCGGCGGCGTCTTTCTCGGCTTTGAAGCGGGTGTAGCCGTCGTGGATGGCGTTTTCGCTGAGGCCTTTGACCTCTTTAAGCGAGTCGATGTAAGCGACGATGTCGTCGCTTTGATCCATGAGGTTGGACTGGCCGCGTATGAGGGCGACGAGTTCGTCGCGGCTCATCTTCACTTTGCCAGTCGGTTGACCGGCGAACCTAGCGATGAGGCCCATGATGTAATCGTAATCAATGACGGCAGAGGCGAAGAGCACGAACTCGAAGTCCACTTGGTCGGCGGGGGCTTCGGTGTCCGGTTTGCCGGTGCCCTCGCCGCGCTGATCCTTGAGCCGCTGGGCGGTCTCTAGATAGGCACCGCGGAAGCTACGATGGGTTTCCTCGGGCAGGATTTGCTGGATGGCGGTGGCGTCTTCTTTGGTGAGGTCGGTGTATTGGTCGAGTTGGGTTTTGAGGCGCTGGACCTCTTTGAAGCGCTCGATAAAGACCGTCTTTGCGGCGTCGCCCTTCAGATTGGCGACGGCGGACGGGACGTAGTCGAGGCCCTGAGACTTGAGGAAGTCGTCGAGCTGTTGCACCGCCTGCGCGAGCTTCTGGACGACCTTGGGTGCGGGATCCACGAGCCAGATTTCACGGGCCTTGGGGTCGCCCTTCTTGCCGGAGAAGAGAGTAATGGCGAAATTTACGGCATCCTCCTGCTGGCGGAAGTCGAGGATGTTGCCGTAGGGCTTGGTGGCGTTGAGCACGCGGTTGGTGCGGGAGAAGGCCTGAATCAAGCCGTGGTGCTTGAGGGTCTTGTCCACGTAGAGCGTGTTCAGGTATTTGGAGTCGAAGCCGGTGAGCAGCATGTCCACGACGATGGTGACGTCGATTTTCTGGGCGGCGGGGAAGTCGGAGTTCGGCCACTGCTGGTCTTTGATGCGCTTCTGGACGTCCTGGTAGTAGAGATCGAACTCGGAGATGGTGTGGTTGGTGCCGTAGCGGGTGTTGTAATCGGCGAGGATGGACTTAAGGGCGTTCTTCTTACGTTCAATTTCCTTCCTCTTCTTTTCTGCATCTTCACCCGCTTGAATAGTGTATTCGAGTGATTCCTGAGGGAGCTCTTCCTGAATCTGTCTTACATCCGCATTGCCCTCGGAGGGGGGAGAGAAAACACAGGCGATGTTGAGTGGTTTGAAGTCGGAATCTGCCTTCTGTTTCTCTTCCTGCGCACCCTTGAGGAGATCGTAATACTCGATGGCGTCACTGATGCTTGAAGTGGCGAGGAGAGCATTGAAACGACGTCCGCCGGTGGCGGCGTCGTGCTTGTCGAGAATGGCCTCGATGATCTTTTTCTTCTCCAAGGCTTCGCCCTTTTTGGGGACTTTTTTGCCTTCTGGCTTGAAGTAGTCCACATGGAAGCGGAGGACGTTCGCGTCCTCGATCGCATGGGTGATGGTGTAGGCGTGAAGTTCCTTCTGGAACAGGTCATTGGTGGTGAAGAGCGAAGCTTGCTGGCCATCGATCTTCATTGACGCGGCGTTTTCGTCGAAGATGGGCGTGCCGGTGAAGCCGAAGAGCTGGGCGCGGGGGAAGAATTCTTTGATGGCCCGGTGGTTCTCGCCGAACTGGGAACGGTGGCACTCGTCGAAGATGAAGGCGATGCGCTGGTCGCGCAGCGGGGCGAGCATCTCCTTGTAGGTGGGCTGGTCGTTCTTTTTGCGCTGCTGGTTGCGCTTGCTGGTCTCGTCAAGGGCGAGGCCGAGCTTCTGGATGGTGGTGACGATGACCTTGTCGGCGTAGTCCTCGGAGAGCAGGCGGCGCACGAGGGCGGCGGTATTGGTGTTTTCCTCGACGCAGCCTTCCTGGAAGCGGTTGAACTCCTCGCGCGTCTGGCGGTCGAGGTCCTTGCGGTCCACGACGAAGAGGCATTTGGCGAGGTCGGGATTGTCCTTGAGGAGGGTGGCGGCCTTGAAGGAGGTGAGGGTCTTGCCGCTGCCGGTGGTGTGCCAGATGAAGCCGTTGCCGCTATCCTGCTGGATGCAGGTGACGAGGTGTTTCACCGCATAGACCTGATACGGACGCATCATGAGCAGCTTCTGCTCGCTCTGGATGAGCACCATGTAGCGGCTGATGGTGTGGCCGAGGGTGCACTTCACCAGAAAGGTGGCGGCGAAGTCGTCGAGGTGGGTGATCTTCTTGTTGGCCTCGTCGGCGAACTGGTAGATGGGCAGGAAACGCTCGTCCTGATTGAAGGAGAAGTGGCGGGCGTTGTTGTTGGCGAAGTAGTAGGTGCTGTCGCGGTTGCTGACGATGAAGAGCTGGAGGAAGCAGAGGAGGGTCTTGGTGTAGCCGTTGCCGGGGTCGTTCTTATAATCGACGATCTGCTCCATGGCGCGGCGCGGGTGGATGCCGAGGGTCTTCAGCTCGATCTGCACGCACGGCACGCCATTGATGAGGAGAAGGATGTCGTAGCGGTGGTGGCTGTAGTCGGTGTTGATGCGGAGCTGGTTGACGACCTCAAAGGTGTTTTTGCACCAGTCCTTGATGTTGACCAAGGTGTAGTTCAGCGGCGTGCCGTCGTCGCGGGTGAAGGCGTTGATCTGGCGGAGGGTCTTGGCGGCGGTGAAGACATCGGGCGTGACGATCTCTTCGAGCAGGCGGGCGAACTCGGCGTCGGTGAGGCGGACGCGGTTGAGGGCCTCGAACTTTTCGCGGAAGTTTTTCTCCAGCGAGGCGCGGTCGTGGATGTCGGGACGATCGGTGTATTTGAGGTCGCGGAGCTTTTGGATGAAGTCCTGCTCAATACTGTGCTCATTAACGGCGAAAGGCCGGGAATCCGGGTCTTGGAAGTAAGTGGCGTCAGGCGGCATCGCGGGCGTAGTATGAGGGCGAGATCTCTGGTGGCATGCGTCGTGGTGTTTGTGGGGACCGCAAAGAGGTAGCGCAACGTTGGTTTCGGGGGAGGAGGGGACTTTTGCGTGGTTTTCGCGGGCAATCGCTTCGGGGGTTTGGGGGCGGGTGTAAAACAGGTTTGGTTTTCGTGGGGTTCTTGGTTTGGTGGGCTCTTCATGAAAGTCCCGTTCCTCGATCTTTCGCTTCAGCACAAGGCCATCCGCGAGCAGGCGCTCGCCGCGCTCGCGGCGACCTATGACGCCACCCGCTTCTGTCTCGGCAAGGACGTGGACGACTTCGAGGCCAACTTTTCCAAGACGCTCGGCTATCCCCGCACCTTGGGCGTCAACAGCGGCACGTCTCCCCTCCACCTGGCCGCCGTCATCGCCGGCTGGGGTCCGGGCGACGAGGTGATCGTGCCGGCGTTCACGTTCATCTCGTCCGCCTGGGGCGTGAGCTACGTGGGCGCGACGCCCCGGTTCGTCGATATCGACGCCAAAACCTTCAACCTCGATCCGGCCGCGGTCGAGGCCGCCATCACCCCGAAGACCAAGGGCATCGTGATCGTGCATCTTTTCGGCCAGCCCGCGCCGATGGACGAACTGCTCGCCATCGCGAAGAAGCACAATCTGTTCGTGGTCGAGGACTGCGCCCAGGCCGTCGAGGCCAAATACAAGGGCGTCCCCGTGGGTCTGCTCGGCGACATCGGCACGTTCAGCTTTTATCCGACGAAGAATCTCGGTGGCTGCGGCGAGGGTGGCGCGCTGGTTTCCAAGCACGATGCGCTCTTCGAAAAAGCGAAGCTCCTCCGCGTGCACGGCATGGGCCGCCGCTACTACCACGATCTGGTGGGCTTTAATTTCCGCATGGACGGTTTCCAGGGCGCGCTGCTCAACGTGAAACTGCCGCATCTCGCCACGTGGACCGCCCGCCGTCAGGCGGTCGCGAAAAAATATCTGGCCGGCATCAAGCTCGCCGACGTGATCCTGCCCGCGACGGTGGAGTACGGCGCGAGCGTTTATCACCAGTTTACGATCCGTCATCCGCGTCGCGACGCGCTGCGCGAACACCTCACGAAGCACGAGATCGGGACGGACTTGATCTACCCCGTGCCGCTGCACCAGCAGCAGTGCTACGCGTCGCTCGGCTACGGTCCCGGCTCCATTCCGGTCGCGGAGAAGGCGGCCGCCACCTGCGTGAGTCTGCCGATCTTCCCGGAGCTGACGGACGCGCAGGTCGATCACGTCATCGCGACGATCAACGCGTTTTAACCGGGAAATCCGACGGAGTTTTGACCGCTTATGGAATCGCCCAACGGGCGATTCTTGGGTGGCGGCTTCGGCTCAATGGCCTTCGCAAGCAAGCGGAGGGGCGGCTGATGCCGCCGGGTTGGTCTTGGTCTCCGGCCTGCCAGCCTCTGGGCTTACGGCAGCATGAGTTCGGGCGGGAGGATGACCTGGACCTTGTTGCTGAAGAAAATATCGGAGATCACCTGCGAGCCGGTGCGGGTGCGGTAGAGGTCGAAGTAGGCCCAGAGCGGGGCGCGTTCGTAGTAGAGCACGAGATACACGCGGGTGACGCGCGGGGTGATCGAGACCTGGCGCATCACTTCGCCGCTTTCAAAAAGCCCGTAGGTCGCGTCGGCCTGCTTCAGCACGCCCAGCTCGGTTTTCAGCAGGGTGTTGCGATCGAGCAGGGAGTTTTGCAGCCAGATCTGCAGGGCGGCGTTGAGGCCGGTCTGGGCGTAGGCGTTGAGGCCTTGGCTGATCAGCTCGGGAACGGGCGGACGGACTTCGGCGCGGACGGCGGGCAACGCCACGCAGAGGGTACCGATCACGAGAAGGCGGGAGAGGATTTTCATGGGGCTGGTGCAACGTTTAGACGTGGGCGAAGTTGCAAGGTTCCGCGGGACGGACGGAATGTGACCCAAGGCGACTTCGCCCGGCTTTTTACGCCAGCAAGCCGGCGATCTTTCGAGCCAGGGCGGTGGAGGCCTCGTCGAGCCAGCGGCGGCCTTTTTCGGCGGTGGCGAGGGTGGCGTTGCCCATCACGCCGCTTTGGGAGAGGTCGCGGGTTTTCCAGGCGAAGACGGCGGGGGCGGCCTCGGGGCGGAGCAGGCCGGGATCCTCAAGGCGGGCGGGGTATTCGCACACGGCGCGGTCCATGTGGACGAGCTCGGGGGCATCCGCCAGCAGGAGCGAGGTTTCCCATTCGCCGGCATGAAAGCCAAACGCGGTCTCCTGGGCGTCCTGCGCGGGTTTGTAGTAGCCGCTCAACAGGCCCGCGCGCAGGCCGAGGCCGGTCTGGATTTCGCGCACGGTGGCGACGACGACCGCGCTGTTGCCGCCATGGGTGTTCAGGATGGCGAGTTGGCGAAACCCGAGCGCCTTCACCTGGGTGGCGAGCGCGAGCAACTGCTGGCGCAGCGTCGTGGCCGAGAGGGTGAGCGTGCCGGTGAAGTCCGCATGCTCCTCGCTTTTGCCGTAGGTGATCGGCGGCGCGACATAAACGGGGGCGCCGGCCGGCAGTTTCGCGAGGGCGCGGGCCAGCCAGATTTGTCCGAGCATCGCGTCGGTGCCGAGCGGCAGGTGATGGCCATGCTGCTCGATCGCGCCGGTGGTCACGATGACGAGGGCGGAGTCTTTGCCGGGGATTTTTTCCAGTTCGTCGCGCGTCAGGGCCGCGAGTGTGCGCGGGCGGCAGGCGGGCCAGAGCACGGCGGCGGCAGGGACCACGGGCTTGGGCGCGGGAATCGGTTGGTCCGACAGACGATGGACGGCGATCTCGGCAAGCAAGCCGGCCAGACGTTCCGCCGCCGCGGTGAGCAGCGCGGGTCCGTCGAGCGAAGCATCCAACACGACCGGGGCGGGTTGCGCATAGTGGCCGGGACGAAAATCCGCGTCGCGCACGTCGGCGGGTCTGGACGCGCCGGCGGGAGCTTTGCCCAGCAGCGAGACGGCGACCGCCTGGACCTCGCGACGGGTTTCCGCGGCGGGGTGAAAGCCGAGGCCGATGCCGGCCGAGCCGATCAGGTACGGGTAAAGGTTTTGGCGGACGCGCAGATCGAGGGCGGCGGTGGAGAGCAGCTCGGCGTTCCACGGGCTGGTGTTGAAGAAAACGAGCCGGGCAAAGCCCGCGGCCTTCACGCCGGCGGCGATCTCCCGCAGGCTGGCGAGCGCGGTCTCGGGATCGACGCCAAAAAAGGTGTGCGGGTAAGGCGCGAGGCAGAGGCGCAGCGGCGGCAGCACGAGCACCGGCGCGACGCCGGTCAGCGCCCCGACGGCGGCGCGCAACACCGCCGAGCCGACCGTCTCCTCGATGTCCAGCGGCAGCCCCAGGCCGTGGTCGGCGAAACCGTGTATCGGGAACACCACGACGGTCTTGTCCCGGTCGGTCCGGGAGTCCAGTTCGCTCCAGGCCTGATGCGCCCAGGCGGTGGCGGGGTCGGCGTGGGCGAGCCAGAAGGGGGACATGCTCCGCAGGCTAGGACGGCGGGGGCGGCGGGCGAGTGGATTTTTCGCAAGCGGACACGGGTGGCGGGCTTACGGGTTGCCGCCCCGGCGGCGCCAGGAATCCTTGAAGGGGTCGTCTTTCTTGGCGTTGGGATCGGGCGTCGTGGGCGGGGCGGATGGGGCGGAGGGTTGGAAGGCGGGCGGAGGTGTGAGAGATCCGCGGCCGGGGACGGGGCGCTCGAAACGGGGCGGCGGCTGGAGGGCGGGCGGAGATTGGAGGACGGGAGCGGCAACCGGCGGCGCGACGGGAAGACGCGACGGGCGCGTGGGCGAAACGTGCTTCGGCCGGGGCTCGGTGTCCTCCGGGGTCACGAGCTGCTGGCGGGGCGAGGCGGGCATGATGCGCGGCTTGCTGTCGTCCGGCCGCAGGGGACGCGAGTCCGTCGGACGCGTCCAGACGGGCTCGCGGGAATGGACGCGGTAAACCGGCGGGCGCCAGGCGTGTCCCGGTTGATTGACGGGCCGATCATAATCCCAGCGCACCGGCCGATTCGGCGAACCGACAGGACGCGAGACGACCCACACGCGACGATGGCCCCAGTCGCAATCGTAGACGAACCAGGTTTGGAGGGGGTAGAAAAAGCTGAAGGTGATGATCGGGCGGTTGACCCAGACGGTGCGCGACACGTACACGACCTCGGGATCGTAAACGGGGACGTAAATCACCTCGGGTTGCGCGGGCACGATGGAGATGGCTTCGCCGGTGACGACCACGCGTTGCTGCGGCGTGTCGACCAAGGCGCCCGAGGCGCGGGCGCGGGTTCGGAGGTGTTGCACGGTGTTCATCACGTCGGCGGGTTGTTCGGCGAACGCCTGGCCGAGCGCCTGGGTCCAGGCGAGATTGGCGTCCATCCATTTCAGCACGTCCGGATAAGACACGAGCGCCTTCACGCTGTCGTCCCAAGGTTGGGCGGCGGCTTGGGCGGAGTTTCCCCCGGCCTGCACGTAGCGGGCGGCGAGCACGACGTCGGAGGGCGTGGTCGCGGCGGGCAAAATGAGGGCGACCAACGCGTCGGGATAAAGCGCGATGGGGCCGAGGAGCTTGTCGAGCACCTCGGGCGAGCGCGGCGGCAGGGGCGCAGCGGCTTCGGCGGGGGCTGCGGGCGGCGGTGCAGCTTCCGGGATGGCTGGCGTTTGCGCGTAGAACGGCAGGACAAGGCAGATGCCGAACAGAAAAGTTGAGACGATCTTCATGGGGGTTCTTCTGGTAAGACAGGAACGCCCGTGGATCGTGCCCCGGAGCGGTCGCAAACACGGAAGCGACCGGCCGGGGAGCGGTTGTGATGATTTTTAAGTTCACGCCGCGGCGTTTTCCGCCGGCGGTCCGGTCATTCCGGCGAACGCTGCACCTCGAGGACGGCGGAGGCGTTGAGGTTTCGGGCGAGATAGCGGGCGGTGACCTGCCCGTACCCGGCGGCGCCCCATTGCACGCCCCAGGAATTTTTGAAGATGAAAACGACGTCTTCGACCGAGGCGGTGGGCGCGTGATAACCGACCAGCGTCACCGCATGGCCGGCGTCGGGCATGGGCTGCTGGTTGCTCAGGTAGCCCGAGCGGATGGTGTTGGAGTGCGGCCAGCGCATGCCCACGACCACGGGCAACCCGGCGTTGAGCGTGTGCACGAAGTTGCCGATGACATCGGCGGCATCGCGTCCGGGCACGCGGTAAACGGCGACCCGGCAGTGCCGGCGGGCCTCTTCGATGAGCGCGTCGGGCGGCGCGGCGATGTCCTGCATTTTTTTGCCCAACGTGTCCGGCATGCGTTCGGCGGACGGAATGCCGTACGTGCGCACCGCGGTGACGACGTCGGTGAGCGCGAAGCCCTCGTCCTCGTCACCGGTGAGCACGGCGGACGCTCCATCTCCGGCGGGCGCCGGGGCGGGATGGTCGCGTCCGAGGATTTTGCGCGTGGCCCAGATCAGGTATTCCTCGGAGAGTTTTTCGGCGTGACCGACGAGCTGGGCGTTTTGGAATTCCAAGGCGCTGACGACCGCGAAAACCGAGCAGCTCGGGCGCCGGCCCTGGTCTTTGGCGTAAAGGGCGAGCTCGACGAACTTGGGGCGCAGATCGACCTCGGCCCGAAGCTCGGGCGGCCGGCTGAATTGCTGGAGCAACTGTTCGAAAGGAGACGTCGTGCGCGGACGGGCGGGCGCGGCGGGTTTCGGCGCGACGGCCGCGGTCTTGGCGGCGGCGTCGGCGGCCGCCTCGGCCGCGGGAGAATAACCAAAGGCCTGCTGCAGCTCGGGCGAAAGATCGCGCAGGCGGACGGAGGCCATACCGTCGCGGTAAAGGATGACCACGCTGCGGACCGTCACCGAACGCACGCGCACATCATGATACGTGGTCGCGCCGGCCTGCAGCGTTGGGAACGTTGCGCCCGCTCCCAACGCGGGAACGCCCGCGGCGGCCGTCTCGGCGCGGACGGAGGGCGCGAGGCAGGCCGCCAGGAGGAGCCCGCTGATCGCCAGGCGCCACGAACGACGGACCGGGGGAAGCGCGACGCGGGGGAACAGGTTCACGGCGGCTGATGAAACGGAAATTGCGCGTGGAGGAAAGGACGGAAGCGGGCGCAAAAAAGGCGCGACCCTTGCGGATCGCGCCTTGAGGAGGACCGATCTCAGGCGAGGTTGGCCAGCGCGGCGCCCGCGGGCTCGTACTCCACGTGCAAGGTCTCGCGCACGGCGCGCAACACGGCCGCGATGAGCTCCGGCGAATGGAGAGTGAGCGACTCGTCCACCATTTTGAGCGAGCGGATGTTGGCGGCCTGAAGCAGCGCGGCGGGGACGCGAAGAAACACGCGATAGACCGCGAGCTGCCCCACGGTGCCGCCGCCGGCGTGCTGCACGATGAAGTTGATCACCGATTTCAGATGAAGGCCGGGCGGCCGCTCTTCGGCGGGCTCGGAAGCTTCCTCCGGGAAATCGGGGCTGAAACTCACCTCAACGGCCGGCTCCGGCGGTGGCGTGCCGGTGGTGGCGCTGCCGAGGCTGAACTCGACCGCATGCGTGGACGTGACCGAGCCCATCGAGAACTCAATGGGCGCGACCTGCGGGAACGGCGGCCGGCTGCCGATCACGATCTCGGTCGTCTCGCCGATGCTCAGCGTGACGATCTCGGGCGCGATCTTCGGCGCGACGGGCGCGGGGATGGTCGCGACCACGACGGGAGCGGCGGCGGCAACGACGGGCGCCGCGGGAGCGAAGGGCGCGAGCGAGCCCGGCGAGGGAATGCCGCCGTTCTGGCTGAGGTATTCGGCGAGGCTGAGTTGCGACTCGACGACCAGTCCCAGCCGGCGGAGGCGTTGCAACAGGCGGGTGGCGGACGGTTCGTCGAGTTCGCGGGCGGTACAGATCGAGCGGAAGGTTTTTTCGCCGTCGAGGGCGAGGACGATTTTCCACTCGCCGGCGCTCAGCCGGATGGAGGCGGCCCGGGCATGGAAGTCGGGCGCGAGCTGGTGGGCTTTGTCGATTTTGAGAGTTTTGACGCGCATGGTGGTTATTCGGTGGGCTCGACGAGACCGATGACGAGGATGGCCTCGCGGTCGCGCCATTGAAGCGGAAGGACGAAGGTGCTGAAGGGCATGGCCAGGTCGCCGGGCGGTTCGCTGAACGTCCGTGGGATGGAGATTTTGAACTGTTCGCCGAAGTGGCTGCGGGCGTTGCTGGAGATGGTATTGGCAAGCTCGCCGACGAGATCGCGACAGGTCTCGGCGGTGCGTTCGGGTTCGCCCATCTCGGCCAGGAGCTCCTCGGCCAGGGCGTGCGTGACGGTGAGGTAGACGCAGCCCGTGCTGCGGCCGGAGATGTCGATCACGCCGGTGTGGTCGAGGTAGTTGGACGAGGAGAACTCGATGGACGGCGGCTGGAGGCTCGGCGGCTCGTTGAAGGTTTTGGTGAAACAGCCGAGGGTGAGATCGACGAAGAGGGAGAGTTCGGTGGCGTTCATGGCTGGGTTAGCGCAGGCAGACGACGAGTTCGGAACGGTGTCCCTGCCAGCTGATCGGTATGACGAACGCGGGCACGGACGGAGGACGGGCGAAGTCCGCGGGCTGTCCGCGCAGACGGGAGGGCACCGAGATGGTGAAGCCCGCGCCGAGCTCGCCGCGGGCGTTGCCCGAGATCGTGTTGGCGACCTCGCCGGCGGCGTCGGCCAGGGAGTCGGCATCGGCCGCGCCGGTTTCGCCCGCCCGCGCGAGCAGCTCCTGGAGGAGCGGCGTGCCGGCGGTGAAATAGACGCAGCCTTGATAGCCGCCGCTGATGCCGATGACGGCGGTGTAATCGAGCAGGCGCGGGGGTTGGTCGTCGATGTAGGGCGCGTGCACCTCGGCGGGCTGGGCCGTGAAGTGTTCGAAATACCCGGAGACGCCGGAGACAAAGGTTTTGAGATGCTGTTCTTTCATCGGTTTTAGTCCTGGAGCAGGTCGTCGATCGCCTCGCAGAGTTCCTCGGGCGTGAAGGGTTTGAGGAGAAAGCCCTCGGCGCCGCGCGTCATGGCCTCGATCGCGGTCGCCTGGTCGGCGAGCGCGGAGACCACGAGGATGCGGGACGAGGGACGGAGCTGGATCATGGTTTCGACACAACTGATGCCGTCGATCTCGGGCATGGTGATGTCCATGGTGATGATCTCGGCCGGATAGGTTTTGAAAACCCGCAGCGCCTCGGCGCCGTTGCCGGCGCTGCGGATTTCGGAGAAACGAGTTTCGCCCAGGGCGCGCTGGATGGCGCGCCGGATGAGGCTGGAGTCGTCGACAATGAGCAATCGGGGGGACATGGACGTTTTTAGACAGGGACGTGGAATTGGAATTCGCAGAACTGGCCGGGAGCGGTGGCGATTTTGATTTCGCCGCCGCTGTCGTTGACGACGCGGCGCTTGACGATGTCCATGCCGATGCCGCGACCGGCGTCGGTCGTGGTGGTGTCGGCGGTGGAGAAGCCGGGCGCGAAGATGAGTCCGGCCAGACGGGCGGGCTCGGCGGCCTCGCCGGGGGAGAGCAGGCCGGCCGCGGTGGCCTTGGCGCGGATCTTTTCAAACTGCAGGCCGCGGCCGTCGTCGCGGAAGGCGAAGCTGAAGCAGCCGGGGCGCGCCGCCGGCCCGGAGAGGGCGCGGATGGAGAGCGTGGCCTGCGGCGGCTTGCCGGCCGCCCGGCGCTGCTCGGAGGATTCGATACCGTGGGCGATGGAATTGCGGACGAGCTGGATGCAGACATCGCGCACCAAGTCGCGTTGCGGTCCGCGGAGCGTGCGGGTGTCGAGGCCGTCGAAGACGAAGCGCAGATCGCAGCCGTGACGGCCGGCGAGCGTGGTGGCGAGTTGCTGGAGGGAATTGGCCAGGTCGTCCGTCGTCGGAACGGCCGGGGCTTCCTCGGTGGCGACGGTGGGCGGGAGCGGGGCCGGGCGGGCGATGCCGCGCTGGATACTGGCGAGCTTTTCCACCAGTTCGCGCACCTCGGCGAGGTCGGCGGTGAGGGCGGCCTGGCGAACGACGACGGGCAGGAGATCGTCACCGGTGATGGCGGGCCGTTTGCGGAGATCGGCCAGCTGGTCCTCCATTTCGTGGGCGAGCGTTTCGAAATGCGTGATTTGGAGCAGGGCGGCGTTGCCCTTGATGTTGTGCACGCTGCGGAAAAGCGCCTCGAGGGTGCGCGGACCGGTCTCGCCCTGGCCGTTTTCGCCCTCGCGGAGGAGGGTGGTCTGGCGGGAGAGTTCGCGTTCGGAGAGGGCGAGGAATTCGGCCAGGCGGGCGGGCTCGACGTGGAGAATCGAGAGCAGCAGCTCGAGCTGGCGTTCCTTCTTCTGCTCGGATTCGCGCAGGCGGGCCTCAAGCTGCACCTGTTGCGAGACGTCGGAGACGCTCACGAAGATGCGGGCGACGGCCTGACCCTTGTACACGCGGCGGAAACTGAACTGAAGCGTCTTGGTGGCGAGTCCGCCGCCGGGGCTGGGGAAGTGCGCCTCGACCTGGGCGAGGGGGTTGACCTTCACGACCTGCTTCTCGCGCTTGTCGGCGTTGAAGAGCAGCGCGAAGTAATCGCGGGCCATGGTGAACTGCTTTTCGGGCAGCACCTGCTTGAGGAGGTGGAGGAGACTCTGGCCGCCGGGCTGGGCCACGCCCAGGATGGCGTGGAGCTCGCTGGAGTGCTGCTCGCTGATGAGGTAGTTTTCGTCGATCAGGAAGATGCCCTGGCGCACGGTTTCGAAGATCGAATCCGTCTCGGCCTTGGCTTGGGAGAGATGCTCGGTGGTGATGGCGAGCTCGGCGTTACTGAGGGCGATTTTTTCGGAGGCCTCGTGCTCCTGACGGTCGCTGTGGCGCAGGCGGACGAGCGCGAAGTAGAAGAAGAAACAGCCGTCGATCACGATCATCGCGAAGATGGAGAGCTGTACCGTCTGCAACGTGGTGGCGCGCCGGCGGGAGTCCTCCTCCAGCTTGAACGTCATGTCGTTCATCAGGGCGAGGATCTTGAGATTGTTGGCGGAGGCGTAGCCGATGGCGGGTTTGAGCGCGGCCTCGGGCAGGGAACCGCCGCCGGCGGGCAGCGCCAGCAGCGGGGCGAGCAGGTCCTTATAGGGGCTCCACAGCTTGATGGCGTCCTCCAGCGGCGTGCGCGCGGGGGCGTAGTTGATTTTTTTCAGGAAGACATCCTTGCCGTCGCCGCCGGTCACGAGCGCGCCCTGGTCGAAGCCCTGCAGGGTGGTGTCGAAGAGCCGCTGGGAGAGGGCCATTTCCTTGAGGGCCTCGTCGATCCCCTTGGGGTCGGTGGCGGCCTGGGCCTTGAGGAGGGTTTTGACCAGGCGCTGGGAAAGCATGCGCTGGCGGCCGGCGAGATTGATCGCGAGCGCGTCGACCTTGGCCGCGGTGGCGCCTTGGTAACTGAAAAACAATACGATGAAATTAAGAACCAGGAAGAGCGCGGCGCCGATGAGCAGCGGAGCGTACTTTCGTGTAAAGCCGCCGGTGGCGGCGGGCAGACTGGAGGGCGATGTTTGGGTCATTTTGAGCGATGAATGGAATTCGTGGACGGATGCCGGCCTTTGCAGTCGCCACGCCAGACGGCGTGTATTCATTTCATAAACACTTTTTTTAAATGCCTTAATTTTAATGGTTTTGATGAGGAGTGTTCATGATCCGTTTGCATGGAAGCTGCTGGGAGGCGGAATCTATTTATGAGCGCATCCCCCATGGTTCTGTTTTTCACCCGCGAAGCATCCGGCCTCGGTCCGGTCAGGGACGGATTGAAAAAGGAGGGCTACGCCGTTCGTTCGACCTGCGAGAGCGACGAAGTCATCGCCCTGATGGCGGGCGGCGCCTACCGGCTGCTGCTGATCGAGGTGGGCGTGCTCGGCGTCGCGCTTGAGGTGGTCGAAAAAGTCCGGCTGAAGGATCCGGCGGTCTCGGTCCTGGTCATGGCGGAGATCGTCGGCTACGAGGAGGTCCGCCGTTCCATGCGCCTGCGCATCGCCGACATTTTCAATCCGGAGAAGGACAGCCTGGATGCGGTGCTGGCCCGGGCCCATTCGCTGCTGCCGCCGCCCGTGCTGTCGCCGGAAGTGGTGAGCGAGCTGAAGATCGAGGTGGAGCGCGTGTCCGCCGAAAAGGAGGCGCTGGCGGACAAATTGGACTCCTTGAACGAGGAGTTTTTGATTTGGAAACGGTGTTCGTCCTCGGCGGAAGCCGTGGGCACCACCGAGGTCATGCGGGAGATCGACGCCGAGTGGGCGTCGATCCAGGCCACCCGCTCGGCCTTGCAGGAGGAGGAACAGAGCTTGGTTAAAGAGCGCGAGGCGTTGGAAGCGGAGCGGGCGCTGCTGGCCGTTCGCTCCACGGCGCTGGAGGTGGAGGCGGCGCGTCTCGCGACGGAGCAGGAGGCGCTGGCCGCCCAGCGCGAGATGGTGGAGACGATGGTGCGGGAGGCGTTCGAACAGCTGGGCGAAGCCAAGGGGGCGGCCGGCGCGTTGCCGGCGGGCGCCTGGCGCTAGGCATGAAAAAGCCCCCGCGGGAACGCGGGGGCTTTGATGGGACGCCGGGGAGAGCCGGGCTTATTTGACGAGGCTCTTGCGGAGGTCTTCGAGCTGGCCGGCGCTGCCGAGGAGCACGTTGCGGCTGGCGATGAACTTCGCGTATTCCTGGATGAAGATCTTGCCGGGCGGGCGGAAGTCGAAGTCGGAGGGCTTGTCGCGGAAGTACTCGCGGTGAACGCGGGTCCAGACGAGGCGGCCGTCAGTGTCGATGTTGATCTTGGTGACGCCGAGCTTGGCGGCGGGCAGGTACTCGTTCACGTCCACGCCAACGGAGTCCTTGATGATGCCGCCGGCGGCGTTGATGCGGGCGACTTCGTCCTGCGGGACGGAGGACGAGCCGTGCATGACGAGCGGGAAGCCGGGGCGGAGGGCCTTGATCTTCTCGAGCACGTCGAAGTGGAGGGACTGCTTGCCCTTGAACTTGAAGGCGCCGTGCGAGGTGCCGATGGCGCAGGCGAGGGAGTCGCAGCCGGTGAGCTTGATGAATTCGTCGGCTTCCTTGGGATCGGTGAGGGTGGCGTGGCCGTCCTCGACCTTGATGTCTTCCTCGACGCCGCCGAGCATGCCGAGCTCGGCCTCGACGGAGAGACCCTTGGCGTGCGCTTTTTCGACCACGCGCTTGGTGATCTCGACGTTCTTTTCGAACGGATCGTGCGAGGCGTCGATCATCACGGAGCTGAAGAAGCCGGAATCGATGCAGTCGTAGCAGGTGGCCTCGTCGCCGTGGTCAAGGTGTACCGCGTAGATGGCCTCGGGGAAGATGTCGCCGGCGGCGCGGATGATGGCCTCGAGCATGCGCTTGTCGGTGTAATTGCGCGCGCCCTTGGAAATCTGGATGATGAAGGGGGCCTTGGAATCAACGGCGCCCTTGAAGAGGCCCATCGCCTGCTCGGCGTTGTTGATGTTGTAGGCTCCGACGGCGTATTTGCCGTAAGCGTGTTTGAAGAGCTGCGCGGTGGTGACGATCATAAGTTGGAAAGGTGAAAACCGTCGCAAGGCTAGGGAGTCCCCGATTCCTGCCGCAAGGGTTTTCGCTGCGCAGATTTGGCGAAGGGGTGCGCGCTTTCTGACGGAACACCCCTTTTCGCCCCAACCGATCGGCCGAACCGGCCTCAGTTACTTGCCGCGTTGCTGTTGCTGCTGGGCGCGGAAGAGCTGGCCAAGCTTCAACTGGGCCTGCTGCTCGGCCTGCAACTGGCGGAGGGCGTCGAGCTGGCTCGGGGTGAGGACGCCTTGCGCCTGCTGGATGACTGCGTCGGTGATGGGAACGTTTGCACCACTGCGACCGAAAGGACCGCCGGGAGCAGGAAGCTGGTCGGGGCCGCCGCCGGTTGTCGCGGTCGGGGACGTGGACGCCAAGGCTTGCACCAGAAATTCAGTCTGCGCGGTGGTAAGCGGGGAGGCGGAATAGCTGAGGCGCTGGTCGAGCTGGGAAACCACGGTGCGCTGGGGCTGGGTGTTCTGGTAATTCTGGTACTGCTGGTAGGCGGTGTCGCCGAGCGTCGTACGGATGCTCTGGTCAACCTCGGCCTGCGAGTCGGACACCATCTTCTGGATTTCCTCCCGGTTTTGCCCGGGGTTTACGCCCTTTTCGCGGGCGGCGGCATAGACGTCCATGGCGGTGGTCTGGCGCTCGACCAGCAGGCCTTTCAGCTTATCGAGCTGATCGGGGGAGAGATTGAGCTGTTTGAAGAGACCGGCGAAACGATTGTCGAGTTGCGCGCGTTGCTGGAGATTCCACGCCTTGGCGAATTCGGGATTGGCCAGCATGGCCGTCAGATTGGGGCGGGTGTTGCGCGGCTGGCGGGGCGGGGCGGCGTTGTCGGCAGCGGACGCGACCTCGTCGGCCGGCTTGGCTTGGGCGGCGGCCGCCGGCTTGGGCGAGTCGTCGGAGGATTTGGCCGCGGCGATCGCCCGGGCGGCGGGCGCGGGGCGGGCGGTGAGGAGGGAGGCGCGAAGGTTGTTCAGACGCTGCGTCTGCTGCCAGGCGATGACGCCGCCGGTCGCGGTCGAGAAGGCCAGCAGGATGATGAGGTAGTTTTTAACTCTGGGGTGCACGGGAGATAGACGCCCGGAGGGGCGGAAGGTTTCAAGACGCCGGGGACGCAATCGCGCGCTCAGCGCGGGGGAAACTCGAATTCAGCCTTTTTCTTGTCCTTGGACAACGTCAGGTAGGCGGAGAAATTGGAGCCGCGCTTGGAGACAAAGCCTTCGATGAGGCCGGTCTTGCCCATCTCGACGAGACGTTCGATCTCTTCGGCGGCGAGCTCCTTGCCGCAGAGCGTGCGCTTCACCTCGAAAACGGTGCGGGGCGTGCCGTCGACCTGGGGTTTCACCACGACGAAGGCGTCCTCGGTCTGGTAGAGTTCGCCGTCGTGCGCCTTGCTGTCGCCGAGCTTCACGGCCTTGGCGAGGTCGAGCGGGGCCTTGGCCTTGCGCGGGGCGCGGGGCGTGCCATCGGCGTTTTTGCCGGTGGCGCGGGGGGCGCGCGGCGGAAACTCCCAGGCGATCTTCGGGCCCTGGCGAACGAGAAACGCGTCGAAGGGACGGCCTTTTTTCGAGGTGAACCCGACGATGAGGCCGGTCTTGCCCTTCTCGATCAGGTCGATGGCCATTTCGCGGGTGATCGGCTTCTGGCACATGAGCCGGCCGACTTGGAAGGTGTTCTTCCATTCGCCGCCGTCTTTTTCGCGCAGGATGTAACTGGTGGGGGCTTCGCAGAGCTCGGCGCCTGTTTTCGGATCGGTCCAGAACGGTTCGAGGGTGGCGACATCGACCTTGTTGCCGAAATCGAGCTCGGCCTTTTTCTGGCCGGGCTTTTTCTCGTCGTCCACGATCTTGATCTTGGAGGGGAAGCGGTTGCCGGTTTTGGCGGAGACGAAGCCGTCGAGCGGGCCGATCTCGCCGGCGGCGATGAGCTGGCGGACTTCGCTTTCCTCGATTTTACGGCCGCTCATGACCTTGTAAACCGTGAGGACGCCGTCGCGGGATTTGTAGCCACGCAACGTCTCCAGCATCGGCTGGCCGTCGGTGGGGGAAATGATGTCGGTGACGCGGGAGTTTTCCTCGGTTTCCTCGAAGGTCTTGGTGCGTTCGACGATGCCCTTGGTGACCTCGACGATCTCGGCCATGAACTTGTCGCGGGGGAATTTGCCCTGCTCCATCTGGCGGAGCTTGGATTCCCATTCGCCGGTCATGTCGGGCTTGGTGAGGGCGTCGGCCTTCACCGCGGAGAGAAACTGCAGGAGCGACTCGGCCTTGGTGGTGGGAACGAGTTCGCGCTGGTTGCGCTCGATGTACTTCTGATTGATGAGACCCTCGATGGTGTCGGCGCGCGTGGCCGGGGTGCCGAGGCCGCGTTCCTTCATGGCATCGGCCATGGTCTCGTCGTCCACGAGTTTGCCCGCGCCTTCCATGGCGGAGAGCAGCGTGGCTTCGGAGTAGCGGGGCGGCGGCTTGGTCGTCTCGGTGTGAAGCGTCGCGGTGGCGGTGACGGCCTTGTTTTTGTCCTCGGGCGTGAGCGCGGGGAGGGCCTTCGAGTCGGGCGAATCGTCGTCCACGGTGGTCTTGCCGTACACGGCGAGCCAGCCGGGCGCGGTGAGCACCTTGCCCTCGGTCTTGAAATCGTGGCCGGGCGCGACGGTGCTGATGCGCGTGGTGATGTCGAACTCCGCCGACGGGAAGAACGTGGCGACGAAGCGGCGGGCGATCATGTCGTACACCTTGGCCTCCATCTCATCGAGGTTCTTGGGCTCGGTGGTGGTGGGGATGATCGCGAAGTGATCGGAGATCTGCGCATTGTTGAAGATGCGCTTGTTGGGCTTGAGCCAGCCTTGGTCGAGAACGGTCTGCGCATGCGCGCCGAGGTCGCCAACGAGGTTGGTGAGCGTCTGGCGGCAGGTGGGGATGTAATCCTCGGGGAGCGCACGCGAATCGGTACGCGGATAGGTGATCACCTTGTGGCGCTCGTAAAGGGCCTGGGCGATCTGGAGCGTGCGGCGGGCGGGCAGGCCGAAGCGGCCGTTGGCCTCGCGCTGCAGCGTGGTCAGGTCGTAGAGACGCGGGCTGGCCTGGTTGGAGGCTTTTTTCTCCTCGCGCACGCCGGCGAGAGGCTGGCCCTGGCAGGCGGCGAGGACGGCCTCGGCCATGGCCTTGTCCCAGACGCGGTCGACGCGGTCGAGATCGTCGGTCTCGGATTTTTTGAAATTGGGACGCTGGTAAACGCCCTCGTAGGCGCCTTTGGCGATCTTGAACTCGGCGGTGACGCGCCAGTAGGGGCGGGGCTTGAAATTGCGGATTTCCAGCTCGCGGCCGAAAACGATGGCGAGGGTGGGGGTCTGCACGCGGCCGACGCTGGCGACGTTGCCGGCGCGGGAACCGAACATGCGCTTGGTCAGCGCGCGGGTGCCGTTGATGCCGATGAGCCAGTCGCTCTCGGAGCGGCAGCGGGCGGCGTCGGCGAGGCCGCGCATCTGGGAGCCGTCGCGGAGTTTTTTAAACGCCTCCTGGATGCCCTCGGTGGTCATCGTCTGCATCCACGCGCGTTTCACGGGGAGCTTGGACTTGGAGAGCTGGTAGAGGTATTCGAAAATCAGTTCGCCCTCGCGCCCGGCATCGCAGGCGTTGATCACGAGGTCGATGTCCTTGCGGGCGAGAAGCTTTTTGAGCTGGTCGAAGCGGTCCTTGGAGTCGGCGATGGGCTTGAGGCCGAATTTTTCCGGGATGATGGGCAGCATCTCCAGGCGCCAGAAGCCGTATTTCTTCTTGTCGATGTCCTCGGGCATCTCGAGCTCCACCAAATGGCCGACGGCGGACGAGATCACATAGGTGTCGTCTTCGTAGTGGTCGTCCTTTTTGGGGATTTTACCGAGCGCGCGGGCAAGATCGGCCGCGACGGAAGGTTTCTCGGCAATGATGAGGGACTTCATGTGGACGCGAGCCGTTACGCGGCGAAGCGGGCGATTTCAAGGATTAGTTTTTTGGCTTTTGCGATAAGCAAGGCCGGCGCGGGAGGTAAAAAAGAAAAAAAGGCCGGCCTTGCGGGCCGGCCTTTGCGAAAGACGAACACACTCAGGCCGTCGCCAGCTTCGGCGTCTCGGCGAGCGCGGCGTCGAGGGACTTGAGGAGGTCCGCGATGGTCGCGTCGGTCTCGTCGCCCATGTTTGAAATACGGAAGGTTTTGCCCTTCAGTTTTCCATAGCCGCCGTCGATCACGAGCTTGTGCTTCGCCTTCAGAATCTTGTTCAGCGCGCCGAGGTCGATGTTCAGCGTGTTGGCGAAGCAGTTGAGCGCGATGGAGCCGTAGCCTTCCTTGGGGAACAGCTTGAAGCCCTTCGCGAGGATGAAGTCGCGCACGGTCTTGTTCAGGCGGGCATGGCGGGCGTAGCGGGCCTCGATGCCCTCGGCCTTGATGTCCTCGAGCTTGGACTTGAGGGCGTAGATCAGCGAGATGGCGGGCGTGCTCGGGGTCATGCCGTTCTCGTGGTTCTTTTGGAACTCGATCAGGTCGAAATAATACCCGCGATCGGTCGCCTTGGCGGCGCGGTCGAGGGCGCGCTTCGAGACGGTGATGAGCGACAGGCCGGGCGGCATGGCGAGGGCTTTTTGCGAGCCGGTGATGATGATGTCGATGCCGAGCTCGTCCTTCTTGATGGGGACGACGGTGAAGGAGCTGACCGTGTCCACGATCGAGATGACGTCGGGGAACTCGCGGAGGACGGCGGCGAGCGCGTTGATGTCGCTCATCGTGCCGGTGGAGGTCTCGTTGTGGATAATGGTGACGCAGTCGTAGGCGCCGGTGGCGAGTTCGCGGCGGACGGCTTCGGGATCGACGGGCTGGCCCCACTCGGCCTTGAGGGCGGTGGCCTGCTTGCCGCAGCGGAGGGCGACGTCGTTCCATTTGTCGGAGAACGCGCCGTTCATGCAGTTGAGCACCTTCTTCTGGCAGACATTGCGCAGGGAGCCTTCCATCACGCCCCAGGCGCTGCTCGTGGAGAGGTACACCGGGTCCTTGGTGTAGAAGAGCGCCTGCAAGTCCGGTTGAATGGACTGGTAGAGCGCTACAAAATCCGTGCTGCGGTGGCCGATCATGGGCTGAGCCATGGCGCGCAGGGTCTTTTCGGAGACGGCGATTGGGCCGGGAATGAACAGTTTGTAGCTCATGGACGATGGATTTTCCACATTCGGCCACCGGCCGGTGTTTATCAGCGACTCGTGGAGGATTGAGTTGCGTGACCCGGCCTGCGGCTTAGTAGAACTTTCTACCAAGCTTTACCGCCGCCGCACCGTCAACACCCTAATCCGCCCCGCATGTCGTCCTGGCTGAAACGCCAAATCACCGCTTTCGAGCTCTACACCATCGATGTGATTTTCGGCCGGCGCGAGGATGTGCGGGCGACGCTCTTCGCGGCCTTCCTGCAGGCGCTCTCCTGCCTTTTCAACGGCATCGCCCAGGCCCGCCTGTGGCTCTACCGGAAGCGGATCCTGCACGACCAGCCGCTCGGCTGCCTCGTGGTCGTGGTGGGCAACCTCACCGTCGGCGGCACCGGCAAGACCCCGGTCGTGGAAAAATTCGCCCGCGCCCTCCGCGATCGCGGCCGCAAGGTCGCCATCCTCTCCCGCGGCTACAAGAGCAAGGCCCCGCCGTTCTGGAAAAAATGGGTCTACGCCATCACCCACACCGCCGAGCCGCCTCCGCGCATCGTGAGCGACGGCCAGCGCGTGCTCCTCGACTCCGAGCAGGCCGGCGACGAGCCCTACATGCTCGCGCGCAACCTCCCCGGCGTGATCGTGCTGGTGGACAAGAATCGCGTGAAGGCCGGCACCTACGCGGTGAAGAAATTCGGCTGCGACACCCTCGTGCTCGACGACGGCTTCCAGTATCTCCCGCTCAAGGGCCGGCTCAACCTGCTGCTGGTGGACAAGACCAACCCCTTTGGCAACGGCCACCTGCTCCCGCGCGGCATCCTGCGCGAGCCGATCAAGCACCTGAAGCGCGCCAGCTACGTATTCCTCACCAAATCCAACGGCCAGCGCGACGCCGAGCTGGAAGACCTCATCCACCAGCACAACCCCGGCGTGGACATCATCGAGTGCGCGCACCGGCCGCAATACCTCCAGCGCTTCGGCGACGACGAACGCCAGCCGCTGGAATTCCTGCGCGGCAAAAAGGTGGGCGCGTTCAGCGGCATCGCCGTGCCGGAGAGTTTTGAGAAATTCCTCCGCGATCTCGGCGGACAAATCCTGGTGACGCGCCGCTTTCTCGACCACTACCGCTTCGCCTACGACGATTTCGTGGCGATCTTCAGCGAAGCGCTGGAGCACAAGGTCGAGTTCATCGTCACCACCGAAAAAGACGCCGTGCGCCTGCCGGAAGGCCTGCCGTGCCCCGTGCCGGTGTACTATCTGCGCCTGGAGATCGACATCATCCGCGGTGCGGCCGACTTCGACGAAGCCGTCGGCCGTATTTGTTTTCCCGAGACCGTACGGGCCTTTTAGGTTCAAACACGCGACCCATGCTGGCAATACGCCCTTTTGAGTCCGGGGATGAGGCCGCGGTGATCGCGCTGTGGCGGCGATGCGAGCTGGTGCAGCCGCAGAACGATCCTGCAAAGGATATCGCCCGCAAAGCCAGGGTGAGGCCGGATCTCTTTCGCGTCGGCGTGGCCGACGGACGGATCGTCGGCACGGTCATGATCGGCTACGAGGGTCACCGCGGATGGATCAACTATCTGGCGGTCTGCCCGGATCGGCGGAAACAGGGATTCGGGCGGAGGCTGATGGACGAGGCCGAGCGTTTGTTGCGGGCCGAGGGCTGTCCCAAAATCAATTTGCAGGTGAGGACCTCCAACCGGGAGGTGCTCGCTTTCTACAAGGCCATCGGCTTCCTGCAGGACGACGTCGTGAGCCTGGGCAGGCGGTTGGAGCACGATGACAAAACCGCCTGACGGGCCGCGCCTGCGCCGGCGCGCGGGTTCGCACGTCCAGGCTTGCGGCGGAGAGCGGCTGC
Source organism: Verrucomicrobiota bacterium (assembly GCA_019510185.1). Taxonomy (GTDB): domain Bacteria; phylum Verrucomicrobiota; class Verrucomicrobiia; order Opitutales; family Opitutaceae; genus Rariglobus. The sequence continues at coordinate 230,352 of JAEKKV010000014.1, read as the reverse complement.
GACGTTAGTTTTCCTCTCTTTCCGCATGATCATCGACTCCCGTTACACGCAGCTGGCCGAAGGGCTGGCCGGTTTTTCCCTCGAATTGAAAAAGGGCGAGCGCGTCCTCATCGACGCCTTCGACGTCCCCGAGGCGATGGTCATCGCGCTCATCCGCGCGACCCGGGCCCGCGGTGCCCATCCTTACGTGAACCTGCACCGCGCCCGCGTCCTGCGCGAGCTGATGCTCGGCGCCGAGGAGGCCCAGTATGCCCCGCACGCCGAGGTCGAGCTGCATCGCATGGAGAAGATGGACGCCTACATCGCCCTGCGCGGCTCCGACAACATCTTTGAAAACGCCGACATCCCTTCGGCCCGCGTGCAACTCGTCTCGCGGCTGATGAAGCCGGTGATCGACCACCGTGTGAACAAGACGCGCTGGGTCGTGCTGCGCTGGCCGACCTCCGCCATGGCCCAGCAGGCGGCGATGAGCAGCGAGGCGTTCGAGGATTTCTTCTTCCGCGTCTGCACGCTGGACTACGCCCGTCTCATCCCGGGCATGAAGGCGCTCAAGGCCCTCATGGACAAAACCGACCAGGTCCACCTCAAGGGTCCCGGCACCGACCTGCGTTTCTCCATCAAGGGCATCGGCGCCCGCGCCTGCGGCGGCACGCACAACATTCCCGACGGCGAGGTGTTCTCCTGTCCGGTCAAGGACAGCGTCGAGGGCGTCATCCAGTACAACGCGCCCACCGTCTATCTCGGCGCATCGTTCGACAACATCCGTCTCGTCTTCAAGAAGGGCCGCATCGTCGAGGCGACCGCCAACAACACGAAGCGCCTCAACGAGATTCTCGATAGCGACGCCGGCGCGCGTTACATCGGCGAATTCGCCATCGGGTTCAACCCGCACATCCTCGAGCCCATGCGCGACATCCTCTTCGACGAGAAGATCGCGGGGAGTTTCCATTTCACACCCGGTCAGGCCTACGACGGCGTCGGCAACGGCAACAAGTCGCAGGTTCACTGGGACATGGTGAGCATCCAGCGCCCGGAGTGGGGCGGCGGCGAAATCTGGTTCGACGGCAAACTCATCCGCAAGGACGGTCTCTTCGTGCCGAAGGCGCTGCACAAGTTGAACCCCGGCTACCTGCTCGGCGGGAAATGATGGTCGCCACCGGCGGCATCGGCGGTTTCCCCTGCATGGAGCCTTTCATCCAGTCGTTGCCCAAGACGGAAACGCACCTGCATCTCGAAGGCGCGCTGCCTTACGAGCTGTTGCGCGCGTGGCGGCCGGAGACCTATCCGGCCGACCCGGCGTTTCACGCGCCGGATTTTCGTTACCCGGATTTTTCGAAATTCGACGAGATCCTGCTCGGGCACGCCCTGCCGTGGTTCACCTCGGCGGAGCGCTACCATGAGGCGGCCCGCGCGGTGTTCGCGAAACATGTCGCGCAGAACGTGCGCTACGTGGAGACCAGTTTTCACCTGCCGGTCACGCAGTTCATCGCCGTGCCCGGACGCGAGATCATCGCCGCCATCCGCGCGGCCGTTCCCCCCGGCTTGGAAGTGCGGATCTTCGCGGGGATGCTCCGCACCGACTACGCCGGGCCGATGCGGGCGGTGATCGACGATTTGGAAAACTGGGACGAACTGTCGGGCGTCGATCTGCACGGATTCGAGCGGGTGCCGACGGAGGCGTGGACCGCCGGCGTGTGGGCGCGCCTGCGCGCCGCGGGCAAGACCACCAAATGCCACGCGGGCGAGTTCGATGGCGCGCACCGCGTGCGCGAGGCCATCGAGCAACTCGGGGCGACGCGCATCCAGCATGGCGTGCGCGCGATCGAGGACGCCGCCGTCGTCGCGCTGGCGGTGGAGCGCGGAGTTGTTTTTGACGTGTGTCCGCTCAGCAACGTGCGACTCCGCGTCGCGGCTTCGCTGGCGGAGCATCCGTTGCGCGCGCTCATGCAAGCGGGCGTGCGTTGCACGATCAGCACCGACGACCCGCTGGTTTTCGCCAACTCGCTCAACGGCGAATATGCCGCGCTTGCCGCCGAGGCCGGCTTCACGCGCGCCGAGCTCGTCCGCCTCGCCGCCAACGGCTGGGAGGCGGCCGACGTCCCGGCCGAGACCCGCCGGCGAATGCTCGCCGAGATTGATCGCCTTGCCGGAAAAACCGCCTGAGGGTGGGCTTTGTTTCCGTTCGATCCATGTCAACGACCTCCTACACCGTTCCCGAAGGCATCCGCCGCGCCCGCGCCGACAAAGTGCTCGCCGCAGCCTTCCCCGAGCACAGCCGGGTCGCCTTTCAGCGTTCGCTCGACGCTGGTTTGGTGACGCGCGACGGCCGGGCGCTGGATCGCAGCGCCGAGGTGCATGGAGGCGAGGTCCTCGTGTTTTCCTTTGCCGAGGTGAAGCCCGCCGAGATCAAGGCGGTGGACATCCCGCTCGAGGTGATTTTCGAGGATGAACATCTCCTGGCGATCAACAAGGCCTCCGGCATGGTCGTGCACCCCGGCGCGGGCACCGGCGAGGACACGCTGGTCCATGCGCTGCTCTCGCACTGCGAGGGCGAGTTGAGCGGCATCGGCGGTGTCGAGCGTCCGGGCATCGTGCACCGGCTCGACCGCGAGACCTCGGGCGTGATGCTCGTGGCGAAAACCGACGCGGCCCACCGCGGACTTTCGCAGCAGTTCGCCGAGCGGACTTCGCACAAACAATATCTGGCCCTGGTGGACGGCGTCCCGCAGCTGATGAGCGGGAGTCTGCGCAAACCCATCGGGCGAAATCCGACGCAGCGCCACAAAATGGCCGTGATCGAGACCGGGAACGGACGCGAGGCGCACACGGATTGGGAGCGGGTGGAGGCGTTTGGCGGCAACCTCGCCTCGCTCATGCGTTGCACGATCCACACCGGCCGCACGCATCAGATCCGCGTTCACATGAAGGCGCTCGGCCACATCCTGCTGGGCGACGTGATTTACGGCTGGAAGGACAGCCCGCGCCTGCCGTTGCAGCCGACGCGCGTCATGTTGCACGCCGAACATCTCGTCGTGACGCATCCGATCACGGGCAAGCCGCTCGACCTACGCGCACCCTTGCCGGCGGATTTCGAAACGTTGCTGGCGGCCCTGCGCAAAACGGTGCGTCCGCAGGAGACGCCCATCAAGCGCGGCCTGCGCAGCCCGTTGAACAAAAAATAATCGGCGAGCCCCGAACTCACCCGCCCGGTCTTGGCCGCCCGTAATCATGGAAACGAAACGCCTGCTTACCCGCCGTCAGTTTTTGGGGACGGCCGCCGTCACGGTGCTGGGCGCGGGGGTTGCGCAGGCTTTTCTGTGGGCGCCGCACCGGCTGCGCGTCAGCCACCTGAAACTGGCGGATAATCCCGTCGCGCGTTTCGTGTTGTGGAGCGATTTTCATTATCGGGGCGATCAGGATTATGCCGAGGAAGTCGTGGCCACGATCAACCGGTTGAATCCCGACTTCGTGTGTTTCCTCGGCGATCTGATCGACGATTCTCTTTATCAGACGGGCGCGCTGCGGTTCGTCCGAAAAATCCAGCATCCCGTTTACGGCGTGCCGGGGAATCACGACTATGGCTGCCGCGCCCCTTTCGGACCTTATTTCAAGGCCTTCGCCGACACGGGCGGAGCCTGGCTGGTCAATAAAACCGCGTCGCCCCCCGGAGGTGCGATCGAGCTTTGCGGTTCCGCCGAACGGTATGTGGGTTTTATCCGGCCGCAGGGTGAACGTCCGCGAGTCCTGCTGACGCATTATCCGATGACCGCCAACGAAACCGCGGGGAGGCGCTTTGCCGCCGTGTTTGCGGGCCACTCGCACGGCGGCCAGGTGCGGATTCCTTTTTATGGCGCGGTCGCGCTGCCCCGGCATGTCGGCCATTACGACATGGGTTTGTTTTCAACTCCCGCCGGGCCGCTCTACGTCAACGTCGGCGTGGGCACCTACGGCGTTCCGGCCCGCATGAACTGTCCCCCGGAAATCACCGTGGTGGAGTTGTGAGGCCGCCGACTTTCTGTCGCTGGCGGGGACGATAAAGCGTTTGCCGGAAAACGAGCTGCGAAGGCACTGCTGTTCCAACCGGCAGTGAGTGAAGTGATCACGCATGGGCTGCCGCATGGCCGCGCTAACACAAAGGTTTATCGTTAACATCGAAAACCAATGGCTTTAACGGCGGGGTGCTTTCTAGCTGTGAATCCGAGTTCCTGCCCGCCCTTTGTCCGCCCTGTTTGTGTCATTGTCAGGTCACCCGCGCCGTGGCCGCCCATCGAGCCTTTTGCCGGCCGCATTATTCGGCTGCCGGGAATTACCCACGAAAAATAAAACCATGAAAACCCACACGAGTCAGTTATGGACGGTGTTTCACAGCAGTCTGCTGTTGGTTGGTTCCTGCGTCGCCGCGTTCACCCCTGCGGGCGCCCAGGCGAGCACGATAACGGCGGTGCATACGTTTCCGTCGTCAATCGCCCCGGGAAAGACCTCCTTGGTCTTGGGCGATGACGGCGACTATTATGGCGTCACCCGTGCGGGCGGCGAATCCTACTCCGGGTCGTTTTACAGACTGACCTCGGGCGGAACCTTCACCGAGCTGATGCACTGGAGTGGCCCGGACGGAGCCTATCCCGACTCTTTGATCAAGGGCAGCGACGGCAATCTCTACGGCACGACCGAGGGCGGTGGCTACTATGGTTACGGCACCGTTTTCCAAATGCTGACGGACGGCACGCTGACGGTCCTCATGGACTTCACGGGCGGCGGTGACGGCTACCATCCGGACAATCTCGTGGAGGGATCGTCCGGCGAGTTCTATGGCACGACCGAGGGCGGAGGCGATTACGGGGACGGTACGGTGTTCGAGCTGGATGACTTTTATTCGCTGACCACGCTGCGGTCGTTTGATGCGTCGGTGACCGGCCGTCTGCCGAACAGCCTGATCTATGCCTCCGACGGCAATCTCTACGGGACGACGTATGTGGGCGGAACCTACAACAGCGGGACGGTGTACTGCCTGGATCCATGGGGGCACATCGTCGTGCTGGAGCAGTTGGGGCAATACGCCTTCTATGACGGCGCCAATCCCATGTGCATCATGGAAAAGGAACCCGGCAAGTTCATCGGCCTCACCTCAGGCGGCGGTTCCTACGGGCGGGGGCTGGTTTTTACCTACACGGAAGATCTCGGCTACGTGACGTGGATCGATTTCTATACCGGCGAATACACGGGCTATGCGCCTTTCTCGTCACCCATCCTGGCGAGCAACGGTTCGCTCTACGGCACCATGAGCACGGGCGGATACTCGCCGTCGGATGTCGATGGCGGAGGCACGCTGTACCGCATGGAATTTGATTTCAGCAACTACAGCTACAACTTCACGACGCTGGTTAACTTCAATTCCGCCGGACCGATCGGCGCCGCTCCCTCGGCCGGACTGATGGACGACGGGGCGGGACATTTTTACGGGACGACTGGCAACACGAGCATAGGTTCTCCCAAGATCTTTAAATTTACCCCCTGAGCGCAGGGGGCGGGGTGTTTTTCGCTTCGCCTCTCGCGAGCAGTTGACGACAGGGTGGCCCGATCGCGGGCCGCCCTTTTTTGGGCCCGTCGGCGGTTCAAGGTTTGGTGGACGCGCCGGCCGGGAGGACTCACGCTGGGTCCATGTCGTTTTCTTCCCTCGGCCTTTCCGAACCGCTCCTCCGGGCCATTGCCGGTCGTGATTATGCGGCGCCGACGCCCATTCAGGCCGCGGCGATTCCGGCCGTGTTGCGGGGCGAGGACGTGTGGGCTTCGGCGCAAACCGGTTCGGGCAAGACCGCGGCTTTCGTCCTGCCGATCATCGACCGCCTCGTCGCGGAGGGGCCGCGCGGCCGCGGTCGTTTTGTGCGGGCGTTGATCCTGGTTCCCACGCGTGAACTCGCCGCCCAGATCGCGGAGGAGGTTGCGGTATACGGCAGCCAGCTTCCCCGCGAAGCCGCGCTCAAGACCCTCGTCGCGGTCGGAGGTGTTTCGATCAATCCGCAGATGATGGCGCTGGGTGGCGGGGCCGACATCGTCGTGGCCACGCCCGGACGTCTGCTCGATCTCCTCGATCACAACGCGCTTTCGCTGGCTTCCGTTTCCACGCTCGTGCTGGACGAGGCCGACCGGCTCTTTGCCCTGGGCTTCGCCGACGAACTCGCGCGCATCCTCGCTTTGCTGCCTGTGCGCCGGCAGACGCTGTTGTTCTCCGCCACGTTTCCTCCGGCCGTGCGGACGCTCGCGGAGAATATCCTGTCGAACGCCGTGCGTATCGCGATTGCGGCGACGCCGGAGGGCCGGCCCGACATCCGCCAGCGGGCCATCGAGGTGGACGCTTCGCAACGCACCCAGCTTTTGCGAAACCTCATCCTGTTTCATGAGTGGACGCGCGTGCTGGTTTTTGTCGCCACCCGTTACGCCACCGAGCACGTGGCCGAGAAACTCTGCCGTCTTGGCATCCCGGCGGCGGCGTTGCACGGCGAACTCAGTCAGGGCGCGCGCACCCAGGCGCTGGCCGATTTCAAGGCCGGCCGGCTGCGCGTGCTCCTCGCCACGGATGTCGCCTCACGCGGCATCGACATCGAGCAATTGCCGGTGGTGGTGAACTATGACCTGCCGCGTTCGCCCGCCGATTACACGCACCGCATCGGCCGCACCGGACGGGCGGGGGAGAGCGGGGTGGCGGTGAGCTTTATCAGCGCGGAGACCGATGCGCACTTCCGGTTGATCGAAAAGCGCAACCGCGTGCCGTTGGAACGCGAACAGATCGCGGGCTTCGAACCGGTCGAAACCATCGTGCCCGGCCCGGCGCCGACCGGCGGCATCAAGGGCAAGCGCAAGAGCAAGAAGGACAAACTCCGCGAAGCCGCCGGCCTGCCTCCGACGGCTGCGCCCAAACCGGCGCCTGCCGCGTCCACATTGGAGACGGGCGACCTTTTCCCCTTTTCTCGCCGCCCGCCGCAGCCACCGCGGTCGAGGTAGGCACGCTGAAAATAAAACGGCCAGGCGCGCGGGCGCCTGGCCGTGGAACCGGGAACGTTGCGAGATCGGTTTAGACGTAGCGGAGGAGGATGTTTTCGTAGAGCTCCTGCTTGCCGCTCGTCTGCTTGGGTTCGCCTTGCTGGTGGGCGAGCTTGTGCAGGTCGAGGAGGGACAGCTTGCCTTGTTCGAAGGCCTGGCCGTTGCCGCTGTCGAAGGAGGCGTAGCGCGCTTTTTTGAGGGCGGGCAGCGGGGATTCCTTGAGGAGCTTCTCGGCGGCGAGCGCGGCGCGGGCGAAGGCGTCCATGCCGGTGATGTGGGCGATGAAGAGATCGTCGGCGTCGGTCGAGTTGCGACGGATCTTGGCGTCGAAGTTGATGCCGCCGTGGCTGAAGCCGCCGGCCTGGAGGATGATCATCATGGCCTCGGTGAGCTCGAGCGGGTCGATGGGGAACTGGTCGGTGTCCCAGCCGTTCTGCACGTCGCCGCGGTTGGCGTCGATGCTGCCGAGGAGGCCGGCGGAGGCGGCGACATCGAGCTCGTGCGGGAAGGTGTGGCCGGCGAGGGTGGCGTGGTTGACCTCGATGTTGAGGGCGAAGTCGCCGAGGAGGTTGAACTCGCGCAGGAAGCCGATGACGGTGGCGGAGTCGAAGTCGTACTGGTGCTTGGAGGGCTCGCAGGGCTTGGGTTCGATGAAGAACTTGCCTTTGAAGCCTTGGGAGCGGGCGTAGTCACGGGCGATGGTGAGGAAGCGGGCGAGGTGTTCGCGTTCGCGCTTCATGTCGGTGTTGAGCAGCGAGAGATAGCCTTCGCGGCCGCCCCAGAAGACGTAGCCGGTGCCGTCGAGGGCGATGGTGGCGTCGATGGCGGACTTGAGCTGGCCGCCGGCGCGGGTGAGGACGGCGAAATCGGGATTGGTGCTCGCGCCGTTCATGTAGCGCGGATTGCTGAAGAGGTTGGCGGTGCCCCAGAGGAGCTGAACGTTGGAGGCGGCCTGCTTCTCTTTGAGATAGGCGACGATCGTCTCAATGCGTTTTTCCGAACCGGCGAGGGTGTCGGCCTCGTCGACGAGGTCGGTGTCGTGGAAGCAGTAGAAGGGCACGCCGAGTTTCGTGATGAACTCGAAGGCGGCGTCGGCCTTGGCCTTGGCGCGCTCGACGGGATCGGCGGCGGAGAGCCAGGGCATCGGGCGGGTGGGGGCGCCGAACGGATCGGCGCCGTTGCCGCAGAAGGTATGCCAGTAGGAAATCGCATAGCGCAGGAACTCGCGCATGGGCTTTCCGTTGATGAGCCGGTCGGGCTGATAATAGCGGTAAGCCAGCGGATTGGTGCTGGCGGGGCCTTCAAAGGCGATCTGGCCGATGCCGGGGAAATACTCTTTCGAGCCGAGGGTGAGCTTGGTGGGTTTCATGATGGTGTCGGGAAAAAGGAAATACGGATCAAGCGAGCGCGCGCTTGAGTACCTGCTCCCAGCGCGCATAAGCCTCCGCGCACGGGGCGACGAGGGAAGGGTTCGGCTCGATGGTGGCGAGGACGTCGAGACTGCGGAAGGCGTCCGCGGTGGTGGCGAAAATCCCCGCGCCCATGCCGGCCGCGCGGGCGGCGCCGGCGGCGCCATCGGTGCTGACGAGCTCGATGGTGACGCCGAGAGTCGAGGCGAGGGTTTCGCGGAAGATCGGGCTGAGGAACAGATTGGCGTTGCCCGCGCGCATGCGCTTCGGCGAGAGGCCGGTGGCCTGCATGCCCTGGATGCCATGACGGAAGGCGAAGGCGATACCCTCCTGGGCGGCGCGACAAAGGTGGCCGGCCTGGTGCCGGTTGAAGTCGAGGCCGTGCCATTGCGCGCCGGGCTGGCGGTTGCCGAGCATGCGTTCGGCGCCGTTGCCAAAGGGAAGGACGGTGAGGCCGTCGCTGCCGGCGGGCACGGCGGCCGCGAGCGCGTTCATCTTCTCATAGCTCATGCCCTCGCCCAGGGTGCGGCGCAGCCAGGCGTTGAGGATGCCGGCGCCATTCAGGCAAAGGAGCACGCCAAGGCGCGGGTCTTTCGCGGTGTGGTTGACGTGAGCGAAGCTGTTGACGCGGCTTTCGGGATCGTAGGCGAGCCGGTCGGTCACGCCATAGACGACACCCGAGGTGCCGCCGGTGGCGGCGATGTCACCGGCTTGGAGGACGTTCAGCGAAAAGGCGTTGTTGGGCTGGTCGCCGGCGCGATAGGTCACGGGGATGCCGGCGGGCAGGCCGAGCTCGGCGGCGATCGCGGGGAGCAGCGTCGCCTGCGGGCCGAAGGTGGGCGTGAGCCCGGGCAGCAGGGTGGGATCGATGCCCCAGTGGGCGAGCAGGAAGTCGGCGGGGCGGTCCTGCGAAAAATCCCACAGCGCGCCTTCGGACAGGCCGGAGGCGGTGGTTTGCGCCTCGCCAGTCAGGCGGAGGGCCAGGTAGTCGCCCGGCAGCATGATTTTGTGAATACGCTTGAAAGCCTCGGGCTCGTTTTCCTTCACCCAGCGCAGCTTGGAACCGGTGAAGTTGCCGGGGGAGTTGAGGAGGCGGCTGCGGCAGAGTTCGGGACCGAGATCGGCAAAGGCCTTGGCGCCGATTTCGACCGCACGGCTGTCGCACCAGATGATGGCGGGCCGGACGACCTCGTTGCGGGCGTCGAGCGTGACGAGGCCGTGCATCTGGTAGGAGATGCCGATGGCGCGAACACGAAGGGCATCGATCTTGGCCAGCGCGGCGCGGACGGCCCTGCCGGTGTGTTCCCACCAGACGGCGGGGTCCTGCTCGGCCCAACCGGGGCGGGGCGCGTTGATCGGCATTTCCTCGGCGGGAGATTGGGCGGAGGCGACAACGCGGCCGGTGGCCGCATCGAGAACCGACGCTTTGACGGAGGAACTGCCGAGATCGAGGCCGAGGAGAAGCATGGGGAAAGGGGATGACCTTAGCACACCGAGCCGGCTGCCGCCTTAACAAAAGGTCAATCGATTAGCACAAAAAGACCGGCTAGTTGACCGTGCCGGCACGCCGGCGGAAGGCCGACGGGGTGCAGCCGCAGATCCGGCGAAACTGGCGGGCGAAGTAATTGCTGTCGGTGAAACCGGTTTCGAAGGCGATGTCGGTGATCCCCTGATCCGTCTGCCGCAGGAGCTTCATGGCGGCGGCGACGCGCAGGCTGATCAGGTAATCGATGGGCGGCTGGCCGGTGGCCTGACGAAAGACGCGCAGTAGACTGGTGCGGGACAGGCGGGTGTCGCGGGTCATCTGCTCAAGCGTCCACGGTTCGCGGAACCGTTGTTCGAGGGTGCTGATGAGCTGGCCCATGCGCAGGAGGGCGCGGGCCTCGGTGGCTTCGCTTTCGCCGTAGCGGCGGGAGAGGAACACCATCATTTCGAGCAAAAGTCCCTGGAGGAGCGCCTCGTGGCCGCGGGTCTGGCCGGCGGCCTCCTGGTCCATGCGTTCGGCGAGCGCCTCGGCCATGCCGAGGTATTTCCGGTTGAGGCGAAGCCGGCTGGAAAACTGGTGGGCGCGACGGAAGTTGGGCTCGAGTACGAAGAGCGCGCTGTAGCCGGGCAGGCGGCGGAGCAGGCCAACCGGCAGGTCCAGCCGGTCGGGATTATACATCACATTTAGCAGGATCAGCTCCTCGCATTCACGGAAATAGTGGGCTTGTTGCCCTTGCACCACGAACACGTCGCCCGCGGTCACGGGAAAGCTTTCGCCCTTGAGCACGTGCAGGCCGCGTCCGCCGCAGACGATGACGAGTTCGCAGAAATCATGATAGTGCTCCACCTGGGTGACATCGTGCGGGTGGGACGGTCCGCCGTCGGGCCGGGTGTGGACGCGCCGCACGGTGACGGGAAAGCCATCGGGGCCGAAATAATTGATGCCTTGGGCAAGCAGGGCCATGAAGCGCAGAGCAGAGGCGGTATTTCCGGCGGAGGCAAACGCGATGAAGGCATCCGTCCGCAAGGATTTGTTTTGGACAAAGGGCGAGGGCGCGGAGTAGGGGTCATGCGTGCCCACCCGCCGCCCCTTGTTGATTCTTCTGATATTTGGCACGCTCTCACTGATGATGGTGAGCCCGGCGTGGGCGGAAGACACGGCGCTGGGGGCGATCCCGGTTTCGGAAGACTACGTCTTGCGCACGTGGGAGGTGGACGAGGGGCTGCCGAACAACAGCATTTCCAACCTCGCGCAGACGCCGGACGGTTATCTGTGGCTGACGACCGGGAGTGGATTGGTGCGATTTGATGGCGTGCGCTTCACTCCGTTTCCGAAGGAGACCACGCCGGGGTTGGAGTCGAACCGGATGTCGCCGGTTTTTGCCGCCCGCGACGGAGCTTTGTGGATCGGGCTCGAGCGCGGCGGAGTTTCACGGCTGGCTGGAGGACGCTTTGAGACAATCGTTCCTCTCGCGCCGAGCGGAGCGACGGCGGCATGGACGAGTTCGTTTGCCCAGGATGCGGATGGGGCGGTCTGGTTCGGGCTTTGGCCGGATCGAAGAGTTTTTCGGTGGCGCGATGGCGTGCTCGCCGCCTTTTCGAGCGGGGAGGGCGTCGGTCCCGGAGGGAGTGCCAATGTTTATACGGATATGTCCGGAAAAATATGGTGCACGACGACAGGCGGGTGCGGCGTTTTTGACGGGACGCGGTTTCAACCGGTCGCTCCCGACGGCGGGGGCTGGCCGGTACTCGCGCCTGCGCGTGAGGGCGGTGTGTGGGTGTTTCGTGGCGAACGACTTTGGCGTTATCAAGCCGATGGGTCGGCCCAAGTGGTGTCCCAACCGGTCGACTTGTCGGCGAATGTGCTCTTCGAGGACTCGGCGGGCGATCTTTGGATCGGGACTAAAAACGAGGGACTGTTCCGGTTTCACTCCGGGAAATTCCTGCGGGTGCCCACGTCGCATTCCTCCATTTCCTCCATTGTCGAGGATCGTGAGGGCAATCTTTGGGTGGGGACGTTCGGTGGAGGTCTGAACCGGCTGCGGCCCTGCCGGTTTTTCCTGCGCCAGAAACAAAATGGTCTGCACACCGACGGTGTCGTCTCTCTTTGCGAGGATGCGGAGGGCAAGCTTTGGATAGCGGGGCGGGACGGCGAGCCGGTGCGGGCGATGGATTCCTCCAACCGCGCATTTGTTACTCCGGAAGGATGGTCGGGTGGGGCGGTCTTGGCCTTGTGCCCCGATCCTGCGGGCGGGATATGGCTGGGCACGATGAGAGGATTGATGCACTGGCGTGACGGAAAGTTCGGCCAGGATTCTTTACGGGATGCACTGACCGCGCTGTTGGTGGACCGGCACGGAGACTTGTGGGCGGCCACGGTCAAAAATGATCTCGTCTGCTGGCGAAACGGCGTCGTCGACCATATTCCAATCCAGGAGGGACTGGTTGAACCGAGAGCGTTGGCCGAGGACGCCGCAGGCCGGCTTTGGGTTGGCACCGAGGCGGGCTTGGTTTTCCAACGCAAGGGAGAGCGGTTTGTTCCGGTGCCGCTGCCGGGGGAGAAATTGGGAGGACAAGTCCGGTTCATCGTGCCGGATGAGCAAGAGACTGTGTGGATCGGCGAATTCGGAGGCGGACTTTATCGCTGGCGCGCGGGCCAGATCACTCCTCTACCGCATGATTCCGGACTGCCAGTGGACGACCTTCGTTCCTTGGTGATCGGGCCCGGCGGAGATTTCTGGTTTGGAACGGGAAGTGGTCTGTTCCGCGTGGCCCGAAGCGAGATCGACGCGGTCATGGATAGGCGCCGGCAATCGATGCGGACAGTCGCCTACGGCCGCAACGAGGGGATGCCCAACGTCGATTTCAATTTCGGATTCAAAAACACGACGACGCGGACGCGCAACGGCCATCTGTGGTTCGCCACTTCCCGTGGCGGACTGGAGATAGCTCCGCAAGATTTCCGGGTCGTCGGCCAATTGCCACCGTTGTTGATCGAGGAGGTTCGGGTCGGGCGCACGTCGGCGCCGGTGGTCGGTGTCAACAAACTGGTGCTTCCGCCGCAACCCGGGCTGCTACAAATCCGCTACACGCTGCCGGCATTGAGCTCGCCGGAGCAGATTCACTTCCGCTACCGCCTGGTCGGCTGGGGCGACGAATGGATCTTGGCCGACCGACAGCGGGCGGCGACTTTCGCGCACCTGCCGCCGGGCGACTATCGTTTTGAAGTCGCCGCCGCCGAGGCGGATGGACCATGGCTGCCGGCGACGGCATCGATCGCCTTTGCCGTGCGCGCCGCGTGGTGGGAGACGGGCTGGTTTCATTTGGGCGCGGGAGTGTTCGGCGCGCTGTCGCTGGCCGCGTTGGTGCGGTTCTTGGTGAGGCGCCGGATGCGCGCGAAAATGCGCAGGTTGGAGCAGGAACACGCGCTGGAGCGGGAGCGCGCACGCATCGCGCGCGACATGCACGATCAAGTGGGTGCCAACCTCACGCATATCGCACTTTTGGCGGGAATGTCCTCGACGCCACAGTCCCGCTCTGAGCTGGCTGATTCCGCCCGCCGTGCGGTGGACTCCTTGGACGGCGTGGTGTGGGCAGTGAATCCCCGCAAGGACACGCTGGATAGCCTCTTTCAATACCTTGTGCGGTTTGCGGAGGATTTCCTGAAGCCCACGTCGCTGGGACTTCGGCTCGATTTCCCCCTCGATGTGCCGGAGTGCCAGCTTCCGCCGGAGTTTCGTTATCACGTGCTCCTCGTTGTCAAAGAAGCGCTCAACAACGCGGTGAAATACTCCGGGGCGACTGAAGTCCACCTCAGTGCCACCATGGAACCGCTGAGCCTTGGCATCATTATCGCCGACAACGGCGGTGGCTTTGATGTCGAGGGCGCTGCGGGGGGAGGGAACGGACTCCGCAATCTGCGGGAGCGCGCTCTGGCGTTGAGAGGTGAGTGTCGGATCAACAGCCAACCGGGCGCGGGAACCTGCATCACCTTAATTGTGCCTTGGCCGCACCCCGGCCCGGTGCTACCACCGGTACCACACTGATATGAGGCTACCTTAACCATGCTCATTCGAGTCTCCATCGTCGAAGACGATCCCTTGATCCGCCAAAGTCTGGCCCAAGTGATTGGAAGCAGTTCCCGGTTTGAATGCGTCGGCCTCTACGGTTCGGCCGAGGAGGCGCTGCGCGAGGTGCCCCGCAACGTGCCGGACGTGCTGCTGATGGATGTCCAGCTGCCAGGCCGCAGCGGCATTGAATGCACGGCGCTGCTTAAGGCCGGACACCCTGAGCTGCAGGTGCTGATGCTGACCATTTACGATGACAGCGAGTTGATCTTTAACGCGCTGCGCGCCGGTGCCGGCGGCTATCTGCTCAAGCGTTCGCGGCCGGAGGAATTGCTGAAAGCCGTCGAGGAGGTGCATGCCGGTGGAGCGCCCATGTCCTCGAATATCGCGCGGCTTGTGGTTTCACATTTTCATCGAATCCGCCAGCCTGCGAGTGAGGTGGAAAAGCTCACGCCGCGCGAACGCGAGGTGCTCGACCAGCTGGCCAAAGGGCTCCTTTACAAGGAAGTCGCCGGGCGGCTGGGGATCAGTCGTAGTACGATGAACAGCCACATCGAGGCGATCTATCGGAAACTGCACGTGCAAACTCGCGCCGAAGCGGTGCTCAAGCTTCACCCTCGGTAAGATAAAGAGGGCGAAGAGATCGCGCGGGAGTGGATTCACTCCGCGATTCAATTACCCGCTGGAAATCGATCCTCAGTGCAGGGGGGTGTGAGGCCGTGCCGGATAAACATCCGATAGGCGATCCGTCCATCGGTATGGTTTAATGGTGCCGTTCAGGTTCACCCCGAACAACGGCCTCGCGCTCATTGCGCCCGGAGCCGGCCCCTGACGCACCTCTGCTTCCCCACGTTCGCCTTATTTCTCCATGAATCGCGCTACACCTGCTCGTGTTGTTTCTCGCCGCCTTTTGTTGGCTACGCTCTTGGCCGCCATGCTGGCAGCCTCCACAGCTCATGCCGCGACTGATACTTGGACGGGCTCCGCAAGCAGCACGGATTGGGCTACGGCTGCTAACTGGGATACAGCGGCCATCGCTTCCGGTGATGGCTTGGTCTTTACCAGCGCGAATGCCAGCTCCTCCACCACACTAACGGACACGTTGGCAACCACGACCAACATCGCAGGAATCACCTTCAACTCCGGTGCGCTTGGTTACACGATGACGGGTAATGCCTTCAACCTCACTGGCGTTATCACCAATAACGCCAGCGGGGTTACGGAGACGTTTAACAATAATATTGTTCTTACTTCTGCCGGTACTTGGGGAATGGCATCGGGCACCACGACGACGTTTAATGGTAATCTGAGCTTGAGTGGTATCGGCACAATCCTCTTGGGTGGCACTACCACGGCGACGAGCGGCGGCACGATCAATTTTAATGGCACGAACACCCTGAGCTTCAGCGGCGGAACTTTCCGCGCTTTGATTTTACAGGGAACGGGCACGACCTTGAATGTCGGTAGCGGCAGCAATAGCGCCTCGCTTGCCATCAGTGCTTCAACCGCCAATTCTGGTTATTTCAATATCTTAGGCACCAGTACATTGAATGTTAAGAATGGTGCTTCCGTGACAGTGAACGGCACAACGAACGCGACCACCCCAACCTCGGGCATCGGAAATTCCAGCGGCTTGGGCGCCACGGTCAATGTTGACGGAACTCTTACTTACGGCACGGGCACCGGTCTGGCGATTGGCGCCACGGGCGGCAACAATGCGCTGAATGTCAACAGCGGTGGTATTCTTAACCTGAACGGCACGGCCAAAACCATCACGATTGCGGCGGATGGCGCGTTAAACGTCGCCGGCACTGTCAACAGCAGCGAGGGCACTTGGGCCGGCACTGGAAAGCTTGTGTTGCAAGGCGGAACATTCAAAGCGACGGCAGCGCAAACCCTCGGATCTACGCTCGCCATTAGTACGACCTCCACCAGCTCAACTATCAATACCAACAGCTTCGCCGTTTCAATCGGCAGCGCGATCACAGGTTCGGGCGGTCTTATCAAGGCTGGCAGCGGCACGCTCACCCTTTCCGGTGCGAACACCTACACCGGCGGCACGACGGTTTCGGCGGGCACGCTGGCCTTGGCCAACAGCTTTACGATGTCCGGTGCCAATCAGATGACCATCGCGGCGACCGGCACGGCGGGCACCAACTACGGCACCCTTACGACCAGCAGCACGCTGAACTTCGGCGGCACCTTGGCCATCAACTTCAGCTCCTCGATCCTTAGTGGCGGTGAAACCTTCAACCTCTTCCAGCCGGGATCAAGCGGCACCTTTAACAGCGGTTTCACCGGCGTGAGCATCGCCGGCTCCTATATTATCACCTCCCTGTCGGGATCTTCCGGCGTCTGGACTGGTTCGGCCAGCGGCCTCGACTTCACCTTCAGCGAAGCCAGTGGTGACCTTACCGTTGGCGGCTCCGCCATTCCCGAACCCGCCACCTATGCCGCGATCTTCGGCGCTCTGGCATTGGGCATGGTGCTGATCCGTCGCCGTTGCCAGTCGGCGGCCTGAGCAAACCATCAATCTTTGGCGGCCAAGATATGATCTCTTTGCCGGACACTTCTCTGGAAGGTGCCCCGTTGATGAACGACCCGTTGGTCAACGGCAGGAAATGGCATGAGATGGCCGAGCTGCTGACGGGATTCTATCGGCCGCTACGCGATGCCGGGCATGCACTCGGCAGCGTCTGGCAGCCGCCGGTCCTGCCTGAGGGAACACCGTGGGAAGACGTCTGGGACGACTGGGCGGCCCATGAGTCGGCGCATCTGCCCGACATTTATGACGCGGCCCGGATGCTGGTCCGGACGACTCGCATTCCGACATTCCTGCCGGCCGTCCTGTATTTTCTCAGGTTCCGGCATCGGGCGGCGCTGAACCATGTCCAGGGCGCATTTGCTTGGCGTGATGAACAGCCGGTCAGCCTGATTCCTTTTCCGCCCGTTTCACCGGGAGAATTTGCCGAATGGCTGCTGACGGAGTGGGGCAACAACCGCGGCGTCCTGCTCGCCTTTCCCGAGGCGGCCACCCTGTAAGCGACATTTCGCTATCGGCGCAAGGGGTCCGAACTCATGTGCCCTTACAACCCAAAATACTTTGATGCCTATTACCCCCTATGTTCGTTCAGGTGTCCGGGACTCTCGACGCGGTTTCGCGTTGCTGATCACGATTACCTTGCTGTCGTTTTTGGTTCTGCTGCTGGTCTCGCTGGCGAGTCTGACGCGTGTCGAGACCCAGGTTGCCTCCAACAGTCAGCAGCTCGCCCAAGCGCGGCAAAACGCACTCCTGGCGCTGAACATTGCGCTCGGGCAGTTACAGAAATACACCGGCCCAGACCAGCGCGTGACCGCCACGGCCGACTTGGCGAATGGCGCCACCGTGGCGAATCCCCGGTGGGTGGGCGTTTATGGAAATTCCGCAGCGGCCAATTACGGGCAGAAGCCGAGCGCGATCGCCCAGTCGACGCCGCGCCTGCTGAACTGGCTGGTGAGCGGGAACGAGGCGGCCACCTTTACGTGGTCGCAGACGACCGGCAGTTTTGGGCAGATCACGTCTAGCGCCAACTCGATTTACCAGACGATTGCCCGCCGCCCGACGGATACGGTTTCCGGTGGTCTTGCGACCGCCACGGCGCTTTCGGACCTGACTCTCGGATCCAGTGCTACGCCCGCCAAATTACTCGTCGGGCCCAACACGGTTGATTCCAATAATGCCACCACGGATTATGTGGTGGCGCCATTGGTGAACATCACCGTTCCGGCCAGCACGATTTCCGGTTTGGGCACCGGAACGACCCCCACCACGATAGGCCGCTACGCCTTTTGGGTGGGTGACGAGGGGATGAAGGCGCGAGTCAACCTGCGGGACAGCTACTCGACGCAGTCGAGTTCGGACCAAGCGGCGTTTCAGATTTACAGCTTCATCACGGCGCAGCGCTCCGCCGGAGAGATGGTCGCTTATGATTACAAGTCCGTCACCGCTTTGTCGACGGACTATCCGGCACCCACGAATTCTTCTGGCTTTGATAAGCTCCAAACACTGAGTCAACTGGCCTTTGCCGGCTCAGCTTCTTCCGCACAAACCAACCTTAGGACGGCGGAGAAGACCCGTTTTCATGACCTCACCGCCATGAATTACGGGGTTATTGCGGACGTCTATGCGGGCGGTTTGAAAAAAGACCTTACCGCGGACATAGCGGATACTTCCTCCGCCTCGACGGCGACGCGGCCGGCCGACACCGATCCGCTGTTTACGCGTGAAAATGCGGCGGACACGGTTCCGACGTGGGGCCAATTGCGTTCTTTTCCGCGGATAAACCCCGTGTCCGGAAAGGTTGATCCGATTTTGCCGACCACCACGTCGCAGGGCATATATCCGGTCATCAACTACGCCGGTCTGGGATTGGATTTTTATGTCGATAGCGCCGGCAAGGTCAAAGTCGCGTTGTTTCCGAACGTCGGGTTGTGGAATCCTTACTCGACGACGATCAAGGCTGCGACTTACGAGATCGGCTATCGCGTCAATCCTTCCGGGGCCATTCAAATCAAGATCGACGGAAACACGGTCGCGACTTTGGACATGGCCTTGGCTCAACTCAGCGCGAGCACCCCTGCGGGCTCGGGGGGATTTGTTCGCTTTAAGATCATATGTCAGGACATTCCCCCTGGGGAAACTCACCTTTACCGATTGGATTCGAGCGGCGTGGGAACGAGCTATAGTCCGGGCGGCAACACGATGACCCGGGCTCCGGCTGCCGGAAGCGGAGGTCCCATCGGCGTTGCCAATTATGTTTTATGGGACAGCGGGGTCGCCGTGGCACCTCCTGTCCTACCTCCTGGTACCGAAACTCGCAAGCTCCAGGCGATCTCAACTTTGGCCAATCCGACGCTCAATGTCGTCTTAGGCACCGCCGGAAGTGTAACTAGCATCACCTCTACCACGGGCTGGTATCAGGCGGCGGTTGATGCCGTGCTTTCAACGGGCAATCCGACTACGGTAAAGGCTCCAACTTCTCTCGGCACCATGGGGGCGGCTTATTCCGTGGCCGCTTCCTCCGCATTTCGACTGCAGACGACGATGGAGGAACACGGCAATAATGACAATGGTGCACAAGGTGCTCCAAAGGGGGCACTATTCGTTTCAAGCAACGCCGGCGGCGGTGGCCGTATGCGCTGGCTGGCGACTGCCAATATCCGGTCGCCTGTGATTCGGATGACCTCCGGAGAAAGTGCCAATACTCGAGGGAGCATGCTTTTTGGCTCCGTTCTTGCCACCAGCTCGTCGGGCGGAACCGATATCACTCTGATGGTCACGCCTTATGGCTTTCTCAGTTCCATAGGCGCCTCACAATGGGCAGACAGTACCTACACGCCCTCCATCCTCTTCGACGCACTTTCAACGCCCGATCGGTTGCTTTCTCTGGGGCAGTTTCAGAACGCGCAACTTGCACCCTTTGGTTTCTATTCGACCTATCCTTTTGGGAATGCAGGTGCTGATGTTCACATACAGCGGGATCACACCTATGAAGCATCTCCGTATGTAGGCAGCGGCGTGGGCACAACCGCAGCACAGGCGATCTATGATCTTTCCTGGCATTTAAACCGGGCTCTTTGGGACAAGTATTTCGTTTCAGGTGTGCCCAGTAAGACATCAGCCACGAGTGCGTCTCCGGCAATTCCGGCTTGGACACAGGCGGATATTGATGCCGGACGCGCCCTGCCCAATGCGCGATTGAGTTATTATGCGCGAAACGGTGTTAACCCGACGTTGGCGGATATCCAGTTTTCTTCAGGCACCAACAAGGCCTACGACCGGGCGGCCGCCGACCTGATGGTGAAGGGGGCGTTTAACATCAACTCCACTTCGGAGCAGGCATGGCGGGCGGTCTTGGCGAGCACCAACCAAATCGCGACAAGCACTGCCTATGCCGACTCAACCGATGGGGTGGGGGCGCTGGCTGTCGTCCCTCGTATCAGTGCCAACCTGAGCCAGTCGGGCGGCAATTTACCCAAGGCGGCGGACAAGACGCTGATCACCACGCGCAATTATTTGGGCAACCGGGGACTCAGTCTATCGACCCCCACCTCATCCGCCCCGCTCGCCTCCATCGTAAATGAACTCGCCCGCACGATCGTCGCCGAAATTCGGGCGCGAGGCGCGAATCGCGGACCCAGTCTTTCGGTCGCCGAGTTTGTGAATCGGCGGATCAGTTCCGACGATTACGGGATCAGGGGCACGCTTCAGGCGGCCATCGACAATATGGCGTCGGGTACCGCCGAGGTGAATGCGTCCTCCTGGGGGAGTGGCGGCACCGGTGTCGCCGTCGCGGACAAGCCGGTCACCGCATGGATTACGGAACATTACCTGGGCGGTCCGCTTTCATCCGTCGATTCGGCCGCAGGAGGCACCGCCAGTGGAAGCGCCATCAAAGAAAGTTTTCGTGCGCGTGTCGCGCTCTGCCCAAAATACCTGACCCAGGCCGATCTGCTTTCCCTGCTCGGTCCGATAGTATCGGCGCGTTCCGACACCTTTCTCATCCGCACCTATGGCGAGGTTAAGAATCCGGTGACCGGCGGTATCACCGGACGTGCTTGGTGCGAAGCCACGGTCCAACGGCTGCCCGACTATATGGATACCACCGATAGCGCGGAAACCGCCCCCGGTGCCCTGACGATCGCTCTCAACAAAACCATGGGACGACGTTTCCAAGTGGTGTCGTTTCGTTGGTTAAGCCCTTCCGATATATGAAAACCGGCATCATTTTTTTCGTCCTCGGCCTGCTCCTGCCTTTTTCGGCGGGGGCCCAAACCAATTTTGAAAACGAGCCGCAGGTCAGGTCGTTTCGCCTGCTCAACACCAAGGGAGTTTTGGAAGACCTCGTTTTTGATCTGAATGGGAAAAAAATCCCCGTTTTTTCGACCACCACCTCGCTATCGCAGCCCTATCCCTGTCCCGCGACTTCGTCTTTGGTACTCTATCGGGAAACACCGCCGCCGCCTTCCGCTCCTCCGGGAACCAAGCCGGTGAAAACCATCGTCGCCGAGGTGAAAATCCAAAAACAGTTCCTTCACAGTATCGTTGTGCTCACCCCTCTTTCCGAAGAATCCTCTGCCACATTTCAGGGCATGGCATTCGAGGACTTACCGAAGGAGCACAAGCCGGGCACCTTTCGCTTGATCAACCTGTCGTCCTTGCCTGCCGCCCTTAGCTTAAATCGTCAGGTGACCCCGGCGGCCGCAGGACAGTCCATTATCACGCCGTATGAATTAAATGAGGGGATTCTTCAGATCAAACTGGCGGTGCAACGGGGAAACAGGTGGAGCCAGGCGATCGGTTCCGAACGCCACATGGGCCCAAACATGCGGGCGTTCGGAATCGTTCTCAACGACAAGCCGGCCTATGAGGACGCGCTCCCTATCAGCTGTTGTCTGGTGTTCGATTACGTCGCTTTACCCCCGAGCCAAAAGGAAATGGCAGCCGCTCACTGAGAAAGCTCCCCCAATCGCTTCGGGACAGCTTTGACGGCCGCCCACTGCAGCCATTGCCAAAAGGGCAGGGAGCCATGCCGAAAACTTTCGTTACCACCCCATGCCCCAATGAATGCTTACCCCACGCATCGTCGGAGCCGCGGAGGGCTTTTCCTCCTCGGTTCCTTGTTCATCCTGCTGACCTCCCTCGCTCACGCCGCCACGCTCACCTTCAGCACTTCCGCCCCGACCGGGGGCGCAGCATCCATCAGCAACTGGACCGGCGCGACCTTCGACGCCGACAATGTCGGCGGCTCCGGCGTCAACGCCAATGGCAGCCCCAATAACGGCAGTGCCAACGATGGCACCACCTATGTCGCCGGCAATCGTCCCGCGCAGGGGCAGACCTTCACCACAGGCTCCAACGCCGACGGCTACACGCTCAACGCGATCACCGTGCGCATGCCGGGTTACACCAACAACACCGCCAGCGGCTCGAACATCGGCGGCTACGACCTCAACGACACCACCTCCACCTTCCGCATCCGCGTCGGTACTCTCAGCGGCACCACGTTCATCCCGCTCACCCAGGAAACCGCCGCTTCGGGCGGCTCCGGCAACCCCGGCCAGAGCTCAGGCACCGCCAATGGCCCCGGCACCTATCTCACCTTCACGTTCAAGGCTCCCATCGTCCTCGCGCCCAACACCACCTATGCCTTCGACCTCGGTACCTCCGGCGACTATTTTGAATGGCTCGGTATCCGCGACGGAGCTACCGGAGGAAATCCCTACACATCAGGCATAGCCTACACCTCCGGCGTGAACGGCGTGGCCAATGGCACCATCGCCACCCAGACCGGCGACCGTGTTTTTCAGGTCGACCTGACTGCCTACACCAAGCCCGCCGCCGGAATCTTTCTGCATCCCGGCCTGCTCAACACCGACGCCGACTTCGAGCGCATGCGCACCAAGGTCGCGCTCGGCACCGAGCCATGGGCGAGCGCTTATGCGGCTCTCACCGCGAGCTGGATAGGTTCGCAGACCTCTTGGACTCCGCGTCCCCAGACCACGATTGTCCGCGGCGCCACCAACAACACCACGATCGTCGCCAACGATATCGTCGTCGCCTACGGTTCGATCCTGCGCTGGAAAATTTCCGGCGACATTGCCTATGCCGACCAAGCCGTCGCCATCTGTAACGCGTGGAGTTCCACCCTCACCGGCCTCGATGGTGATACGAACATCGCGTTGATCAGTCTCAACGCCTACCAGTTCGCCATCGTTGGCGAAATGCTGCGCACCTACCCGGGTTGGGCCTCCACAGATTTCACGGCCTTCCAGAACATGATGAGGAACATCTTCTATGTGAACGCCAATAACTTCCTTACGACCCATTGGAACACGACTTACAGTCACTACTGGGCCAACTGGGATCTCTGCACCTTGAACGCCATCTACGCCATCGGCGTACTCTGCGACGACGCTACTCTTACCAACCAGGCGCTGACTTATTTCTACAGTGGCGTCGGCAACGGCTGCATTGATCGCACCGTGAATTACCTTCACGCCGGCAGTCTCGGCCAGGTTCAGGAAACCGGCCGCGACCAAGGCCACAACTCTCTTGATATCGCCCTGCTCGGGCCCCTTTGCGAGATGGCTTGGGACCAGGGCGTCGATCTTTACGGCTACGAGAACAATCGCGTCCTCGCCGGCGCCGAATACGTCGCCAAATACAACCTCTTCTACGACGTCCCCTTCGCTCCCTACGCCAACAGCGACGGCTGGCTCATGACCGCTCCTTCCTCGCCGTCTCGAGGTATTCAGCGCCCCGGTTGGGATCTGCTCTACAACCACTACGTGAACCGCAAGGGTCTCGCCGCGCCTTATACCAAGGCCTATGCCGACGCGATGCGGCCCAGCGGTTACTACAACATGGATCAGCCGCCCTTTGATACGCTGACCGCCTCGCTTGATCTCATCGCCGCCGGAGCCAATCCCAGCGGTCTGACCGCTATCGTGACCGCGCAACAGCCCGTGCTCTCGTGGTGGGGCTCGGCCTACGCCACCAGCTACAATGTCAAACGCGCCACCACCTCGGGTGGCAGCTACACGACCCTCGCCACCGGCCTGATGACGACCACCTACACGGATACCTCCGTCGTTGCCGGCACAACTTATTACTACGTTGTCTCGGCCACGACCGCCACCGGTGAGACGGGAAACTCCAACGAGACCTCCGCCATCATCGGCACCTCGCTCATCGCGCGACTGAAATTCGACGAGACCAGCGGAACGTCCGCCGCCGACGCCACCGGCAACGGCTGGACTGGAACGCTTGTCAACGCGCCCACTTGGGCCTCGGGCAAGATTGGCAACGCGGTCTCTCTTGCCAGCGCCTCCAGCCAATACCTCACGCTTCCCTCCGGTGTTGTGTCCGATCTTTCGGATTTCACCATCGCCACCTGGGTTTACCTTAATTCCACCAGCACCTGGGCCCGCATCTTCGACTTCGGTTCGGGCACCGAGCGCTACATGTATCTTTGTCCGCAGGCAGGTTCCACCGGCAAGGTTCGCTTCGCCATCACCAACTCCGGCAACTACGGTGAGACCGGTATCGATGGCGATGCTTCGCTTCCCACCGGCCAGTGGGTTCACGTTGCCGTCACCCTGAACGGCTCCACCGGCTCCCTCTACGTCAACGGCCGTCTCGTGGGGCAGAATACAAACATGTATTTCTCCCCGCTTCGCATCGGTTCCACCACGCTCAACTATATCGGCAAGTCCCAGTGGTCCGATCCTTACCTCAACGGCTTGGTGGACGACTTCCGCATCTACCGCGGCGCGCTCACCCTTGCCGATGTCCAGACCCTCGCCGCGACCGGTGTCGCCCACCTGAAGTTTGACGAAACCGCTGGCACTACCGCCCTCGATTCCACTCGCAACGGTTGGACCGGCACCCTTGTCAACGGCCCGACCTGGACCACCGGCACGCTCGCCAACGCTGTCTCATTCGACGGCTCCAATGATTACGTGAGCCTGCCCGCCGGTGTCGTCAACGGCCTCACCACCTGCACGCTCACCAGCTGGGTTTACCTCAACTCCGTCACCAACTGGACCCGCGTCTTCGATTTCGGCACCGGTACGACCAACTACATGTTTCTTACGCCGAAAAACGGCTCCGCTAACAAAGTACGCTTCGCCATTCGCACCGCTTCGGTCTCCGAGCAGGTCATCGACAGCACGTCGGCGATCACCGCCGCCGGCTGGCATCACATCGCTGTGACGCTCAACGGCGCCACCGGCACGCTCTACATCGATGGTGCCCAAGTCGGCCAAAATACCGCGATGACGCTCAACCCGTCCTCACTCGGATCGACTACGCTGAACTACCTCGGTAAGTCCCAGTTCTCCGCCGATCCGTATCTCAACGGCAAGGTGGATGACTTCCATATCTACGGTACCGTCCTTACCGCCGCCCAGATCTCAAGCCTCTACGCCGGGCTCACCAACCCGACGGTGACCGTCACCGCCGGCGACACCCAGAACGCCCTCAGCTGGACTGCCGTCACCAACGCCACGACCTACCTCGTCCTGCGCTCCACCACCTCTGGCGGTCCCTACACGATCGTCGCCAGTGGACTCACGGCCACGAGCTACACCGACACCGGTCTGACCAACGGTGTCACGTATTATTACGTCGTCGTTGCTCAAAATGCATTCGCGCAGAGCTCCGGCTCGACCGAAAAAAGCGGCTACCCCGTGCCTCCTGTACCCGCCGCTCCCACCGGGCTGAGCGGCATCGGTTGGAACGGCGCGGTGGACCTTGGCTGGACCGCTGCCAGCACGGCGACCACCTACAACATCAAACGTTCCACCACCTCCGGTGGCGGCTACACGACGATCACTACGGGCGTCACCACCACGACCTACTCCGACACCACCGCGGTTGATGGCACGACCTACTACTACGTCGTCTCTGGCACCAATCTCGGCGGAGAAGGCACGAACTCCTCCGAGGCCGCGGTGACCTTTACCCAGCCGAAGGCCTACCTGAAGTTCGACGAGACCAGCGGCACCACTGCCGCCGATGCCACCGGCAACGGCTGGACCGGCACCCTCGTCAACGGCCCGACTTGGAGCACTGGCCGCAGTAACAACACGGTGGATATGGACGGCTCCGACGATTATGTCAGTCTGCCGTCCGGCGTGGTCAACGGACTCACCACCTGCACCCTCATGGCCTGGGTGAATCTGGACGCGACGGCGAACTGGGCGCGCGTTTTCGACTTCGGCACCGGCACGACGAACTACATGTTCCTCACGGTGAAGAACGGCTCCCCCGGCAAGATGCGCTTCGCTATCCGCACCGCCTCGGTCTCTGAGCAGATCATTGACGGGACGGCGCTCCCCATCGGCGGCTGGCATCATGTGGTCGTCACACTCAACGGCGCGACCGGCACGCTCTACCTGGACGGTGTTCAGGCGGGCCAGAACACTGCGATGACACTGACGCCGTCGAGCCTTGGCAACACGACACTCAACTACCTCGGTAAATCGCAGTTCAGTGCCGACGCGTATCTGACGGGCCGGGTGGACGAGTTCCGTATCTACGGAAGGGCTCTGAGCGCCACCGAGCTCACCTCGCTGATAGCCACCAGCCCTTCCGGCCTTGTCGCCGCGCCCGCCACGCTCACGGCCACCGCCGGTACCACCCAAGTGGCCCTGAGCTGGGGAACGGTGTCGAATGCCACCAGCTATGACGTGATGCGCGCCACCACCAGCGGCGGCCTCTACACCGCCGTGGCTACCGGCCTCACCACCGCAAGCTACACTGACACCGGTCTCACCACCGGCACCACCTACTATTACGTCATCATCGCCCGAAGCTCCACCAGCGAAAGCCCTGACTCTCCGGTTGCTTCCGCCACCGCCCAGTAATCGTGGACGCCCACCCATCAGCAGCGTCCGATTTTGAGTCAACTTATAGTATGGGCCGGCGTCCGCGCCGGCCATCGTTTCGAAGTATCAAACGAAGGACGGACCGGGAGGTCCGTCCTTCAGGACCAGTTCATTTTCTCGGCGCGCCATACTGGGCGTCGAAATACCAAAACATAAAATGAAGACCCATAGAAATCGGTTAGGAACGATACTCCACGCTGGACTAATGGCGGTCGGCGTTTCTCTCGCAGCATTCACCGCCACGCCTGTGCAGGCGTATACCTTGACGTCTCAGCACAGCTTCTCGTCCGCCCCTGCGGAAGCGCCGCTGGTGAAGGGCGACGATGGCAACTATTATGGCTTCGCCGAGGGTAATTTCTACCAGCTTACTTCCGACGGAACTTACACGGTCGTGGAATACTTGGGCGTGTATCCGACCTCGCTGATCAAAGGCAGCGATGGGAATTTCTACGGGACCGATCCTTTTGGAGGATTCCGTAATTACGGCATGGTGTTTCAAGTCACGCCGAGCGGCACGTTGAGTGTTCTCGCGGAATTCGATGGCGAATACGTCTCCTCCCCGGGTCATTTAATACAAGGCTCTGACGGCAACTTCTACGGAACGACCGAGGGCGGATATTACACCAACTATGGAACGGTGTTTGAATTAGACAGTAGCACCTGGACTACGACCACGCTGGCGTCGTTGGATTCGTGGTCGGGATGGTCGGCCACCAGCCTCATCCAGGCCTCCGACGGATATCTTTATGGCACGGCCGAGCAGGGTGGCTACTACGACGGCGGAACCCTATTCCGCTTGGATCCGGCTTATCCCTACTTGGAGGTGCTGACTCATTTGGGAGGCGGTTACACGTATGAACCTTATGGTATTCCCGCCGAAGGCGCGAAACCCGCCTATTTAATCGAGGCGGAGAACGGGAAATTCATCGGAATGACCAATGAGGGTGGATGGTTTGGACGTGGCGTTATGTTCACCTACACCGAGGCGATGGGTTACCAGTTCCAATTTGATCTCGGCGGCGACGATTATGAGAATTGGGATGCCCCGGCCACGGGTCACCATCCCAACGGCGCACCCACTCTCGGTGGCGACGGTTACTTCTATGGCACCATGAAAACCGGCGGAGCTTATGGCGTTGACGGTGGCGGCACGCTCTACCGCTTATCGTTTAACTTCAACCTCGGCTACGGTAGCTACACCGAGATCGTCCAGTTCGATGGCACCAACTCCGTGGGAGATCTCCCTCGAACGGGTCTGACGTCTAATGGCTCGGGTAGTTTTTACGGCACCACGTCATCCTCATGGGGAGGTGGTGGTAAGCTCTTCAAGTTTACTCCGTAGGCAGGAGAGCGGGTGTTTTCACCTCACGCGGTGGAAAGCATGCAAGGCGGCCCCACCGGGCCGCCTTTTTTACGAGGTATACACGGGACGTTAGCGGCTAGTTTTTTTGAGGAAGGGTTTTCCCATCCACCCAACGCCCTTCGACCAGCAGGTCACGGCAGACCGGGGGGATACCGCGATCGTTGTCGTTGATGAGCGAGATGGCGGCGAGCATCGCGGTCCGCCCGATTTCCTTCGGGTTCTGATCGATCCCCGCATCGATCGGCGTGTCGAGCACCGTGGTCGTCGCCAGACCGATGTCATCCGGCACCCGGTATCCGGCCACCGCGATCATTTGCTCCAAACATCCCACTTCCGTGAGGATGGCGTCGGGCTTCTCCCTTTTGAGCCAGGAGGTGAACCCCGTTTGATATTTTTCGATTCCGGGCCGCTCGATAAAGAAAGGAGGCACTTGCTCCTTCGGGGGGACGTCCTTTTGCGCCCACTGAAATCCGGCGCCGAACATAATGGCCTGCGAACTTCCGCCGACGAACGCGATGCGCCGGTAACCCAGTTGCCTCATTCGCGTGAAGGCGGTGACTCCGTTGATCGCCTGTGCGCTGCCCACCAGATGGAAGCGCACGTCGTCAACCCGCCCGCCAAACCCGACCACGGAGAAGCGCTTCCAGTTAAAATCCTGCCAGTCGATGGGGAAGGAGCGATGGGGTGCGACGAGGATGCCTTGGATGTTTCGAGTCAGTAGAATCTCCTCCAAGCGTGGCAGCGTCATCGTCCCTCCGAGCACGAATTCTTCAAGGCGGTAGCCATACTCCTCCGCGTAAGCCGCGGCCCCGAGCCAGTAGTGGTCAAACTCGCGCCAGGTGCGCAGTTTGTTCGGCTCGGGCCATACGTTGAGCCACGCGATCACCGCATGCTTCGACTTGGGTGACTTCCGTTTTCGATACTGGGAGAGCGCGGATAGCATCGGGTCCGGTTGATAACCCATCTCGGCGGCCTTTCGCAGGAT
This sequence comes from Verrucomicrobiota bacterium, assembly GCA_019510185.1. Classification (GTDB taxonomy): domain Bacteria; phylum Verrucomicrobiota; class Verrucomicrobiia; order Opitutales; family Opitutaceae; genus Rariglobus. Next base: position 201,573 of record JAEKKV010000014.1, on the reverse strand, counting down.
CTCGTCACGACGCACCTTCGGGATACTCGGGTCATGCCTCAACGCCATCGTCACGGTCGAGCGCGCCAATCCGAGCGCGCGGGCCAGATCTTTTTGGGTAACTCGGTTCTCCATGATCAATCTTTTCTCGGAGCATAATCGATGGCTGGCAATCGTTCACTGACCTGAGTCAGTAGCGCCGCATTTGAACCCCCGTTTGATTTAGAAAGAATGCTTTATCCCCGGACCTCTTTCCGTCGTCCAAACGCCGCCCCCTATCTCTGCAGTATCCCCATTGAGATCCCACCGCATTCCCATGAAGCCCTCCCGCCCAATTCTCTTCGTCTCCTCCTTGCTCGCTTTCGGGATGCCGGGACTTCAGGCGCAACCGACCACTGTGACCGTGCAAGCCGGCGCTCCCGGCAAAGCCATCAGCCCCGATCTCGTCGGAATCTTTTTTGAAGATCTCAACTATGCCGCCGACGGCGGACTCTACGCCGAGCTCGTTCAGAACCGTGACTTCGAATACTCGTCCGCGGATTTCATGGGCTGGAATCCGCTCACCGCGTGGACACTTGTCCAGCACGACGGCGGCAAGGGTTCGCTTCTCGTCGAGACTGCGACGCCGCTCAACGACAAAACCCCGCACTACGCCGTGCTCACCGTTGAAAACGGGGGCGGGGGAGTGGGGCTGCAAAACGAAGGTTACGACGGCATGCCGGTGAAAGCCGGCGACACCTACAACGTTTCCCTGTTCGACCGCCAGCTCGCCGGTTCCGCCGTTCCGCTCACCGTGCGTCTTGAAAGCAAATCCGGCGCGCTGCTCGCCGAAGCCGCGCTCCCGGCGCCCGCTGCCGACTGGAAGAAAGTCTCCGCCACGCTCAAGCCCGCGACCACTGACGCCCATGCCCGCCTCGTCGTCCTCGCCACCGGCCCGGGCAAGCTCGCCCTCGACATGGTTTCGCTTTTTCCGGCAACGACCTTCCACAACCGTCTCAATGGACTTCGCGCCGATCTCGCCCAAGTGGTCGCCGATCTGCACCCGAAGTTCATGCGCTTCCCCGGTGGCTGCCTTGTGCACGGCGATGGCGTTGACAACATCTACAACTGGAAAAACACCATCGGCCCTGTCGAGCAGCGCAAGGGCCAGCCCAACATCTGGCGTTATCACCAGAGCGTCGGCCTTGGTTACTTTGAGTATTTTCAATTCTGCGAGGATATCGGCGCCAAACCGCTCCCCGTCGTCGCCGCCGGCGTTTGCTGCCAGAACTCCAACCATAGCCGAGGCACCGGCCAGCAAGGCCTGCCGCTCGAAGCGATGCCTGCCTACATCCAGGACATCCTCGACCTGATCGAATGGGCCAACGGCCCCGTGACGTCGACATGGGGCGCCAAGCGCGCCGCCGCCGGTCATTCTGAGCCGTTTCACCTGCAATACCTCGGCGTCGGCAACGAGGACAAAATCACCGACAGCTTCGAAGAACGCTTTCGCATGATTTACGAAGTCGTGAAGGCGAAGCATCCCGAGATCACCGTCATCGGCACCGTCGGCCCGGCTCCCGATGGAGAAGATTTCAATCGCGGCTGGAAATTCGCCGGCGAGCAACACGTGCCCGTCGTCGATGAGCATTATTACAAACGTCCGCAGTGGTTCTGGGACAATCTCACCCGCTACGATACCTACGACCGCTCCAAGTCCAGGGTTTACGTCGGCGAATACGCCGCTCACGACGACAAGCGCCGCAACACTCTGCGCTCCGCTCTCGCCGAGGCTGCGTATCTCACCAGCCTCGAGCGCAACGGCGACGTCGTTCCCTTGGCCTCCTATGCGCCTCTGCTCGCGCGCCGCGGCCATACGCAGTGGAGCCCTGACATGATCTATTTTACCGGCACGGAAGTTTTCACGACGATCAACTACCATGTGCAGCAGCTATTCAGTGTGAACGGAGGCGATGCCTGGCTTACGACCACCGTGAGCCCCGTTGCCGCGCCTGCGCGTTTTGCCGCCTCCGCCGTGCATGAAGGCAAGACCGGCGATCTTATCCTGAAATTCGTCAACGGCGATAACGCCGCCCGGCCGCTGCGAGTCGATCTCGCCGGCGCGAAAAGAATTTCAGCGACCGCCGTGAAAACCGTTCTCGCCGCGTCCGACGCAAATACGATCGATGCGCAAGCTGTGCATCCGGAGACCTCTTCGATCACGATCACCCCGGCCTTCGATTACGAGGCCCCGGCCAATTCGCTCACCGTGATCCGCATCAAAACCCGTTGATCTTCGATTCGTCATCTTCCCGGCTCTTGAAACAGACTTCACTTTTTCTCCTTCTACTCCTGTCGGCCTTGATCGCGCCGGCCACTTCCGCCGCGACGACTGGAAAGCCAGCTCCGCGTCCCTTGTATCGCGATCCCGTCTACGACGCGCCCACGGACCCGGTGCTTTGCTTTCAAGCCGAGACGGGACGTTGGCTCATGTATTACACCGCACGTCGCGGCAACCTTCCTCCCCGGGAGGCGCCGGGCGTCACCTGGGTGCATGGGACCGAGATCGGCGTGGCTCAGTCCACCGATGGTGGCGCGACCTGGAAATACCTTGGCACCGCCGACATCGACTATGGTCGGGGCAACAAGGAAGGCTTCACCTACTGGGCGCCCGAGGTCATCTGGAACGAGGGCACCTATCACATGTTTCTCACCTATGTGCCGGGTGTTTTCAACGACTGGCACCATTCACGGCAGATCATTCACCTGACCAGCCGCGACGGACTCAAATGGGACAGCCAAGGCCCCGTCGATTTGCATTCCGACCGGGTGATCGACGCCTGCGTGATCCGACTCCCCGGTGGCGGCTGGCGGATGTGGTACAAGGACGAACACGGCGGTCCTCTCATGCTCCGCTACGCCGACAGCTCCGACTTGAAAACCTGGGTGACCAAGGGCAGGGCGGTCACCGATTTCAACGGCGAAGGCCCGAAGGTCATCAACTGGCGCGGTCGCTATTGGCTGATCGCCGACTGCTGGGCCAACGGCATGCGCGTGTGGAGCTCCGATGACTGCACCCACTGGACCCTGCAGCAGGAGCCGCTGATCGGATCGCACGGCGATGCCGTTGTCAGCGGTGACCGCGTCTGGTGGTTCTATTTTACCAACCGTCCCAACCGCGAACGTACGACGGCCATCGACGTCATCGAACTCAATGTCACTGACGGCCGACTGCTGGCCGCCGATCCGGCCAAACCAACCTTGATGGACCTCAAACCCGTTCGCGAACTCGAACAATGATCCGACACGCCCTTTTCCTCAGCGCCACCCTCCTCATGACGACCGCTCTACCTTCCCTCCATGCGGCAACCCCCTTGGAGTCCGCCCAAGCAAGCAGCCACCCCACGGTCATCCTGCGCGGCGACTATGCCGACCCCACGATCCTGAGAGATGGCGACGACTACTACCTGACGCATTCGCCGTTCCTCTACGCGCCCGGCTTCCTCATCTGGCATTCGAAGGACCTCGTGCATTGGAAGCCCGTCTGCCGCGCGATGACGAAGGTCGTCGGTTCGGCCATGGCTCCCGACCTCGTGAAGTGCAATGGGAAATACTATATCTACTTCCCGGCCGCCAACCGCAACTGGGTGATTTGGGCCAAAGACATCCGCGGTCCGTGGAGCGATCCCGTCCGGCTTGAGGTCAACTACATCGATCCCGGTCACGTCGTGGACGAGAAGGGACAGCGCTGGCTCTTTCTCTCCGAGGGCTATCGGATCCGGCTCTCCGACGACGGTCTTTCGGTGATCGGTCAGAAGGAGAAAATTTACGATGGCTGGGATTACCCGGCCAACTGGAAGACCGAAGGCAAGTTTCTCGAGTCTCCCAAGCTCATCCGGAAGGACGGCTGGTTCCACCTGATCTCGGCCGAAGGCGGCACCGCCGGCCCTGCCACCAGCCACATGGTGATCACCGCCCGTTCCCGAAGCCTCGCCGGCCCTTGGGAAAACTCGCCGCACAACCCCATTGTTCACACTTGGAGCGCCGACGAACGCTGGTGGTCAAAGGGCCATGGCTCCCTCGTTGACGACGGCCATGACCATTGGTGGATCGTTTACCACGCCTACGAAAACGGAGCCTATCCGCTGGGCCGCCAGACGCTCATCGAACCCGTCCGATGGACCGCCGCCGGCTGGGTCGAAGCCGCACCTGATGCGCCTCGCCTGCCGGCCTCAGTTCAGGACATGCCGCTTTCCGACGACTTCGCCGGCCCCGAGCTGGGCCTGCAATGGACCACTTGGCGCGATTACAACCCGGCGGACATCACGCTGAAGAACGGCAGCCTCCATCTCCACGCCAAGGGCACCACTCCCGCCGATGCCCGCCTGCTGCTCACCACCGCCACCGACTCCGCCTACACCATCCAGGCCGAAGTCACCCTCGTCTCCGGAAGCACCGGCGGACTCGTGCTCTTCTACAACGAGAAAGCCTTCGTCGGGATAATTTCCGACGGTCGCGGATTCACCGTCTACGAAGACGCCCAGCACACCACCCGCCATGACAACTTCCCGGGCAACCATTGGTTCCTGAAAATCGTCAACGACGGTCAGGCTTGCTCCCTGTTCGCCAGCCGCGACGGCAATGCCTGGACGACCGTTCGCTCCGGCATCGACGTCTCCCAGATGCATCACAACCGCTTCAAAGGATTCTTCGCCCTGCGCCCCGGCCTGATCGCCGCCGGTGCCGGCGATGTTCGCTTCAATCACTTCGTCTATAACCCGCGATGATTCCTAAAATTTACTCTATAATTTCGACGGCGCTCTGCGTCTTCTTAACAAGCGCAGTCCGGGCGGAAGATCCGCGTCCCTTCTCTAACCCCACCCGCATCCGTTATGATGCGCAGTGCCTGACGATCGACGGAAAGGACACCTTCATTTACAGTGGAGCCTTCCATTACTTTCGATGCCCGAAGGAACTCTGGCGGGACCGTTTTCAGAAAATAAAGGATGCCGGCTTCAATACGGTTGAAACCTACACGCCATGGAATTGGCACGAATTCGAGATGCCCGGTTCTCCTGAAGACTTTTCCAAAGTCACCGGCCTGCAGGATCTCGACGACTGGCTTACGATGGCGGAGCAGTTCGGCCTTTATGTCATTGTTCGGCCCGGTCCCTACATTTGCGCAGAATGGGACAACGGAGGATTTCCGTTATGGCTGAGCGCCCTTAAGTCGCCGGGGTCGTTGCGCTCGGACGATCCGGGTTTTCTCCGCTGGACCAAACACTGGTATGACACGATATGCCCGGTCATCGCCAAACACCAGATCACGCGTCAGGCGCCAGGCCGTCCCGGCGTGATTTTTGTGCAACTGGAAAATGAATACGATTCGGCGAAATTTTCCGATCAAATCAAAATCAACCAGATCAAGGCTCTCGCTGGCTTTGCGCGAGCCGACGGCATCGACGTTCCTTTCATCACCTGCTGGACCCAACAAGTGCGAGGGTCCGCCGACCCCGTGCTTCGGCAAATGTTCGACTGCTGTAATTTTTATCCGCGCTGGAACGTTTACGGACAGCTCAAGACGGGCATTGAAAAGTTGCGCCAGGAACAACCCGACGCGCCCCTTGCCACGACGGAATTGCAGGGCGGCTGGCTTTCGGTGGTCGGGGGCAAGTTGAGCGAGCGCCAGGATGGCCTGACGGCCGCGCAAATCCAAAACATCACGCTCTTCGCATGGCAGCAGGGAGAGACGATCACCAACTATTACATGCTTTTCGGCGGCACCAACTTTGACGACTGGGGCGGACGCAGCATCACGACCACCTATGATTACGGCGCTCCCATCCGTGAAAACGGAGGCGTGGGTGACCGGTATCAACGCGTCTCGGCGCTTGGCCAGATGATCCGCGAACACGGCTCCAAACTCGTCCGCGCCCGCCCGGTGAAAATCCAGGCGAAGGCCACGGACAGTGATGTCCAAATTGCCGAGCGTCGCGCTGCCGATGGCAGCCGTTATATTTTCGTGCGCACGGATGATCACAAAAATCCTCGTGGAGGCGTCGCGCAGGTGAGCGAGGAAGGCGGCGCGACCTTTTCGTTCGACTATAAGCTCGAACCTTTCGGCTCGCTTGTACTTTGCCTTCCGCCCGGCGTGACCAACGTCCGCCAAGGCGAATGGTTGCCAAAACCGGCGTCAGAAATCAAACGGCCAAACCGCCTGCCCGCACCGGTGCAGTTGCGCGAGGCTCAGCGGCTCACGGATCCCTTGCCGGCCACTTGGACATCGCTCGCGCCCAATGAGCCGATCGAGGCGCACGGCGTCTTCGACAGTCATTTCGTTTATTATAAAATATCCGCCGCTCCCGGTGCGACCGTGAGCATCGAGGTGCTGCCGGGCGACGCCCTCATCGGCAGCGAGGGCGGAGACCTGTTGCCCGCGATTGCGGGCAAGGACAACGGCCATTTTGCTTTTACGCTGCCACCCGGAAAACAGGAGTTGATTGTGCTCCATGAAAAGCTTGGCCATCGGAACGGCCCGACAAAAATGGAAAAAGGAGGCACCTACGGCCTTCTCTCTCTCGAAGGTGCGCGTGCCGGTGAACCGATCCGCTTTGCGGAAGGGGGCGCGCTGGGCCGTGAACGAGAGGTCGGCGAATCTCTATCGCGTGACAAAGACAAAGCCGGCACTGGCTGGGAAGTTGTGCCCATCGGCCCAAATGCGGCACCGGCTCCCCACGCATTGCTGACTTGGTATAAGCTGAAGTTTACCTTGCCGGAGCAAGAACCCGGAGTGTGGGTGCCGTGGCACTTGCACCTGGAGGCGGAAGGCGACGGCTTTGTCTATGTAAACGGTCGCTGCATAGGCCGCTACTGGCAGGTCGGTCCGCAGCATGATTTCTATATTCCGGAAACGTGGCTGAATTTTGGTGCCGGCAAAACTAATGTCATCGCGCTGAATCTGCGCCCACGTGACAAAGGCGTTACGATCCAAGCCGTGCAGATCGCTCCGGATACGTCTTACGCGGAGTTTCGATGATTCCTCCACGCCATGTCGCCAACTGCTACACCTTCTTGCGTATTTCAATGAAGCACATCCTCCGATTCCTCTGCTTTTTGAGCCTCTTTTATCAGGCCGCTGCACTCAGGGTTTCCGCCCGCGTTCCCCAAGAGTCCGAACTCGGCGCCTATCTGCTCGTGTATTTCCATGACGAGACGCACAGCCTGCACATGGCGCTCAGTTCCGACGGTTATAAATTCACCGCGCTGAACGACGACAAACCCGTCATTGAAGGCAAAGAGGTCGCTGAACAGAAAGGCATTCGCGATCCCCACATCATGCGAGGCCCCGACGGCGCCTTCTACCTCGCGATGACCGACCTGCACCTCTTTGCGCAAAAAGAGGGACTCCGCTCCACCTTGTGGGAGCGCGACAAGAGCTATGGCTGGGGCAACAACCGTGGTCTCGTCTTCATGAAATCGAAGGACCTGATCAACTGGACGCGTGCCAACGTCCGCGTCGACAAGGCCTTTCCCGGCTTTGAGAATATCGGCTGCGCCTGGGCGCCCGAAACCATCTACGATACGCAGAAGAAAAAGTTGATGGTGCATTTCACGATGCGCTTCGGCAACGGCCGCAACCGGCTTTATTATTCCTACGTGAACGACGCGTTTACCAAGCTGGAAACCGAGCCCAAGCTGCTGTTCGAATATCCGAAGGACATTTCCTACATCGACGGCGATATCGCCCAGGTCGGCGACAAATTCCATCTCTTCTATGTCGCTCACGACGGCACGCCCGGCATCAAGCAAGCCGTCTCCGACTCGCTCACGTCGGGTTACGTTTACGACCCGGCTTGGTGCGATCCCGAGCCCAAGGCCTGCGAGGCGCCCAACGCCTGGAAGCGCATCGGCCAGAACAAATGGGTGCTCATGTATGACATCTACGGCATCGATCCTCACAACTTCGGCTTCAGCGAAACAACCGACTTCAAGACCTTCACCAACCTCGGCCGCTTCAACGAGGGCGTCATGAAGACGGTCAACTTCACCACCGCGCCCAAGCACGGCGCCGTCATCCCGCTCACGCCCGCCGAGGCCCGTCGCCTGGCGGACCATTGGAAGCTCGCGTCTTACTGATCTGGTTCCGAACGCCGCCGTGCTCAATCCACCACCGACGATGAATAACATCGTGCCTTTGAAGCACACCGGAAGAACCTACGCGTTTGCCGCGCTTGCGAGCCTCACGACGCGGTTGCTCCTGCCGGTGCTCCTCCTCGCGCAGGCCAGGGGAGTGCCCACGGTTGTAAACGTGGACGGCAACGGCCCCTCCCGAACCTTCTACGGCGTCGGCCTGGTGAATTCCAGCGGCACGTCAAAGCTGCTCCAGGATTATCCCGCCGACCAGCAAAGCGACATCCTCGATCTTTTGTTTAAGCCCAAATTCGGAGCCAGTTTGCAGCTGGTGAAAAATGAGATCGGGGCGGACAGCAACACGACCAGCGGCACCGAGCCCTCCCACTGGCGGAATCCCTCCGACACTCCCACCGCACGTGGGGTCAACTTCTGGATCGCCAGCCAAGCCAAAGCCAGAAACCCCGCCATGCAGTTCTCAGCCTTGCGCTGGGCGACTCCCGCCTGGGTGAAGGATGACGCAGCCAAGAGTAAGTATCTGACCTCGTTTCTGGATCTGATGTCGGCCAACGGAACCCCCGTGGACTTCATCGGCCCCGGCATCAATGAAGACGACTACACGGCGCCGTTGGGCACCTTCATCAAGAACACCTTCAAGCCCGCTCTCGATGCCGGCGGTTACACGTCGAAGATCATCATCGCGGACGACGTCAAGAAGCTGTGGGGCGCCGCACCGGCGGTGAACGAGGACCCGGCGCTAAAGGCTGCCGTTTTCGCCTTGTCCGCGCACTACACCGACACCAGCAGCGTCGCCGCGCAAAGCTCCGGCCTGCCTCTTTTCAATGCCGAGAGCGACACCGGCATGATGGACTGGAACCGAGGCATCTGGGTGGCGCGACGCATCGCCACCGCCCTGTCCGTGGGCAAGCAATCCATGTGGCTTTTTCAGCCGGCGTTGGACTGCGTGTATGAAAACATCCGGTTTCAGTGCAAAGGCATCCTCACCGCGAATGCCCCCTGGTCCGGCCACTACGAGGTTCATCCGGACCTCTGGCTCGCCGCCCAGTTCACGCAATTCGCGGACGTCGGTTGGCGCATCTTGGACGCCGGCTCCGGCGCCAGCGATGGCGACAACGCCTACGTCACGTTCAAAGACCCGCACTCAGGCGCTTACAGCATCGTGATCGTCAACGGCGGCTCCCACGACATGGCCTACACCTTTAATATCGCGAATGTAGCGGACGCTGCGCTCCACGTTTGGACCACCGACGAGCGGGCGCAGTTTGTGCGGAAGCCCTCCATCACTCCGCAGCAACGCACGTTCAACGTCACGATGCCCGCGCGATCCGTTTACTCGCTTACCACCACGGACGGTCAGCAAAAAGGCCAACCCGCCCGCGCCATTCCTGCATCCAAACACCTCGCGTTGCCCTACACCGATGACTTTTCCACCGGCTATGCGGCCGGCGATCAGCCGAGGTATTTTCACGACCAGAACGGGGCATTCGAAATCGTTGACGACAGCGCCGGCGGCCGGGTGTTGAAACAGGTGATCACGCCTCTGCCCAGCGGTTGGTGGAAGGGAAATAACCAGCCGCCCTTCACGGTCATCGGCGGACTGGAGTTCGCCAATTACTCGGTGGGCACCGATGCCAAAATCCCAGACGCCTCCGCATCCGCGGGAGTGGCCGCGCGTCTCAGTCAAATCGATCCGATGGGCACCGCCCGCACGCAGCCCGAGGGCTATTCGCTCTGGCTGGACGGCTCGGGCCACTGGGCTCTGAAAAAGTCCACCGGCGCCACTGTCACCGTCCTGTCCTCCGGCGCGCTCGCCTCCTATGATAACAGCCGCTGGCATCACCTCAAAATCGTCGTCAACGGTCAGGCCATCGCGGGCTTGATCGACGGCGCGAAGCTGGCGACGGTCACCGACGACACGTTCGCCTCCGGAAACATCGCGCTGGTGACCGATACCACGAACAAAAACGCGTGGCCGAACGTCCTGTTTAAAAACCTCCGCATCGAGGCGATCGACCCCGCCACCCCGGCCTTTGTGGAGCAGCGAGACGACGGAGACCGCTCGGTTTTTTCGTATTCCAAGGAAGGCTGGAAACATGCCGGCGGCATCAACGCCAGCCAAACCAACTTCAAGAGAACCCGCAGCATTGCGGAGCAGGCCGGGGCGACCCTGGAGTTTTCCTTCAGCGGCCCGCAAGTGAGCCTCGTCGGCGTGAAAAACAAGGGAGGCGGCAAAGCCGACGTGTATATCGATGATGTTCTAAAAGCCACGGTCAATACCGCTTCGCCCGTGGCCCAAAACCGGACCGCACTGTTCAGCGCTTACGGACTGAAACCGGGCCATCATGCATTCCGCCTCGTCGTCAACTCAGGCCCCCTCACGGTCGATCTGGCCGAAGCCCAGCGGTTCAACCGCTAAATCGCTTGCATGAGCCTCCGCCCTTCGCCGCCAATCCCGCTTCAACCCCAACCCATGCGCTTCCGTGCCCTGCTCGCCTCCGCGCTGCTCACGGCCTCAGCCATTGCTGCCGAGCCGCAGCAGCCCTCCGCCGACCAGGCGAAGCAGTCCGCCACACATCACAATCCCGTCATCTCCGGCCTCTACGCCGATCCTGACATCCTCTGGTCGGAAAAAACGAGGCGCTTCTATCTTTACCCGACCAGCGACGGCTTCCGCGAATGGACTGGAACCTTTTTCAAGGCGTTCTCCTCGCCCGATCTCGTCGAGTGGAAGGACGAAGGCGTGATTCTCGACCTACCGAAGGACGTCCCGTGGGGAACGCGCCACGCGTGGGCACCTTGCATCATCGAGACAAAAACACCCGCCGGCTACCGCTACTATTATTACTTCACCGCTGCGAAAAAGATCGGCGTAGCCGTCGCCGATAGCCCCGTAGGCCCTTTCAAAGACTCCGGCAAACCGCTCATCGACACCCGCCCGTCCGGCGTGACGCGCGGCCAACAGATCGACCCGGCCGTCTTCCGCGATCCCAACACCGGCAAACACTACCTCTATTGGGGCAACGCCTATCTCGCCGTCGCCGAGCTGAACGACGACATGGTCTCGCTCAAGCCGGACACGCTCAAGCTTCTGACCCCGGACAAAACCTACGGCGAAGGGTCGACCCTCTTTTATCGCCAGGGAAAATACTACCTTCTGTGGTCCGAGAACGACACCCGCAGCCCGGATTATCGCGTGCGCTATGCCACCGCGACCTCGCCGCTCGGCCCCTTCATCGCTCCGAAGGACAACCTCGTCATCGAGAAAGACCCCGTCCTCGGCATCTACGGCACCGGCCACAACTCCGTCATCCAGATTCCTGGCCGTGACGAGTGGTATATCGTGTATCATCGGTTCAACTATCCCAAAGGCATCACGATGGGCCGCGACGCCGGCTACAACCGGGAGGTCTGCATCGACCGGATGAACTTCGACGTTGATGGAAACATTCTCCCCGTGCACCCCACCCACGAAGGCATCGCTCCAGTCAGCCTGTTCACGGCCATTTCCTTTGCCCCCGGGACCAACGTTCCGACCGCCGCCGCCCCGGCCGCCGATCCGCTTTCGTGGAGCAATCCGCTCGTTCCGCAGCGAGCCGATCCCCATGTCAGCTTTCATTCCGATGGCTATTATTATTTCACCGCCACCGTTCCCAATTACGACTGCATCGAGCTTCGCCGCGCGCGCAGCATCGGCGGCCTCTCCACGGCCAAGCCCAAGGTCATCTGGCGCAAGCACGACTCCGGCCCGATGAGCGCGAGCATCTGGGCTCCCGAGCTCCATTTCATCGACGGTAAGTGGTATCTCTATTTTTCTGCCGGTGATGCGCATAAAAATTGGGCGTCCATCCGGCCCTATATTCTCGAAGGCGAGGGTGCCAACCCGCTTGAGGCTCACTGGACCGAAAAAGGCCGGCTCAAGCTTGGTTGGGAATCCTTCTCCCTCGACGGCACCACCTTCACACACCGCGGCGTGCGCTACTTTGTCTGGGCGCAGATCGAAGCGGGCGTAAAGGGCAGCAATATCTACATTTCGCGCATGGACACTCCATGTTCCATCACGGGCCCCATCATCTGTCTCTCCAGGCCCGACCGCGAATGGGAGCGCCGCGACCACTGGGTCAACGAGGGCCCCTCCGTCCTCGTGAAAAATGGACACGTCTGGATAAGTTACTCCGCCAGTGCCACCGACGCCAACTATTGCCTCGGCCTCCTCTCCGCTTCCGGAGACACCGATCTCCTCCGCGCGGACTCGTGGACGAAATCACCCGAGCCTGTCTTTCGCAGCGACGCCGCTGCCGGGCAGTTCGGCCCCGGTCACAACAGCTTTACCACTACGCCGGACGGCAAGACCGACATCCTCGTTTATCACTCGCGAAACTACGAAAAAATCCAGGGTGACCCGCTCAAAAACAATGACCGAGCCACCCGCGCACAGGTTATCCGCTGGCGGGCCGACGGCACACCCGATTTCGGCACGCCCGTGTCCGACGGCGCTTATCGCCCCTGATCCAATCCTGGTTGTAGCTCGCTCGGCTTATTGCCACAGGAGGCCGCGAGGTCCTGAGGCATAAGATTTTCCATGGCCTGAATGAAATGGCCGATGTCAGTGCGCGCTTGAGAGCGACGCTTACGTTTGGACAACTTCCGCGAGAAGGGTATGGCCGGGAGGTGCTTAAACTCCGGAGCTTGTTTTTTCCCATTCTGTTTATCTTTGTGGCGTGATGCTCGAGGAGGAGCCGCAACGCCAACGGAGGGCGTCAGTCTCCGATCAACCACCATGAAAATACGCCCAATTTTAGCCATTCTCTATCTCTTGGCCGTCGGCATCGGAATTCCGTGTGCCCAAGCGGCGGCTGAACCCTCCATCACCGTGGAGGCGGACAAGTCTGCCGGAACCGTCAGTCCGTTGCTCTACGGGCTTATGACGGAGGAGATTAACCATTCCTACGACGGTGGCCTTTATGCCGAGTTGGTTCGTAACCGTGCGTTTCTGGACGATGCCAGTGCGCCGGCGCACTGGAGCGTGGTTACGGCTGACGGAGCTTCGGCCACCATCGAGTTGGACCGCAACGAGCCGGTCAATGCCGCGCTGCCGGTCAGCCTGCGACTCGGTGCTGCGAGCGCTTCCGACGCCTCTCCGGCGGGCATTGCCAACGAAGGCTATTGGGGGATTCCCGCGTTTTCAAAGACCCGGTATAACGCTTCGTTTTATGCCAAGGCTGCGCCCGGTTTTTCGGGCAAGATTGTCGTTTCGATTCAAAGCGAAGACGGCAAAACGATTTACGCGAAGAGCGAGGTGAAGGGAGTCGGGCAGACGTGGACGCAGTACCACGTTTCACTCAAGACCGGGAAGCTGGCGGCTCCGGTCAAGGCTCGCTACGTCCTCGCGGTGGATCGGCCCGGAACGGTGTGGTTCAGCTTGGTTTCCCTGTTTCCGCCCACGTGGAAGGATCGCCCGAACGGTCTGCGCAAAGATCTCATGCAGATGCTCGTGGATATGAAACCGCGATTCCTGCGTTTCCCCGGGGGGAACTACATGGAGGGAGACACCATCGAGACTCGTTTTGATTGGAGAAAGACCATCGGTCCCGTCAGTGAACGCGCAGGGAAGATGGGTCCTTGGAAATACCGTTCCTCCGACGGCATGGGACTGATGGAATTCCTGCTCTGGTGCGAGGACATGGGCACCGAGCCCGTGCTCGGGTTGTATGCCGGTTACTCCCTCAAGGAACCGGCCGTGAAACTAGGCGCGGAGCTGGCTCCGTTTGTCCAGGAAGCGCTCGATGAGATCGAATATGTCAGCGGTCCGGTGACGACCCAGTGGGGGGCGCAACGCGCCAAAGACGGTCACCCGAAGCCGTTTAAGCTGCGTTACGTTGAGATTGGAAACGAGGATTTCTTCGATCGGTCCGGCAGCTACGACGGTCGCTTCGCCCAGTTCTATGATGCGATCAAGACGAAGCATCCCGAGCTCCAATGCATTTCGAGCATCGGCGTGAGCGATCATCCGGTGAAGGGACTGCTCAGCAGCCGGACGCCCGATCTGATGGACATTCACTTCTACCGTTCGACCGATGAATTCCTCAAAAAAATCACCGAGTTTGACACGCGGTTCGATCGCAAGGGCCCGAAGGTGATGATCGGCGAATGGGCTGCCCACGAAGACGGCCGGATCAAGCCTTGGAGCAAGGAAGCCCTCGGCCAGCCGCCGACCCCGAGCATGAAAGCCGCCATCGGCGATGCCGCCTGCATGGCCGCTATGGAGCGCAATTCCGACATCATCGCCATGCACTGTTACGCGCCGTTGTTTGCCAACGTGAACCCGGGCGCCTGGCAATGGCGGCCCAACCTGATCGGCTACGATGCGCTCCGCGCCTACGGATCGCCCAGCTATTACGCCTTCGTCATGTTCAGCGGCAATCTCGGCGACCAAATCCTCCCGCTCACGAAGACCGATTTCCCCGTGCAAGTCTCCGCCACCCGCGATAACCCTACGGGCGAAATCTTTCTCAAGCTGGTGAATCCACAAGCCGGGGAGCAGCCGGTGAAGATCGAGCTGCGAGGGCTCGCCTCGGTCGCTCCCGAGGCGACGGCCATCACTTTGGCGGCAAATCCCGAAGACACCAACAGCGTTGAGGAGCCAACGAAAGTCGTTCCCAAACGCTCCCTGGTGAGCGGGATCAAACCTGAGTTTAGCTATTTGATCCCCGCCAACGCGATCGTCGTGCTCAAGCTGAAGGCGAGATAAGAATCCGGTTCATAAAAATTCAGAACATCGCATTTCTCAGTGCCAAAGAAGATCACCATGAAAACCAGTTTTAAGCGTCTTTATTCAGTTTCGTTCGCGCTTGCGATGATCGCCCGCGTGGCGTCAGCCGAGCCCGCGCGCATTACCATCAACGCCGGCAGCCCCGGCATCACCGTCAGTCCCACGCTCTACGGTGCGTTCTTCGAAGAGATCAATCGCGCCGGTGACGGCGGTATCTACGCGGAGATGATCCAGAACCGCTCGTTCGAGGACGCCGACTTTCCGGTCTCTTGGTCGCTGGTGAAAGACGGCGGCGGCGAGGCTGCGATGTCACTCGACCAGACGAAGCCACTCAACGGGGTGAATCCCACGTGCCTCAAGTTGGAAGTGACCAAGCCGGGCGAGCGCGCCGGCGTGGCGAATGACGGCATTCAAGGAATCCCGAAACGTCCGCGTGACACGTGGGCCCAATGGCGGGTCAAATGGGATAAGGCGGTCGCGGAATCCACCACGGGACTCAACATCGTCGCCGGCAAGGAGTACGACCTTTCCCTCTATGCCTCGTCCGCAGGGGGCGCTCCACTCGACGTGACCCTCGAAACGCGTGACGGCGTGGTGCTGGCCAAGGGCGGCGTCAGCGGTCTGGGCGCGGATTGGAAGAAGTTTACGCTCTCGCTGAAGGCGACCGCATCCAGCACCCGTGGGCGACTCGTTATTTCCACGAAGCAACCCGGGGTTGTCCGCCTCGACATGGTTTCGCTTTTCCCGCGCGACACCTGGAAGGGCCGCCCGAACGGCCTGCGCGCCGACCTCATGGAGATGATCGCCGCGATGAAACCCGGCTTCGTGCGTTTCCCCGGCGGCTGTTTCGTGGAGGGCGACACGCTGGCCGACGCGGCCCGCTGGAAAGAAAGCATCGGCGACATCGCGGAGCGCCCCGGTCACTGGCACCGTTGGGGTTATCGTTCGACCGAAGGTCTCGGCATGTTCGAATACCTGCAAATGTGCGAGGACCTCGGCGCGGAGCCGCTCTTTGTCGTGAACTGCGGCATGTCCCACGAAGAGCAGGCCAAGTCCAACATCCGGGTATCCGTCCCGATTGATCCGCGCTACCTGCAAGATGCGCTTGATGCCATCGAATACGCCAACGGCCCCGTGACGAGTCAGTGGGGCGCCTTGCGCGCGAAGGCCGGCCACCCCGCGCCCTTCAACCTGCGCATGCTGGAAATCGGCAACGAAAACGGCGGCCCCGTTTACGACGAGCGCTACGCGCTCTTTTACGATGCGATCAAGGCGAAGTATCCCGACGTGCAGCTCATCTCTTGCGTGTGGGGCACCAACATGCCGAAGAACCGTCCGCTCGAAGTCATCGACGTGCATGACTACGGCACGCCCGAGAATTTTTGCAACAGCTCCACCCGCTACGACAACTATGACCGCAACGGTCCCAAGGTTTACCTCGGCGAATACGCCGTCACCCGCGGCGGTTCCGGCAAGGGAAACCTACGCGCCGCCGTCGCCGAGGCTGCGTTCATGACCGGGCTGGAACGCAACTCCGACGTCGTGCGCATGGCGTCCTACGCGCCGCTGCTCCTTGATCCGGCTTGGCAGTCGTGGAATCCCGACGCGATCCACTTCACGCGTTCGGAAGCCTTCGGCACGCCCTCGTATCACGTGCAGGTGATGTTCGGCGCGAACCGGCCCGACGTTAATCTGCCGCTGCAAATCCAGCAGCCCGAACGTGGACGCATTCCCATCCAAGGCATGATCGGCCTCGGCACCTGGCAAACCCAGGCTGAATTTAAGGACATCAAGGTCACAAAAGACGGAGCGACGCTTTTCCACAGCGATTTTTCCAAGGACATCAGCGGGTGGAAACGAGTGAGCGGCGCATGGCAGGCCGAAGATGGCGTGGTCAGGCAGACGTCGAGCGACTCCGATTCCAGCATCGTCGTCGGAGATCCCGCGTGGAGCGATTACACGCTCGAGTTGAAGGCCCGCAAGCTGAGTGGCGCCGAGGGGTTTTTGATCTCGTTCGGCCTGCCCGACGAACGCGCCCGCGCGCGCTGGAATCTCGGCGGCTTGGCCAACAACGGCCATGGCTTGGAGTTTGACGGCCTGTCGGATCAGCGCGTCCCCGGCAGCATCGAAACCGGTCGCTGGTATGACATCCGCATCGAGCTGAAAGGCTCGACCGTGAAATGCTGGCTCGACGGCAAGCTCATCCACGACGTCGTGCGGAAAAGGGTAGCCGCACTCTACGCCGTTGCGGGCACGGTCCAGAAGACCGGCGAAATGATCGTCAAGGTCGTCAACGCTTCGAAAGATCCGGTCGAGACCGTCCTCGATCTGAAGGGCGTATCTTTGCCCGTCGGTGACGCGCGCGCCTTCGTCCTCACCTCTGGCAGCCCCGACGACGAAAATAGCTTTCTTGCGCCAACGAAAGTTTCTCCGAAGCAAGAAACCATCCGCATCTCGGGCCCGCAGATCCAACAGACCTTCCCCGCCAACTCCGTCACCGTCATGAGAATTCCGGTGGCGAAGGAGTGAACCCAGTAGGCTTCACGGTGTCCTGTGGGCAATATCCATAGGGCCGCCGATCCTCAGTCGCATCAACGCGCCCTTGAGGGCGGCGCTTACGTTTGGACAACTTCCGTCTCAAAGGGTATGGCCGGGGGGTGCTTAAACCCCGGAGCGTGTTGTTTTTCCTGCTGTCTGTTTTTGCCGGCGTGACGCGCGGGGAGGAGTCGCCGTCAACGGCGGATCTGATTCCTGTTTCGGAGGACTATGTCTTGCGCACGTGGGAGGTGGACGCCGGGTTGCCTAGCAACCATGTGTGGGGAATAGCGCAGACGGCGGACGGCTACCTTTGGCTGGCAACGTCGGCGGGGCTGGCGCGGTTCGACGGTGTGCGGTTCACGGTTTTCACTAAGGAAAGCACGCCGGGATTGGAATCTAATCGCATTGCGACGGTGTTGGCCGCGGGCAACGGCGATCTCTGGGTGGGGCTCGAGCGGGGCGGCGTGGCGCGAAAACAGGGAAACCGTTTTGAAAGCATTGTGCCAGTGTCGCCGAGTCCGGCGCCGGTCGCCTGGATCACCTCTTTTGCCGAAGATGCCGCCGGGGCCATTTGGTTTGGCCATGCGTCGGTTGCGAAGGTCGCTCGCTGGCAAGCGGGACGGATCTCGGAATTTTCCGCCAAGGAAGGCGTGGGGCCGGGAGTGGAAACCTATGTGCGGGCGGACAAGGCGGGGAAGATTTGGTTTTCCACCAAGGATGCGTGCGGTTTGTTCGACGGGACGTTTTTTTGTCCGGTTGATCCGGAGGGTGGGGAGCGTCCGATGCTGGCTCCGTCGCGGGAAGGCGGAATGTGGGCGACGCGGAACAAGCAGCTCCTGCGTTATCGGGCGGATGGTTCCCGTGAGATGGTGGCGGATATGGGCAAGATCGCTTCGGTGACCGTTCTTTTCGAGGATCGCGGGGGCGATCTTTGGATCGGCACCCGCAATGCGGGCTTATTCCGCTTTCGCGAAGGACATTTTGTTCGGGTGATCGTTTCCCACATCGAGATAGCAGCCATCGAGGAAGACCGTGAGGGCAACCTTTGGGTGGGCACGATGGGGGGAGGCTTGAACCGCCTGCGCCCGAGCCGGTTTCACCTGCGTCAAACCAAGCATGGACTGAGTCACGACAACATCGCCTCGTTGTGCGAGGACACGGAAGGACGGCTTTGGGTCGTGGGGCGGGACGGCGTGCCGGTGCGTTCGCTCGACGAGAGCCACGAAGCGTTCACCACGCCGCCGGGGTGGCCGGGAGGCGCGGTCATGACGGTGTGTCCGGATGCGTCGGGCGGCGTCTGGCTGGGTACGATCAACGCGGGTTTGCTGCGCTGGCAGAACGGGGCGTTCAGCTATGTGAAAATGTGGGAGAAAATCACCGCCCTGCTTTTGGATGGGCGCGGGAGTTTGTGGGCGGCCACTTTGCAGGACGCGGTGATTTGCCGGCGGGGTAATAAAAATACGTACATGCCCGTCACCGGAGGTTTGGTCGCTGCGCGTGCGCTGGCCGAGGACCGCACCGGGCGGTTGTGGGTGGGAACGGACGCGGGGCTGATTTTTCAGCGCATGGACGGCCAGCCTTTCACGTGCGTTCCCCTGCCGGGCGCCACAGCCGGAAGGATGGTTCAGTTCATCGTGCCCGATCAGGCGGACACGATGTGGATAGGCGTGCTCCAAAGCGGTCTTTACCGCTGGCGTGCGGGGAAGGTGACGCGGATGCCGCTCGCGGCGGGTCTGCCCTTGGACGACCTGCGGTCGTTGGTGATCGATCCGGAGGGTGATTTTTGGATCGGAACGGTGCACGGTCTCCTCAGGGTGCCGCGCTCCGAAATCGACGCGGTTATGGACGGGCAAAAATCAAAGGCCGAAGTCGTCGCCTATGGACGCGGCGACGGGCTGCCCAACGCGGAGTTTTCGCTGGGTTTTCGCAACGCGGGGATACGGACACGCGACGGCCATCTTTGGTTTGCGACGACCCGCGGGGCGCTGGAGATCACTCCGCGGCCGGCTCGAGCTGCAGCCCCGCTCGCTCCGGTTTTGATCGAGGGTTTTCAGGCCGGCGACATGGCGGTTCCAGTCGACGGCGCCCAAAATCCGAAGCTGCCTCCGAGGCCGGGACCGATCCGGATTTTTTATACGTTGCCGCATTTGAGCACCCCCGAGCAACTTTGCTTTCGCTACCGTTTGAAGGGATGGGGGGAGGAGGAGTGGATTTCCGCCGGCGACGAGCGGACGGCGACGTTCGCCCATCTGCCTCCGGGCGATTATCGGTTCGAAGTCGCGGCGGCCGAGGGCTTGTCTTGGTTGCCCGCGACCGCGTCGATTGCCTTCACCGTGCGTCCGGCGTGGTGGGAAACGCTTTGGTTTTATTGGGGGATGGGTTTGCTTGGCGCGCTGTTGCTTGCGGTGATCGTGCGGCTTTTCGTGAAGCGTCGGATGCAGGCGCGGATGCGCGGGTTGGAGCGGGAAAACGCGCTGGAGAAGGAGCGTGCCCGGATCTCGCGCGACATGCATGACCGGCTCGGGGCCAATCTCACGGAGCTGTCCCTGTTTGCCGGGCTCGTCCAAGCCGAGAGCGGGACGGACGGCCCCGTGGCGGATCACGCCGCTCGCGTCATGCTCTCCGCCCGCAAGGCGGTCGCGGCACTCGATGAGATTGTCTGGGCGGTCAATCCGCGCAACGACACGTTGCCCCGCCTGTTGGAATATCTCGGCCAGTGCTCCGCCGATTTTTTGCATGCGGCAGGCATTCGTTGCCGGCTTGATTTTCCCGCGGATATTCCTTCCCGTCCGCTCGCGGCCGATTTCCGGCACAACCTTTTTTTGATCGTGCAAGAGGCGCTGAACAACGTGGTCAAGCACGCCGCAGCGCGGGAGGTTCGGTTGCACATTGAGGCGGGCGATGCGGCTCTCGTTGTGGAGATCGCCGACGATGGACGTGGATTACCCGAAAGTTGTGGGTCAACAGACTCCAATGGCCTGACCAACTTGGCCGAGCGGGCTTCCGCACTGGGCGGAACCTGCGAGATCGAAAGCCGTCCGGGTTGCGGAACGTGCTTGAAGTTTCACCTGCCGTGGCCGGACTGACGAAACTAGAACGGCTTTATCCCCAGCCTCAGATGCCTATCCGTATCGCCCTTGTTGAAGACGACGCCTCCGTGCGCGAAGGTTTGATCCTGCACCTGCGGCGGGCCCAAAACCTGATGCTCACCGCGGCCTACGCGAGTGCGGAGGAGGCGATGCGCGGAGTGGCTTCCGATCTGCCCGACGTGATCCTGACGGACATCAACCTCCCCGGGCGTAGCGGTATCGAGTGCGTGGCCGCTCTCAAGGCCGCCCATCCGCAACTGCAGTTCCTGATGCTCACCGTTTATGACGACAGCGAGCAGATCTTTGCCGCCCTGCGCGCGGGGGCCAGCGGTTATCTGCTCAAGCGGGCGACTCCCGAGGAGTTGATCGCCGCGATTGTCGAGGTGCGAGAGGGCGGGTCTCCCATGTCGATGCAGATCGCCCGCAAGGTCGTCTCCTATTTTCACGAGATCGCCAAACCGTCCGGCGAGGTCGAGAAACTGACCGCCCGCGAGCAGGTCATTCTCTCGCTTCTGGCCAAGGGCAGTTATTACAAGGAAATCGCCGCCGAGCTGGGCATCAGCGCGAACACGGTGCGGAATCATCTCCATGTGATCTACGGCAAGCTGCATGTGCAGTCGCGGACGGAAGCCGTGCTGAAATATCTCAGTCACTGAGAAATTCATTCGGACGGGGGGAGGGGGAACATTTGTTCCATAGACGGTGGCAGGGGCCGGAATGGTATGCTGCGCATATCCCAAATTCCGTCCCGAAAATGAAAATCAAATCGCCCCATCCCCAATCACGCCGCCCGTTCGTGCCAACTGCGCTGCTTTCCTGCGGTTTGGCCGTTCTTTCAACGGGCTCGGTGCTCCGAGCGACCACGGATATTTCAACGCTGTCGCCCGCGGCCAACACCACGATCAGCCCGTCGGCGGGCACGGACACCGCTTGGACGGTTTCGACCAACAGCACGGTGGGAGGCATTGCGTTTATCCGGACGGCGGGCGGCCAGAGTTTCACCTTCACCGGCTCCACCGGCTCGGAGGTGCTCACCTTTTCGAATACATCCACGCCGGTGTTTGCCACCAACAGTTTTTTCAACGGCACCACCTATTGGGGAAACATGGTCGTGGCCGGCAGTCAGGGAATCAATCTCCAGACAGGCTTCAACAATCTGGTGCTGCAAACGGGCCTGAGCTGGACTGCCACCGGGACAATGACGTTTACGCAGCCTGCCAGTGACGGGAATATCATTTATGCCCAGGGGAACAACGTCCTCGCGAGCAACATGGATCTCAATCTGGGCAGCGGCAGCAAAGGCAGTCTGCTGGTCATCAACGGCAACACCACCCAGACGGCCGGCGCGCTCACCGGCACGGCGAACGATTACGTCACCGCCTATTCCGGCTCGACCGGCGTTTTCAGAAACAGCGTGACGCCCACCGGCACCAACACCACCGCCACGTCCGGCGCGCCGGTGGTTTTGCAGATCGGGAATACCAACAGCAATGCCACTTTTGCCGGTGTGATTGGCGCCCAGAGCGGCAGCAATCTCGCCGGCACGGACACCTCCGCCGCCGCCGGTTACATCAATCTCGTGAAGCTCGGCACGGGCACGCAGACCTTCACCGGTGCGAATGTCTATTCCGGCAGCACCACCATCAGCGCCGGCACGCTGACCCTCTCCTCGGCCGGCTCCATCGCGAACAGCACCGTCTATAATATCGCCGCCGGCGCCACCTTGGACGTGTCCGCCAAGTCCGCCTACGGTCTCGCCTCGGTCGCCACGACTTTGGGCGTCGGCGCAACGACCAACGGCTTTATCAACGGTGCCACCACCACCGCGCTTACCCTCGGCAACAGTCTGACGCTCAATTTCACCGCAATACCCACGGGGACGTCCTTTAATCTGTATGACGCGTCCGGTGTTTCCGGGGATTTCAGCAGCGTTTCGGTCACCGGCATACTGGGCACGGGTTCGCTGACACTGGGTTCCGGCATCTGGTCGGGCACGTTCGGCGGGTACGATCTCTCGCTCACCGAATCCAGCGGTACCCTGACCGCCACCGCGTCGGCGATTCCCGAGCCTTCGACCTATGCCGCTCTTCTGGGTGTGACCGTCTTTGGCTTCATCATGATGCGTCGACGCAATGCCGTTCGCGCCTGATGCGCTACGCCGAACCCTTGTCGTTCCCCCGGCGCGCAGTCACACTGTGCGCCGGTTTGGTGGCGTTCATCCAAGCTGAGACATAAACAATTTCCATGTTTCCCCGCGTTTTTCAGATGATGCTCCTGGCGCTTTTGTTGGGAGCGGTTCCGGCGCGCGCCGCTGATTGGCAATGGTCCGTTCCGTTGACGGACATCGCTTCCTCGGAAAACAACGACCATCCGCGGGCCTTTCTCTGGATTCCGCCCGGATGTCAGCGCGTGCGCGCCGTCGTCGTGGGCCAGCATAACATGGAGGAGGAGCCCATCCTTGAGCATCCGAAATTCCGCGAAGCCATGGCCAAGCTTGGCATCGCCGAAATCTGGATCACGCCTGCGCTCGACCTCTTTTTCCGTTTCGACAAGGGCGCCGGCGAGCATTTCAACGCCATGATGGCCGCGCTCGCCGAGGAATCCGGCTATCGCGAACTGAAGTTCGCCCCGGTGATCCCGATGGGACACTCGGCGGCGGCTTCGTTTCCGTGGAATTTTGCCGCGTGGAATCCCGAGAGGACACTGGCGGTGCTCTCGGTGAGCGGCCAGTGGCCGTACTATAAAGACACCAACACGCCGGACTGGGGCAACCGTCTGGTTGATGACATCCCGGGCTTGGTCTCGATGGGTGACTACGAGGGGGCCGCCGGCCGCGCGGAGGTGGGTCTGCGGCAGCGTCAAGAGCATCCCAGGCTGGCGCTCACCATGCTGGCCAATCCCGCCGCCGGCCATTTCGACGCGAGCGACGAAAAAATCGCGTTTTTGGCGTTATACATCAGCAAGGCCGCCGCCTACCGGTTGCCGGCCGATGCACCGCTTGACCATCCTGTCGTGTTAAAGCCGGTCGATCCCACCAAGCAGGGCTGGTTGGTGGACCGCTGGCGGCCGGATAATCCGCCGAAGTTTCCCGCTGCCGCAGTGGGGAGTTACACCGGCGACAAGAAGGATGCGTTCTGGTGCTTCGATGGCGAGATTGCCCACGCCATCGAAACGTTCGGTTCCCAATATCGCGGCAAAAAAGCGGACCTGGTCGGTTATGTGCAGGCGGGAGGAATCGCTCCGCAAAATCCCAATCTCCACGCCCAGGTGAATCTCAAGTTTGAACCCGGCCCGGACGGCCTCACGTTCAAGCTCACCGGCGCGTTTCTTGACACCGTGCCACCTGGCCGACCCGAAGGTTGGACCGGCCTAAAGGCTGGTTCGCCAATCGCACATGTGACGGACGGGAGTCCGATCGTGATCTCGCGCATCTGCGGCCCGGTGGCGCAGGTCGGTCCGGACACGTTTGCCATCCGGTTTTATCGGATGGGGATGAACAACACCAAACGTTCGAATGAAATCTGGCTCGCCGCCACCCACCCGGGCGACGCCCAGTACAAGCGCGCCGTGCAGCAGTCGGTCCTGCATTTTCCGTTGCGCAACACGGTCGGTGCGGAGCAACGCATCACGTTTCCCAAAATCGCAGATCAGCGGGCGAGTGTGAAAACGCTGACGCTTGCCGCCACCTCTAGCGCGCGCGTGCCGGTTTATTATTATGTCCGCGAAGGTCCGGCCGAATTTACGGGTGACAACACGCTCACCCTCACCGCGATTCCGCCCCGGGCCAAATTTCCTGTGAAGGTCACGGTCGTCGCTTGGCAATGGGGACGCTCCATTGATCCCAAGCTCAAGACTGCCGAGCCCGTGGAGCAGACCTTTCTCCTCACGCGTTAGACGCACTCAGGCGCGCCGGGCGGCCCAGAACCGGCATTCGTCGGAGAAGTCCTCCACGGCGGCGGACTCCTTGGCCACGGCGCTGCGGAGAATATCGTGCTCATGCGTCCAGCCGGTTGCGGCGAGGTCTTCAAGGATCTCGGCCCGGTCGGGCAGATGCATGAAGGTGCGGCTCCCGGTGTCGTCTTCGAAATAGCGGTCGCCGAACTCGACCAGGCGCGGATCCTGTTCGCCGCGTTCCCAGCGTCGCGCTTCCAATCGCCACGCGGCGCGCTCGGCGCGGGAATGGTCGCGGTCGTGGGTGGTGAACAGAAACGGCGCACCCGGGCGGCATACGCTGGCGAGTTGCCGCAGCGCCGTGCGCCGGTTTTCCCGTCCGGGAATCTGCATCAGGCCGTTGAACATGAAGAGCACGCCGTCGAAGCGTTTGTCACGTAGGATGTGACAATCGTTCAGGCGCGTGGCGTCGGCGTGATACACCGGGATGGGGACGGCGCGTTCGGCAAAGAGACTGGCTGCCTGATCGACGAGCTGTTCGGCGAAGTCGAAGGCGGTGAGCTGGCGGTAACCGAGCTGCCAAAGGCCGAGGGACACACGGCCGGCGCCGCAGCCGGCCTCGAGGAGGTGCGCATTCTTGTCGGGAAAGAAGCACTCGATGAGCAGGCACTCAGATTCCCACAGACCGAGCGTGTGCGCGGCGCTGGCATAATGGACGACGGCGGCGATGTCGTTGAAATCGGCGCGAACGATGTCAGCGGTGATCTTTTTTGCAGAAGACAACGGAGGAGGCGGAGCAGAGAAACCTGAACTCGGTTCCTCGATGACTCCTGTAAGGGTCAGGCTTTTCTTTTCCACGCGGCGATGAACATGCCGTTGGCATCGAAATCCTGGGGCCACACGAAGAATCGGGAGTCGGCGGTCGCGAGAGAGCCAAACACCGGAGCCGGTTCGAAGCCGGGGTGCGTGGCGGTGAACTTGTCCGCAATGGCGGTGGTCTCGCTCTTCGTAAGCGTGCAGACGGCGTAGATCAGACGGCCGCCGGGCTTGAGCGAGTTGGCGACATTGTCGAGGAGTTGAATCTGAATTTCGGCGAGCTCCTTCACATCCGTGGGCGTGGTGGTCCAGCGAGCGTGGGGGTTGCGCTGCCAGGTACCGACACCGCTGCACGGGGCGTCGACGAGGATGCCGTCGAATTTGGTTTTGGTGGGGAGGAACGGGCCACCGTTCCAGGTGACGGCACGGTAGTTGAAAACCTGGGCGCGGGCGGCGCGTTTGCGCAGGGCGGCGAGGCGGCCGGTGTTGCGATCGCTGGCCCAGATGAGGCCTTTGTTGGCCATCAGATCGGCCAGGTGGAGCGTCTTGCCGCCTTCGCCGGCGCAGGTGTCCCACCAGGTTTCACCGGGCTGCGGAGCGCAGGCGTGGCCGACGAGTTGCGAGGCGAGGTCCTGGATTTCGAAAACGCCCTTCTGGAATTCCGACGTTTTGAAGAGATCGGTCGAGCCGGAGTAACGGAGAGCGGTGGACGGCTGGCCGGACGTGGAGAGGCCGGGCAGGACGGACAGGTCGGGCGCGGTGCAGTGGCCGAGGGAGCGGGGAAGGGCGGCTGCGAATTCGCGTTGGACGCGGATCCAGAGCGAGCTGGGGCGCTGAAGCTGGCGCAGGTAGGCGGGCGTGATCTCCATCTCGGTTTTTAACCAATCGGGCACGGCGCGGGCGGTGAGGCTCTCGGGTTTGATCGAGGCGGGATCAGCGTCGTATTTGCGCTGGAGGTCGAGGGCCGAGGCGAGACGGATTTGGGTGGAGGCGCTTTGGTCGAGCCAGCCGAACCAGCGGTGGTAGGCGAAAACCGCGTGGGCGATGTCGCGCTTCTCCGAGGAGAGGAGGTGCTTGGCGGCTCCGAGTTCGCCGCGCAGGACGTAATCCGCCGGTTTCTCGGCGGAGACTTGATCGATGATGAGCGCGGCGCGGTTGAGGAGGACGGAGTCGGACATGGAACTTTGACCTGTAATCAGGGCAAAGCAGGGGATGCGGAGCCGAGGCGAAGGGCAAGGAAGCTTTGGAGCTTCTGGTAAAAAGCGATGCGGTCCTTGGCCGCGGCAAAGCCGTGGCCGGCGAGGTCGCGGTAGAAAGTTTCGTAGGGGAGGTGGTGTTCCTTGAGCGCGCTGGCCAGCAGACGGGATTGTTTGACGGAGACGATGCTATCGTCCTTCCCATGCGCGATAAGTACGGGGCAGTGCAGCCGGTCGAGCCGGTTGAGCGGGGAGAGCGCCTCATAGTCAGCCTGCCTCTTCTTGGGATCGCCCAGCTTGGCGATGAGCCTCTCATATTCGCCGGGCCGGCCGTATGCGGCGATGGATCCGTAGTCGCTCTTGGACCTCACTAGCTCAGCCCAGTCGAAAATGCCGCAGATGCTCACGGTGCAACAATACAGATCCGGTTCCTCGACCGGGCAGGCGAGCGCGAGATAGCCTCCGAAGCTGCCCCCCATGAGCGCGACACGGTGCGGGTCAAACAGGCCGCTGGTCAAGGCGGCGCGGGTGGCGTCGATGACGTCGTTGCGCATGGAGAGGAAAGCCCATCTGTAGCCGTCGGAACCTTCGGGCCAGAGGTAGCCGGAGGAGCCGCGGTAGTTGGGTTTCAGGACGGCGTAGCCTTGGGCGGCGAGAAACTGAGCTTCGGGATCGAAACCCCAGGTGTCGCGACTGACGGGGCCACCATGCACGAGCACGACAAGCGGAGCGGGGTGAATCTTTGAGGCGTTCGCGGGCAGGGTGATATAGCCTTCGAGGGGGAGTCCGTCGCGGGCCTTAAAACGGATGGGATGGGAGGAACGCAGCGCCCGGTCGGCAAGGGTGGGGACGGTTTTACCGATGCCTTCGAGGGTGCTGGTGCGGGCGTCGAAAAGATAGTAGGCCCCCGGCATACGAGGGCCGGTGGAGTAGACGATGAAGCGGTTCTCGGCATCGTCAAAACCCACGATAAGATGATCTTCATCGTTGGGAAGCGCCTGATCGATCACGTGCTGGATGCCCGCGAACTTGGGGGAAAGCCAGCGGATGGCGGTGCGCTGCCGTTCATAGCTGAAGCCGACGAGCTGGTGGGTGACGTGGGAGAAAATAAGATAAGCATTGCGCAGATCGAAGTTTGCATCGGTGGCGACCGGTTCATCCAGATGACCGGTGGCCAACTCCATGCGCCGGAGCTGCGAACCTTGCGTGGCGTCGCGGGTCACAACCCAGGCAAAGTTCCGGTCGGCGTCAGCCGCAATGATTGAGGTGAAGGCTTGTTGAGGCGCCGGTGGGCACCAGGTTTCGGTCTTGAGATCCCAGCGGGCGTAGGAGGCATGGCCATGGTCGAGAGTGTAAGCGAAGGCGAGTTCGCCGTCGGGATCCGCCTCGAAGCCTATGGGAGTTGAGGGCGGGTCGGGATAGAGGCGCACGACGGATCTGAAAAGCTGGTCGTAGCTGGAGGTGAATTTTTCGCCGCGCGCGTCGGTCTTAAAGGCATCGAGTGAGCGGGTGGTGTCGATTTCTTGGACGGAGTCGGATTTGTGTTTTTCGTCCGTGGCCGATTGACGTACCCAAATGATCGCGCGCTTGGGACGGGCGCGAGGCAGGCCGACTATGCTGATGGCATCGTAGAGTCTGATAGGGATGTAACTGTAGGGCCGGGTGAGGGGCATTGAATAGAGGCCCTGACTGGAGATTTTATTCTTAACGGCACTGAAGAGCAGGTGGTCATTGCCCAGCCAGGTGACACTGCCGATGTCGATTTCATCGTCTCCCTGGAGGCCACTGGGTTTATCATTGGTATCAAGATTGCGAATAACGAGATTGCCGATGTCGTCCTTCGATTTGGCGATCAGCGCGAGGCGGGTGCCATCGGGCGAGAGGCTTACTTGGTTCAGCAAAGGCGGCCCGAAAAGTTCCTCGATGGTGGGCGGTGGCGGGGTGACGGTTTCGGCGGCCACGCGGTGCGCCAAGTCCACGACCGAAACGAGCAGCAGGAGGGAAAACGCACGACGTAAGTCCATGAGGTGAAGCCAAGCAGAAAACACACCACAATTCCGAAGGCTCAAGAGGCGGAGCGATATTCGCCCCGTTTCCGGACTGACAGGTCCGGGTCAGCGCTTCGCCCACTTGCGGTCGTCTAGGATTTCGAGGGGCTTGGTCTCGATCTGCACGCCGGCGACGGCGGGGTGGGCGCGGAGTTCCTGGAAAGTGGCGGGACGGAGTTTCCAGGCGAGCGCGTTGCTGATTTCGGAGAGGGCGGTCACGCGTCCGTCGAAGAGGAAGCCGAGGCTGGCGTGATGGCGGTTGTATGTGGACGGGGGGCTGTGGGGCACCGGGACGGGACCAACGGGTTCGCGCACCTAGCTTCCGGCTCTCCGCATCGGCGTGCTCCAAAATGGCGGCGGGGTTTTTTAACGGATCGCTCGATGATGCGCGTTTGTATGACCGCATTCTTACGGCCTTCGAGATCGCCGGGCAGTGCGGCTCTTGGCTAATTACTAGAGGCTGGAAGCTCGTTCCGCCGCTTCTACTGCCGCGAGCTTCAGATCGTGATTTATCATAATACGAATCAATTCCTTGAACTTCACTTGGGGAGCCCAGCCAAGATTTGTTCGGATCTTCTCCGGGCTTCCGCGGACTTCATCGAGTTCCATCGTGCGGACTTGGCGCTGGTCATGTTCGACATACTTCATCCAATCCAAGCCGGCGTATGCAAACGCCTCTTGCACGAACTCTCTAACCGAATGCGATTCATTGGTCGCGATCACATAATCCTCGGCTTTTTCCGCCTGCAATATGTGCCACATGCCCTCGACGTATTCCGGCGCGTAACCCCAATCGCGCTTCGGCGTAAGATCGCCCAACTTGAGCTTGGCTTGCAGACCGTGTTTGATGCGTCCCACCGCGCGGGTGATCTTGCGCGTCACAAAGCTTTCTCCGCGCTGCGGCGATTCATGGTTGAATAGGATGCCGCAGCAGGCATGCAGTCCATAAGCCTCTCGATAGTAATTGACCATGTTGTGGGCAAACACCTTGGCGGCCGCGTAAGGCGATTTAGGACTGAACGGGGTGGCTTCAGTGATCGGCAGCTGCTCCACCCGTCCGAACATCTCCGACGAAGATGCTTGGTAAAATCGGGTCTTCGTCGCCTGTCCACTGCGCACAATGGCCTCCAGTAATCGAACCACCGCGAGTCCGTTGGATTCGCTGGTGTATTCGGGCATCTCAAAGCTGACTCGCACAGAACTCTGCCCGGCGAGATTGTAGATCTCGTCCGGTTGAACTTGATAAAGAATGTGGATCAGGTTGCCCGCATCGGCCAGCTCACCGTAATGCAGAATCAACCGTGCAGGCTCGACGTCTTTATACGCGGACAAATGCATGAGACGGGTCCGCTCTATAGAACTCGTGCGCCGCACAATACCATGGACCTCATACCCTTTCTTCAGCAGTAGCTCGGCAAGATAAGAACCGTCTTGTCCGGTGATTCCAGTGATGAGGACTTTTTTGGGCATGGATTGATGTGCTTTTCCCGATAAAACGGACACGCGTTGAGCGTGAGTGATGGTTGGTTAGTTGAGGTTGGATTCGTAGTCGAGGGGAGTTTGATAGCCGAAAGCCGAGTGAAGGCGGGTGCGCTTGTAAAAGCCATTGGTGTAATATGATGGTGGTGGTGGCTTGATCACGAGTGACCCAGTGGCAGCCGGTTAGGCCGGCTCGTGCTTGAGCTTGAGCGTGGTCCAAAGTTCATTCTCGTCCGAAGTTTGCCGGTTCCACATTCAGGCGTCCCCTCCAGGTGCCGCCCCCTGACTCTGAGCTTGCCC
The DNA here is from genome assembly GCA_019510185.1 of Verrucomicrobiota bacterium. Lineage (GTDB taxonomy): Bacteria > Verrucomicrobiota > Verrucomicrobiia > Opitutales > Opitutaceae > Rariglobus. Next base: position 171,338 of record JAEKKV010000014.1, on the reverse strand, counting down.
CGAATCCTGCGCACCCGAAGCTCGCTCGCTTTCAACCTATGGTCAGCAAACCCAAAGTTCGTGGCTTCGTCTGAGAATATGCAGATGCCTATTTGTATTGCCGGCATGCATCGATCTGGCACCTCAATGGTTTCAGATCTTCTGCATACACTGGGGATTTACATGGGTGAAGAGGCTGATTTGCTCTCAGCAAAAGAGGGTGAAAATGCCGGCGGATTTTGGGAGCATTTCGGTTTTTATGCGCTCAACGAGCGATTGCTTCTGCATCTTCGAGCGGGCTGGGATGCTCCATGGATGCCAGATAACTGGGAGGCCCGGGAGGATCTTGCTCCTTTTCGCGAAGAGGCCCGCCTGTTGGTAAATCGCATGAGAGAGGCTACCAGCGGGAATCGCCGCTGGGGGTGGAAAGACCCGCGGAACTCCATCACGATTCAGTTCTGGAAATCAATTCTTCCGGACGCGAAGGTGGTGATCTGCGTTCGCAACCCGGTCGAAGTCGCGGCGTCGCTGTGCGCAAGGAACAATTTATCCGTAGCAGCCGCCTCCCGGCTTTGGCTGCGCTACTATGAAAATATACTTACCCATGTGCCTCGTGAGAATCGGGTTATAACGATCTACGAAAACTACTTTGATAATTTTGAGGAGGAATTGGGGCGCGTTAGCAGCGCGCTCGGAATTGCGGTTGACCACAACATGATGGTCCAGGCGCGGGCTCACGCAAAACAGGAGTTGCACCACAACCGCTCCACCCCTCAGGAACTGCACGGCGGAGATTTTGCGCCTGAGTTGATCCAGATGTATGATTGTTTGCTGGAGGAAGCCCGAACGGGTGAAGCGGTCGCCTTGCCAATCAGCACTTCGGAAATGAATGAGGCGCATCCAGCTTTGAATGCGGATGCGGCTGATTTCGCGAGGAGCAGGTTTAATGCGGAGATCGCCCAGCGGGAAGAACACATGCGCCGCCTGAGCCACGAAAACAGCTTGCTGAAGAAGAAGCTGGCCGGACTCGAGCAGAGATTGGGTGAGTTCGCGGAGCAACTATATGTATGGGAAGAAGAGAAAGTGGCTCAAGCATCGCGGTTGTCCACATTGGTGGGGAAGGCGATGGAAGTGCACAGGGCGCTTGGAGGCAGGTATGCCGAATTGCTGGCCCTGCACAACGAGGTGAATAGACATTTGAAAGAAACGAAGTCCTTCATGCCGCGCTGGGTTCGCCGCTCCGAAACGCTCAATTACGTTTACCGTAGTATAAAGAGCATCCACAGAGGGATAAAATTGCTACGGCTGCAGAAGTATTTGAACGATGCCATGGCTCAAAATTTGGATCTATTAACTCAGGTCGCCGCGATTCTGGCGCGTAACAACGCACCGAAGGAGTCCATATTGCCCGGTCTGGAGTGTAGCGGAACCGATAAGACTAAAGTTGATATTGCAAGGCTCACGACAGTGCTCCGTCAAAGACTCTCATGAGTGTTCCGCGCCCGGTTTGTATCATCATCCTCGCATGGAACGGCCTTGATTATACCAAGGCTTGCCTTGACTCGCTCCGGACCAGAACCGGTTTTGGGGATTACCGCGTAATCGTAGTCGACAACGGCAGCACTGACGGCACGGCAGAATATATTCAGTCCCTCGATGGGGTTACCCTGATTCGCAATTCGGGAAATGTTGGTTTCACGCGTGGGAACAATGTGGCCATCAAGCAATGTCCGGAGGAATGCGACATTCTCTTGCTGAACAACGACACGGAGATCCATCAGGCAGACTGGATCGAGCGCATGCAGCAGGCGGCCTACGCGGAGAGTGACATCGGGATTGTCGGCAGCCGCCTCAGGCGCCCGTCTGGAATGCTACAACATGCCGGCGCCTACATGCCTCCTACCTATTGGGGGCAACAAATCGGTAGCGGTGAGGTGGATATTAATCAATTCTCCCGCGACCGGGACGTGGAGTCGGTGGTGTTCGCCTGTGTCTATATAAAGCGAGAAGTTATCGATAAAGTAGGCATGCTGGACGAGGCCTACATCTCGTATTTTGAGGACACGGATTATTGCTACAAGGCACGGGATGCCGGTTACCGCACGGTTTGCTGCGGCTCTGTGACGGTGATTCACCATGAGAACGTCAGCACGGGCATCAATGGCGTGGATTTTGGGGAATTGTTCACGAAGTCATCCGCCGTTTTCAAAAATCGCTGGAAATCAAAGGTCGAAGGGTCCGGCCGTTATAATCAGTCGCTGGGATGGCATTCGATTTCCAACTTCGAGACCGGCTACGCTATCAGCAGCAGGCAGTTGATGCTGGCCATGGACCGGCTCGGAGTGGAGGTTTCCTACAAATACGTCTACGGTCAGGGGACACCCTTTCCGGTTGCCGAGCCCGAAGGCTCCGACCAATACATGATCAACGTCATCCAGGGACGTTCTTATGATAAAAAAGACGTGGAAGTGGTCTATGGGCAGGGCGATGTTTTTGATCGGAACTCCGGAAAATACCGGATCGGCTATACCATGCTCGAGACCGACCATATTCCAAAGGAATGGGTGGCTGCGGCAAACCGGATGGACGAGGTGTGGGTCCCCTCCTCCTTTAATGTAGGTACGTTCCGCAATAGTGGAGTGACCCGGCCGATTCACGTCGTGCCGCTGGGAGTCGATCCGGATTATTTCAATCCTGCGATCAGCGCCCAGCGACTGACCGATTCGTTTACGTTCCTTTCGGTCTTCGAATGGGGGGAACGAAAGGCCCCGGAGATTCTCATCAAAGCGTTTAACGACGAGTTTAAGCGCAAGGAGGATGTTGTCCTCGTGTGCAAAACCTCGAATTCGGACCCGGGTGTAGATGTGGCTTCGCAGGTGAAAAACTTGCAGCTCAAGCGCAGCGGCGGGAGGATTATTTTTTCGCTCAATGAAGTTCTTCCCACCTATCAGCTCGGTGCTCTCTACCGCATGGCGGACTGCTTCGTTTTGTCGAGTCGGGGTGAGGGTTGGGGCATGCCGATCTTGGAGGCAATGGCTTGCGGCCTGCCGGTCATCGCGACCAATTGGAGTTCGCAGTGCGACTTCATGAATGCAAAAAACGCGTATCCTCTCCGTGTGGAGGGTCTTGTGCCCGCCTTGGCCAAATGTCCGTATTACCACGGATTCAAGTGGGCCCAACCTTGCTATGAGGATTTACGCAGGCTTATGCGCCATGTGTATGAGAATCCTGCCGAGGCTCGGGAAAAAGGTGCACGTGCGTCTTTGGACGCTCATGCCAACTGGAGCTGGGACCGGAGTGGCGCGAGGATTCTCGAAAGATTAAGGACCATTGGATTCGCATCCCCCTCGCTTTGAGCAAAAACGGTTCAAATGGACTCTCCAGCGGCAGGTGGCGCCGGAGCTTTTGGCAGCTACTGGGATCCCTTGATTTCCGAGTCGCGGCCGTTCTGTTTGTGACCAGTTTTTCGGTTTACCTGAGCAACGGGCGTTTGATCAGCGCAGGGGACACCTACCCCAACCGATTCCTACCCTTTTCCATTTTAGAGCATGGCTCGCTGTATTTGGATACCATCGCCGATGTGGTGTCACAAGGCGATAGTCATCCATATTGGATCGTCAATCGCGGGGGGCATAAGGCTTCGACTTACCCTGTCGTTATACCCGTGGCGGTCCTGCCTCTTTATGCACCTGCCGTAGCTTGGCTGGACATTCACGGATGGACGGATAATCGCCTGAACAAGACTGCCCGGCTGATGGAGAAAGGGTGCTCTGCACTCATCGCCGCACTGTCGGTTGCACTTATGTATTACCTGTTGCGCCGCCGTGCCGCCCCCGGCGTGGCCGCGCTGCTGACCATCGCCTACGCATTGGGAACCAATACATGGATGATCGGAAGCCAGGCCCTCTGGCAGCATGGTGCTGCGGAATTGTTTATTGCGGCAGCATTATTCCTGCTGACCGGCGCCTGCACGGAAAAGCGCGCGTTGGCTCTCGGGCTGCTTTGCGGGCTGATTGCCTGTAATCGACCACCTGACGCTATATTATCGGGTGCACTGGTTGTCTATGGTTGGTTTTGGGCGAAAGGCAGAAGGCGCTCTCTCGTAGTGGGAGCGGCTTTACCCGTCGCACTGCTGCTCATATATAATCTGTATGTTGTCAGGGAGCTGGTGGGAGGATATGCGCGGAAAGGGGATATCAGCAGTTTTCGCTACGGGCTTCTGGCCGGTGTGGCAGGCCTGCTCTTCAGTCCGACGCGCGGCCTCTTTATCTTTACGCCTTTTCTGCTTTTCCTGCCTCTCGGTATAAAGTCCATTCTCGCCGACCATAGGTTTCGACGGCTCGATGTGCTGCTGCTCGCAGCCATCGTTATTCAGGTGTTGTGTTACGCCAAACTTGACTGGAGGGCTGGCTGTTCCTGGGGCCCACGCTGGCTGACGGATATCATCCCGCTGATGATCTGGATGCTGGTGCCAATGGTCATCCACGCCCGCATACTTGTGCGCGCTCTCTTTGGCAGTGCGGTCCTATTTTCCATTGGAGTTCAAACCGTGGGAGCCTTTTGGTATACAGGAAAAAGCGATGAGATTATTATGGCGGAGGAGGGAGATCCCGCTCGTATAAAAAGCGTTTGGGATTTCAAAAACACACCTTATTGGTTGGAACTGGGCCACAAATCCGCGCCCAGAGGCATTGTATATAGCGTGGCCGGCTACATTGATACTGTGCGGGTCAACGAGGCCAGTGTGGATAAAGTTCCCATTGGAGCTGATATCAAAGTTGAAGGATGGACGCTCACCGATCTGCATACGCCCGCCATGGCAACAGTCAGTCTCGTCCCCACGGGGAAGACCAAATGGCGTGGACCTAGTTACTATCCGGCCGCGGTGGCTATGAATTTCGGGCCGCGGCCCGACGTTTCGAAGCAGTTGGGCTCGACCGATCCATCCGGATGGGGCGTGACGCTGCGGACGAAGGGATTCGATCCTGGAGAGCATCTGCTGGTGGTAAATGCCAAGGCCAGCGACCTTGACGAATTTCACCCGGTGGCCCGGAGGCACGTCATGCTGGTCGGAAACGAACCAGGTACAAAACCCGTAACGAAAGCCGAATTCGATGCGGCGGCCGAGCAAGCCAAGCTACACGTAATAATCAGCCAACAACCTGGAGGTTATTGGCTCACCAGCTATACGACGACGGATCGATTTGCTCATGCCAGCATGGAAATGAATACATTTCTTGAGGCGATGATGATCGATCTCTTGCAGCCGGTCGCTGCGGAAGCCGGGCTCGATGAAACCCTCAAACACGCACACACACATCTGTTTGGCCAGATCGAGTCTGATGGCTTGGTGCGTTATCATGGCCGCCCCGATTCTCCGACGATTCCGTCATTGGGATGTATCATTACGCCGGATGCTGATGATACGGCCCTCGTTTGGAGAATAGCGGGACGGAGCCGGGATGATCTGCTAGCCCCGGTGCTGCGCACGTTGAAAAGCTATCAAACCCCGGATGGCCTGTTCCGAACCTGGCTTGCTCCCCTAGACAAGTATGTGAGCATTGATCCCGGCAAAGAACCCAACCCTTCGGACATCACAATTCAAATGCACGTGCTGATGTTTCTGGATGGAGTGGACAGGCCTTCCGCCCGCGCATTGTTCGAAGCACTCCAGCGGGCGATCACTCAAGATTCCCATTGGGTTTATTATAATAAAGCCCCGCTGGTCCCGTTACTGAGACAGGGCGACGTTCGCAAACTGGGCTATCCGTTGGAACTCCCACCCGGCCGAATCGGGACGTCGGTGCTAGGACAGAAGCCTTGGGTGGACGCCTGCATGTTCATTTCATCGGATTCTGCCGACCAAGCAGGTGAAGCCGCGGCCGCCCGACTTCTGCTGGGAAGTCTGGCCGCAGATCAGTTTTCGGCGATCAAAAGCAATCCTCCGTTATTGTATCACAACGATCTCACTGCACGGGCCCAGCGATATTACTGGTCGGAAGACTTCGGATATGCGCTGTGGTTGAGGCTTTATTTCAAATACCGGGACTTTTGGAATACGGACGCAATGAAAGTGCCCCGTTGAGGATACTCACGATGGCATTTCCACAACGTATCAAGACAGGGGCTGAGTGCGCGGCAAAGGCGATCAGGAGGCACTTTTACGGCATCCGATTCGGCGAGGTAATCGTAATGCAGGGCCCGCCCTTGATGGGCGTCGTATTGTCGGTTACAAAGCCGCAGCACGCCATGATTTCTCCTTTGGCCATTTTCATGTCGGCCAGCTTTTTGCTGGTGGCCCACATTTGGGCCTTGAATGACTGGTCGGACTATATGGACGACCGGATCGCATCGCGCAGATCCTCCCCGGTCCGCTCATCTGAAGCTACTCGGACAGACCTGCTCCGCCTTTCCGTCGGATCACTTGTGGCCAGTCTCGCTTTCTTTGGCTTTCTGCCATGGAAGACTCTGATCATCGCCGGAACCATTGCCGCTTTGGGGTTCATTTATTCGTTTCCGGGAATCCGGGCGAAGGGATTGGCGGGGCTTTCCTCCTTGGCTCATTTTACCGGTGGGATTTTGCATTTTCTCCTTGGTTACTCGCTGTTCGGCGATTTGGACCGGCGCGCTTTTCTGATCTCCATTTTTTTTGCCCTAGTCTTTACGGCAGGCCATGCCACGCAGGAGGTTCAGGATTACGAGAGCGATCTAGCTTCGGGGGTTCGGACGAATGCGGTGATTTTTGGCAAAAGAGCGGTGTTTCTGGCTGCATTCACCTGCTTCGCGATCGCATTCCTGTATCTTGGGTGCCTCGCAGTTACGGGTATCGTTCCGGCCCGCCTTGGGTTTGCCGCGTTGTTGTTCCCACTTCAGGCAGCATGGACCTTCCATGTGCTGCACAGCGGTCTTGCTCGTGAAAAATTGGTGTGGCTTAGATCACGTTACCGGGCGGCCTTTGGGTTGATCGGCTTAAATATCATATCTTGGGTGATATGGAGGTGAGTCGAACAGCGGGATACTTCTTTCGTGCGAATTCGACGCGACCAAGGCGTTCGGAGGTTAGAACTTTTTGGACCACTTGCGGTCGTCCAGGATTTCGAGGGGCTTGGTCTCGATCTGCACGCCGGCGACAGCCGGGTGGGCGCGGAGTTCCTGGAAAGTGGCGGGACGGAGTTTCCAGCCGAGCGCGGTGCTGATTTCGGAGAGGGCGGTCACGCGCCCGTCGAAGAGGAAGCCGAGGCTGGTCTTGGTGTCGCCGACGTTCTTGTCGAGCGTCTGGCGGAGAGTGTGGAGGAAGTCATTGAGCCGGGGATGATCCGGATGGAGCAGCCAGGTGACCCGGCGGATGTGCGCCATGACGTAGGCTTCGAGCGGGCGGCATTCCTTCACGTTGATGCGCGCGCCTTCCTGGTTGACGATGATGTTGCCAAGGATGGCGACCTGCGCGTTTTCGGCGAGGTTCATCGAGTATTTGGCCGTGGCGTCGGCGAACATGTTCAGCGGAAGCGAGGCCTTGCGGGTGGAGAGGGTGAACGCGTACCAGGGGCGGTTGTCCTTCTTCGCGAGTTTTTTGACGAGATTGCTCGCGATGCCGCAGAGGCGGAATTCAACGCGGTCTCCTTGGTTGATCAACTCGGCGGGGGCGTAGGTGTCGAGGGCGTCGGCGAGACCGATATAGGCGTTCATCGGGTGGCCGGTCACATAGAAGCCGAGAAGCTCCTTCTCGAACTGGAGCCGTTCGGCCTGGGTGAAGTCGTCGGCGGACTCGATCTGGCGATCGCGGGGGGCGGCTTTTTTCCCCGCGGAGGGAACGTCTTCGGCGAGCATGTCGAAGAAACCGCTCTGGCCGGCGGCGCGGTCGCGGGCGTTGGCCGCGGCGGTGGCGAGGGCGGCGTCGATGTTGTCGAAAAGTTTTTTGCGGGAGGCGCCGCTGAAATCGAAGGCGCCGGTCTTCACGAGGTGCTCGAGCACGCGTTTGTTGAGGGCTTTCGGATCGACGCGGGAGACGAAGTCGTCGAAGTCGCCGAACGGGCCGTTTTTCTCGCGTTCCTCGATGACTTTTTGCGCGGCCTGCTCGCCGACGCCCTTGATGCCGGCCATGCCAAAGCGGATTTTGTCGCCGACCGGGGTGAAGGTGTCGCGGGACTCGTTCACGTCGGGGCCGAGCACGGTGAGGCCCATGGCCTCGGCCTCGGCGACGAAGTGGGAAACTTTTTCCGAATTGCCGAGCTCGGCGGTGAGCACGGCGGCCATGAACTGCACCGGGTAGTTGGCCTTCAGGTACGCCGTCTGGTAGGCGACGACGGCGTAGGCGGCGGAGTGCGATTTGTTGAAGCCGTACTGGGCGAACTTGTTGAGGAGGTCGAAAATTTCGTTGGCCTTGGCCTCGGAGATCTTGTGCAGGCGGCCGGCGCCCTCGACGAACTTGGCGCGTTCCTTGGCCATGGCCTCGGCGTCCTTCTTGCCCATGGCGCGGCGGAGCATGTCGGCGCCGCCGAGGGTGTAGCCGCCAATCACGCGGGCGCACTCCATGACCTGCTCCTGATAGACGATGATGCCGTAGGTTTCCTTGAGGACGGGCTCAAGCAGCGGGTGCGGGTAGGTGATCGTGGACGGGTCTTTTTTGCCGCGGGCGTAATCGGGGATGAACGCCATCGGGCCGGGCCGGTAGAGGGCCGAGATGGCGTTGATATCGTCGATGTTGGAAATGCCGACCTGGCGGGAGGCGTTTTGCATGCCGCCGGACTCCAGTTGAAACACGCCGACGGTCTTGCCGACGTTGAGCAGCTCGTAGGTCTTGGGGTCTTCTAGGGAGATGGTCTCGATGTCGAAGTCCGGGTTGGCGGTTCGTCGGACGTTGGCGACGGCGTCGGAGATGACGGTGAGGGTTTTGAGCCCGAGGAAGTCCATCTTCAGCAGGCCGAGTTTGCCGACGGCGTTCATGTCGAACTGCACGGTGACGTCGCCTTCCTGAAGGGTGAGCGGGACGAATTCGTCGAGCGGCTTGTCGGTGATGATGATGCCGGCGGCGTGCTTGCCGGTGTTGCGCACCATGCCCTCGAGCACGCGGGCGGAGGCGACGATTTTTTTCGCGACGGGATTGCGGTCGATCTCGGTGCGGAGTTCGGCGGACTTGGTGATGGCGTCCTCGAGCGAGATGTTGATCTCGTCGGGGATCATCTTGGCGAGGCGGTCGGCCTCGGCGTAGGGCAGGTTGTTCACGCGCGAGACGTCGCGAATGACCATTTTGGCTCCGAGCGTGCCGTACGTGATGATGTTGGCGACGCAGTCGCGGCCGTATTTGTCGCGAACGTAATCGATGACCTCCTCGCGGCGGCGCATGCAGAAATCGATGTCGAAGTCGGGCGGCGAGACACGTTCGGGGTTGAGGAATCGCTCGAAGAGCAGGCCGAAGCGGATCGGATCGACATTGGTGATCGCGAGCAGGTAGGCGACGAGGCAGCCGGCGCCGGAGCCGCGGCCGGGGCCAACCGGGATATTTTTCACTTTGGCCCAGGCGATAAAATCCCACACGACGAGGAAGTAATCCACGAAGCCGGTGACATTGATAATCGCCAGTTCGTAGCCGGTGCGGACGACGAGGAGCTCGTCCGGGGAGAGGCCGGCGTAATCGGGAGGTTGCGGCTTCTGGCCGGCGGGGAGATTGGTGAACTTTTCGAGACGCGGTGCGACGATCGCGCGGACGGCGACGGCGTCATGGTCGACATTGTAACGCTTCTTCAGTCCATCGACGCAGAGTTGGCGGAGATAGTCGGCGGGGGAGAGCTTCGATTTGATCTCGGACGGAAGCGGATAGCGGGGGTAGCGCTCGGAGCCTTTGGGAAACGGGATGGCCAGGTCGCACATCTCGGCCACGAGCTGCGTGTTCACGAGCGAATCGGGGCGCTCGCCGAAAAGCGCATACATCTCCTCGCGAGTTTTGAGATAGAACTGGGAGCCGGTGAACTTCATCCGATTCTCGTCCTCGATCTTCGCGCCGGTCTGGATGCAGAGCATGGCGTCGTGCGGGGCGGCGTCCTCGTGGCGGACGTAATGGACGTCGTTTGTGCAAATCACCTTGAGGCCGAATTCCTCCGCGAGCTTGAGGAGGTCAGGGATGATCTTGAGCTGTTCGGGAATGCCGTGGTCCTGGATTTCGACGAAGAAGTTTTCACGTCCGAAAATCTCCACGAAACGTCCGCAGGCCTTTCGCGCCTCCTCGTAACGATCGTGCAGCAGATGTTGCGGGACGATGGCGGCCAGGCAGCCGGTGAAGCCGATCAGGCCCTCGGCGTAGCGGGCGAGTGTTTCGAGATCGGCACGGGGCTTATAATAAAAGCCCTTAAGATGCGCATCAGAGACGAGCTTGAGGAGATTTTGGTAGCCGGTGAGATTCTTGGCCAGCAACCCCATGTGGTAGTAGCTCTTCCCATCCTCGGATTTCCCGGCTTTTTCGAGACGGGAACTTTCCACGATATAGATCTCGCAGCCGATGAGGGGCTTGATGCCCTTGGCCTTAGCGGCGTTGTAGAACTCGATTGCCCCAAACATGTTGCCATGGTCGGTGAGGGCGAGGGCCTTCATGCCCAGATCGCAGGCCCGTTCCATCAGGCGATCGATGCGACAGGCACCGTCGAGCAGGCTGTAATCGGTGTGGACGTGGAGGTGGACGAAGTTCTGATCAGCGGACGACACAGGCATCAGGCAACTCCGCCGGACAGGCTTCGCAAGCAACAAGAAGGGTTGTTGTAAAAAAGCCATTGACGTGGGGGAAGCCGTTTGGCCTATTCCTCAGCTTTTCCGCCGAATCCCACGACTTTCCCAACATGTCTATCGAAATCAAAATCCGCAAAAACGAGCCCGTTGATCGTGCGCTCCGTCGCATGAAAAAGAAGCTCGAGCGCGAGAACATCATCAAGGATGTGCGCGCCAAGCGTTACTTCGAAAAGCCCTGCGAGCGCCGCCGCCGCAAGGAGAAGGTCATGGCCTTCACCCAGATGCTGCGCCGCCGTTACGCCGAGTAATCGCCTTCGTTTTTCCCTTTGTACAACCGCGTCGACCGAAACTTCTCGGGGACGCGGTTTTTTGTGGTCTCGCAACGCAATTAACCTGCGCCCCGGGCGCTTGTTTCGATGGAGAAGCCTACCCTAGCTCTTTCCTCCTGTTGGAATTCGTTCCGTCACACCGACGGTGAAGCGATGCTGCGTGAAGCCGCCGCGCTGGGCTTCACCCACGCCGAGCTGAGCCACGGCATCCGCATCGTGCTCCTGCCCGGCGTCATCCGCGCGGTCGAGGAAGGCATCATCAAGATCAGCTCGACGCATAATTTCTGCCCGCTGCCGACCGGCATCACGCAGGCCGCGCCCAACCTCTTCGAGCCCTCCGTGCCGGATCGCCGCGAGCACGAGCAGTGGCTGCGCCACACCAAGCGCTCCATCGATTTTGCCGCCCAGGTCCACGCGAAGGTTCTCGTGCTTCATTTGGGCAGCGTGAATTTTTTTTGGTTCAATCCGGGGCGAACGCTCAAGACGTTCGTCCGTCGCCATCCGACCGTCAGCGTGCCGGACGACAAGGCCTATCGGGCGGTCCTGAAGAAGGCGTGCGAAAAACTGCGCAAGCGGATGGGCCCGTATTGGGAGCAGGTGAAGGCAAGCCTTGAGGAGGTCCGCGCCTACGCCGCCCAGCGCGGTGTCGCGCTCGGTTTGGAAAACCGGGAGAAGTTCGAGGAGCTGCCGATCGACGACGATTTCCCGGCGTTGCTCGACAGCATCGCGCAGCCGCACACCTGCGGCTATTGGCACGACACCGGCCATGCCGACATCAAGCAGAGCATGGGCATGCTGGACCACCAGTTGCACCTTGAGAAAAACGCCGCGCGGCTGCTCGGGTTTCACCTGCACGACGTGACACCCGACGGCCGGGATCATCAACCCGTCGGATCGGGGCACATCAATTTCGAAATGGTCAGTGGTTTCTGGCGCCCGCATCACCTGCTCACGCTGGAGTTGAGCCCGCGCGTGTCGCGCGACGACGTGATCATGTCCAAGCAGCGCATCGATGCGCTCATCGGGCAGCGCTTTGGCGGGTGAGCCGCGGTGGTTTGCCGGCGGGTTATCGGGCGGATTTTTTCAACAGCTCGCCGACCCAGCGGCGATGCGGGCCGGACAGGGTGATGTCGTCGAGATCCTCCATCGCAACCCACACCAGCCCCTCGGCCAGCCGGCCGCGCGGCGGCGGCACGGCGTGAATGGATTCGGTGATGCTGAAGCGGGTGATGGCGCGTTTCTTTTTCGCGAGGAGCGGCGCCCCGTCCAAGGCGGAGGCGTCCAAGCCAAGGTGTTCGTCCGTGGGGAGCTCATGTTGGTTGGCGAGGCGCCGTGAACCGGCGGCGGTGCGATGCAGCAGGAGTTTTCCCTCGCGCATGCACCAGACGCGGGTCACGGCGCGGCGCTCGATCGCCTTGGGCGCGAGCCGGGGGAAACTTTCCGGATCGCCGTTTTTTTGGGCGCTGCAAAAGGCGAGCACCGGGCAAATTGTGCACAAGGGATTTTGCCGGTGGCAGACGGTCGCGCCCAGCTCCATCATCGCCTGATTGTGATCTCCGGGTGACGAAGGATTGATTAACGCGTCCGCCAGCGGTGTGAGCGTCTTGACCGCGCCCGCGCTGTCGCGAAAGGGCGTGGCGTCCGCCGTGAGCCGGGTGAGGACGCGCACGACGTTGCCATCGACGACCGCGGCCGGCGTGTTGAAGGCGATGCTGGTGATGGCCGCCGCAGTGTAGGGGCCGATGCCCGGCAGTTCCTTCCAGCCGGCGGGAGTGCTCGGCGGCGCAGGCATCGCGGCGACCGCCTGGGCGAGTTTGTGAAGATTGCGGGCACGCGAGTAGTAGCCGAGGCCCTCCCACTGTTTGAGCACCCGGGACTCCGATGCGGTGGCCAGCGCGGTGAAATCGGGAAACGCCTCCAGCCAACGCGCGAAGTAGGGCAGGACGGTTTTCACCTGGGTCTGCTGCAGCATGAGCTCGCTCACGACCGTCTTGTAGAGCGATGGCGACTCGCGCCACGGCAGCGGACGCTGGTGCACGCGGAACCAGTCGAGCAGGGCGTGTTGAAAGGCGGTCTTTTCGGCGATGATCGGAGGAAGGGCCACGGAAGCGACAGCAGGCGCAAAATCCCGCCCGAAGCCAATGCAGATTCTTTTTGTGCTTTTTGCGCTTTTTGTGGCCAATGGCTCCATGCCCAAAAAGCCGGACGCCGACTCCGACCAGCCTAAAAAACTCAGCAGCTACACGATCAAGCTCGATGATGCCCAGATGGAAACGCTCCGCGCGATTTGCGAGGCGCGCGGGTGGACTCCGTTCGAGGTCGCGTACACCCGCTTCGCCTTCAAGAACGAGCCGGCCAAGGTCAACCTCTCGGCCTACACCAGCGGTAAGCTCGTGATCGCCGGCAAGGGCACGGAGGATTTCGTGCGCGATGTCATCGAGCCCGAGGTCACCAAGGCCGCCAAGCTCGGCTATGACGAGGTGTTGAACCCCGATTGGTTCGAGGCGCACGCCGGCCTCGACGAAAGCGGCAAGGGCGATTTCTTCGGCCCGGTCGTCGCCGCCACCGTCATCGCCGAAAAAACCGCCATCGAGGCTTGGCGCGCGGCTGGAGTTCAGGATTCCAAAAAAATCACCGAGTCGCGAATCCTCGAACTCGACCGGCTCATCCGGGGAACGCCTTGGGTGACGGTGCGCACGTGCTTTTGCTCGATGCCCAAGTACAACGAGCTCATGCGCCGTCCGCGCGCCAATCTGAACCTGCTGCTCGCCTGGCAACACGCCACCGCGCTGTCGCAGGCGCTGGCCGAGAAACCCGTGAAGTGGGGCCTGCTCGACCAGTTCAGCGAGCAGCCGCTGGTGCAGCGCGAGCTTGCAAAGAAGAAGGTGGAAAATTTTGAACTGCGCATGCGCACCAAGGCCGAGTCCGATCCCGTCGTGGCCGCCGCCTCGATCGTGGCGCGCGCCGAGTATGTGCGGCTCATGCGCGAACTCTCCCGCAAGTTCGGCGAGCCGCTTCAGAAGGGGGCGAGCGCCCGGGTGAAGGAACAGGCGCACCAGATCATTCAAAAATTCGGCATCCAGGCGCTCGGCGATTTTGCCAAGCTTCACTTCCGCACCGCCTACGAGGTCGTGAAGGATGCGGGCAAGCTCGACGAATTGCCCCTGCCCGAGCCGAAGGAGCGCTTCGGTTTCGGCCGGGATTGAAACCATGGCCGTGAAACGCCGACAGCTTCGCGGATTTGATCTCAAGCAGATCGACGGTGTCGCCGAACTCATCGGAGTCGACGAGGCCGGCCGCGGTGCGCTCGCCGGCCCCGTGGTGGCGGGCGCGGTTCTGGTCACCCGTGCTTTTCTTGACGGACGCTGGGCTGCGGCCAACGCGAGTCGCGTCAACGATTCGAAGCTGCTCACCCCCGCCGAGCGCGACGCCCTCTGGCTCGATTTCGAGGCGCTTGTCGCCGAGGGTCAGATTCACGCGACCTTCGGTGTGGCCGATGTGACCGAGATCGAGCAACTCAACATCCTCGGCGCGACCAAACTCGCGATGAGACGTGCGCTTGAAGGCATTCATTTGCCGGAGGCCTTCGAGCAGGCGAGGGAACCCGACCTCTTCGCTTCGGCCGAGGAGATCGCCGCCTATCGTCCCCAGGTGTCCTGCCGGATCCTGGTCGACGGCCTGAAGTTGAAGCACTTTCCCTACCCGCATACCGGCGTAGTGAAGGGCGACTCCCGTTCGCTCTGCATCGCGATGGCCTCCATCATTGCGAAGGTCACGCGTGACCGCCTGATGAACGAACTGGGCGACCTCTTTTCCGGCTACGGCTTCGCCCAGCACAAGGGCTACGGCACCGAGGAGCACCGCGAGGCCGTCCTGCGGCTGGGCCGCTGTCCGCAGCACCGGGAGCTTTTCTTGCGCAAGCTTCTCGCCGGGCGTATCGATCCGTCCCAGATGGATTTGCTGGAGTAGAATAGGATGGCTCCGGCCGCGAAACACGCGCCGTTGACCCTGCGACTTCGTTTCCTCAAGACCTCCTCATGGCCGGCAAAAAACCCACCTCGCTCGATCGCGTGCTCGGACGGCTCGACACGCTCGATCAGGCCAGTCTCACCCAGCTCGTCCAGCGGCTGGCCCGCGAGCACGGTTTGTTTGAGGATATTTTCAACACGCTGCAGGAGGGGATCCTCGTCATCAGCGATCACGGTGAAATCGAGTACGCCAACGCCTCCGCCCACCGGCTGATCGGGATCAAAAACGACGATCTCACCGGCGCCGTGCTTTGGCGGCTGGTGCCCGGCCTCCGTCCGTCGCTGGAGACATTTTTCGAGGACGCGGTGCAGGCCCTGCCGGTGGTGGCGCGCGAGATCGAGCTCACCTATCCGGAGCGGAGGATCGTGCGATTTTACATGGTGCCGTTCAAGGGCGAGGGGAGCGGTGCGGAGCGTCGCTTCGCCGTAATCCTGACCGATATCACCGGTGAAAAACAGAGCACGGAGGAGCGTATCGAAAGCGAGCGCACGTCCTCGATCCTCCTGCTGGCGGCGGGCGTCGCGCACGAACTGGGCAATCCGCTCAACTCGCTTACCATTCACCTGCAGTTGATCGAGCGGAAGCTCAAGAAACTGAAGGCCGTCAAGGATCGCGAATCCGCCTCGCTGGCCGAGTCCATTCGCGTCTGTCAGGAGGAGGTTTCGCGTCTCGACAGCATCATCACGAACTTCCTCGGCGCCATTCGTCCGCGGCCGCCCGATCTCGCCGAGACGCGCCTGTCCGAGGTGCTCGCCGAGGTGCTTCGTTTTCAGCAGAGCGAGCTGGAAGACCGCGGCATCGAGGTGGAGGTAGAGAACTCCTTCGATCTTCCCCCGGTCATGGCCGACCGCAACCAGCTCAAGCAGGTTTTCTTCAACCTCATCAAAAACGCGATGGAGGCCATGCAGCCCGGCGGAAAGCTCCGCATCAAGAGCCGTACGGATGACGACAACGTGTACCTGCTTTTTGGCGACACGGGCGCCGGCATCAAGCAGGAGGATTTGGTGAAACTTTTCCAGCCCTACCACACAACCAAGACGGGCGGACACGGACTCGGTCTCATGATCGTGCAGCGCATCCTGCGCGAGCATGGCGGGCAGGTGGGCATCGAGAGCAAGGAAGGCGTGGGCACGCTCGTAACGTTGCAATTCCCGCAAAAGAACCGGCGCGTCAAAATGCTGCTGTGACCCTGATGGCCGCTTGGAAAGCGGCCTCAATCCTCGTCCGGATCCGAAACGCGGGCGGGGGCCTCGGATTCTTCGGGCAACTCGTAGGGCGCGGCATTGGTGCCGTTGGCGGCGGGTTTTATCGGGCAGGCGGGATTCTCCGCGGTGGCGGCATCGGCGGCGGAAGGGGGCACGGCCTTTCCGCATTGGACTGCGCGGGCATAGGCGTCAGTGCCCAGCAACTGGCATTCGGCCTCCAGCCAGATCTCCTCGTCGCGTCCGGAAGGTTTTCCATATTGAGCCCAAAGCTCTTTGGCCCGGCGGGAAATCTCGTCGTTCCTGGCCTGATTTCGTACCTCGACGGGCGAATGCGGAGATGGGGTGGAACCTGCCATAGACATACCTTATCGCCAAGGTGCGACTGCCGCAATCGGAGCGCGCTTTTTTGGACGACGCGAAGGGATCAGAGCGACTCGGTTGGACCGTCCACGTTTCGCTGCGTGAAACTGTAGGCCCCGCCGTTCTCGCTGGCCAGGAGTTCTGTGAGTTCGTGGGCGGTGAGAGGGATGATTTCCTGATGGGCGGGAAGCCCGTTCATGTCGGACATCTCCGGAAATTCGATCACGATCTCCACCTTCAGATAGCCGGGCAGCTCAAGATCATCGACGACCCGCAAGCAGCCGCGTTTTCCCACGCTGTTCGGTGAATCGGAGATCTCCGGCTTTACCAAAACCGAACGCCCATCCAGAGCCCTGAGAGCGGGATTTGAGAAGCTCATGGCGAATGGTGGCCGGTGCCGGAAAAAAGTTCCGACGGCCGGCGCAGACGCAGCGCCGAACGTCTCGTGTCCCAACCGGCGGCTTCGCGGAGCCCTCCGGTGACTTC
Source organism: Verrucomicrobiota bacterium (assembly GCA_019510185.1). GTDB lineage: Bacteria > Verrucomicrobiota > Verrucomicrobiia > Opitutales > Opitutaceae > Rariglobus. The sequence continues at coordinate 154,234 of JAEKKV010000014.1, read as the reverse complement.
ATGGCGAGGAACCGTCGAAATTGCTTGTCTCCATGGTCGGTCAACGCGTAATACCCGCCACTCGTTTCCCTGCGAGGTTCTCTTTCATTCTCAATCAGACACGACCTCTTGAAACCTTTTGGATTCAGGTCCGCCGTGATTAATCCGGATGAAAAAACCCCGTTGCCGAAACTAGGAATAAACGTATTCCGTTTGTTACCTGATCATTCGCCGATGTAGCTCAGTGGTAGAGCAACGCTTTCGTAAAGCGTGGGTCGTCGGTTCAATCCCGACCATCGGCTCCAGGTTTTCAGAGGCAAAAACAGGCTCTTTTGCCCGTGCCGGTCGCACCAAGCCGATGGCCCCCAGGGGAATCGCTGGTTAAAATGACGTCTCGCGCTATCCGAGGACTTTCGCCGATTTGAAATCTCGGATTTCAGAAGGTGCTCTCGTTTCCCTCGGCTCGGAGGGGAATGCAGACGTTGTAGGTGCTGTCGGATTTCCAGTGCGGCTCCGGACCGCTGCTGATCGCGGCGAAGAGGTGCGTGGGATGCCCGTTCTGAATCAGGAGATTGGGGCGTTCGAAGTTCCCGTGCGTCGTCGTCGTGCCGTCCCGCCAGTGCAGGGTGCGCGAATAGGCCTTGGGGTTGGCGGGGAGGTGCCATTGCAGTCCATCTTCGCTCCAGGCGTAGGCACCGGCGTCGGGTTCACCGCAGAGTTCGCCTTTAAAATCCTTCATGATGACGTGATAGCGTCCGTCCTCCCACCAGATGAAGGGGTCCTCGACGTCGTAGGGGAAGATGGGCGTGTCGCCTACGCGGGTATAGGGGCCTTCGGGATGCGGAGCGGTGGCGATACCAAGGTGCAGCGGCTGATCCCACCCTGAGGTGGATTTGTAGATGAGCACGGTGTGGCCGTCGTCGCGGATGGCGGCGCTGGGGTTGCTCGTAATGAGGGCGTCCCATTGACCCGGACGCGGCTCTAGCAAAGGGCGGGTGGGTCGTCTCCAGGGTCCGGTGACGGAATCGGCGACGGCCAGGCCGACGCGCTTGTTTCTCCAGGCAATCCGGTAGAGTTCCTTATGTTCCTGGTACTTGCCCTCGTGGATCTGTCGCTCCGGGGTGGGGATGTCGAAATCGTAGGTCAGCCCGATGTAGTAGAGGTAGTATTTGCCGTCGAATTTCTTGATCGAAGGATTGTGAGTGGAGAGACCGTCAAAATAACGGCGGTGCCGCCAAGGCAGGACAACTTCTTCGAAACGATACGGGCCTTCCGGAGTGTCGGAGGAGGCGCGGACGATTTCGGAATTGGTGATCCAGTGTCCGGAAAAGCTGAGCGCTCGCGACCAGCGCGAGGCGAACATGTGATAGCGACCGTCCTCTCCCGGTTTGTCGGCGCGCACGACCGAGCCGCACCACACCCAATAATCCTTCATCCGGAAGCCTCCATCCAGAGGTGCGGGAAGCAAGCGGTCGATGAAAGGGGCCTCCATAGGCGGGAAAGGATGAGGGGTCGCGGACATTTGGCTTGTTTGGGAGTATTCTTATACTGTTTTTTGTCGGACAAGCCTTTTATGTCCCTTTTTCCCCTATTGATGAGCTTTGGTCGTCTCTCGTTCCTTGCCGGCGCTTTCCTAGCGGTGCTTATGACAGGGGTGGCGAGAGCGGATCTCTCGCCGTCCCCGGATCTTTCCTTCGAGGAGAACGGGAAGCTTTCCCCTCGCTGGACGACGGAAGGGGCGGTGGTGCTCGGCGGCCCCGGGGTGTTGCAGTTGGACCGCGATCCGGCGCTCCTGCCGCCCACGCGTGCCGAGAGCGGAAAATTTCCGATCACGCCCGGGGTGTGGGAGCTTTCGGGGGCTTATGCGAGCGAGCTGCACAGTCCCGATGTGTCCTTCAACGTTTCGATCACGTTGAAAAGCTTCGATGCGTCCGGTCGATTTTTGAAGGAGCGCCGGCTGCTGGCGGTGGCGGGCAAGACGGCACAGACTCATTTCAAGGAGCGCCTCGACGTCCCGGCGGGGGCTGCCTCGGCCTCGGTGGAGGTCGTCTTCAACAAGACACACGGGCAGTTCCGGATCGAGGGACTGGCCCTCGCCTATGTCGGGGCGTCGATCCCGCAGGAAGGCGGAAACCGGCGGGCGATTTTCAAAACCAACCGGATCGGCAATCTCTTCTACCCGGGCGACTCGGTGCGTTTCGAACTGCAGGTGGAGACGCCGACGGAGCTATCCGGTGAAAAGCTGCGGGTGGGCTGGACGGTCACTGATTTTTATCGCGCTCCCGAAGCTGCGCCGCAGGAGACGCGCCTGACGCCAGCCGGCAAAACGGCGAAGGGATGGAATCTCTACCGCGCGATTCTGGATCTCAGTCAACTGCCTCTGCGGGTGGGGCCGTATTATGAGGTCCATACGGCGATGGATTTGGGCGCGCCCGTCGCCGCGGAGGACGTGGCTTCTTTCGCCATTTTACCCGAGCCGGCCACCAAGGACCTCGATCCGCTGTCGACTCCGTTCGGGGCGCACACGTGGAACGCGACGGTTTATGAGTATTTCCCGCTGGCGGCGCGGCTGGGGATCCGCCGCTGTCTCGTGTTCTGGAGCTGGCCGGAGCAGGCGCCTTACACGCCTGACTTTGACCAAGGGCAGGACCATCTGAGTCGGATCGCGTGGCCGCGACGCTTTGGCCTCGCTCCGTACGGCGTGCTCTATCCCACGATGGGAATCGAGCATCAGGAGGGTCCGGCCTATTCGGACGAGGCGCTGCGCGAGGGCGTCCGGCACAGCATCGAAAAATACCGCAAGGACGGCCTGTGGGGATTTCAGATCGGCAACGAGCCGCCCTCGTCAAATCCCGCTTGGCTGAAACGGGACGTTGAAGCTTACAAAGTGATTTACGAAGCGGCCAAGAAAGCGGATCCGAATTTCGTGGTGATCGGCTCCGCCATCGGCCCGGACGAGGCGTTTTTCAAGGCGGGTTTCCAGCCCTATCAGGACGTTTACAACCTGCATGCCTACTCCGATCTGGGGGAGATGCGCCACGACATGCAGAAATATCGGGAGCTGTTCGAGAAATACGGCGGGAAAAAGCCGATCTGGTCCACCGAGATGGGCTCCAAGAGCCAGGGACTGCCGCGCGACGTGATCGCCCGGGACATCGTGCGCAAGGCGGTCTGTTTCTTCGCGGATGGCGGCGGGTTCTTCACGTGGTTCGCCGTGGGCGGGATGCCGGACCCGGATGGCGAGCAAACGGGGAGTTATGCCGATTCCATGGATCTGTTCGCCTCCCGGTACAACATGCACCTGCCCCGGCTCGATGCGGTGGCCTTTTACCACCTGATCAACACGCTCACGACCAAGACGTTTGTCGCGGAGAAAACGTATGGGAACGGCGCGCATGGCTTCCTGTTCCGCGACACGCAGGGGAACGCGCTGATGATTTTCTGGGCCGAAAACGGCGGACGGGACATCTTCTTGCCGTTGTCCGGCGTGCATGAAGTGGCGCTCACCTGGATGAACGGCGAGGCACGGCGGCTCGAGGCCGGCGGCAAAGGGATTAACCTGCGCTTGGGCGACGACCCTGTCTTTGTCGGATTCCGCGACGACACCGTAGCGCTCCCGGCGGACCTCCGCCCCGGCCCGGTTGCCTTGGCCGCGTTGCCGCAGGTCCTGACCCAGGGAGGGATCGCTGAAATCACGGTACGCACCGCCGGTGGCAGCGCGCCGCGACTTTCGGGTCCGTCGCTTTGGAAAATCGATGCGCCCTTCGCGGGGCGTGCCGAGGATGGCGCTGACCGGTTCATTTATCGCATCACGGTGCCCGAGGATACCGTGGCGCGGATGGCGACCTTCACGCTTTCCGATGAAACACCCACGGAACAGGGTAACACCGAGTTGCGATTCGCCCTGCCAGTGAAGAGCAGGATCGAGCTCGATCTGCAGCCGGTGGCCGGGGTTGCCGAGGGCGACTCGGCGGTCCGGCTCCGGGTCGAGAACCATTCCGACAAGCTCCAATCGGTGACTTGGCGGGCGGAGATCATCGATGAGCTACCGATGGCGGAGGGAACGTATGCGCTTTCAGATACGCGACCCTCGTCGGCCTTTTTTGCCGGCGTGGCGAACGACAAGCTCACGCTCGCGCCGCGGGAAGCGAAGGAATTCGTCCTGCCCTTGGGCGGAACGGATCGCCTGACGCTCTACAAACTGCGTGCCTCGGTGACGGATGCCAATGGCAACACGGTCCAACGGGAGCGCCGCGTCGGCGGTTTCGCCCGCGTCGTTCACGCGAAGACCAAGATCGTGCTGGACGGAAATCTGAACGAGCCCGTCTGGCGTGATGCGCCGGTCTATAAGCTCGACGAGCTCCGGCAGTTTTGCGCGGTCATCAAAGACGCCAAGCCCTGGGCGGGATTGCAGGATCTTTCCGGACTCGCGCGGTTCGCCTGGGATGCCGACAATCTCTACCTCGCGGTCGAGGTGACGGATGATGTCTTCTCCAATCCGAAGGCGGACGACCTGCTCTGGAGTCAGGACGGTCTGCAATTTCTGATCGATCCCTACCGCGGGGAAGCGCAAAGCCTCGGGCGCTACGATTACTCGCTGGGCTTGGGCCAAAAAGGGCTGCAAGCGTGGTGTCACATGTCGGCCGACCCAGGGGCGCCTGCCGGTCTCGCGCCGGAGATCGCCTTTGCTGTTCGTCCAACCTCGAAAGTGAATGGAAACCGCATCTACGAAATCGCCATTCCGTGGTCGCGACTGGCGCCTTTCAAGCCGAAGACAGGGGCGGATCTCGGCCTGACAATGGTGATCAACGAAGACGACGGAGCGGGGCGCAAATCAACCTTGGGATGGTTCGGCGGCGTGCATCTGAAGGAGTCCAATTTCGTCGGCGACCTGATCCTGACCGAATAACTCCCACCGAACATTCCGGTGCGTGCTCGCACCGGGATGCGGCTACGGCGGTTCCGGGGATTCTTACGCCGTAAAACCGCGAAGCGAAATGCCCCAGGCGCGGGCTTGAGCGATCACGGCGGGTTTATCGATCATGATGACCCGGCCGGTTTCCAAGGCGGCGGCCTTGATGGCGGACTCGCGCAGGGCCTCCAGCGTTTTTAAGCCGAAGCAAGGCACGTCGAAGCGATAGTCTTGGCGGGCCTTGACCGTTTTCACGAAGAGGGCGTCCTCGGTTTTGAACGTGCCGGCGCGGCGGATCATCTCATCGGTGCCTTCAAAGGCCTCGACCGCAAGCACGGTGCCTTTGCGCACGACGCAGCCTTGGCCGATGTCGAGGCGGGCGCATTCGCGGGCGATCTGCACGCCGTGGGCGACGAAATCCTCGTCGATGGGGAATTTGCGCTCCGTCATGCATCCGTCGGACGCGAGCTGGTCATCCAGAAAGCTGCGGGCATCGAGCAAGGCGACGCCGAGTTTTTCAATCTCGGCGGCGATGGCGCCAAAGATGGTTTCGGCGTTGCGTCGCTTCAGCGACATCAGGATGCGCGCGGCCTTGAGGTCGGGATGCAGACCCTTGAAAAGACGGCGCGGCGTGATCTGCCCGGCCATGATGGCGTAACCTGCGCCGAAATTTTCCAAAGTCCCCAGCATCTTGCCGAGCTGGCCGACGAGAATGACGCGTCGTTCTTCCTTGGGGAACGATTCGACGAGATCGGGGCGCGTTTCCTCATCGAATCCGATCAGCCGGAGGGAAATCCCGGCGCGCCGGATGGCTTGGGCGACGAGAACCGGGTAAAGACCCTGACCGGCGATGAGCGCGATCGGTTTTTTCGGGTCGAAATCGGACGGGAGGAAAGCGGACAACACGGGCCTTACGTTGCGGGTTTGCGCGCGCGGCGGAAGCCAAAACCGGAAGACGGCGCCGGCCGGCGGGAAACTTGGCGAAAAGAGGAACTTGTCGTTCGCCGAACCGCCGGCGGTTTAATCCTGCACGCCGTAATATTTCTTGTAGCTCCGGTAATAGCGGTAGTTGGAGTAATACTCGATGCGGCGCGGGGAAAGGCCGTTGAGGACAACGCCGAGAACTTCGTTTTTGCCGGAACGAAGCGCTTTGATGTAAAGACGGATGTGTTTGCGAAAGGCGCGATTGAAACGGCAGACGTAAACAACCTCGTCGGCCTGCTCGGCGATGAGCAGGGAATCGGTCACCGCGCCGAGCGGAGGCGAGTCGATCACGATGAGATCGAAATACTTTTTAAGGCGTTCGAGGAGCTGGCCGAAAATCGGATCTTCAAGGAGCTGGGTGGGGCTCTTGGAACGACCGCCGGAGCTGATGAGGGACAAATTTTCGCCGATCGAAACGATGCCGAGGTCGGGATTATTGAGCAGATCGCCGTCGAGCTTCGCGCCGTTCTGGAACCAAGTGATGAGGCCGGATTCGTTGGGCTTGTTGAAGTGGCGGTGGAGCATCGGCCGGCGCAGGTCGCAGTCGATCAGCAGCACCGCCTTGCCATGGCGGGCGAAGCTGCCGGCGAGATTGCTCGAAACGAGAGTCTTGCCTTCGCCGGGGATGGTGCTGGTGACGAGAATGGACTTCGGGAAATCGAGCTTGGAGTGGATCTTGACCGAGCTGTAAACGCTCAGGAAGGGTTCGACGCCGCTGGTGTTTTTGTTGTCGAGAACCAGCTTGTACTTGTCGTCATCCTTGAGACCGGAGAGGTCGGGAATGATGCCGAGGAGGTTGACGCCGATGAAGGATTCGATGTCCCAGGCGCTCTTGATGCGGTCGTCGATGAAGCTCAGGCCGATGGCGACGCCGAAGAACACCAGCAGGCCGAGGCCGACGGCGTTGCGGGTGATGCGCTTGGGGTCGGGCGTGAAGGGCGTGCCGGCCGGCGTGGCGAGATCCAGAGGACGGACAGGGATCTTTTCGAGGTACTTGCTGGTGGTCGTCTGGCTGAGACGGTCGAGGATCTGGGAGTAGCTGTTGCGGGCCACAGTGGCTTGGTTCTCCAAGCTCTTGTACTCGATCGAGAGATCGCGGAGGCGGAGCTGTTCCCTTTCCTGGGCGGCGTATTCCTGCTCCAGGGTCTTTTCGTTGCCGCGAATCTTTTCGAGACTGGTCTTGAGGTCGGCGATGGCGAGGGTGATGGCGGTGTCGAGCTGGTTCTTGGCCACGGCAATGGCATTGGTGATGTTGATCATCTTCGGGTGCCGCTCCAGGTAACGCTCGGCGAGCAACGACTGGTCCCGCTGGAGAGTTTCGAGCTGCTTGTTCAGGTCGGGCACCGAGCCGTAGCCGGCGATGGCGGTGATCTCGAGCAGGTTGCGGTGGTCCTTCTGGTAGCGCTCGACGAGGTTGAACTGCTCCTCGACGGCTAGCCGCTCGAGCCGGGCGGTTTGCAGCGCGGTGTTCACCGCGGTGAGGCGGGCCTGGACGATGTTCGTGCTGTTGTCCAACGACACGAGATTCTGCGCACGCATGTAGTCCTGCAGGCGCTGCTCGGCGGCCTTGGCCAGGTCGAGGAGCTGGGTGGCGCGTTTTTGCAGGTATTCGACGGCGTATTCGTTGCTGCCGCCGACCTTGTCGAGCAGGCTTTGGATGAACTGCTGCACGTAGCGGTTGGCAAGCAAGGCGGCGGCCTCGGGATCGCGGTGGACCACGGTGACGCTGATGAGAAAGGTGCTGCGGATCGACTGGACGGCCGGCGTGCCCAAGTCGATGCCGGGGGGCGGAGCCGAACCGGGAGGAAGGTCCTTGAGATAGGGACGCTGAAGAATCAGGCGCTCCTGCGGAGTGAGCGACTCAAGCACGCGGGTGCGGATCTTGCCGCTGCCGATGACCTGGAGGTAGGTGTTCAGCTCCGCGTCGCTGCTCACGCCGGTCTCGACGACCTCCTGGGTGGTCACAACCTTTTCCGGCTTCTCAATCTGCATCGTCGCCGTGCTGCTGTAGAGCGGGACGGCGCGGGACTGGTAATAGGCGAGCCCGATGGCGAGGGTCAGGGCAAGCGGAAGGGCGATCCACAGGCGCTCGCGCAGGATGATGTAGTAGTCACGCAGCGTGCGACGTTCGACCAGCTCTTCGTCCTTGCCGGCGCCGACCGACTTGTGGGCGTTGGAAATTTTGGGGGCTTCGAGCATGGGAAATCAGATGATACGCTCGTCGACGAAGACGATGTCGCCGGGTTGGAGGATGAGCGCATTGTCGCTGATGCTGGCCTTGTCCTTGCCCTTCAGAAGACTGTCAACGTCGATGGTAAACACCTGTTTTTTGCCTTCGGGCGTGATGCGGGTGATGCGGACGGCGGTGCCTTTGGCGGTGTCGGTGAAACCGCCCGCTTTCGTGACGAGCTCGATCACCGTCATGTTGGTTTCGATCGGGAGCGGGTAGCGTCCGGGGGAACGCACCTGGCCTTGGATGGAAACCTCGCGCGAGGCGTAGGATTCGATATTGATGGTGACTTGGGGGCTCCGCAGGAAGCGCCCGTCGCGGTAGGCGTTCTCCACGGCTTTTTGCGCTTCGCTGACGGTCAGGCCGGACACGTGCACCTCGCCGACGAGGGGTAGGTTGATGTTTCCCTTGGCATCGACGCGGGACATCGTGCGCAGGTCTTCTTCTTGATAGATGTCGATCCGAAGAAGGTCGGTCAGGGTGACCTTGTACGCCAGCACGGCTTGGTTGACCGGAACTTGGGACTTGTTTTCGGCCTGCAATGAGCAAACGGTCGCCACGGCCAGGAAAAGGCCGGCCAGCCAGGATTTCAAAAGAGGGGAGTGGCTCGAGTGCATGGAGGGATTACCACCGTGTGCTAAGATTGAGGGTAAGGGAATTACGATCGTAGTTCGAGGCGCTGCGGTTGGACCAGCTTTCGTAGAAAGCGTAGGTCAAGGAAGCCTTAAAGTGTTCGTTCAGGTTATAGCCGACTCCCGCGTTCCACGTAAAATAATAATCCTGCCTCCCGGTGTCGGTGCCGCTCAGAAACTTGCTCTCGCCGCCGCCGATGCCTGAATAAACGATCCAATGGGCGCTCACAACGTACTGCGCGTTGAGGGCGGCATTCAGGGAATCGATGCTGGCGTCGGTGGAGGAGGTGGTAAAGTCCTTGGTCAACGTGCCGGTGAAGGTGAGGCGGCGGTTGACGCTCCATGTGACCGCGGCCGAGGCGCTCCAACTGCCGAAGGACTGGCCGGTGGCGGACTCTTGGCGGATTTCGTAGCCGGCGCGCACGGTGCCATTGAGCTTGGATGTGATTTTTCCCGACATGCCGACGGTGAAGTTGTGGTCGATGCTCTGGGAATTGGCGCCGTCGGCATCGTTGATCTTTATGCTGTAGCCGGCGATGAGGTCGCGCTCGGAGGTATAGGTATAAAAGAGATCGAGGCTGGCCCCGTAGCTGGTGAGGTTATAAATGCCGGGAGGAGCCTGCTGGTAGGAGACCAGGCCGTAATTGAAATCGCCGGCCAAACTGTAGCGATCGATCACCGGATATTTCCAATTGAGGCCGGTGGTGTAGGTCCAGGAGTCGGTGCGCGTGTTGGCGACGGCGTCGGAGCTGCTCTGGCGGGCGGCGTTCACGGTGAAGGATCCCGTAGTGCGTCCGGTGCTCTTGATAAGCTCAAGATTGAGCGTGGGGTTGGAGAAATTCTGGTCGGGGTTGCTGCCAAACTGCCCCAAGCTCCAGACGATACTGGCGTTGACCGCGATGTAGCCGGCGTGGCGCGCGTATTCGATGCCGAAGCTGGTTGTGGTGAGCGTGTCGCCACCGCCGTCTTTGCGGGCGAAAATATTGGAATCATATCCAATCGAGACCGAGGCGTTCACGAAAATCTGATCATGACCGTCGTCGAACTTGACCAAGGCCAATCCATTGGTCGCCAAAAGCGTGATGGCCGCGATTCCGCTCGCGAGCCACCGCCGGGTAAATCCTTGCACCATGATAAAACGGCGTCGCGGCCCGTCAGGGAGTGATGGCGGAGGGGCTGACCGTGATCACGGGTTCAATCGTGCTGGGCACGACTTCGACCGGAACAATGTCCTGCGGCACATCCGTGGGGTCGCTGAAAACATCGCCGGGAAGAGCGCTGGAGTTTTTTCGATCTGCGACTTGGAAATAAACGGTTTTGCGCGCCATGCAGGCCATGGCGGCCTTGTCCGCCAGCTGCTGCTTTTGCTCCGGAGGAATGGGCTGGATTTTAATGATAGGCGGGGATGTCGGGGAAGGGCGGGTGATGATGGCCTGCTGGCCACTTTGAACCGACTCTCCGCCCGCTCCGCTGCCGCCGATGGTCACGTTGCCGTCGAAAATCGAAATACGGGTTTCGTTCGCGGTGGATTCGATGACCGCCTTGCGCGCGTGGATGGCGATGTTGGCGTGCGGTGTGCTAAAATTCATGGTGCTGCCGGCCACCATTTTGCTGGTGCAGAGGCCGATGGTGCCATGCGGCAGCGTGGCGGCGGTTTGCGAAACGGAAGGCTCCACTTCCATGTCGTTTCGATTCGGGGAAAACGGCTCCTGCTGGAATCGCTTCATTTCGAGCTTGGTTTCCGGATCGAAAAACAAGCCCGTGCCGTTGGAGAGAACCAGCGCGTTGCTGGCTTTAGCCTTGGTTTCGATGACCGTGCCCTCGGCCGAATAAACGGACTTCTTGACGAGATCATCGATCTTTTCCCCGGTGTTGATCGAGGAGTCGCCCTCGACATCGGCGACGTAGAGTTTGCTGGTGGGATTCTTACGACCTTCGGCACGAACATCGGCGACGATGCCGGCGAGCAAGAGAACGGTGAATAACCCTGTGGCTGCCGGGGTCAGAAAACACAGTTTAGCCTTCATAATGGTTAAATAGTTCCCAACGAATTGAATTGCGACGGAATTATCGCCAGACGGACTCGGCCACGGATCGATCCCATGGCCTTAATCAATCTAGGGTTTACACCCTATATGTCGGTCTTTGTAGGGAATTACTCAATCACAATGTTCAGAATTTTCCCTGGTACGAAGATCACGCGTTTGAGGGTCTTGCCGGCCAGATAAGGAATCGCATCGGCATGGGCTTGGGCGGCGGCGAGGGCGACGTCTTGGGAGGTGCCGACGGGCAGGAGCAACTCCACGCGTTTCTTGCCGTTGATCTGCACGACGACTTTTTGTTCGTTGGAGACGAGTTTCGCCGGATCGAACTGCGGCCACGGAGCTTGCAAAATCGACGGGGTGGTTCCGCCCAGGCGGGACCAGAGTTCTTCCGCGATGTGGGGAGCGAAGGGAGCCAGCAGTTGGAGGAAGCCCAGGAGGGTGCTGCGATTGACGCGTTCCGCTTTCTGGAGCGCGTTTGAGAAGATCATCATTTGCGAGATCGCGGTGTTGAAGCGCAGGCCCTCGATGTCGTCGCCGACCTTTTTGATGGTCTCGTGGAAGAGCTTGCTGAAGTCGGCCGGTTCGGCGGCGTCGTTGGACGGGGCGATCTTGGGGTTGATCTCACCTTCGCGTCCGACGCACTCGCGCCAGACTTTCTGGAGAAACCGGTGGACGCCTTCGATGCCGTTGGGATTCCAGGGCTTCATCGCCTCGAGCGGTCCGAGGAACATCAGGTACAGGCGAAGTGTATCCGTGCCGTGCGACGCATTGATCGTGTCGGGGTTGACCACATTGCCCCGGCTCTTGGACATCTTTTCGCCGTCTTCGCCGAGAATGATACCTTGGTGGAAAAGCTTCGTGAACGGCTCCGCCTGCGGCACGACGCCAAGATCGAAGAGGACCTTGTGCCAGAAGCGCGCATAGAGCAGGTGCAGCACGGCGTGCTCGGCACCGCCGACGTAGAGATCGGGGACGCCCCAGTAGGCGAGGAGCTTCGGATCGGCCAGCGCCTGGTCGTTCTTTGGATCGAGGAAGCGCAGATAGTACCAGCAGGAGCCGGCCCATTGCGGCATGGTATTCGTCTCGCGGCGACCGCGAATCCATGTGTCGCCGTCGGGCTTGGGCTGAGCAGCGGGGACAAAGGCGCCGGTGGCGAGATCGAGCCAGATTTCCAGCCAGTCGGTGACGTTGGCGAGCGGGCTTTCGCCGTTGCCGCTGGGCAGATAGGACTGCACCTCGGGCAAGGTGAGCGGCAGCGAAGCGGTGCTCACGGGAAGCGCGAACCAGGTTTCCCCGGTGGCGTTGTCGCGATAGGTGACGGGCGTAGGCGGCAGATCGCCGGAGCGAACCGTCGCAGCCTTGGCGTAATCGGCCTCGCTCACCCAAATGATGGGAAACGGCTCGCCCCAATAGCGCTGACGCGAGAACAACCAGTCGCGGAGCTTGTAATTAACGGTCGCCTTGCCACGGCCCTTGGTGGCGAGGTCGGCGGTGATTTTCTGCTTTCCTTCAGCCCAGGGCAGGCCGGTGTAGCCGTCGGAGTGGACGAGCTTGCCGTCGCCGGTGTAGGGGAGCTTGGGCGCGTGGCCGTTCGATGCCTCGGCCTGATGATCGGGCTCGATCACCTGGATGACGGGCAGCTGGTATTGCAGCGCGAATTCGTAGTCGCGCGCGTCGTGGGCGGGGACGGCCATGATCGCGCCGGTGCCATAGCCCATGAGCACGTAATCGGCAACCCACACCGGTACGCGGGCGCCATTGGCGGGGTTGAGCGCGAACGAACCGGTGAACACGCCGCTCTTGTCCTTGGCGAGATCGGTGCGCTCAAGGTCGCTCTTGCCGGCGGCCTTTTTTCGGTAGGCCTCGACGGCCTCGCGCTGGGCGGGCGTGGTAAGAGCGTCGACGAGCGGATGCTCGGGCGCGATGACCATGTAGGTGACGCCGAAGACGGTATCGGGACGGGTGGTGAAGACCTTGAGATCGCCGAGCGAATCTTTTTCCAGCTTGAAGAGCAGTTCGGCGCCTTCGCTGCGGCCGATCCAGGCTTCTTGCATGCGTTTGGTGGAGTCGGGCCAGTCGACGTCCTTCAGATCGGCGAGCAGGCGCTCGGCGTAGGCGGTGATGCGGAGCACCCATTGACGAAGGTTGCGACGCTCGACGGGGAAACCGCCGACCTCGGACTTGCCGTCAACAACCTCCTCGTTGGCAAGGACGGTGCGCAGTTCGGGGCACCACCACACGGGGCGTTCGTCCACATAGGCGAGACCGCGCTTGAAAAGTTGGAGGAAGATCCACTGCGTCCAGCGGAAATACTTCGGATCGGTCGTATCGATCTCGCGATCCCAGTCGTAGGAAAAGCCGAGGGCTTTGATCTGGCGGCGGAAGTTCGCGATGTTGTTTTGCGTGTTGGACGCGGGATGGGTGCCAGTTTTCACCGCGTGCTGCTCGGCGGGCAGGCCGAACGCATCCCAGCCGATCGGATGAAGAACGTTGAAGCCCTTGGCACGTTTATAGCGGGCGATGATGTCGGTGGCGGTGTAGCCCTCGGGATGGCCAATGTGCAGGCCGGCGCCGGACGGGTAGGGAAACATGTCGAGCACGTAGTATTTCGGCTTCGACAGGTCGTTTTCGGCGCGGAAGGAGCGGTGGGCTTCCCAGAAAGTTTGCCAATGCGGTTCGATCTGGAGAAAGTCGTAGTCTTTGCAATGCGTTGCCATCGGATGAAACCCGCCACTGTGAAGGATTCCCCAAGTGCGTCAATGACGCGCAATATCCTCGTCATTCTCGTGCTGTTCACCTGCGTGCCGGCCTTCGCGCCGAACGCCCGCGCCGCCATGTCGCGCGGATTCAACCGCCTGCTGGACGCGGTGGTGCGCATCGACGTGCGCGAGGAAACCTTCGAGGCGGGTGCGCGACGTTTCACCGGCAGCATCGGCTCGGGGGTGATCCTCTCCGATGACGGTCTCGTTCTCACCAACGCCCATGTCGCCAGCCCGCGCGCGGTCGAGCTTTCCGTCACGCTGGCGAGTCTGGAAAGGGTCAACGCCACCCTGGTCGGCTGGGATCATTGGACCGATCTTGCGCTGCTCCGGCTCGACTTGGCCGAGGTGAAGCGTCGCGGCCTCAAGTTCACGCACGCCGAGTTTGCCGATTCGGACAAACTCTACCCGGGCCAGACCGCCTACGCCGTCGGCACGCCCTATGGTCTCACCCGCACCGTCACCCGCGGTGTCATCTCCAACGACCGGCGCTACTTCGCCGACAATCGCGGGGTGAACGGCTACGAGACCGGCCTCTTCAACACCTGGCTGCAAACCGACGCCGCCATCAATCCCGGCAATTCCGGCGGACCGCTGGTGGACGAGGACGGGCATGTCATGGGCATCAATTCGCGCGGCTACCTCGGCGCGGAAAACCTCGGCTTCGCCATTCCCGCCAACATCGCCCGGCGCATCGTCGCCGGTCTCGCTCACGACGGTAGCATCACCCGCAGCTACATCGGCATCGTGCCAGGTTCGCTGCTCGACCTGGAGGGCTTTTATTCGCTCAAGCAAAACACCGGTCTGCTCGTCAACAGCGTCGATCCCGGCTCGCCTGCCGCCAAGGCGGGGCTGCGCGGCGGCGACATCGTGCTCACCATCAACGGCACTCCCGTGGACGGCCGTTTTCCCGAACAGCTGCCGCCCATTCAAAACCTCATCGCCAGTCTGCCGGTTGGCTCGACCGTGAAACTGGCGGTGAAACGTGGCGAGCAGACGATCCCCTTCGCCATCACGACGGAAAAACTCGAAAGCCGCCAAGGGGAGGAATGGGCGTTTGAAAAATGGGGTCTCACCGTGCGGAAGGTCTCCCGCGCCTACGCGCGGGAAAATCAGCTCGCCGACGACACCGGTCTTCTCGTCATCGGTGTCCAGCCCGGCTTTCCCGCGGCGGTCGCCGGGCTGGAGCGCGGCGACATCATCACCAAGGTCGACCAGCAGGCGATCACATCGCTCGACGTGGCGAAGAAGCTCCATGCCGCCTTTGCCGCGCGTCCCGTGCCGACGCTGGTCGAGGCGCAGAGCGACCGGCAGGTTTCCCTCTACATTTTAAAACCATGAAATTGTCCTTTTGCCGCGGGTTGCTCGCCGTGCTGCTGCTGGCGGGCGTCGCCCGCGCCGCCGATCTGCCGGAGCTTTTCAAGGAGCGCGTCAAATCGGTCGTCGCCGTCGAGTTTTTCACCGAGACCGAGCTCGACCGTCGGCCAACCGTG
Source organism: Verrucomicrobiota bacterium (assembly GCA_019510185.1). Lineage (GTDB taxonomy): Bacteria > Verrucomicrobiota > Verrucomicrobiia > Opitutales > Opitutaceae > Rariglobus. The sequence goes on along the minus strand of JAEKKV010000014.1, from coordinate 139,200 downwards.
ACCTGCGCCTTTGTCGCCGACGCGGCCGGCACGCTCGTGTTGCCGCCCGATGCAGTGAGCGGGCGCGTGCAGCCGTCGCAATTGAAGGACTTCCGGGTTTACATTCCGGGTAAGCCGGTCGGCGATTTCGCCCACGCCGTTTACCTCGGTCAAGACGCGCTCAGCGGCTGGCATTTCGTGCGCGTGGAGGAGAAATTTCGGAGTCAGCTGACGCCCGTGACCGCGTTTGCCGCCGGCGCGGGTCCAGCCGAGCCGGCCATGGGCAGTTCGGTGTGGGGAATCGGCCTGCGGCGCAAGGACGAGGATTTCGTGCCGTATCTTCTGTCCGGAGACGTCTCGCATATCGAGTCGTTCCCCGAGCGTGCCGCCATCGCGCTGGCGGAAGTGGCCGCGCCGGGACTGCCGGTGTTTGACCGCGACGGCGGCCTGGCGGGCATCGCCATTGGCGGCTTCGGGTCGACGTTCATGCAATTTTCGCGCACCGAGCGGGGCTCGCGGGTCATGTTGATGAACGTGGAGGAAAGCCGTGTGTTTTATCTCACGCATGAGGTGCTGCCTTGGCTGGGCCGCGTCCCCTCCAGCGTCGACGGCCGGCCCATTCCCTGGCTGGGCGCCTACGGACTGCAACCGATGGATCCCGACGTGGCGGCGTTTCTGAAACTCGACAATCAGTCCGGCTGCGTCGTGAGCGAAGTGTTGGAGAACAGCCCCGCGCAAGCCGCCGGCATGAAGGACCGCGACATCATCGTGGCCGTCGGCGGACAGCCCGTGCCCCGGCTCAAGCCCGATCGCGTGGCGGTCGGTTATGTCGAACGCGAAATCGGCCGGCGCAAGCCCGGCGACAAGCTCACGCTGACTGTATTGCGCGGCTCCGAGCGCGTCGAGCTGACGGTGACCTTGGCGGACGAGCCGAAGCTGCAGCGCGAGGCGGACCGCAAGTATTTCGACCGGCTCGGCCTGACCGTGCGCGAATTCGTTTACGGTGACGGCGTGGTGCGCCGGGCGAAATTAGCCGAGCACCGCGGGGTGATCGCCCACTTTGTCAAAAACAACAGTCCGGTCGGCACCGCCGGTCTGCGCACCGACGACTGGATATTGGAAGTGGACGGCACCGAGGTGAAAACCTACGCCGAGGCCGTCGCCAAGCTCGCGGTGATCGAGGCTGACACGGGCCGCGCCGAATTCGTGCTCCTGATCAGCCGCAACAACGAGACCGCCGTGTTGCGCGTGAAGTTGAAATAAGACAAACGTTCCGCCCTCGTTCCAACTCTCCGTTTTTCCCCCATGTTCACCGGTATTGTCGAAGAAACAGGTTCCGTCGTTGCGTTCACGCGCGGCGAGGATTCCTGGAAGCTCCAGATTGCCGCCCGCGTCGCGTTGCAGGACGCCGCCCTGGGCGACAGCATTGCGGTCAACGGCTGCTGTCTGACGATCACCCGGTTCGACGGGCAGCACCTGTACTTTGACGTGCTGGAGGAGACGCGCCGGCTCACGAATTTTTCCACGTTTGCGCCCGGCGCCGCCGTCAATCTTGAACGGAGCCTGCGTTTCGGAGGGAAGATCGGCGGGCATTTCGTTTCCGGACATATCGATGGCACCGGCGTGATCGAGGTGCTTGAGCCGCGCGGGAAGGATCATTACTTGAAAGTGAGCGCGCCCGCCGGCCACGGACGTTACCTGATCAGCAAGGGCAGCATCACGATTGACGGCATTTCGCTCACGGTGGCGGAGGTGGAGGGCGACACGTTTGTAGTGTGGATTATTCCCACCACCATCGCCGTCACCAACTTGCGGGAAAAACGCGCGGGATCACCGGTGAATTTGGAGTTCGACTTGCTCGGCAAGTATGTCGAGAAGCTGACCGCTTTTCACCGGACGTAACCCCTCCATGCGCACCGCGCTTACCGCCCTTACCGACGAACTGAAACGCCTGAAATCCACAGGCGTGAAATCGGTTGCCGTGTCGGAGGAAAGCGTCGCGGCGCTCCGCCGGGTGATCGCCGCGCGCCGTTCCGCCGCCATGCCCGCGGCGGAATCGCCGAGGACCGAACCCGCATCCGCACCGCGTCCTTCGGCCAGCGCCCCGGTTTCCATGCCGGTATCCGCTCCGGTCCGACCGGCGCCCGCCCCCAAGCCGCCGGAGGCGGAAGTGAGGAAATTGCCCGCTCCTCCCGTGGTCACGCTGCCGCCGGGCGACAAGACCACCCGTTGGGCGTGGTTGCGCGAACAGGTGCTGACCAATCCCGTGTGCGCGGCCAACGTTCGACCCGGGAAAAAAATCGTGCTGGGCGTCGGCTCGCTCGACGCGAAAATCATGTTTGTCGGCGAGGCCCCGGGCGCCGAGGAAGAGATTCAAGGCGAGCCGTTTGTCGGCCCGGCGGGCCAGTTGCTCACGAGGATGATCGGCGGCATGGGCCTGAAACGTGAGGAAGTCTATATTGGCAACATCATGAATTGGCGCCCGCAGATGCCGGTGGCCGCCGGCGCGGAGCAGGTCGGCAATCGTCCGCCGACACCCGAGGAACTGGCGTTTTGTCTGCCGTTCTTGCGAGCGCAGATCGAGATCGTGAATCCGCTTCTCATCGTGGCGCTCGGCTCGACCGCCGCCCAAGGATTGCTTGGCGCAGACAGCTTCAAAACGCTCGGCGAGATCCGCGGGCGCTGGCAACAATTCGCTGGCAAGCCTGTCATGGTGACTTACCATCCGTCCTACATCCTGCGCAATGCCTCCAATCGTTCGAAGCGCATGGTCTGGGAGGATTTGTTGCAGGTCATGGACCGCGCAGGTATGCCCATCTCGGATAAACAACGAGGCTACTATTTAGACAAATGAAACGATTGCTTCTGCTGGTTGCCCTGATCGGAATTTCCCCACTGCACGCGGATGATGTGCCGTTCGACTTCGAGGTGCTGCAGTACAAAGCCAAGGCCCTCGCGGCCAAGCCGTACACGCCTCCCGCCAGCCCCGTCCCGGAGTCATTGCGCAAGCTCAGCTACGACCAATACCGCGACATCCGTTTCAATCCCGATTCCTCTTGGTGGAAACGCGAACAGCTTCCGTTTCAACTGCAGTTTTTTCACCCGGGATTCCTCTTCAACCAGACGGTGCAGATCTCCGAGGTGCAGAAGGGCCAGGTCAAACCGATCGCCTACAGCAAGAATTTCTTCAACTTCGGCGCCAACCGCGATCTGGGATTCCTTCCCGGCGACATGGGCTTCACCGGACTTCGCATTCACTACGCGCTGAACACATCGGAGTACCTCGACGAACTGGCCGTTTTTCAGGGCGCCAGCTATTTTCGCGCGCTGGGGAAGGGGATGCGTTACGGTCTGTCCGCCCGCGGCCTCGCGATCAACACGGCCGAACCGGGCGGCGAGGAGTTTCCGGTGTTTGAAGAGTTCTGGATCGAAAAACCGTCGGCCAACGCCAAGCAGATCACCGTGTACGCGCTGCTCGACAGCCCTAGCGTGGCCGGCGCCTATCGTTTCATCATCACGCCCGGTCCCTCGACGGTGATGACGGTCAAGACCGCGCTCTACCGGCGCAAGGATGTTGCCGTTTTCGGCGTCGCCCCGCTCACCAGCATGTTTTGGTTCGGCGAAAACAATTCCAACAAGGACGAAGATTTGCGTCCCGAGGTGCACGATTCCGACGGGTTGCTCATGGAGCGCGGCACTGGCGAGTGGCTGTGGCGCCCGCTCAACAATCCGAAGGCCATCCGTTCGGTTTCCTTTTCCGACGAAAACCCCCGCGGCTTCGGTCTCGTCCAGCGCGACCGGCGCTTCGAGTCCTACGAGGATCTGGAGGCTCATTACAACGAGCGCCCCAGCACTTGGGTTGAGCCGATCGGGCTGTGGGGCGCGGGCTCCGTGCGCCTCGTCGAGCTGCCCACGCCGGACGAGACCAACGACAATATCGTGGCCTTTTGGGTCCCGGCCAAGCTTCCCCCCATTGGCGAGCCGTTGAAATTCGAATACAATCTCCACTGGTTCATCGAAGGGCAGGGCGGGCGCAAGCCGCCGGCAGGCTACGCTGTCTCCACGCGCATCGGACGTTCCCATACGAATGAGGCGGACCTCGTGCGCTTCTGGGTCGATTTCGACGGCCCCTATCTCAACGCTCAAAAATCCGCGCGAGACATGTCCGCCAACATCTCCGTCGGCTCCGGCGCCACCTTGGTGCACCAGAGCTTGGAAAAGAATCCTTTCAACGGCACCTGGCGTGTCGCCTTTGCCTTGCGCCCGGATGGCAGCGGCCGCCCGGTGGAACTCCGTTGCTTCCTCCAGAAACCGCCGCATATTCTTACGGAAACATGGAGCTATCTGTGGAATCCGTAGAGGCGCAGCTTGCAGCTTTTCGTCCCAAGACCGGCACGATGGAGGCGTGGAACGCCGCCTACGTGCGGGCCGAGGATTATCTTCGCGCCCATCGTATTCATAATCGCCTGCACCAGAGCCGGCTGATCCAGACGATCTTGGAGAGTGCCGCCCGGCGGCATGCCGAACACCCCGCGCTCGAGCCCACCACGCTCGCGGCCGAGGAGACGGAGCGCCTGATGGACCAATGGTTCGGCGAGATTCTCGACGCCAAGGACATGCCGCACGACCGGATCGCGATCGCCGGCCGCGTCGCCCTGTTGCTGTGCGACGGTTCCCAAAAATGGCCGTATGCCTTCCTCGATTCGCGCGCGGCTCCGGCTGAGTTCGTCGAGGCCATGCGTGCCAGCTCTATCGAGGCCGGCCCCGACATGGCGGTCTCCAGCATGGTGCCCCGTGAAATCGACCTGGGGCCGATCACGGAGGCCGCCGGCGAAACCTTGGAGCGCATCGAGAAATGGCCGTTGCTCCGCACCGCCGTCCTTTGGGCTCTTTTTCTGGCCGCCCTTCTCGCCATTTTCTACGCCACTCGCTAAGCATGACCACGCAAAGCACGAGGATATCCCAGATCATCGCCCCGCAGCGTCTTCGCCGCCGCAGGGCGGTTTTTTATTCGAGCGTCCTGCTCGTCACGAGCCTGGCCACTTGGTTCATGGCGGATCTACTCTGGCGCGACGACGGCATCAAGGGCTTGGAGTGGCCGTTGCTGATCCTGTTCGTGATTCTTTTTGCGCAGATCGCGGTGGGATTTGTGACCGCGTTGCTGGGCTTTTACGTTATCAACCGCGGCGGCGACCGCCAATGCATCACCCGCTCGGTCAATTGGGATGAGGACACGCCGCTCGCCAGCACCGCCATCGTCATGCCGGTGTTCAACGAGGACGTGAGCCGGGTATTCGAGGGTCTGCGCGTCATCTACCGTTCGCTCCAGGAAACGAAGAAGCTGGAGAATTTCGACTTCTTCATCCTGAGCGACTCCAATCAGCCGAATCAGTGGATCCAGGAGGAAATTGCCTGGGTGGAGCTTTGTAAACAGGTCAACGGCTTCGGACGCATTTTCTATCGCAAGCGCCGTCACCAGATCAACAAGAAGGCCGGCAACGTGGCCGACTTCCTCCGCCGTTGGGGCAAGCGCTACCGTTATATGGTCGTGCTCGACGCCGACTCGATCATGAGCGGCGAGGCCATCGTGAAGCTCGTGGCCATGATGGAAAAGAATCCGCAGGCGGGCCTCATCCAGACCGCGCCGCGCCTGGTTTACGGTGAATCGCTCTACGCGCGCCTGCAGCAGTTCGCCAACCGCCTCTACAGCCCGATCTTTCTCGCCGGCCTGAATTACTGGCAGCAGCACGAGGGCAATTACTGGGGGCACAACGCCATCATCCGCGTGCAGCCGTTCATGGATCATTGTGCACTGCCCGACCTGCCCGGCCGCGAGCCGTTCGGCGGCCGCATCCTTTCGCACGACTTCGTCGAGGCTGCGCTCATCCGCAAGGCCGGCTGGCAGGTGTGGCTCGCCCACGACATCGAGGGCACTTACGAAGAAGGCCCGCCCACGCTCATCGACAGCGCCAAGCGCGATCGTCGCTGGTGCCAAGGAAATATGCAGCATGCGTGGCTCATCGCCGTGCGCGGCTTTCGTCCGGCCAACCGCATTCATCTGCTCATGGGCGTGATGGCCTACGTCTCCTCGCCGCTTTGGCTGCTGTTCCTGGTGCTGAGCACGATTCATGTCTTCAATCAGGTGCTCGATCCCGCCAAGCATGGCAGCTTTGAGGACTACACGTCCGCTTTCGGCTATTACCTCAAAGTGCCCGAGGCGTTCATCCTGTTCCTATTTACGTTGCTACTGCTCTTTCTGCCCAAGGCCGTCAGCCTGATTCGGGTTTTGCAGGATAAAAACGAGGCGGAGCGTTTCGGCGGACGCGGTCCGGTTGCGGTGAGCGCGATTTTGGAGACCGCCCTTTCGGTCCTGCTCGCGCCGATCCACATGCTCTTTAACAGCCGGTTCGTATTCTCGACCCTGCTCGGGCAGGGCGTCTCTTGGGTGACGCAACGGCGCGGGGCCGAGGACGGTACCGACTGGCGCGAGGCCATCCTCACGCACGGCGGCCAGACGGTGTTCGGGCTCGTTTGGGGGGTGTCGTCTTTCATTCTGCTGCCAGTCTTCTTCTGGTGGCTCAGTCCGGTTCTCGCCGGTCTGCTGCTGGCGATTCCGCTTTCGATCATGCTCAGCAAGGAAAGTCTGGGACGTCAGGCGCGGCGCATGGGGCTGCTCCTCACGCCGGAGGAAACCCAGCCGCCTTACGAACTTCGCCGTCTCACGCAAAACCTTGCGGAATGCTACAAGCACATGCGGCCGATCGAGACGCTGCGTTCGGATTACGGCCTGCTTCAGGCCGTGCTGGATCCCTATATCAACGCCGTGCACGTCTCCATGCTGCGCCAGCGGCGTCCGAGCGAGGAGTCGCGCGATTGGTTCTCGCTGCTACGGCACCGGCTGCTGAGCGAGGGACCCGAACAGCTGACGTCGAAGGAGAAGCTCGCGCTGCTGCTCGATGCCGAGTCGATGATCTGCCTGCACGAGGAGCTCTGGCGCCACCCGGGGGCTTCGCTCGCCGATTGGTGGCGGCTGGCCATGCGTCAGTACAACGTGCTTACGGCCGCGCCGATCACGGCGCTGTATCGCTGATTCACGGGCGCGCAGGCGTCGCGAACGAAATCAAAATCCGCCGGTTGGTGAGCCGGCGGAAACCTTCGGCGCACTCAGCCCAAAAAGGGATGGAGGGCTTCTTTCGCGCGGATGAACGCCGCTTCCAGCTCCGCGACATGGTCCTCGACGCCTTCGAGTCCGTGGACGCGCGCGCCATGCTCCAGCTTTTCTGCCACGGCGCGAAGTTCCACGGCGCCGACATTGCTGGAACTGCCTTTGATGCTGTGCGCGGCCCGGGTGAACACGAGAACGTTGCCGGAAGCGCGGCTGGCGTGCAGCTCGGCGATACGCGCTGGGGTGTCCTCAATGAAAATCCCCACAATCTCCCTCAGAAAGACGTCGCCATCATCGGGGCTCAAGGCACGAAGATTAGCAATCGCTTCAGGATCTATGACCTGGCTTAAGGGCATGGTCGAAGATGCTGATGCTACGGGGTTAAATTGCAAATAACCACTGTCACTTTGGGGTTTTATAAGCGGCATTTACACTTAATTAGCGGAAAACCAGCCGTTAAGTAAGCGGGTGGACACCCTAGGCCGCTAAGCGCGTGTCCCTAGGTGGCCCATTCGAAGGAAGTGTTGGCTTCGATCTCTTCGATGGTGGTGAGCCCCAGCAGAACTTTTTTGAGGCCGTCGTAGCGCAGGGGTTTGAAGCCCACCCGGGCGGCGGCGGCGGTGATCTGCTGCACGCTGGCGTTGGCGGAAATGAGCGTGCGGATTTCTTCGGTGATCAGCACGAGCTCGTGGAAGGCGATGCGTCCTTTGTAGCCGGTCCCTCGACACGATTTGCAACCACGGCCGCGGAAAAAGGAAACTTCGCCGAGTCCGTCCTCCTTGAAATATTTGCGCAACACCTCGGGTGAGGGGATGTAGGGCTCCTTGCAGTTGTCGCAGATGCGCGCGGCCAGGCGCTGGGCGAGGACGCCGATGACGGAGGGCGCCACCATGTAGGGGGCCACCCCGATTTCCAGCAGACGCACGATGGCCTGCGCCGCGGTGCTGGTGTGGAGCGTGGCGAAGACAATGTGTCCGGTGAGCGCCGCCTCGGTGGCGATCTTGGCGGTTTCCAAGTCGCGAATTTCGCCGATGAGAATCACGTCGGGATCCTGGCGCAGCAGCGCGCGCAGGACGGTGTCGAAATGAAGGTCGATGTGAGTATTGACCTGCGTTTGGGTCACCCCCTCGAGCTGGATCTCGATGGGATCTTCAATCGTCGAGATGTTGACGTCGGGCTTGTTGATTTCGTGAAGAGCGGAATAGAGCGTGGTGGTCTTACCCGAGCCGGTGGGGCCGGTGACAAAGATGATGCCGTTGGGGTTCTGAATAAGCCGGAGGAAGGGCTGCAGGATGGTCTGCGACATCATCATTCGCTCCAGCGTGAGCATCGATTTCTTGCCGCTCATCGCGAGGATGCGGAGCACGGCCTTCTCGCCATGCTGGCTCGGGATGGTGGAAACGCGGAAATTCGCCGAGGAAGTTCCCACGGAAAGACTGAAGCGTCCGTCCTGCGGAAAACGCGTTTCCGCGATGTTCAAGTTGCAGAGGATCTTGATGCGCGAAATGAAGGCGCGGTGGAGTTTGCGCGAATAGGTGAGAACCTCGCGCAACATGCCATCGATGCGGAAGCGCACATGGGACTGCGTTTCCCGCGGTTCGATATGAATGTCCGTCGCGCGTTCGCGCAGGGCGTAGTAGATGATCTCGTCGAGGATCTGCACCAGCGACTCGGAGTCGGCGATGGCGATGAGGCGGTCGGTGGCGAGATCGGGCTGGTCAAAGAGGCGCGAACGTTCGAGTTCCTGCAGTCCTTCCTCGATGGTTTTTTCGCTGGAATACTGGATGTGGATCGTGTCCTCGATTTCGCGCGGGAGGGCGAAGACGGGACTGACGGGCATTTGCGCGATCTGGCTGATGCGTTTGACGAGGCTGGCGTCCTCCGGAGTGGCAAAGGCCGCGGTGAGCACGCCGTCGAGGATGTAAAGGCCGACCATGCGGGCCTTCTGGGCGATCTCCAGCGGGACCGCCGCGATCGCCTCGTCCGTGATCACCGACGCGAAGGGGTCGATGTAGGCGATGCCGAGCGCATCGGCGTGCAACCGGCAGGCTTCGTCCTTGGCGAGGAGTTTCGCCTCGATCACCGCCTGCAACAACGGGAGACCGTCGCCATGTTGCGCCTCAAGTAGGCCGAGCTGTCCACCGAAGGCGAAGCCGGGGAGCCGGCGGATGCTTTCCGCCAGCGAAGACGGGGAACTAGGTGTTTTTGACACGGCGCTTCTTGGGGTTGTGGAAGAGCTTTCCGATTTCAGCCTGCTGAAGTTTGCCCTGCGAGAATGTGCCGCTTGTCCGCTCCAACTGGAGCTCCGCGAGCATTTCCGGCAGGGAGTAGCGGATTTCGTGCAACGCGGACGCTGCGGCGGGCGCAGCCGTGGAACTGGCGGGAACGGGATGGACGGGGTTCATGGAGCGGAGGGGCTGGGATCGCCGGTTTCGAAAATTTCTCCGAGGATCGCCCGGAGTTGCGTGACGATCTCGTCGCGCGACGTGTCCTTGCGCAGATAAAAAACGGCACCGTGTTGAGCGGCTTCCTCAATGACCTGCCGGCTGGCGAGCGAGGTCAGCATGATGACCACGGCCTCGGGGTCATGCGCGCGGATCTGCTTGAGCGTTTCCAAGCCATCCTGAACGGGCATGTTCACGTCCATGAGGACGAGATCGGGTTGTTCGCGTTGGTAGGCTTCGAAGCCGTCGCGGCCGTTGCCGGCCTCGATGATCACCGGCGCGCCAAGGGTGCGCAGGATGAGTGAGACGTATTTTCGGATGTGCGCCTCGTCGTCCACGATGAGGACTTTGCCGTTGAAGTTCATGGGGTAGGGGGAAGGGTCACGCGGAACTCGCAGCCATGGCCGGCTTGGTTTTCGGCGGAGATGGTGCCGCCGTGGGCTTCCACGATTTTGCGACAGATGGCCAGGCCGAGACCGGTGCTTTTTTCACCGCCGGTGGGCTGGACGGAAAGGCGGCCGAAGTCCTTGAAGAGCTTGTCGCGCTCGCCTTCGGGAATGCCTGGCCCCTCGTCGAGGACGGAGATGCTGTGTCCGCCGGCCGTCAGGGCGCGCAGGGTGACGCGTACGGTGGAGCCGGGCGGCGAAAACTTCACGGCGTTGCTCAACAGATTGTCGATCACCTGTCGGATCTTGGGCGCATCGAGCTTGAGCTCGGGATTCGCCGTGTGCTCCTCGAAAACGATGTGGGTTTTTTTGCGCGCGGCCTCCATTGCGTTCAACGTGACCGATTTTTCGATGAGCATGCCGAGGGCGACGGGCGCGAGGGTCAGGCGGAGTTCGCCCGCCTCGATCGTGGCGACATCGAGCAGGTCATTGACCAGCGAGATCATGTTCTGACTCGCCTGATGGATGAGCTCCAGCAGCTCGAGTTGCGGGGCGCTGAGTTCGCCGACCGTACCGTCGCGCAGGAATTCCGTGAGGCCGCGGATGGAGGCGAGGGGATTGCGCAGGTCGTGCGCGGCCATGCCGAGAAACTTGTTTTTGGCCGTGTTTGCCTGGCTCAGCTGATTCACGAACTGGCGCTGGGTTGCGAGCAGCAGCCGGATTTGCAGGTGCGTGCGGATGCGGGCCACGACTTCCTTTTGCCGAAACGGCTTGGCCACGTAATCCACGCCGCCCGCGCTGAAGCCCTCGACGATGTCCTCGGACTGCTGCTTCGCCGTGATGAACATCACCGGGGCGGCCTGCGCGCCATGACGGCGGCCCAGTTCGCGACACACCGCGAACCCGTCCATGTCGGGCAACATCACGTCGAGCAGCACGAGGTCGGGTTGCACTTCGTCGTAGCGCGTCAGCGCACTTTCGCCGGTATCGGCCTCCGAGATGTCGTAGCCTTCGACTTGCAGCATTCCTCGAAGGATCCGGATGTTGATCCGGTCATCGTCCACCACGAGAATCTTGCGACCTTTAAGTCTGATCAGATCAGAATCTTCGGACGGGGGCATGTGTGTAAAATCGGAAATCCTTGGTCGTATAGCGAGCTCGCAGATCAATTGCGTGCATGCCGGCACGACGGTGGTTGGTCACGTATCATGGCATTCGCATATGTTGATATTCGCCTTGCCGGGCTGGGCGAAGACTGCTTCCGTCGCAGCCTTTTCTTATGGCCAACTCCTTCGTTTTTTCCTCCGAGTCCGTCGGCGAGGGGCATCCCGACAAGGTTGCCGATCTCATTTCCGACAGCGTGCTGGACGCCTGTCTGGCGATTGACGCCTCTTCGCGCGTCGCCTGCGAAACCTTCGTGAAGTCCAATGTCGTCGTCGTGGGCGGCGAGATCACCATTCCGAAGCTTCAGGACAAGAAGACCGGCAAGACGAAGTCCATCGAGGAGGTCATCAATGTCGGCAAAGTCATTCGCGACGCCATCCGCGACATTGGTTACGTTAACGACGACGACGTGTTTCACGCCGACACCGTTTTCATCAACAACTATCTCACCGCCCAGTCCGCCGACATCGCGCAGGGCGTCGACACGCGCAAGGCCGAGGGCAAAAAGCACGCCGAGCAGGGTGCGGGCGACCAGGGGCTCATGTTCGGTTTTGCCTGCAATGAGACCCCCGAGCTCATGCCCACGCCGATTATCTTCGCGCATAATCTCGGCAAGGCCCTCACCGCCGTGCGCAAGAGCGGCAAGGTCAAGTGGCTCCGCCCCGACGCCAAGTCCCAGGTCTCCGTCCGCTACGTCGACGGCAAGCCCGTCGAGGTCGTCAATGTCGTCATCTCGACCCAGCACACCGAGGACGTGAAGCACGCCGAGATCGAGGCGTACCTCATCAAGAACGTCATCAAGAAGGTCATCCCCGCTTCGCTTCTCACGAAGAAGACCGAGTTTCTCATCAACCCCACCGGTCGTTTCGTCGTCGGCGGCCCGCAGGGCGACTCCGGTCTCACCGGTCGTAAGATTATCGTGGATACTTACGGCGGCTGGGGCCGTCACGGCGGCGGCGCCTTCTCCGGCAAGGATCCTTCCAAGGTCGACCGCTCGGCCGCCTATATGTGCCGCTGGGTGGCCAAGAACATCGTCGCCGCCGGTTTGGCCGACGCCGTCGAGCTCCAGGTCGCCTACGCCATCGGCCATCCCGAGCCCGTAAGCGTCTACGTGGACACCAAGGGCACGGGCAAGGTCGCCGACGAGAAGATCTCCGCCGCCGTCACGAAGGTTTTCAACTTCAAGCCCGCCGCCATCGTGGCTCAGCTCGACCTCCTCCGCCCGATTTACCGGCAGACGACCAACTACGGTCACTTCGGCAAGGCCGGTCTCCCTTGGGAGCAGACCAACAAGGCCGCCGCCCTCCGCGCCGCCATCAAGTGAAGCGCGTTTTGCGCGAAATCCTTAATTTAAATCCTAACGTCATGTCTCTTCTCACCTCCGCCCCCAAGGGCCAGGACTTTATCGTGCGCGACCTCGGCCTCGCCGAATGGGGTCGCAAGGAAATCAACGTCGCCGAGCACGAAATGCCCGGCCTCGTTTCCGTTCGCCGCAAATACGGTCCCGCCAAGCCCCTCAAGGGTGTGCGCATCACCGGCTCCCTGCACATGACGATCCAGACCGCGGTTCTCATCGAGACCCTCGTGGAACTCGGCGCCGACGTTCGCTGGGCCTCGTGCAACATCTTCTCGACCCAGGATCATGCCGCCTCGGCTATCGCCGCCGCCGGCGTGCCCGTCTTCGCCTGGAAGGGCGAGACGCTCGAGGAGTATTGGGAGCTCACCCTCAAGGCCGTGACCTTCCCCGGCAACAAGGGGCCGCAGCTCGTCGTCGACGACGGCGGCGACGTCACTCTCCTCATCCACAAAGGTTGCGAACTCGAAGAGGGCAGCGATTGGGTCAACACCCCTTCCGCGTCCCATGAGGAGCAGGTCATCAAAGACCTTCTCAAGAAAGTTCACGCCGAGGATCCTCTCCGCTGGAGCACGATGGCCAAGGAGTGGCGTGGCGTCTCCGAGGAGACCACCACGGGCGTACACCGCCTCTACCAGATGCTCGAAAAGGGGAAGCTCCGCGTCCCCGCGATTAACGTCAACGACTCCGTCACCAAGTCGAAGTTCGACAACCTCTACGGCTGTCGTGAATCCCTCGCCGACGGTCTCAAGCGCGCCACCGATGTCATGATCGCCGGCAAGGTCGCCTGCGTGTGCGGCTATGGCGATGTCGGCAAGGGCTCCGCCTTCTCCCTGAAGGGCTTTGGCGCTCGTGTTATCGTCACCGAGATCGACCCGATCAACGCCCTCCAGGCCGCGATGGAAGGTTTCGAGGTCAACACCATCGAGAGCACCCTCGGTATCGCCGACATCTATGTCACCACGACCGGCAACCGGGACATCATCACCCTCGAGCATCTCTCGAAGATGAAGGACCAGGCCATCGTCTGTAACATCGGCCATTTCGACAACGAGATCCAGGTTGACCGCCTCTACAAGGCGCCCGGCGTCAAGCGCGTCACCATCAAGCCCCAGTACGATCTCTTCACGTTCCCCAACGGCAACAGCATCTACCTGCTCGCCGAAGGCCGTCTCGTGAACCTTGGTTGCGCCACCGGACATCCTTCGTTCGTGATGTCCAACTCCTTCACCAACCAGACACTCGCCCAGCTCGATCTCTGGAAGAACAAGGACACCTACAAGGTCGGCGTGTATCGCCTGCCCAAGCACCTCGACGAGGAGGTCGCCCGTCTGCACCTCGAAAAGATCGGCGCCAAGCTCACCGTTCTCACCTCGTCCCAAGCCGAGTACCTCGGCGTCCCTGTCGAAGGCCCCTACAAGCCCGACCACTACCGCTACTGAATCGCCTGCCTGCCTGGGTGGAGATAACCCAGGCAGGCGCAGGCTTCTGGTTTCAAATTTGTTCGCGGAATAAAAACGCCCGGCGGTGAGGCCGGGCGTCGGGGGATCGAAAAAGACTCAGAGGTCCCAAGGCCTGCGGTCAGGCGGGCAATTCGACATGCGGATCGATGTCGGCCTCGTAGTTGATGCCGGGAAGACCGAAACCGAAGAGCTTCAGGAACTCGGTGCGGTAGCCGGCGATGTCGGTGAGCGCGGCGAGATTCTCGGTGGTGACCTCGGGCCAGAGTTTTGCGACCGCGGCCTGGACATCGGGCTTCATTTCCCAGTCGTCGATGCGCACGCGGCCGGCATTGTCGAATTCAAGGCCGGTGCCGCCGTACATCTGCGTGCGGAAAAGGCGGTCGATCTGCTCGATGCAGCCTTCGTGCGTGCCCTTCGATTTCATGATCTTGTAGAGGATCGAAATGTAGAGCGGGACGACAGGGATGGCGGAGCTGGCCTGGGTGACGAGGGCCTTGTTGACGGAGATGAAGGCACGGCCGTAGCCGATGGTCTTGAGGGTGGCATTAATGGCTTTCCCGGCGCGCTCGAGATCGTTTTTGGCAAGGCCGATGGTGCCGTTTTTGTAGATGGGCCAGGTGAGCTCGGGTCCGATGTAGGAGTAGGCAACGGAGGTGGCGCCGGGAGCCAGGAGGTTGGCGTCGGCGAGAGCGTTGATCCACATTTCCCAGTCTTCGCCGCCCATGACGGCGGTGGTGTCGGCGATCTCGGCCTCGTTGGCCGGCTCGATGGTGACGGTGCTGACGATGCCCTTGTCGGTATCGACGGTCTTATTGGAGTAGGTCTGGCCGACGGGCTTGAGGGTGGACTTGTGGGTGACGCCGGTCTTGGGGTGCGTGCGGCGGGGGGAAGCGAGGGAGTAGACGATGAGGTCAACCTGGCCGAGGTCGCGCTTGATGGCGGCGAGGACCTCGGTTTTGAGGGCGTCGGAGAAGGCGTCGCCGTTGAAATTTTTGGCATACAGACCGGCGGCTTTCGCGGCCTTGGTGAAGGCGGCGGTGTTGTACCAGCCGGGGGTGGCGGTCTTGTCGGGTTCGGAGGGACGCTCGAAAAAGACGCCGATGGTCGCGGCGCCAGAGCCGAAGGCGGCGCCGATGCGCGAGGCGAGGCCGTAGCCGGTGGAGGCGCCGATCACGAGGACCTTCTTGGGGCCGTTCTTGAGCGGACCCTTGGCCTTCACGTAGTCGATCTGCTCCTGGACATGGGCGGCGCAGCCGGCGGGATGAGCGGTGACACAGACGAATCCACGGACTTTGGGTTTGATGACCATAGGGGAAAGAGGCTTCGCGGCGCGGGCGCAGGTGACAAGGCGCAAGTTGGGTCAGGCGCGCGCGAAACGCCGGACGGAAAAGGGGTTGACGTTCACTCGCCGCGGAGGACGACGGGGCCTTCGGCTGTGGAGGCGCCGCCTTGACGTTCGAGCGTCAGGGTGAAGACGAGCGGATGTTGGGTTTCGGCGCTGGTTTTAAAGACAACGCGGGCGGAGCCTGTCGCGGGATCGACCGTCACCACGTTGACGGGCGTGGCGCCGATCCAGAGTTGGTAATCCTGGCCGGCGGGAGGAATCGGAAGCCCCGAGATGGCGCAGAGGCCTTCTTGCGTGCGGGGATTCCAGACGGCGACGGCGCGGGCGGTGGGCGTGTTGCGAGCGGCGGGGGCCGCCAGCAGGGAGATTTTCAACTCGGTGAGCGCGGTTTTGTTTTTCAGCTCGGAGAGAGCGGTGCGCAGGGCGCTTGCATCGATTTGGGCAAACTTGAGGGCATCGATTTGCTGACGGGAGAGCAGGCGCTCGGCCTCGAGGAGGTTGTGCAGACTTTGGGCCTCGATGCGGGCGAGCCGTTCGTTCTCGCGAAGCGACTGGAACTGGCCGCGGACGTTGAAGCTCTTGATGGCGAAAAAACCGGAGGCGAGGGCGAAGACACCGGCGGCGGCCCAGGCAGTCCATGCAGGCAGAAAGAACGGCACGACGTGATCGGGGGAGGTCGTCGAGTGAGCGGCGATGGAGGCGAGGATGCGTTGGCGCAACTCTGCCGAGGGAGCCGGGAGGGAGGGCGCGGGCTTGGCAACGGGATGATGTTCGCCGTCAGAGATCGCCTCGGGCGCGACACGGAGGTCGGCTCCGGGAATTTCACGGAGGCGGTTGCGGGTGAGCATCAGTGCCCAAGGGTAGGCGTGTCCGCGGGAAGCCTCGAAATCGTTAGCCTTGTCCCAAATCGTCACGAACACGTCGTGGAGCACATCCTCGGCCTTCGGGTTGCCAGGGAGGGCGAGGCGGATGACGGCGAGCAACGCCGGACTCCAGCGGTCGTAGAGCTCGCCGAGGGCGGAGGCATCGCCGGCGGCCACGCGCTGGAGGATCTGCGCGTCGATGGCGTGTTGTTCTTCGTCGGGCGGAATGATCGCGGCGGAGGGAGCGGCATTCATGAGGAAAGGAGGCGAAAGGCGGTCACAGGAGGGAGAAAGCAAAGGCCATCACGGCTGTAACGCACGGGCGCATCGAAGTGGGGCGAGCTTCGGTGTTTCGGCGGGCAAATCAACCGGAATAAGCGCCGGTCCGCCGGCAATCACAGTACGGCGAGGCCGAGCAGACCGAGGGCGATCAACAGGGCGATAACGCCGAGCGCGTAACGTTCGCGGGTGGTGAGGCGAAACAACATGGGTCAAAGTCCGAAAGGGCGGAGGCGGGAGAGCACCTCGATGACCAGCGGGTCGTTTTGCAGGGCATCCCAGGGCTGGTTGCTGGAAATGCGCACGAAGAGCTGGTCGCCCGCCGTGCGGAATCCGTAACGCAGGGCGAGCGCGAGCAGCGCCCGGGGAGAGCGGGGATCGATTTGCACGATCGGTCGTCCGTCATAGAGATGCCAATACCAGACGTGCTGTGGATAATCCGCGCTGGCGAACAGGCGGTATTCCGGCGCCGGCAGGACGCGGTTGCCCGTGCGAAAAGGAGAGGGCACGACCGGTTGCGGGCGGGCCGTCCAGCCGCTGCCCGGCCAGCAGGCCTCCGGCGTGTGCGCGGAGACGGCGCTCACCGGCACCTGTCCGGCCGCCCAATACGCAAGATAGACGGTGACCTGGAGCGGGGGACCGCCGGAGGTCGCATTGCGCACATAGGTGCGCTGGACGAGGCGGTCGGTTTCGAGCGTGGCGGAAAAGCGGTAAAGATCGCCGGTAGTGATCACCTGCCAGCCGGGGACGGTGGCTGGCAGGATGCGCTCCAAATCGGGGGCGACGGTGGCGTTCGTTCGCGGGGTGCTGTGCGTGTTGAAAGCGAAAAATGCTACGAGGAGGCCGGCGGCGGCCAGGCCGGCGGGAACGCCCCAGCCGCCGGAGCCGGAGGCCGGTGCGGCGGGTTGGGGCGGCGCGGCGGGAACGCGCTCGTCCTCGAGCCATAGCGCGAGACCACCGAGGATCAGGGCCGTTCCACCCAGCACGGCGAAGCCGGTGAGGTCGTGCCAAAGCCCCCCGATGTCCACGCCCGCATTCGCGAAGAGAGTGAGGGTGAACGAGCGCAGCAGGTTCATGGCCACGGCCAATGGCGCGGAGATCGCGATGAGCAGGGCGCGCGCCCAAGGCTGGCGTACGAGCGTGGCGGAAAAAAAGAATCCGGCCACCAGGCAGGAAATGAGACTGCGCACACCGCTGCAGGCCTCTTCGACGCCGACCTGGGTGTGGGCGAGCTCGATGACGTTGCCCATCGTGGTGGCAGGAATGCCCAGCAAATGGAGCCCGTGCACGACGGCCTGGGTTACCCACAATTGCAGGCTCAAGGTGATGTGCTGGTAGGTGCCGGGCGGAATGGGCGCACTGAGAGGCCACAGGCCGACCGCCACCAGAGAAGTCCAATTGAACGGTACGCGGCGCACGGTGTCGCCCGCGAGCCAGAGCAGCGCGGCGAACAACAACACAGCCAGCGCGGCGGCGAGCACGAAATCCACCAGCGCATGCGACCAGCCGACGGCGGCAGCGAAGAGCCCGCCCAGCGTCACCAGCGCGAGTCCGCCGAAGACGGCGATGACGCGCAGGGTTTTGACGAGAGGCGTCTCGGGCAGGTAGCGCCCGGGGCCACGCCGCCGGCTTTCATAAACCAGCAGGAGGAAAATCGCCGGCATGAACAGGCCGTGGGAGAGGTCGGGATTGTGCCGCCATTGCGGCCACAGCAGTACGCTCAGCGCGGCAGTCAGCAGTCCGGCCAGCGCGAGCACACCGAAGGAGGCGATCGACCGGCTTGACGAAGATGAGGGGGCGGGGGGCATCAGAAAGCGCCGGCCGTCGCGGGCGCCGGAGAGTAGTGGGAAAGCAAGGCGTAACTGATCTCCAACGACAAGGGTTGAAGCGAAGGGAGCTGGTTTTCGATGCCACCGGGTTGTCGATCCGCCAGCATCCACGCGCCGACGGCGTCGAGCCGGCGGGAGCTGGTGTGAATGATTTCCTTGAGACGATCGGAGGCCCAGCGGAGCCGCGCTTCGTTCTTGTTCACTCCCGCCGCGCAAAAGATCGCAAGATAGGCGGGATAATTGGCCTCCACGGCCGGCAGCGGCGAGGGATCGAGGCGGGCGCACAGAACTTCCAACAACGTCGGGTCGGGTCGCCGGATAAGGTGGGCGCTGAGCAGTTCCACCGTGGCCGCCGTCGGTGGCGCAACGAGCAGGCCTTCAACTTCCCGTCGCCGCGCGTTGTTCCAGCCTCCCGCCGCCAAGGCGTCCAGGCGAAGCGCGGTGCGATCGCGAGGCTCGAGGCCGCTCTCCTGATCGAGGAGTGCGAGCGCGTCTTGGTGAAACCCGCGTGCAAGCAGCTCGCGGCAGATAAAGTACAAGGGGTAGCCGGAGACTCCGCCGGCGGCGCTGGCGAGCAGATGGCGCCGCCCCTCCTCGGGTGGCGTGGTGCGCAGCCGGACGGCGAGCATGAGCACGGTGTGAGTGTCGAGAGAAAAACGGGCGTCGGCGGTGGCGTTGAGGAGTTCGTCGAGCACGGCGGCATCTCCGGTGCGCTGGTTGGCGAAAAA
Source organism: Verrucomicrobiota bacterium (assembly GCA_019510185.1). Lineage (GTDB taxonomy): Bacteria > Verrucomicrobiota > Verrucomicrobiia > Opitutales > Opitutaceae > Rariglobus. The sequence continues at coordinate 120,201 of JAEKKV010000014.1, read as the reverse complement.
CAGCGCGTTTAGCCACGCGGAGGCACGGCCCGGAGTGGCGAGAATGCGGTCGCGGGCGAGTGTCTGGATGGCCGGGAAATCACCGCGCGCCAGCAAGGAGCGAAAAAACGCCTGCGCGGTCGCTTCGGCCTCCTCGGGATGCTCGGCCAGCAGCCGGCGGTACACCTGGTCGGAAAGCGCGGGCTGGGCGCCTTGATAGAGCTGGGCCAGCAGCCGGCCGGCCCGATAGTTTTGCGAATCGAGGTTGTAAGCCAGCGAGAGGGAGAGGAGCCCTTCACGAATGTCTCCCCGGGCGTAAGCGGTTTGAAATTTTTCAAAAAAGAATTCCGCCCGTATCGTCCGAAATTCCGACCAAGCGGCAGGCCAGGCAATGTTGGCGTAGGTGACGCCGTAGCCGGACGAGCGCAACAGGGTGAAGGCGCCGATCGTGCCGGCAAGGTAGAGCGCCGTGAATCCCGCCCCATAGAAGCCCAGCGCGCGTAACCAGAAAGGTCGTACGTCGGCCTGATTGGCCGAGCATCGCCAGCCGAAAGTCGGATCTTGCCGAAGCAGCGGGCAAACCCGCCGGAAGCGGGAGGCCTTCCTCCAGTACACCACGGCGTTGCAATGCGTTTCCCAAGCGCGGCCCGAGTCGCTGGGGTCCTGGCACGGACAGGCGGAACGGCCCCGGCGCAGCCGATAAAAACTCTTCCGCGCGTTCCAATAAAGAAGTCCCCACGCCAGGCGGAAGAAGTCGGATAGCCATCCCATTGCCACCAGCTAGCGGAAGCGAAGCACCGGCGGCAACGGGATTTGCGCGCCGGTCAGATCTTCACTTCGAACAACTGCGGATGCATCACGCCTTCGGCGACCTTGTTGACGGAACCGGTCATGCGGATGGAAAAGCCCGCGCCGATCTCGATGCCGATTTTCCCGCCCGGCATGTGGACGGTGACGTTGGCGTCAACCAAGCCGAGCTTGTGGGCGACGGCGGCCGAGGCGCTGGAACTGCTGCCCGAGGCGAGCGTGTAACCGGCGCCGCGTTCCCAGATTTCGATCTGGATGTTCGCGCGATCGATGATCTTCAGGAACTGGACGTTGGTCTTGCGCGGAAAATTGGGATGCGTTTCCAAGTGCGGCCCGTAACGGTGGGCGAGTTCGGGCGAGATCGCATCGAGGGGGATCACGCAATGCGGATTGCCGATGGTGGCCGAGCAGTAGGTGAACGTGCGGTCGAGGACGGAAATGTTTTCGTTGAGGACTTCGCGCTCGGGGCCGACGTGGGGGATCTTTGTGCTGGTGAAGCTGACGTTGCCCATGTCCACGGTGATGAGCCGGCCGTCGTCCTTGATGACCGACTGGACGTGACCGCCGGGCGTCTCGACGGTGAAGACGGGATTTTTCGCGAGTTTCTGGTCCCAGAGATAACGCGAAAAGATGCGCAGGCCGTTGCCCGATTTTTCCGCCTCGGAGCCGTCGGGGTTAAAGATGCGCAGGCCAAACTCGCTTTTTTGCGAAGGCAGCGGGCCCCACAGGATGCCGTCGGAGCCGACGCCGAAGTTGCGATGGCAGACGACGCGAATTTGGTCGACGGTCGGAGCCGGTTTCCATTGGGGAAAGTCAACCGGATCGAGGACGATGTAATCGTTGCCGAGGGCGTGGTATTTATGGAAGCGCATGGATAAGCGCGGGAGCTAAAAGGGAACCGGCGGAACACGGAAGCGCGAATTAACGCCGCGGGCGCGTCTCAGGCCCACCGTCGGCACCGCCACTCGCGGCGTTCGGCCGCCGTGAGGAACGTCCAGGCGACGAGGCGGCTGTTTTTCTGGCCCTGGGCCATCGGGACGGTACGCACGTCGGCCGCCCGCGCCGTCTGGAGGGCTCGATAAATGACCGGGAGACTGCCGCGTTTCGAGACGAGGGACGTGAACCAGAGGCATTGCCGGGGCAGTTGCGCGCTCTGGGCGATCATGCGGCGCACGAATGCGGATTCGCCACCGTCGCACCAAAGCTCCGCGTCCCGCCCGCCAAAATTCAGGATGGGCGCGCCGGTCTTGCCGCCGCCGAGGCCGAGATTTCGCAATTTGCGCAGCGTGCCCGCCGCGGCTTCCTTCGCGGAGGCGTGGAAGGGCGGATTGCAGACGGAGAGATCGAACACCTCGCCGGAGCGCACGATGTTTTTGAAAATATCCGCCGGGGAGGATTGCAGGCGGCATTCGATTTTTCCGGCCAGCACGGGATTGGCCGCGACGAGTTGGCGGGCCCAGTTTATTGCGACGGGGGAGATATCCGTGCCGACGAAGCGCCAGCCGTACTCCCGCACGCCGAGGATGGGATAGATGCAGTTGGCGCCCACGCCAATGTCGAGGACGGTGACGGCGGGTCCACGGGGGATGAGCGCGTCATCGCCATCGCCAAGCAGGTCGGCCGCGTGATGAAGATAATCGGCGCGTCCGGGAATGGGCGGGCACAGGTAGCCGGGCGGGATGTCCCAGCGGGCGAGGCCGTAGTCATGGATCAACAGCGCGCGATTCAACGCGGTCACGGCCACGGGATCGGAGAAATCGATCGTGTCACCGCCTTCGGGGTGCGGCCCGATGAAACGCGCCAGCTCCGGGCAGGTCCGCCGGAGTGCGGGAAAATCGTAGCGGGCGCGGTGCCGGTTGCGTGGGTGCGGACCGGCCTTGGGTGACGGGATGGACATTAACCGGGCGGACTGAGGGGTCGGCGCGCGAAGATCGCGGTCAGCTCGTCGCGGGCAGCGCGGGCTGTTCGCCGTAGCCGAAGAGATGGCGCTTCTTGATGGCCTGACCGACGGTCTCCGGCACCATTTTTTCCCAGGAGGGATCGCCGGCGCGGATACGCTGGAGCACGTCGCGGGAGAAGATGGAGAGGATCTTGGGATCGAAGCCCACGATGCACTCGATGTAGTGGTTTTCCAGCAAGTGCGCGTAGAGGTTGGTGAGGTGGGCGTCCACCTGGAGGTTTTTGGCGGTGATGAGCACGCTGGCGGCGAAGGAGGAACCGACGGGCTCGTCGGCCGCGGGGTGTCCCTCGACCAGGTAGCGATCGAAGGCCTTTTGCTGCATCGGGTAGATATAGAGCTTCACGTCGTTGCGGAAGAGACGGCCGAAGCTTTCCAGGATGCCGCCGGCGAGGTGCTCGTAATATTTCTCGTTGAACACCTCCAGCAGGTTGTTGATGCCCATGGCGACGCCGATCATCTCCTTCGTGTAACGACGGAAGTAGGACGTGAGACGGTAATACTCGGAGTAGTTGGAGATGAGCACCGTGAAGCCGATGTCGCCGAGCAGATCGACGCGGGAGAGGAAGTCCTGCGCGTCGAGTCCGCCGGCGGCGAGCAGGTTGTTCATGGTGATCTCCATGAGCACGATGACTTCCTTCCCCTTCACCGCAGGTTCCTGCATGAACTGGGCGCAGGCGCAGTTGAGCATGTCGACGTTGACGTGGGTGACGGGGCGGAAGCTGCCGCGCTCGACGAGGATCGCCTTCTTGTAAAGCACCTCGGACGGCTGGAGCACGTCGCGATTGGTGCCGAACATCACGGCGTTGGTCAGCCCATGCTGGACGAGGTACAGCGAGACGAGGCGGTTGTCGACGGACTGGAAAGCCGGGCCGGACAGCTTCATCATGTCGACTTCGATGCGATCGGCGCCGACGTTGTCGACGAGCGACTGGATGAGGCGGCCAAGGTTCTCGCGATAAAAAAACGCGCCGTAGATGAGGTTGGTTCCCACCACGCCGATCGCCTGCTGCTGGAGGACGTTGTCCTTGTCCCACATGCGGACGTGGATGATGATTTCGTTGGGCGGGCCGTGCGGCTCGGTCTGAAAGCGGATGCCCATCCATCCGTGGCACTCGTTATTGCCGCGAAAACTCTTGGCCGCGACCGTGTCGGAGAAGACGAAGAACGTGCTGGTGTCGCCGCGTTTGGCGGCGAGGCGCTCGATGAGCAAGCCGTACTCATGGTCCAGCATGGTGACGAGACGCTCGCGCGAGACGTAGCGCGGGGCCTTGCCGTAGATCGCGTCGCTGAAGGTCATGTCGTAGGCCGACATCGATTTCGCGATGGTGCCGGCCGCGCCGCCCGCCTGGAAAAAAATGCGCGCCACCTCCTGGCCGGCGCCGATTTCGGCGAGCGTGCCGTACTTGGCGTCGTCGAGATTGATCGTTAGCGCCTTGCGGTTGGATGTCAGCATTTCGATTTGCTCACTCATGGTCGCAGTTAAGGCAGACCTCTGGACCAACATCAAACCCGATGCTGCGGGAAATTGACGAAGTTACGCTTGCGTAACGGCGACTGCGTTCGGCGGGCTTTCCGGTCGCGTGCATTTTAAGCCCGGGGTTGCCAGGTTTTCCGCCGTGCCTACGCTGCGGCACTCCTATGAAGAATTTTTTTGCCTCGCTGCTGGGCACCCTGGCCGCACTGGCCATCGCCTTGGTCGGATTGTGCGGATTGGGCCTGGTTTTATTCATCGCGGCATCCACGGTGAATGAAAAAAATGTGATGGTTCACTCCGGCTCATATCTTGTCTTCGATCTGCGGGCCAATCTTACGGACACGCCGGCGGATTCGAGCCGCTCGGGCTTCACTGCGCTTTTATCAGGGGATGACACGCCGCAGACTTTGCAACTGCGGCTGGTCACGCGGGCGTTGAGGGAGGCGGCCCGGGACAAGCGCATCGCGGGCGTGTTGCTGACGGGCAGTCTGGAGCCGTCGGGTTACGGCACCGGTTTTGCCGCGCTCAAGGAAGTGCGGGCTGCGCTCTCGGACTTCAAGGCCGCGGGCAAGCCGGTGGTCGCGTATTTGGATTTCGCGACCGCCCGCGATCTCTATCTGGCGGCGGGCGCCACCGATCTTGCGCTTGATCCCTACGGCACGCTGGTGCTGCCAGGCCTTGCGACGGAACCGATGTTCTATGCCGGTGCGTTCGAGCGTTTCGGCGTCGGCGTGCAGGTGACCAAGTCCGGCATTTACAAATCTTACGCGGAGCCTTTCGTGCGCAAGGATCTGAGTCCTGAAAATCGCGAGCAGTTGCAGAAACTGCTCGATGACGTCTGGGGCGATCTTGTCACCGATTTGGCGCAGGATCGCAATATGCCCGCCGCCGCTCTGCAGGGGCTCGTGGACAACGAGGGCCTGATCCGCCCCGAGGTCGCCGTGCAGAGCGGGTTGGTGGACCGGCTTGCCTACCGCGACGAGATTCTGGCGAAGCTGAAAAAAGCCACCGGAAAAGCCGGTGCGACCGAGCCCTTCACGCAGATCAGCATCGGGGAATACGCCGGCACGCTGGCGAAGGACACCGTGGAATCCTCGCATAATGCCGGCACCATTGCGGTGCTTTACGCTGAGGGGGCGATTGTCGACGGCGAAGGCCAGGTCGGTGAAGTGGGCGGAGCCAGGTTTTCCCGCGAGCTGCGGCGTCTCCGGCAGGACGACAACGTCAAGGCCATCGTCCTGCGCGTGAACAGTCCCGGCGGTTCCGCCACCGCCTCCGAGCATATCCAGCGCGAGATCCGCCTGGCGCAGGCGGTGAAGCCGGTCGTCATTTCGATGGGCAGCTACGCCGCCTCGGGCGGGTATTGGATTTCGGCCTACAGCCGTCGCATCTTTGCCGAGCCGACCACGATCACCGGATCGATCGGCGTCGTGGGCATCCACTTTGACGTTCAAAAGCTGGCCAACGATCTCGGACTCACTTGGGACCGCGTCCAGACCGGCCGTCATGCCGGCCTTTTCACGATTTCCCGCCCCAAGTCGCCCGAGGAGCTGGCGCTTTTCCAGCGCATGGTGGATTGGATTTACGGGGAGTTCATTCGCAAGGTCGCCGAAGGCCGCCACCTCGATCCGGCGGCGGTGCGCAAAATCGCCGAGGGCCGCGTCTGGTCCGGCGCCGAAGCGGTGAAGCTCGGGCTCGTTGACGAACTGGGCGGTCTGGACGCCGCCATCGCCTATGCCGCGAAGGAGTCGGGGCTGGGCGGGCATTACGCCCTGCAGGAATTCCCCCAGGCAAAGTCGCTCGCGGAAAAGCTGTCCGCCTTGTTTGAACGGGAACATCCCGCGGCGGATGCTCGCGCGGGCGTGGTTTCCCAGGTGGTTTCACGTTTCAAGGAGCAGGCGCAGGTGCTCGACCAGTTTAATGATCCGAGTGGCGTTTACGCTCGCCTGCCGGTGGATATCATCGTGCGCTGACCGACCTCATCATGGCTTCCGAACATATTCTCACCCGCGACATCCCCGGCACCGTCATTCCGGCCGGCGATGTGATCACTCTGCCGGCCGGCACGTCGGCTCATGTCATGCAGACGCTCGGCGGCAGCGTCACCGTGCGCACGGACCAGGGACTGTTCCGCATTCAGCGCGAGCACGCCGATGCTTTGGGTGGTTTTGAGGTGGGCCAGCTCGACGCGCCGGCGGGTGGCGTGGCCGGAGCGTTCAGTGAGCAGGCGGTGTGGAGCGCGTTGAAAACGTGTTTCGATCCGGAGATTCCGGTCAACATCGTGGACCTCGGCCTGGTTTATGATCTGAGCATCGAGAAAACGCCGGCGGGCGGTCATGCGGTCGAGGTCAAGATGACGCTCACCGCGCAAGGCTGCGGCATGGGACCGGTGATCGCGGAGGATGCCCGGCAAAAAATAGCCGCGCTGCCCACCGTTGAAGCCGCCCGGGTGCATATCGTTTGGGATCCAATTTGGACGCCGCAAATGATCTCGTCCGACGGTCGCAAGGTGCTCGGTTTGGAGTGAGCCGTAGGCCGGTCTTTTTTTTTGATCCGTCGTTCAGGCGGTCGGCATCTGCCGGCATGAAGATCCGGTATGGCCGCGGAAAAAGGAATTCCTACGCCGTGATGCTTTCGAGCGAGCAACCATCCGCGTCGGCGGACGGGGTTTCGCAATTGGGGCGCGCGATGACTCCGGGGTAAGGTTCGTCGGCGAAAATCCTGCCCGGCTCGGCCAACAGATGGCGGTCGCAGATCTCGAAGAGCTGCCGTTCGGTTTCGGTGCGGCGCATCTCGTGCAAAAACGCGCCGGTCGCGTCCACGCCCTGGCCGACGAAGTTGAGGTACTTCTTCATCTTGTTGACGTGGTAAACTTCCGCCAGGCCGGGTTGCTGGGTCGCCCGATAGAGGCGCTCCACGTATTCGCGCACATCGGACAGGGTGACGGCGGACACCGGCTGGCCGGAAAAGCGTTCGCGGCACTGCCGGAAAATCCATGGATTGCGGATGGCATGGCGACCGATCATCACGCCGGCGGCCTTGGTCTCGCCCTGCACGCGCACGGCGGTCGCGGCGGAGGTGAGATTGCCGTTGGCGAGCACGGGGCATTTCACGCGTTCCACGGCGCGGGCGATGAAGTCGTAATGGACGTCGCTGCGATAACCTTCCTTCACCGTGCGGCCGTGCAGGCTCAGGAGATCGACGGAGTGCTTGTTGAGCAGATCGAGAATGCGTTCGAAGTGGACGGTCGTATCGAAGCCGATGCGCATCTTCACCGTGAAGAGGCCGGGGCTGGCGTCGCGGAGGGCGCCGAGGATCTCGTCGACTTTTTCCGGATCGCGCAGGAGCCCGCCGCCGACGTTTTTCTTATAAACCTTGGGTGCCGGGCAGCCCATGTTGAGGTCGATGCCCGCGACGGGATGGCAGAGCAGTTCCCGGGCGGTGCGGACCAGATGGGGGATGTCCTCGCCGATGAGCTGTGCGAAGACGGGGCGGCCTGTCCGATTTTCATCGATCGACCGGAGGATATGTTTTTCCGGCCGCGACTGGGCGTGAACCCGAAAGAACTCGGTGAAGAAATAATCGGGCGCGCCGTAGTGGGCGATCACGCCCATGAAGGCGAGATCGGTGACATCCTGCATCGGCGCGAGTGCGGTGAGCGGCGCGTCCGGGACGAGCGGCGCGGGCAGGGGGGCGGAACGGGAGACAGGGACGGAAGACACGATGCGGGGGCCTTATTTCCCCTCTTCCTCGGGCTCGTCCTCGTCGGGCTCCTCGGCCTGCTGGCGGAGGACGCGCTCAAGAATTTCGGTCATGTCCTCGACGGCGTCGAAAACCTTGCGGGCGACGAAAATCGGACGTTTGTGCTGGAGCGCCAGGACGGTGGAATCGCTGGGGCGGGCGTCGAGCTCGACGATTTTTTTGCCCAGCTCGTTTTCCATGCGCAGGAGGACGCGGGCGAAGAACGTGCCGTCGTTGACGTCATTGATGACGACGTGGTCGAGTTCCGCGCCGAGGCCGGTGAGGATGTGGGCGATCAGGTCGTGGGTCAGCGGCCGCTCTTTTTTCACGCCGTCGAGGGTCATCTGGATGGCATTGCCGACGGAATGATCCACATAGATGACAAACGTCTTTTCCTCGTTACCGATGAAAACGGCGCACCCGTTGGCGGTGGGCATCACGCCTTTGACAAGGACGAGAACGACGTCGTTTTTCATAGAAGTAAAAAGGAGTGTGATCGGATGCCCGGGCGGGGCAAGCGGGAGGTTTGGCCGAAGGAAGGCGGACGCGGGGAGAAGGCAATTCCGCGGGGACGAAAAAAGCCGCCCGGTGCCGGGCGGCTTTTTCGAGAGACCCCATGGGTCGTTTTTTAAAGTGGTGCCCCCACGGGGAGTTGAACCCCGCTTTAAGGATTGAGAATCCCTTGTCCTAACCGATAGACGATGAGGGCGTCTGTTGGAACGGCAGAGAGTTGGGTTTTGTCGGCCGTCGTCAAGAACGGGATTAGTAAAAAAGATTCCGGTCCAAGCTGCGGTATTGGATGGCTTCCAGCAGGTGAGGAGCCTCGATACGGGCGGAGGCCGCCAGATCGGCAATGGTGCGTGCGACCTTGAGAATGCGGTCATAGGCGCGGGCGGAAAGCGAGAGTTGCTCCATGGCTTGTTGCAACAGGTCGCCGAGCGTCGAATCAATGAGGCAGTGCGCGCGGATCTGTGCATGGGTCATGCGCGCGTTGGCCGGGGTGCGGGAGCCTTTGAACCGGTCGAGCTGGTGGCCACGGGCGGTTTGCACGCGCTGGCGGATGGAGGCGGATGTCTCGCCGGTTTTTTCCTCGCGCAGTTCTCCGATGGAGAGCGCCGGCGCCTCGATGTGCAGATCGATACGGTCGAGCAGGGGGCCGCTGATGCGTGCGCGGTAACGTTGGATTTGCGAGGGTGAGCAGCGGCATTCGTGGCGGGAGTCGCCGAGATAGCCGCAGGGGCAGGGGTTCATCGCCGCGACGAGCATGAAGCTGCACGGGAGCGTGACCTTGCCCGCGCTGCGAGAGATGGAAACGGCGCCGTCTTCGAGCGGCTGGCGCAGCACTTCCAGCGCGCTGCGCTTGAACTCGGGCAATTCGTCGAGAAAGAGCACGCCGTGATGCGCGAGGGAAATTTCACCCGGTCCGGGAATGGTGCCGCCGCCCAGCAGGCCGACATCGGAAATCGTGTGATGGGGAGCCCTTACCGGCCGTTTGCCGAAGACGCGGCCGCCGTCCAGGGTTTGTCCGGCGGCGGAGTGAATGCTCAGAATCTCAAGCGATTCGTCCAAGGTCGGGTCCGGCAGGATGGCGGGAATGCGTTTGGCGACCATGGACTTGCCGGCGCCGGGTGGCCCGATGATCAATAGATTATGCCCGCCGGCGGCGGCGACTTCGACGGCGCGGCGCAGGGCGTGCTGGCCTTTGATTTCGGAAAAATCCCCGGAGGCGCCGGCGTCGGGCTCTGGTGCGACCGCGATGACCGTCGCGTGCTCCACGGGCGCGATGGCAATTTCGCCGGTCAGGAAGCGCACCGCCTGATCGAGCGAGGCGACGGGATAGGCGGCGATGCCTTCGACCAGCGCGGCCTCGCGGGCGGACAGCGGCGGGAGAAGGACGCCGCGCTTGCCCAGTTTTCGGGCGAGCCGGGCGATGGCGAGGGCTCCGCGCACGGGCCGGGTGGCGCCGGAAAGGCTGAGTTCGCCCGCGATCAGATACTCCGAGGTGTCCACCGCAGGTACCTGTTCCGTGGCGACGAGGATGCCGAGAGCGATGGGCAGGTCGTAAAAGGGACCCTCCTTGCGCAGGTTGCCGGGGGCCAGATTGATGGTGGTGCGCGTGCGGGGCGCCTTGAAGCCGCTGTTGCTCAGGGCGGAGAACACGCGGTCGTCCGACTCTTTGACCGCGGCGTCGGGCAGGCCGACAAGAATGAGCTTGGGCTCGCCGGTTTCACCCGAGTTGACCTCGACGTGAACGAGTTCGGCCTCGATGCCTTGCAGGGCGGCGGACGAAATCGTGGCGAGCATGGGTGATCAGGAGGCCGACGGCAGGTCCCGGGCGATGCCGAGAAGGTTGTGCTCGATCGCGTCGAGGTAGGGGTTGACCCCGTCGGGAGTGGTGAGAAAGCGGTAAAGCCCGAGAAAATCCCGGTCCAGTTTCGGCTTCACCACGGTTTCCCAAAACGCAGGGGTGCTGGCGATCAAGGCGGCGGCGGAGGGGAAGACGCGGCGGGCGGGCGGCACGCGGAGGAAGTTATCTGCCTCGGTAAACTCGTCGAACAGGAGCGGGAGCTTGGTCGGGTAGGCCGGGTCCGCCATTTGCGCGAGATAATCGGCACTGGCCACGGCACAAGCCAGCAGGGCGTCTTCCTCGTTGTGTTTGGGGAGGATCAAGCCGTCGGGGTCGGTGCGGCGGATGGCTCCGAGGACAATCTCGATTTCAGCGAGGGTCAGTCCGAGGGCAGGGAGGTAAGAGGCGGCAAGGGCACAGCTGCGCAAGACGTGGCAGTAGGTGTATTTGGCGCCGCTGCCTTCGTGATCGGAGCGGAGTTTGAGATAGCCGCTGTCGTGCAGAAGCGCGGAGACGAGGCCCAGTTCAAATCGTCGCGGGGGAAGGGGGGGCTGACCCGCTTTCTGGTGGGCGGCGACCAGGTCCACATAGGCCATCGTGACCTGCAACGTATGTTGAAAATCGTGATACTTGAGATCGTTCGCCCGATAATCGGACCAGTCGCCGGAGAAGAGCCGTTCGACATCATCGAAGGCTTGGCGAATGAATGCCGTGGAGACGCCGGGGAAAAGCGTTGAGGCAATCGTTTGAGTGGCCTCGGATACGGCCGCGGCGCGGGTAGTGTCAGTCGAGAGGGGCATGCCTGGGCTCGGTCAGGGGTGGCGAAATAAACAGCGGCGAAGCAGGTTGTGAGTAATGATTTGCGGAAAGTGCGGGCAAGCCCAATCTGCGTCTATTCTTCTAATGCAATGATTATTGGACTTACCGGCGGCATGGGCGGGGGCAAATCGACCGCGGCTCTCTTTTTTGAAGAAGCAGGCTATCGAAAAATCGACTCCGACGCGCTGGTGCGCGACCAAGTCCTGACCGATCCGGAGGTGGCGGCGGTCATCGGCGGGCGGTTTCCCGATGTCATCGATGGGATGGGCCGCGTTCAGCGGGCGGTGCTCGCCGAGCATGTTTTCGCGGATGACGAGGCGCGCCTTTGGCTTGAGGATTTGGTTCATCCGCGGCTGTTCGCCCTCTGGAGGGAGCTGTTGGCGTCCGAGCCGAAAGGCCGCTGGGTGGTCGAGGTTCCTCTGCTTTTCGAGAAAGGATTGGAAAATTGGTTTGATTTCATCGTGTGCGTGGCGACATCGTCACCGAATCAGCTTGCCCGGTTGAAAGAGCGCGGAATTCCCCAATCGCTCGCCGTGCAACGAATTTCCAAGCAATTGCCCTTGGTGCAGAAACTAGAAAAATCCGATTTTGTCCTGTCTAATGACGGCACTTCTCAAGCCCTGCGCCTGCAGGTCGAGAGGCTTGCCGGAATTTTGGCGGACCGCCTTTAAGGCGCCCCGGGTTTGTTGTTATAAGGGGATTTCTTGACGCTATTTCCAATGGAAGAATCTGATTTGACCAACGCCTCCTCGGCCAAGACCGGAACGGGCAAGACCAAAGCCAAGCGCCCTCGTGCGACCACGACGCGTTCCCGGACACCCAAGACCAAGGCGGCCAAGGCCGCGGCCGAAGCGTCCGCAGCGACGGAGCCCACGCTTTTTACCGAAGCGCCCAAGCCCGCATTTGAGCCGGCGCCTGTCCGTACCGAGCCGGCACCGGAGCCTGCCCCGGCGCGCGAGGAAGCCGCCGCACCCGCGCCGGAGCGCCCCGTGTTCGTCCCTTCTTCCGAATCGGCAGCGACGTCTTCCGAGCCTGCCTCGCATCAGCCGCTGTCGGATCACCCAGGCGAAGCTCCTGCGGAAAACGCCTCGGGCGGTTCCGCCCCTAGCGGAGGCGGCTTTTCCCAAGCGCCCCAATCCGAGGAAGAACGTGGCCCTTGGTGGAAGCGCAAGAAGGACCGTAAAAAAAACAAGTGGATGGAGAAACAGCAGGGCGGCCGGGGGGAGCATCCGGGACATCAGCAACATCCTCCCCGCCAGGCCCACCCGCAGCAACCGCCTCCACCGGTTTTCGTGCAACACTATGGGGATCTTCCCGATCCTGCGCGTTTTGCCGATTCCGTCGCCTTGGACGCGCTTGCGGCCGAGCTGCTGGCCGGAAGCGGAGGCGAGCCGATCCAATTGGACCAAATTTACGCCCTGAATGTCGGTGAAGTCACCGCCTACGCGCGCAAGCTCGGTGTGGTGCTTAACGCCAGCGTGCCCAATCGCCTGCAAACGCTGGAAGCGATCTTCAAGCATGCGACCGAAGCCAAAATCCCGGTGCTCGATCACGGCTGGGTGGATCTCACCGACAAGGGGCATGGTTTCGTTGTCCATGGGCAGGCCAATTACCGGCTCTATCCCGAGAACTCTTATATTCCTGAAACGCTCATCAAGCGCTACGGCCTGAAGCGCGGCCATCACATCGACGTTGTGTTGCAAGCCCCGCAAGGCAATGACCGCTGTCCGGCCGTGGTGGGCATCAGGTCCGCAATGGGCAAGGCCCCCGAAGAGATCGCCAACGTCACGCCTTTCGAGGAGTTGGTGCCTTATTATCCGCTGCAGCGCATCCTATTGGAGGCGCCCGAGATCCACAAGGACATCTCCATGCGCGCGGTCGACCTGCTCACGCCCATCGGTTTCGGACAACGCGGGCTGCTCGTCGCCCCGCCGCGCACCGGTAAAACCGTGTTGCTGCAGAACATCGCCAACTCGATCTCGCACAACTTCCCCGAGAAAAAACTCATCCTTCTGCTGATCGACGAGCGCCCCGAGGAAGTGACGGATTTCCGTCGCCACACGCATGGGGAAGTCGTGAGTTCGACCTTTGACGAGGCGCCCGAGAGCCATGTGCACGCGGCTGAGATGGTGATCGAGAAGGCCCGCCGGCTCGTCGAACTGGGCGAGCATGTGATCATCCTGCTCGATTCCATCACGCGTCTGGCCCGCGCCTACAACGCCTTGGCCTCCAATTCCGGCAAGATTATGTCCGGCGGCGTCGAGGCCACCGCCCTGCAGAAGCCCAAGCGTTTCTTCGGTTCCGCCCGCAACATCGAGGGTGGCGGCAGCATCACGATCATCGGCACCGCGCTCATCGACACCGGCAGCCGCATGGACGAAGTCATCTTCGAGGAATTCAAAGGCACCGGTAACATGGAGCTGCACCTGGACCGCGGTCTTTCCGACAAGCGTATTTTCCCGGCCATCAACATCGACCGTTCCGGCACGCGCAAAGAAGAGCTGATTTACCATCCGGAGGAAATGCAGCGGGTGTACGGTCTCCGACGCGCAATGCAGGGAATTCCCCCGGTCGAAGCGATGGATATGCTCATTCAGCGCTTGAAGAAAACCAAAACTAACGCGGAATTCCTCATGAGCCTGAATCGTTAGGCTTCCAACTTTTTTTCCCCTCCGATGCCCCAATCGGCCAAACGCTATTCCCCAACGTGACCTCCGCCGACGATTTTGTCATCCAGCTCGCCCTCGACAAGGGCGTCCTCACCCAGAGCCAGATCAACGCCGCGCAGACCCGCATCGACGCGCATACGGATTTGACCACCGCGCCGCCCAAGCTGGTCGACGCCCTCATCGCCGACAAGGCGGTCGAGGCGCGCCAGTTGAGCAAGTTGCTCGCGGACGAATTCGGCATGCCTTTGGTGGACCTGCCCAACCTCCGCGCCCCGAGCGCCGATGCCATGGCGGTGCTGCCTCGCGCCCTGGCCGCCCGTTACACGGTGTTTCCCGTTTCCAAGGAAGGCGGTGTCCTCAAGGTGGCCATCAGCGATCCTCTCGATGTCGATACCATCGACAGCTTGGGACACGTGCTGAAACTCACCATCGAGCCGTTGATCGCTCCGGCCGATGACATCAAGCGCACCATCGATCGTTTTTACGGCAAAGATGAGGCCGAGCTCAATGCGATGCTCGGTGACTTCTCGGTGGCGGGAGCGGATGGGGACGGGGTCAAGACCGTTGCTGCGGCCGGCGCTCCGGTCGAAACCGAGGGCGATGCGCCGATCATCAAGCTGGTCCACCAGATCATCCTGGAGGCGATCCAACGCCGTGCTTCCGACATCCACCTTGAGCCGTTGGAGAAACGTTTTCGCGTCCGCTACCGCATCGACGGCGTGCTGCTGGAAATCGAAAATCCGCCCAAGCGGCTGCAGCTCTCCATGATCTCCCGCCTGAAGATCATGGCCAATATTTCCATCGCGGAAAAACGCATTCCGCAGGACGGTCGCATTCAGATTAACATGACGGGCAAGCAGATCGATCTGCGCGTGTCCTCCCTGCCCACCGCGCACGGCGAGAGCATCGTCATGCGTATTCTCGACAAGGAGGGCCTTCAGCTCGGCCTGCCGGAGCTCGGCTTCCTGAGCGACGACCAGCAGGTGGTCGAGCGCCTCATTTCGTTGCCCGACGGCATCATGCTCGTCACCGGCCCCACCGGTTCCGGCAAGACGACCACGCTGTATTCGTGTCTTAACTTCATTAACAAGCCAGATCGCAAGATCATCACGGTCGAGGATCCCGTCGAGTACGTGCTCGCCGGCATCAATCAAGTGCCCGTCCGCCACGAGGTGGGCATGACCTTCGCCTCCGCCCTTCGAAGCATGCTGCGCCAAGCGCCCAATATCGTGATGGTCGGCGAAATTCGCGATTTGGAGACGGCGGAAATCGCCATCAACGCCTCGCTCACCGGTCACATGGTGTTCTCGACCCTGCACACCAACGACGCCCCCGGTGCGATCACGCGCCTGATCGACATCGGCGTGAAGCCGTTCCTGGTTTCGACCTCGCTGCGCGCGGCCGTCGCCCAGCGACTGGTGCGCAAGATCTGCAAGCAGTGCAAAAAGCCCTACACGCCTGATTCGAAGGAACTGCGTTCCCTCAACATCAGCGCGCAGCAGGCGTCTTCGGCCACGTTCATGCACGGCGAGGGCTGCCCGAATTGCAACGGCACCGGCTTCCGCGGCCGCATCGGCATCTTCGAGATGTTCGTGGTGAACGAGGAAATCCAGCGCATGATCTACGACAACGCGGGCACCTCCAAACTGCGCGACAAGGCCCGCTCCCTCGGCATGCGCACCATGCGCGAGGACGGCATCCGCAAGGTCACCGCGGGTCTCACGACCATCGAGGAGGTCGTTTCGATCACCGTGGGCGACGCGAGCTGAGCCCTGGCATTTTTCGCATGAGCTATGAAATGAACGATCTGTTGGAGCTGGTGGTGGATCAGGGGGCTTCCGACCTCCACATCCAGGTGGGCCAGCCTCCGACGTTGCGTCTTAGCGGCAGCATGGTCCCGATCGAGGGGCCCGCGCTGACTCCGGCCGACACGGAGAAGCTCATGCTCTCGATCACGCCCGACAACCATCAGCAAAGCGTGAAGCTCAACGGCGGAGCCGACTTCGGTTTCGCCTTCTTGGAAAAAGCGCGTTTTCGCGTGAGCGTTCTCAAGGCCAAGGGCAACTACGGCCTTGTGCTGCGCCAGATTCCGAACAAGATGTTCGGTCTGCGCGACATCGGGCTGCCTGACAAGGTGCGCGAGCTCCTCTACCGGCCCCGCGGGCTCATTTTGGTCACCGGTCCGACCGGTTCCGGCAAATCGACGACCCTCGCCTCGATGGTCAACTACATCAACGAGAGCCGTGACGGTCACATCATCACGATCGAGGATCCGATCGAGTACTACCACCCGCACAAGCACTGCATCGTCACGCAACGCGAGGTGGGCGTGGATGTCCCCAGTTTCTCCGAAGCCATCCGGCGCGCGTTGCGTCAGGATCCGGACATCGTGCTGGTGGGTGAAATGCGCGATCTGGAAACGATCGAGGCCGCCATCAGCGCCGCGGAAACCGGACACCTTGTCTTCGGCACCCTGCATACCAACGGCGCCGCCAAGACCATCGACCGCATCGTGGATGCGTTTCCCGCCAACATGAAGGACATGATCCGTACGCAACTGGCGTCGTCGATCGTGGCCGTCATCTCCCAGGTGCTGTGCAAGAAAGTCGGCGGCGGGCGCATCGCCGGTTATGAAATCATGGTCAATACCACCTCGATCGCCTCGTTGATCCGGGAAAACAAGACCTTCCGCATCACCTCGGACATCCAGACCGGCGCCAACCTGGGCATGATCACGATGGACTCCCATCTCATGAGCTTGGTGAACCGCAATCTCATCACCCCCGACGAAGCCCTCGAAAAAGCGCAGGACTCCACGGTCATGCGTGAAAAGCTTCTCGCGATGGGCGCACAACTTCGTCAGGTATAATTTTTCTTCAACCCTCTGCTTTCCCCCCGGCGCACGCCGCCGCTTCCCCCCATGTTCGAAAGCCACAGTCAGGCGATCCTGGAACTCTGCCGCGATCAACAACTCATCGCGCCCTCCACCCTCAACGATCTTAACGAGGAGCACAAAGCCACCGGCAAGCCCCTCGCGGATTTGATCATCGAGATGGGCATCGTTGAGAAATCGGTGCTCCTGAAGAAAGTCGCCGATCAACTCGGCTATGAATACCTGGAAGGCTCCCCTGGCGAGATTCCCGGCGAGGTGATCGCCTCGGTTCAGGGCAGTCTTGCCCGCATGTACGGGGTGATTCCGATTCGCATGGATGCGCAGGCCATTGATCTTTTGGCCAGCGATCCCTTCAACAGCCAAGTCATCGACGACCTTACCTTCGCCCTCGGCAAGGATGTCCGCCTCGTAGTGGGCGATCCAGTGCGCATCGAGGGCATGCTCAAGCTCCACTACGGCGACGACGAGACCACGGTGGACGATCTCCTGCGCGAGATGTCCAGCGAGGACCACGACGGCTCCGGCGGCGGCGACAAAGAACTGTCCGAGCACGATCTGGAGGCCATGGCCGGCCAGACCCCGATCATCCGTTTCGTGAACCTGGTGATCGGCCAGGCCATTCGCGACAAGGCGTCCGACATCCATTTCGAGCCCTTCGAGCACGAGTTCAAGATTCGCTACCGCATCGACGGCGCGCTCTACGAAATGGCGCCTCCGCCCAAGCACCTCGCGCTGCCCATCACCTCGCGCATCAAGGTTCTTTCCAATCTGAACATCGCCGAGCGCCGCATCCCGCAGGACGGGCGCATCAAACTTACCTTGGGCGGCCGTCCGGTCGATTTGCGTGTCTCCACGCTGCCCACCCAGTTTGGCGAATCCGTGGTGTTACGCGTGCTCGACCAATCCGCCGTGCAACTCGACATCGGGGCGCTGGGCATGCCCACGGATGTTTTCGACGGCATCAACGAGATCATCCGCCGTCCCAACGGCATCTTCATCGTGACCGGCCCCACCGGTTCCGGCAAGACGACCACGCTCTACAGCGCGTTGCGCGTCATCAACACGTCCGACCTCAAGCTCCTCACCGCCGAAGACCCGGTCGAGTACGAGATCGAGGGCATCATGCAGGTGCCGGTCAACCATGCGGTCGGCCTCACCTTCGCCGCCGCGCTGCGCTCCTTCCTACGTCAGGATCCCGACGTTATCATGGTGGGAGAAATTCGCGATCTGGAGACCGCGCAGATCGCCATTCAGGCGTCGCTCACCGGCCACTTGGTGCTTTCGACCCTGCACACCAACGACGCCCCCGGCGCCGTCACCCGCCTTGTCGATATGGGCGTGGAACCCTTCCTGATCGCTTCGTCGCTTGAAGCCGTGCTCGCCCAGCGTCTCGTGCGCCGCATCTGCAAGAACTGTCGTACGCCCTACGAACCGCCGGCGGCGCTCCTCCAGCAGCTCGGCATCGATCCGGTGGACATCGGCAACCGCGAGTTCTTCTACGGCCGTGGCTGTGAACATTGCAGCGACACCGGTTACAGAGGGCGCATGGGTGTCTACGAATGGCTGCGCCTGAGCGAGGCCGTCCGCGATCTCGTTGTGGAGCGCGCCTCCACCATGGTGATCAAGCAAAAGGCCCTCGAGCAGGGTATGCGCACCCTTCGCGACGACGGCCTCCGCGCCATTTTCGACGGCGCCACCTCCATCGAGGAAATCATCAAATACACCTGATTCTTCGGCATCGACGCTGCTGTCTCGCTTTCGTAATCACAAATTCCAACCTCCCCCTTACCCCCATGCCAAAGTTTACCTACACCGCCATCGAGTCCGCCTCCGGAAAAGAACGGAAGGGCATCGTCGAAAGCGCCACGTCCGAACAGGCGGCACATGACCTGAAAGCCATGGGCCTGCTGCCGACCTCGCTTGCCGCCGAGGGCGGCGCCAAGCCCGCCGCCGCCCCCCGCAAGGACACCCGCAAGGTGGGCGGCCCGGCCATGCCGGCCGACCTGACTCCGAGCCGCCCGAAGAAAAAATCCCGGGGCTTCGGTCGCATCATCAACACCGCCGGCCTGACCGTCTTCACCCGCCAGCTGGCCACGCTGGTGAACGCCGGCATGCCCATCATGCGCAGCTTGGAGACGCTGGCCCGGCAGGAGAAAAATCCCGCCTTCAAGGAGGTCATCGAATCGATGGTCGAGAGCATCCGTTCGGGCGGTAATTTCTCCGACGGCCTGCTTCAGCATCCGCGGGTGTTCGATCGCCTCTACGTCAACATGGTGAAGGCCGGCGAGGCCGGCGGCGTGCTCGGCACCGTGTTGGATCGCCTTTCCAAGTTCATGGAGAAGGCCGAGAAAATCAAAGGCAAGGTCAAGTCGGCCATGACCTATCCCGTCATCATCGTGATGGTCGCCGTCGGCATCGTCTCGGCGCTGATGGTGTTCGTCGTGCCGAAGTTCGAGTCGATCTTCAAAGGCCTGCTCAAGAACCAGCCGCTGCCTCCGCTCACCCTCGGCGTGCTTGCCGTGAGTAACTTCATCAAGAATCACATCATCATCACGGTGATTTTGGGCTTCGCCCTGTATTTCGGCTTCAAGGCGTTTCACCGCACCCGGATCGGCACGCGCGTCGTGGACAAGTTTCTCATCAAGGCGCCTGCCATTGGTCCGCTTTTCCTGAAAGCTTCCATCGGCCGGTTCACCCGCACGCTGGGAACGCTGCTGGCTTCCGGCGTGCCGATCCTGCAGGCGCTGATCATCACCCGCGATACCTCCGGCAACGTCCACGTGGCCGACGCCCTCAACGTGGTGCATGACCGGGTGAAGGAAGGTGACAACGTCGCCAAGCCCCTCGATTCCACCAAGGTGTTTCCCAGCATGGTCACCTCCATGATCGAGGTGGGAGAGGAAACCGGCGCGCTGCCCGAGATGCTCAACCGCGTGGCCGATACTTATGACGACGAGGTGGACAATGCCGTGGCCGGCCTGACCTCGATCATCGAGCCGATCATGATCGTGTTCATGGCCGTCATGGTGGGCACCATCGTGATCGCGCTCTTCCTGCCGATCATCAAGATCATCCAGGGCCTCAGCTAAGGCCTGGAAATTTCAAAGGGCGGACGCATGGTGCGTCCGCCCTTTTTTTGTGCCTTTCTCCCGGGAGATTCAGGGGAGCGGTTTGGTCAGCAGCACTGTATTCAAGCCGGGCAGACGCTCGGAAAACTCAACTTGTTCGTTGGCCTGGCGCAGCGCGCGCTGGACCATGCCCATCTTGGCGTCGAGATTGTCGATCATGGACACGAAGACGGCTTCCGGAGTGGCCGCGTAGACCGCCGCGCCCCATTCCGGCTCGCCCTGATGGCTCAGGATGATGTGCTCCAGCCGCTCCAGCCGGGCGGCGTCCAGCCGGGCCTTGATGCCGGCCTTACGTGCGAGCTGATAGCCGAGCACGACGTGGCCTTGGAGAATGCCCTTGCGGCTGCGCTTCGTCGCGAGCGTGCCCTCGTATTCGATGATTTTGCCGGTGTCGTGCAGGAGGATGCCGGCCATCGCCAGATCCGCATCGACCTCGGGATAGAGCGGAAGCAGCGCCTTGCAGGCCCGGGCCATGTGCACGGTGTGCTCGAGCAGCCCGTGACGGTAGGCGTGGTGCATCGAGACCGCCGCCGGCGTCCACCGGAAGGCGTCGCCCACGTCTTCGAACACGCTGCGCACGGTCATGCGCAATTCGTCGTGGTTAATGGCTTCGATGAACGCTTGGAACTCCGTCCACAGACCCTCGGCCGGCTCGGGAGCGATTTCCACCAGATTGTCGATCAGACCGGGGGCGGCCAACTCCTCCTCGGCCAGCGCGGTCACCTTGAGCAACTTCGGCGAAAGGCGGCTTTGGTAATAATCGACGCGACCCTCGATGCGCAGCACACCGCCTTCACCGGCGGCCTTGATCGAATCGAAGACCTCGCCGTCGCTGAACACCGTGCAGCCGAAGGATCCGGTGCGGTCCCCCAGCTCGACCACCAGGAAGGGATTGCCGTTGGAGGCGGTTTTGCCGGCGAGTTTTTTAACGACCAAAACGCTGGCGAACGGCATGCCCGACGCTTCTTCGAGAGCCTTCAATTCGCGAACGGAGAGCAGGGGGATTTCGTCGGACATGGCGGTGATCAGGCGTATTTTTTAACGAGCTTGGTGTAATCCTTGAAAAAGGGATGTCCGGCGTCGTGCAGGAGGGAATAGAAAACCGTTTCGCCGGGCAGGAGGTGCACGCCGCTGCGCGAGAGCGCCGCCAGGCAGACGGCGGCGTCATCCGGACGTCGGGCGCCGACGGCATCGGTCAGCACGGTCACCTCGAGATTGGCGTCGAGCGCGCCCACTGCGGTCTGATAGATGCACACGGGCGTTTCCAGTCCGCACAGGATCACGTGTTCGACGTCCCGGCCGCGCAACGCGTCGGCGATGCCGTTGTCTTCGAAGACCGAGAACGTGCTCTTGGCGTAAACTTCGGGGGTGCCCGCCAGCTTCAGCACCTGGGGATCGACGCTGCCGAGTTTGCGCGGCATCTGTTCTGTGAAGGCCACGGGAATGCCCAGCCCCGTCGCCGCTTCGATCGCGAAGGAGCAGCGTTTCAGGACCGCCGGGCCATCGGCCATCGCGTTCAGGAAAACCGGCTGAAGATCTACGCAAAGGAGCAGAACGCCGGAAAGGGGCGAGGGGGAGGAAGGCATTTAAGGATAATAGCGGCGGCGGGCCTTGACCTGCACGAACCGTTTTTCAGGCAAAATGTAAGCGGTCAGATGACCGCCCATCACGCAGGCGGTGTCGATGCCGACGGACCATTTGAGCTTATAGATTTCCGGACGGGGGGTATGGCCGTAGACGACGAAGGGGGGGCCGTTCCACAGGTCGGCCCAGACGGGGGATTCGGGGGATTCGGCCCGCTTGCGCGGGGCGCCGCTCTTGTCGATGCACTGGATGCGGGTGACAACCGAAGCGGGTTGGCGCTGCCAGGGCTCGTTCGGGAGAAAGCCGCCGTGGACGAACACGGTGTTCAGCTCCTCGACGTAATGTGTGAGCGGCATCGCCTCCAAGTAGGTCCAGTCCTCCGGGCGTAGCTTGGCGAAGGTCTCCGCGTCCGCCTCCTTGTTGTTATAGGGTGCCTTGGTGCGGTGGTAATTGAGCAGGCGCAACTCGTGGTTACCCATGAGCGAGAGGGCGCGATATTGCCTGGCGAGGTCGATGACGCGGCAGCTGTCCGGCCCGCGGTTGACCAAATCGCCGAGGAGAATGAGCCTGTCGTCCTTGGTGAGGGAGAGACGTTCCAGGAGCTCGGCGAACTCCTGATGACAACCGTGGATGTCCCCGATGGCGATGAGGCGACCGTTCATTCGTGCTGGTGCGCAAATTTGCTAGCGTCTGCACCCTGTGAAAGTAAACAAGAAAGCCCATGGAACTGAATCTGCAGCCGCTCGCCCTCGTCTGTTTTGTCACCGGAAAATCCTTCGAGGAGGGCGAACGCGTGGCCAGTTTCCTCGTCCGCAGCGAGACGTCCACGGAAGTGGTCCGGTACGACTTGCTGGAATCCGCCCGGGGGGAGTTCACCCCGCCCGGCTTTATTGCGTGCAGCTGGGGCCATGTCTTCAAGCCGCGGAAGGCCGGTGAAAATCCCGAGCGCGAACTCAAGCTCACCGCCGAAAATCTTTTTCTCACGCTGGCGGATCCGGCGGTGGAGATCGCCCCTGAAAACGAGCGGCTCGTCCAGTTTCTCGCCCTCATGCTGGAGCGGAAGAAAATCCTGCGCCCCAAAAGCCGTGGCACGGCGGGCGGACGCGATGTCTTTGAACACGCGAAAACCAAGCAGCTCTACTCGGTGCCGGCGGGCGAACTCAGCCCTGAGTTTTTCGCGTCGATCCAAGAGCAGCTCGGCGCGCTGGTTGGCGGTCCGAAAAAAGCCGAGGGCGCGAAGCCCGCGCCGACGGAGACCTGAGCCGGCGCCGGTTTTCAGCGGCGCACGGGCACGCCCCGGCTGTCGAGGAAGCCCTTGACCTGCGGGATCGTGAAGGTGCCGAAGTGGAAGAGACTGGCCGCGAGCACGGCGCTGGCGCGGCCCTGATCGAGTACGTCGGAAAAATGCGAAAGCTCGCCGGCGCCGCCGCTGGCGATCACGGGCACGCTCACGGCGTCGCTCACGCGGCGGGTGAGTTCGCAATCGTAGCCGGCCTTGGTGCCATCGCGGTCCATGCTGGTGAGCAGGATTTCCCCTGCACCGAGTTCGACGGCTTGGCGGGCCCACTCGACGGCGTCGAGCTCGGTGGGGTTGCGCCCGCCGTGGGTGAACACGCGCCATTTGTCCTGACCGGGTTCGCGGCGGGCGTCGATCGCGAGCACGATGCACTGCGCGCCGAAGCGGCGGGAAGCGTCGGCAATGAGCCGGGGATTGTTGATCGCGGCGGTGTTGAGCGAGACTTTGTCGGCCCCGGCCTTGAGCATGGTCTCGATGTCCGCGACCGAGCGCAGGCCGCCGCCCACGGTGAGCGGCATGAAGCACTGCTCGGCGGTGCGGGCGACGACCTCATGCATGATCCCGCGGCCGTCGCTCGACGCGGTGATGTCGAGGAAGACGAGCTCGTCCGCGCCTTGGGCGTCGTAGGCCTTGGCGCAGTCGACGGGATCGCCGGCGTCGCGCAGTTCCTGGAACTTCACGCCCTTGACCACGCGACCGTTGGTCACGTCCAGACAGGGAATGATTCGTCGCGAGAGCATCGCTTGAAGCAGGAAGAGACGCGTGCCGCGGCTTAGCCGTCGACGTGCGCGACGTCGGGCTCGAAGTTCACCACAAGGCGGTAAACCTGGCCGGGGCGCATGATGAGCGGGTGGTCGCGCACGAGGTGCTGGAGATAGTGGATCTTCCCGTAGTTGGTGCGGTAGGTCGGATCATTGCTGACGACCTCGGTCTCCTGCCAGACGCCTTGGAAGTCGTCCTTCTGGACGGTGCAGCGGTGGCCTTCGGGGCCGAGGGCGAGCGCGCCGTTCACATGGTACTTCGAGTGGGGGGCGGCGATGGCCAGCACGTAGCGGAATTTGTCGAGCTGGACCTGCTGTTTCACCGTGTAGATGAACTCGCAGCTGATCTTGGGGCCGGCGAAGTTCCACTGGACCTTGACGCTGCCGAGGCCCTTGAGGATCTCTTCCTTGGTGTTGATGAGTTCGGGCTGCTCGTATTTAAAATAGAAGCTGTTGCGCAGGCCCAAGCCGGTGACGCAGTTCTTGCCGTAGAAGGCGGGGAGGGTGACGTTTTCGCCGAAGGTCAGCTCGGGGAGCATGACCGGCAGGTAAACGTTGTTGGGCCAGTCGAACACGCCCGGGCAATGCGGGAAGGGCAGCGAATCGCTGGTGAGCGAGGTGCCGGAGCTGATCAGCGGGATCTGCGCATGCAGGCCGCTCTCGCCATCGCGATAGAGGAACAGGCCCTGCTCCTTGCGGTTCGATTTGTCGAACATGACAAAACGCCCGACGGTGCGGGCCGGCTCGGGCTTGACCGCGGCCGGGACCTGCACGGTCTTGGCCAGGCGGGACCACTGGGAGAGGTAGCGCGCGGCGTCGAAGTTCGCCATGCGGGTCGTGTGATGACCGTAGGCGGTGCGCTCTTCGTCACGCAGATCGAGGAACCCGTGCTCCTGATCGAGGTACGTCTGGTAGAAGAACACGAACAGGCGGCGAAGAACGTCGAAGTACTTCGATTTCTGGTCGTCGAGGATCCAGCCGTCGCGCAGGCCCTGAAGGATGAGCGAGATCAGGTGCATCTGGCCGTAGGCGCCGGCCGCGCGGCCGAACGCCCAGCCGAGGCCGTCGGCGCGGACGAGATCGGGGGCGATCTTCAGGTACTTCTCGGCGTAGGTGCGGAGGGTGGGGAGCTTGCGGTCGCGCACGCCGCTGTTGGCGTGGAGCTGCAGGGCGGAGCGGACGAACACGAAGGTCATCACGCCGTAGAGATTGAAGTTGCCGCCGAGGCCGCTGGTCGAGTCGTCGAAAAAGCCGTTGGAGCTGGTCTGGTTGATGCGATCAACCATGCGCTCGATGAGGCGCGAGGTCTCATCCTTCTTGGAGAGGCCGAAGCTGTAGCGGGCGACCGCCTTGGCGATGTTGAAGGCCTGCCAGTGGTTGTCGTGGTCGCTGCGGTGCAGGAGCTGCTTGTCGATGCGGACCTGGGTTTCCTCGACGAGGCGTTCCCACACGGGATTGCGCTCCTTGGAGGGGCCGAAGCTGAGGAGGCCGAGCGCGGCGTAGGCGAGACCGTTCTCGGTGGCGGGCTCGGTGAACATCTGCGCCGTCACGCAACGGGCGGTGAGATCGATGAGATCGTAGCCCTTGAGGGTGGTTTCGCCGGTGGCGCGATAATATTCGCCCAAGGCATAGGCGACGTGGCCCGGTTCATCGGGACGGGGCTCTTCGCCGGGGACGGGCACCACGGTGCCGTCGGGCTGGATGGAATCCAGGTTGTGGCCCAAAATCGAACGGGCCATATCGAGACATTGCTCGGAAAAACTATGCATGCGTAAAGGTTTGCTATCTGCCGGTCTCACGCAGCTCGCACCTCGCGAACTACGAAAAGGTAAGTTTGTTCAGGTTTTTGGCGGGTGGAGCAAGAGGGAAGTTTCCCTTTTTCAGCCGGTCGCTTGCAGCTGGCCCTCCGCAGGCGCTTTCAGCGGTGGCGATAATGGAGGAAATAAATCGTCAGCGTCAGGAGCACGCACAGGCCGAGGACGACAAAGAAAAGCAGCAGGCACCCGCGCTTTAAAGCCCGCGGATTGTGGCGCTCGGCCTTCGCGTATTTGTCGAGCAGAGCGTCCGCCTCTTCCGGGGTTGACGTGATCGCGGGCTGGATTTGCGGGGCTAGCGTAGGCGCCGGGGGTGTGGGCGAGGCTGCGGCGGACTCTCGGGCGATTTCCTTTTCCAGCCAGGCGAGCTGTTCTCTCGCGAGGGCTTGCTGGCGGAGGAGTTCCTGGAGGCGGTCGTTCATGACGGGCGTTGATAGCGTCCGCCTGCGCCGGCCACGGCAAAACAAAAAGCGCCGGGGCGTGAGCCCCGGCGCTGGATGAAAGCGAAGAACTGGAAACGTCGTTAGACGATGTTCACCTTGCGGTGAGCCTTGTCGAACTCGACCGTGCCGTCCTTGAGCGCGAAGAGCGTCCAATCGCGACCGATGCCGATGTTCTTGCCGGCGTGAAGCTTGCTGCCGCGCTGGCGAACGATGATGTTGCCGGCAACGACGACTTGACCGCCGAATTTTTTAATACCGAGCCGTTTTGAGTGGCTCTCGCGACCGTTGGTCGTCGCGCCTGCACCTTTTTTATGCGCCATGACTAATATCTCCTGGGTTTAAGTGGGTTGGGATCAGGCCTTGATGGCTTCGATCTTGATGACGGAAAGTTCCTGGCGGTGGCCGCGCTTTTTCTCGTGACCCTTGCGCTTCTTTTTCTTGAACACGATGACCTTGTCGCCGCGTTTGTTTTCGAGGATCTTGGCGGTCACCGAGGCGCCCGTGAGGGTGGGGGTGCCGACTTTGAAATCAGCGCCTTCGCCAGCGGAGAGGACGTCGGTGATTTCGACGGTGGCGCCCGCTTCCGTGTTGGGGTAGCGGTTAACAATGAGAATGTCGCCTTCGGAAACAGCGAACTGCTGGCCTTGGGTTTTGATGGTCGCTTTCATAAATAAAACGTCGAACTAAGGGGTTTTGGCCCCTCGCACGCAAGGAGATATTTGCGAAATTTACAGTCTCTCCGGCGCGCGGTTCGAAAGTGATGGCAGGAAGATTTAAATAGCACTCCAGCCATGAATTCTCCTAGGGTGCAAAAACGTGAATTCCCCTCATCGCTTCAGCAAAGCCGCCCCGCTGCTGGTCTTGTGCGTTATGGTTTTTCCCGCCGCGCTGCACGCGCGCGTGGGTGAAACTCAAGATATGCTTGAGAAGCGCCTGCTTCAGCCAGGCGTAGGCAAGCTCTACCCGCGTCCGACCGAACCCAAGGATAATAAACCCAAAAGTCCGAAGGATCGTGACACGGAGCGCCAGGCGCGCAAAGAAGCGCAGGACGATGTGTTGAAGGACATCCGTGCGTTCCTGCCCGCGGACACCCATGAGATGTTCTATTGGAAATCCGCGGTCGCGAACCAGCTGAGCAACGACACCGGCTGGAAGGTGGACGTGCTCTATATCGGCGGGCGTTCGGCGCTGGAAGTTTACAAGCGCGTGGGCGATTCGCTGAATTCTTTCGAGGTGAAAGGCATTCTGAACGCCAACCGCGGCAACTCCTCCTGGAAAAAGGTCACCAACGAGGGCGGCGGCACCAATGGCATCGGCTACAGCTACGAGTTGGAGGACGGCTCGCTCCGCGCCAGTCAGCAGGACGGCTGGGTCATGGTTTTCTCCGTCAAGCTGGACAACTACGTCATGCAACAGCAGCTGGTCGCCAAGGCCGAAAACGATCACCAGCTCGACCAGCAGAAGCGGGAGCAGGCGCAGAAGGCGCCCGAAAGCGTTTCGGGATTTTAAGTTTTCGTTCCGCCCGGGCGGACACAAAAAAAGCGCCGGCGTTAACCGGCGCTTTTTTCATGCCCTGCGATCAGGGTTGGGCGGGAGCCTTTTTGGGCGCCGCCGGCTCCGCGTTCCACATGTCGATGGTCATGTAGTAGTGCTCGCGACGTTTGTAGTCGGCCGGGAAAATGGACTTGTTGAGGAGGATGCGTTTGGCGGCCTGCTCCTCCAGCGCCTGTTGCGCCTTGAGGGCGGCGAGACGGGCCGCCTCGCGGTCGGCGAGTTCGCGTTTTTGCTGCTCGGCCTCGGCCAGTTTGAGAAGCGCGGCGCGTCGGGCGGCCTCGGCGTCGGCCGCTTCCTTTTCGCGCAACTCGGCGGCGAGGCGGGCTTCGCCTTCGAGCGCTTCCTTTTCGCGGGCGAGGCGCGCGCGCTCGGCGGCCGCGGCGGCGTCGGCCTGCTCGGCGGCGAGACGGGCGGCCTCGGCGTCGGCCTGCTCGGCGCGGAGTTTCTCCAACTGGCGGGCGGATTCTTCGGCGTCCTTCTGGGCTTTCAACGCCGCCAGACGGTGGGCTTCCGCCTCGGCCTCGGCGCGCTTGGCGGCCTCGGCCTTGAGACGCTCCTGCTCCGCGAGCTGGCGCTGTTCGGCGAGGGCGCGATCCGCCTGCTGCTTGTAGTGCTTGAAGCCGAAAAATGCGACCGACGACGCGATGAGGAGACCGATGATGATGAGAACGCCTTTTTTCATGAATAATGGATAGGGGTGTGGCTAGGACCCGCGTTTGACCGGATGGTTCAGGGGAAAGTCCGCCACGCCTTCACTTGCTGCATTGGCCGCACCGTAAGGCAAGGCAAACTCCACCGCCTCGGCCAGCGTGGCGCCCCGTTCGCTCCGCGCGTGCAGCACGCTGGCGAAAACCACGTCGCCCGATCCGGTGGCGGAAACTTCCTCCACGCGGGGCGGCTGCGCCGAGCATGGCGCGAGTCGGGCGTCCTTGAACCAGACGGCGTGCGGGCCGTCTGTCACGATCCACGTCCGCACCGGCCAGCGTTCGCCGGCCGCATCCAGCCGCGCCGCGATCGCCTGCGGACGTTCCGATTCCGGGAACAGGCCGTCGAACTCGTGGCGGTTGATCTTGATCAGGTTCACCGGGTGCCGCACGAGCTCGGCAAGCGGCGGACCGTAAGTGTCCGCGACCAGCCGGCCGCGGGCGGCCCAGTCGCCGGCCAGTTCGCGCAGCGGAGCGAAGGCTTCGGAACTCCATCCGGGGAAACTGCCGCAGAGCGCCAGCGTGTCCCCGGGATTTTGCTTCTGCAAAAAAGCCACGCACGCGGCCACGGCGTTCGCGTCGGGCGCGACGTCCGGCCCGAGGAAAGTTGTTTCCGGCCGGCCGGGGGCGCGCACCACCAGGCCGAGGCGGGTGGCCGCGGCCGTGGCGAAGGCTTGAAACGGCCAGCCCTGGCGCGCGAGCCAGTCGGTGCATTCCTGTCCGGTGGCGCCGCCGGCGAAGCACAGAGCCGTGACCGGCGTATCCAGGCGATGGAGCATACGAGCCACGTTGATGCCCTTGCCGCCGACTTGAAACGCGTCCGCCGAGGCGCGCTGGGTGCGACCGGCCGTCCAGTCGTCGAAACGCAGGGTGTGCTCGGCCAGAAGATTTCCGGTGAGAGTGTGGATCATGGCTTGGAGCGCGGTTTCACGAAAATGTAGTCCACGAGGAAACTCACGCCAAGCAGGCTTCCGAGCGTGCGGATGTTGCGCATCGCGCCGGCGACGGAGGCGAGCGGACTGGCCAGCGGTTCATGCACGCGGGCGAGCATCAGGCAGGCGAGCAGCGCGAGCACGGGCGGGACGAAAAACACCTGATGGTAAACCGTCAGCGCGGAGCCGCCGCGGGCGAGCAGGTATTGTAGGACGAGGCCGCCGATGATCGGGGCGACGGCGGTGACGAGCGAGGTGACCGCGAGATTGATGCTGATCGCCAGCGTCTTCGCCTCGGGCGGGATGATCTTGAGCTGGATGTTAAACAGCGAGAGCACGAAGCCCGCGCCCATGATGCCGCCGAAGATCCACATGCCGTAAAGCAAGCTGGTGTTGGCGGGCGTGAGCACGCACCAAAAGAAGTTCTGCAGCTGCCAGGCGATCATGCAGAACAGCATGACGGGCTTGTTGCCAAAACGGTCCGCCAGCGTGCCCCAGGCCGGCGAGGACAACGCCCCGCCCACGCTCGCCAGCACGACGAGGCCGCTCACATCCATCACCGAAAGCCCGAGCTGCTTGTACATGAACACCGGGACAAACGGCCCGAAGCAACTCGTCGCAAAGCCCCAGCCCGCCCCGTAGGCGACCAGCCAGAGAAAGGCGGGCGCGTTGCGCAGCGCCTTCAACTGTTCGCCCCACGGCGTCTTCGTTTCGATAGGCGGAAGCTCCGTCGTGCTGGCTTGAATCTTGTGCTGGAAAACCACCGAGCCCACCCGCAGGAACACGGCTCCGAGGAGGAGCAGTTGAAAGGCGGCCACCGAGCCGGAGAGGCGGTGGAAAAGTTGTCCCACCACCAGGAGAAACAGGACCTGCGCCACTTGGAGCAGACGGTTGCGCCGGCCGAAATATTTACCGCGCAGCCGGACGGGCATCCACTCCTGCACCCAGGAGGTCCAGCTCACGCCGGTGAGCGAGGTGACCGCGGCCGACACCGCGAAGATCGCGAGCAGCCAGCGTCCGCTGATCTCCGGATGATCGGCCGGCAGAAAGGGCAGCGACAGGGCCAGCGCCGTCCAGCACAGCGCCTGCAACGACGAGGACACCACCGAAACCGACTTGGGCGAGAGCCGGACGTTCAGAAACGGCATGAGGAAGGCCTGCGCGAAATTTCCCATGAACGGCAGCGCCACGATCAGGCCGTAGAGCTCGGGCGGCAGGTGAAACAACTCCACGAGCAGGGCCGCGATGATGAAATTGCCCGGTTGCAGCAAGTAGACGATCGGCGTCGCCACGACTCCATCGTAGGTGCAGAGGCGCAGGTTGCGGCGGAGAAGGGAGGAGGACATTGCGGGAGGCGGCGGCGTTGCTTAGGTTTCCATCCAAAGCGCATGTCCGCCGAAATAGAAGCCAAAGCCATCCAATCGAGAAATACGGTTGCCCTTGCGCGCCGGTTGCTCGGCAAGCTGCTTGTGGTCGCCGGCTCCGACGGCGTGGTCCGGCGCGCGCGGATCTGCGAGGTCGAGGTGTATCACGGCGAGCGAGACAAGGCCTCCCACGCCAGCAGGGGGCGCACGCCGCGCAACCAGGTCATGTATGGCGAGGGCGGCGTCTGGTATGTCTACCTCTGCTACGGGATCCACGAGATGCTCAACCTCGTGACGGGCCCGCGGGATCATCCGTCCGCCATTCTCATCCGCGGCGTCGAAGGCGTGTCCGGCCCCGGGAAACTCACCCGCGCGTTTGGCATCGACCGGCGTTTCAACGCCCGCCCCGCGACGCCGGCGGGTGGATTGTGGCTGGAGGACGACGGCTTTCGGCTGCCGCGCGGCGCCATCCGGAAATCCCCGCGCATCGGGGTGGACTACGCCGGTCCGCTATGGGCGGGCAAACCGTGGCGGTTTTACTACGAGCCCAAGATTAGCGGTCCAGTCGCGCCACCTGCGCGGCCGGCTCGTGGTGCTCGGTGAGCAGCGCGACGGCCGTGCCGACCGGCAGCCTCACCTCGAAGCGCACCGGCAGCCGCGCGCCGTCGTCAGAGATCCAGACGTGCACTTCACCGCCCTTCCGGAACATGCCCTTGGGCGTGCCGATCATGCGGGGCACGAGCAGCAGCGCGGATTTTTTTCCATGGGCGGTCTCGACCGTCTCGATCCGCTCAGCGGTGATGTTCAGCGTGTAAAATTCATTGTCGAACAACACGACGGCCTCGTGCGATTGACCCGGAGTGAGATTCCAACTGCGAGCCTGGATCAGGCTCGTGATAAAGTCTGTCAACTGTCCGTCCGGCAGCGCCAGGGTGGAGCTGCGCTTGGGCTTCAGGTAATCGGTATAGCTCGCTGTCGCCTGCGTGTAGTCGAAGACGATGGAGGCCTGCGTGCGCTCCTTGCGGGCCTGCGTCTTGGCCTGGGCTTCGAGCAGACGTCCGTCGCGCAAGTCGAACAACGAGTCGCCCGATCCGTCGAAGGGGAAGAGCAGGCGGACCATTCCGCGCGTGCTCGTACGGGTGGTGATGCGAAGGTGGGGGACGCCGTCGGCGGTTTCCTTGGCGGCCGCGACTTTGATTTCGCCGGCGCTGCCGAAGGGGCCCCAGCTCACCCGGTAGGTGTACGCTTCGCCATCGCGCAGGGCCGTCACGCCGTCGGCCAGGGCCGGCGCGCACAGCGCGAGGCCAAGGAGGATGAAGCGGAGCAGGGTCATGAATTCGCCCGGGGCGGCATGCCGGCACGAAGACTTAATTTCCCGCGTCCAGCGAGTATTTTCCCGGGCCGGTGAAGACCAGCCCGAGGCAGACCACCGCCAGCGCCGCCGGGTGCGCGGCCGCATCCCAGCCTCCGAAAGGATAATATTCCCAGATCGTGGCCACGATCATCGTGACGAAAAGCACGAGTGCGGCCGGGCGATGCGCGAAGCCGAGGATGAGCAGGAGTCCGCCCAATGTTTCCGCGAGGGTCGCGGCGAAGCCCCAGCCGGTGTACCCGAATTTGATCCCGAGATAACTCACCGCCCGGCCCACCGACGCCCATTGGGCGGCCCCGCCGGCCAGTTTCGGAAATCCGTGCACGATCAGAAAAAGCGCTCCGATCCCGGCGCGAGTCACGAGCAGGCCGAAGTCCGCGCACTTATCCAGGGATTTCCATTTTACGTTCATGGCGTCGGCGTCGTTTCGGGCGGGGTCTCAACCTTGAAATACTTGTGCTTCACCAGACGCCATGCGGTCACGAAAAACGCCGTGAGCGGGATCGCCAGCACCATGCCGAGGATGCCGTTCAGCGCCGTGCCCCAGAAGAAGATCGCCACGATGATCATCACCGGATGCAGCCCGGTGCGGTGGCCCATGATCTTGGGCGTGAGGAACCAGCCCTCGATCATCTGCACGAGGCAGAACACGCCGAGCACCAGCCCCACCTCCGGGACGCCGCCGCCGGGCTGGAAGAACGCCAGCGGCAGCGCGATGCTCAGGCCGAGAATGGTGCCGAGGTAGGGCACGATGTTGAGCACGCCCAGACCAAGGCCGATGAAGAGGCCGAACTTCAGGCCCACGATGGAAAATCCGATCGCCAGCAGCGCGCCCATGATGAGGCCGATGAGCAACTGCCCGCGGAAAAAGGAAACGACGATCGCAATGAACTCGCGCACGAGAAAAACCACATCGGCGCGCACGTCGGGCTTGAGGAAGGGCAGGTGCCGGCCGAGATCGCGGCCCGGCTCACGGCTCGAAAGCAGGAAAAAGAAAAGATAGATCGGCACCACCGCCAGGTGCGTGATGAACGCAAAGATGTTGAGCGCGCCCACCCCGGCGGACTTCAACGTGGGCAGGGCCTGCTCGGCCAGCTGCCGTGCCTCGACGACCATGCCGGTGACGATCCGCTTGACCGTCTCGTTCTCCAGCTGGCGCTGCGCGAGCGCGATCCAGGAAGGATAGTTGATTTCGATATAGTGCATCGCCCGCACCCAGAACGTCGGCAGGAACGCGATGAAGTCCAGGATCTGCTCGACGAGGGGCGGCACGATGACGAACAGCACCCCGCCCACCAGCAGCACGAACACGCCGTAGAGCACGATCACCGCGCTCAGGCGCTGCAATCTCAGCCTCAACTCCACGACTTCCACGAGCGGTCGCATGATCAGCGCCATGATGCCGGCCACCGCAAGGGGCCAGAGCACGCCAGCAAAAATTCCCAGGAGCAGGGACAGCACCACGATCACGCCCGCGAGCAGCGCGATCGACGCCACCAGTGCGAAAAGCCCCAGGGAAAAACCCACCATGCGACGTTGCCCCCGGGTTAACAGACGGGGAGCCGTGGATTCGGAATCAGCCATGCGCCCGAGAACAATCGCCTCCCGCCCCCGACGCCAGCCGAAAGGCGGAGGAAAGGAGGGAAGGCGAGGGCGCTGCCGATGGCGGCTTCAGCCTGCGATCAGCAGGCCCGTGATTGATTCGTCGCGACGATAAGGCGCGGCACCTTTCAGGGTTTCATCCCTTGATGAAACCCATCAGCGGTTAACCGCCCCCGCCGCTTTCTCCGGTCTGCCGCCTTGCTTTCGCCGCAGTTTGCGTAACGTGTCGATTGCCCGCATGCAGGCCGCGACCCACATCCACGTCAAAGGTGCCCGTGAGCACAACCTGAAGAACCTCGAGCTGCGCCTCCCGCGCGGGAAGCTCGTGGTCATCACCGGCCCTTCCGGCTCGGGCAAGTCGTCGCTCGCCTTCGACACGATCTACGCCGAGGGCTACCGGAAATACATGGAGTCGCTCTCCACCCAGGCCCGCCAGGTCCTCGAGCAACTCAAGCGGCCCGACGTCGATTTCATCCACGGTCTCTCGCCCGTCCTCGCCATCGAGCAGCGCACCGGCGGCGGCTCCCCGCGCAGCACCATCGCCACCGTCACGGAGATCGCCGACTACGCCCGCCTGCTCTGGGCGCTGCACGGCGAGCAACGCTGCCCCAAGGACGGCGGCCGCGTCATCCTGCGCTCGCTCGACGACAATGTCGCCCGCGTTCTCCGTGAAGTCCCCGGCGAACGCATCCTCCTGCTCGCCCCCGCGCTTCGCGCCAAACCCAGTGTCCTCCGCGACGAATTGCCCCGCCTGCGCCAGCGTGGCTTCCAGCGCGTGCGGCTCGATGGCGAGGTCAAGAACCTCGACGACCCGCACCTCCTGCCGACCGGCGCCGGCGCGAAAGAGATCCAGGTGGACCTCGTGATCGACCGCCTCGTGGCCGCGGCCGACCAGCGCAGCCGCCTGGCCGATTCGCTCGAACTCGCCTTTCGCGAGGGCAAGGACCGCGCCTTCGTCCTCGCGCAAAAATCC
Source organism: Verrucomicrobiota bacterium (assembly GCA_019510185.1). Lineage (GTDB taxonomy): Bacteria > Verrucomicrobiota > Verrucomicrobiia > Opitutales > Opitutaceae > Rariglobus. The sequence goes on along the minus strand of JAEKKV010000014.1, from coordinate 85,984 downwards.
GCCGACGCTCCCTGGCGCGAGCTCACCCTCCGCCAGGCACTCGCCTGTGAGCTGTGCGGCGACACCTTCGAGAAACTCACCCCGCGCCATTTTTCCTTCAACCACTCCGAAGGCGCGTGCGGCACCTGCGGCGGACTCGGCCGCAAACTTCGCTTCGTGCCCGAACTGGTCGTGCCCGATCCGGCGAAGTCTGTCCGCGAAGGCGCGATCAAGCCTTGGCGCATCGGCGGAAAAAATCTCATCATCAAGCACAACGCCCAGCTCAAGCAGCTCGCCGAACAACTGCCGTTCGATGCCGACACACCTTGGCGGGATCTGTCGGAGCCGATCCGCGACACGTTGCTCAACGGGGCGGGGGAGCGGTTGTTCGCCTTTAAGCTCAAGCGCATGCGCGAACCCCGCGCCCTGCCGTTCCCCGGCATTCTCGCCGATCTGGAGGAAAGTTGGCGCGAGACCGACAGCGAGGGCTTCCGCGCCCGCCTCACCACATACATGGTGAGCGGCGAATGCCCCGAGTGCCACGGCACGCGGCTCAACGCCCGCAGCGGTTCCGTGCGCGTCGCCGGTCGCACGCTCCCCGAGTTTTTTGCGATGGACGTGGGCGACGCCCATGCGTTCACCGCGTCGCTGGCGGAGGCGCTCGCGTCGAGCGACGCCCTGCGCGACATCGTCACCGGCATCGAGCAGCGGCTGCGCTTTCTCCTGGAGACCGGGTTGGGCTATCTCACCTTGGAGCGCGACTACGACACCCTTTCCGGTGGGGAAGCCCAGCGCGTGCGGCTCGCCACCCAGCTCGGCATGGGGCTCATGGGCGTCATCTACGTCCTCGACGAGCCGAGCATCGGCCTGCATCCGCACGACAACCAAAAGCTCCTCGATACGCTCCGCGAGCTGCGCGACCGCGGCAACACCGTCCTCGTGGTCGAGCACGACGAGGACACCATGCGCATCGCCGACGAGATCGTCGAACTCGGACCCGAGGCCGGCACCGAGGGCGGCCAACTCCTCTTCCAAGGCCCGCCCGCCGCGCTCATGGCCGCGCCACCCAGCGTCTCGCGCACCGGCCCGTATCTCGCGCGCAAGATCCGCGTCGTGAAGGACGCCAAGACCAAGAAAAGCGACGGCACCTTTCTCACCGTCCGCCAGGCCCGCGCCAACAATCTCCGCGACGTCGACGCCCGCTTTCCGGTCGGCCTGCTCACCGCCGTCACCGGCGTGTCCGGCTCGGGCAAGAGCACGCTCGTCAACGATGTGCTCGCCGCCGCTGCCGCCCGAAAGCTCAACGGCGCCAAGATCATTCCCGGCAAGCACCGCCACATCGAGAACCTCGATCTCTTCGAGAAACTCGTGCAGGTGGACCAGTCGCCCATCGGCCGCTCGCCGCGCTCCAATCCCGCCACCTACACCAAGCTGCTCGATCTGCTGCGGGATCTTTTCGCCCAGGTGCCCTTGGCCAAGGTGCGCGGCTACAAAGCCAGCCGCTTCTCCTTCAACGTGCGCGGCGGCCGGTGCGAACGCTGCCAGGGCGACGGCGTCATTACCCTCGACATGCAATTCATGGCCGACGCCTACGCGCCCTGCCCGAGTTGCGACGGACGCCGTTTCAACCGCGAGACCTTGGAGATCCTCTTTCACGGCAAGTCCATCGCCGACGTCCTCGACATGACGGTGCGCGACGCCATGCAGCTCTTTCGAAACATTCCCCGCGTGATGGACAAGCTGGAGACGCTCAACGCCGTGGGTCTCGGTTACCTCGCGCTCGGTCAGTCCGCCACCACGCTCTCCGGCGGCGAGGCCCAGCGCCTGAAGCTCTCGCTGGAGCTGAGCAAGCGCCAGCAAGGGAACACGCTCTACATCCTCGACGAACCCACGACCGGACTGCACTGGGTGGACATCCAGCACCTCATGGACCTGCTCTTTAAGCTGCGTGACGCCGGCAACACCCTGATCGTGATCGAGCACAACCTCGATGTGATCAATCTGGCCGACTGGATCATCGACCTTGGCCCGGGTGGCGGCACCGCCGGCGGCGAAATCGTCTACGCCGGCGCCCGCCCCGAAATCGAAGCCGAACCCCGCAGCCTTACCGGCCAAGCGCTCAAAAAGTGGAGTCGGGCGTAAGAGGTGAACCCCGCAGGCCAACCATAGCAGGCGGAAAGCCCCCGTGCAAGATCACCTACATCAAACTGAACACCCCAATGGCCAGCCCGCCACATGCCACTTGTCCTTGGTCAACCGGAGGGCAACCCGCAGTCGCTTTAATCTGCGATGGTGCCGAACCGAACTGAAGTAGGGATGCGACCGCCCAAGCTATAGCCCGCCACGAAAGAGAGGGTTTGCTTCCAATCAAGCAACAGAGGCGATCCGAAGGGGTCGGGGCGAGCTCGAGTTCGCAGGAGCGTTGCGCGATGACTGAGCCGAAGGGGGCTGTTGTTATTGGGTGCTCCTTGCGGGCGCTTATTCCCAATATTCGGCCCAGCTGGAGGCGGTTTCGGTGAGGCGGACGCGTTCTAGGCGGACGGCGGGACGAATCGGGTAGGCGGGGTCACGCGGCGGACAGGCCGAGGGCGACCGCCCCAAGCCTATGCCCGCCACGAAAGAGAGGGTTCGCTCCCGATCAAGCAACAGTCATCCCGACATGCCGGTGCGCAGCAGCTTTTAACGGGCTGCGATCGAGGAATCGCTGGTGGGCTTGTTCCGATCCGCTGGTTTTTCCTGCAGGATTACCATCTGCAGGCTGCGACTTATTCCATCAACGGACTTGAAGTGATTGGAATCACTCTGAAGGAAGAAAATGGATATCTGCGAATCAGTCGGGACAGGCACCAAATCGTCATTCGCCCTCTTCCACGTTCCATTTTGGCTATAGGCCGTTTCGGTGATCAACAGATTGTCGGGACGGGGACTGACAATGGTGCTTTGGTTGGGTGCGAGCGTTATGGTGCTGCCTTGATTGCATCGTATGGCAACGGACACAGGGCAAAGGTTGGACAAACGGGCATGGCCGACGGGGAAGCTGGTTTCATCATCGGGGATGGCCTGCGCTTGATAGCTTCCGCTTTGGCCCGTGATAATAACGGTGTAGTGTTGAACACCCGCCTCAAAGGTCACCGAGGTCGCCAAGGACTCTTTGGTTTTTGCATCGGACGTCTGTTTTTCACTGGAGGGAGTATTTGAATAAAATCCCATGTGGGCAGGGCCGGAGTACTTGTAGATTTTTGAGCGGGCAAACGCGGGGATGGTGAGTTTTTGAAAATGGCCACCTTGGCGATAGGAGAGATCGGGAATGGCTTCGGAGGCGCCGATAATCGTGAACTCCGTGCTCACGGATGGGCTGGTTGTTTCCGATTCCGATTGGGCCTTGGCGGCTTGTATGAGGCAGGTCACGAGACCGATGCTAAGAAAAAGGGCTTTCATGAAAGTTAAATGTCGTTTGCGCTCAACCAACGGAAGGAGACGACCTTGAATCGCCGGCCAAAGGTTTGGTTAAGGGTTTTGGCGCTGGAGAGGGAGACTTCGGCAGAGTTGGAGCTATCCACATAATCCGGCATGCGCTGGACCACCGCTTCGCACCAGGCACGGCTGAGGACCACGTTGCTCGCTGTATTAACCGGATCGACGACCTCTCCGTAGGTACGAATCGTGAAGGTATCCGAGCGTGGAGAAATAACCGGAGCAATGGCTTGGAGAACGTCAGCTTGGGTCAGCCAGCCGGGAATCGCCGTGGAGCGGGCGAGTGCCGTGGGGAGATTGGTATTGGAGGGCGTTGCTTCACCGAAGAGCGAATTGGTTCCTCGTCCATTTGCCTCGGAGCCGCTGGCGCCGGTATCATCCGCACTCGGAATCGTTGCTTTATCCGTGATGGCTGCACTCGACGTGTCGCTACTCGTGTTATTTACGGCCGTGACGGAAAACGAGGCGTTGATGGCTTTATCGATGGCTTTTTGAAGGGCTCCTGCCTGACCGAGGCCGTTGACGGTGTCGGCTGTCGCATCAATCAGCGCTCTGTTGACGAATTGAGCCAAGGACACAAAGGGACCGCGCAATCTCACTTGCTTGACGATCTCGGTCGCCAACGTCGTGAGTTCGGTGTCGGTGAGTTGACGATAGCCGCTGTAGGAGTCGTCGCCGGTTCCCGTTGGCGGCGAGGTGGCCGCCGTATTTTGGTGAAGGCTGCGTGGGAAAACGGTGGCGGTGTTGGGATTGGCGGCCGTGCTGGGCAATGCGGGCAAGCGAGGCAGATTTTTCATTCCAGCCAAAACCGCCTTCCACGCGTCAACCGAGGTGGAGTTTATATTAAAGGCTCCATTGACGGTAAGATTGGCGGCAGCTTTTTGTCCGTCGCGAACGTTGGTCGCAGTGGCGGTGGCGGTCAGCTTCAACCGCGGGTTAAGGGAGTCATAAACGGCCCCGGATTGCGGAATCGAGGATAAGAAATAGCCGTCCCAAATGGCCGTGTTGAGCAGATAGCTGATATCGTAATAGGAACGAGCGTTTGGTGAGGATACTGAATTATCGCCAAAGTAGTCAGTGCGGGATGCGCGTGCCGAGGAACGTGGGAGAAAGATACTGGCGTATGAATTGCCGAAGGGGTAGGCCGGTTGGTGTCCAGGGTTCGGAGGGGGTGTCAGTGAGCTGCCAAACTCGGTGGCTATGCTTGCGGCGTTAGCGGGAATATCTTCTGCCGCAAGGTTCGCGTGCTGCAGGCTTGCCAAGGAAAGAATGGGTAGCTCACTCGCAGTGCGTCTCGGAACGTCAAAGAAAACGGCTTTTGTGGTCGTTCCATTGGCTGCGCCCCAATCGCGTCCCCAATAGCGGTTAAGTGCAATGTCCTTGTTGATATCCGTTACAACGGTTGCCGTTGTCACGGGTCCATAGAATTGAGTGTAAGGCGCTGCAATATAGGAGGCATTGGTGACCCGGAAATAACCTGCACGAGGGTTAAAGTCGGCGAAGGGACGCAAGGTGGTATTGGCAATGCCAGCGGCAGTGTACCCGCCAGGCAAAAGACTTCCCGGGGCATTGTATTGCCATTCATAAAGGGCGACCGCCTGGTCTGATGGGGTGGAGGTATTGACGCTTATACTGGGGTAGTTCGAGGAAGCCCGGTTAGGGTTCAACCCGCCGATTTGCTGGATCACTTGACTGGAACCGGGGATGGTAAATTCGACCAAAAATGTTGAATTTCCTCCGGTTTCCCATGGGCGTATTTGAAGGCTGGCGCCACTTCCCGTCCAGCCGGTGTAATTGACATAGGCATAGGCATAGGAGGTGGGAATGCCCGATTTCATGGTGATGGTGGCTCCTGCACCCACGGCATTGGTCTGAACCGAAAATACAACCGCCTGCCCTGGCGCGATGCCGCCGGATGGGAATTCCGAGGCAGGAATATTAAAGATGGTGCCCGCCAAAACCCCGCCGCTACTAAAAACCTCTTTTTTATTGTTCGCGTCGCCGATTCTAAAGCGATTGTCGAAGGTGCCGCCACTGCCTGTGGTAATCCGGCTGTCCGGTTTGAAAGTGAAATTTAATCCATTGGGTACCGCCAACTTGACCGCGTACGGATTGGCTAGGACAACAATCGGAGTGGCCATGATTTTAAGATTTTTACTATTGGAGTCTGCATTGACCCCAAACAGCAGTCGCATCTGCACAATGACAGGAGTGATGCCCACCTGAGTGTCGGTCGCAGGCTGTATATTCACCATATCCGCACTGGTTCCCGTGAGGCTGTTGGCCTGGCCGGAAACGGAAGTCGTGGGGAGGTTATAAAAAGAACGCAGAATGTCCCACCTCGGCACCCGTTTGTCGGAGGTGCTGAGGGTGTTCATTACCGGGCTGTAGCTACTGGGGATGATCCCTTGAGTGGCTCCAGCCGTTTGGCCGTCGGTACCGGTCCATGTGGTGTTCCACAGCGTGTTGGGTGCAGCCGATGTCGGCGGATTTTTTTCGAGATAATAAGTCAAGTCACGGCGCAACCCCCCATTCAACGAATCGGCTTCGATGCCTGCGGAGTAAGTGGTGAAATCATTAAAGTGCCGGCCAAGGGTGGTGGGCGTGAGAGCGGTCGAATCGAGAAATCCAAATTGATAAGGAGCGAGAGCCTTGCTTGCAGAAGCGGCGGTTTGACTCCACGTGGCGTAGGCCGTGGTGGAGAAATCAGTAAGGGCGCCTATGAAGGGAACATCCGCAATCACCTCGGTGCCGGAGCGCGGTGCCGTCACCAATCTGGCGCGCGCGAGCGCATCGTTGACCGTATCGGTATGGCTGGCATTGGTGTCGACGAGATTGATGCGGGCTTTCACGCCTTCGTCGCCGATCCAATAGGCATAATGACCCAAGGTGGGAGCGGCGTTTGAGCCGAGTCCCGGCACGCTGCCGGTGGGGGCGTTAATGGAGACGAGCGGGGCGATAATATAACGATCCCCGGCTCTTTCTGGATTCGCCAAGCCTTCCAGCTTCCGCGAGTCACTTCCCACCGTATTGGGCCCGGCGAGAAGAACCGCGGTTTTATTATTGCTCAGTGTGATCGTGTCGGTCGCCGTAGGAGCGGTCGTCGAAGTGGTGCCGCTCAAGGTCGTGGTTTTCGTCGCCCCCGTTGAACTCTTGAGAGCGGTGACCGACAGGTTGGGTAAATAGGTCGCGCTGCTGCCATCCGAGGCGGAAATTTTCCCGGTGGGGCTGCTTCCGGTGACATCGGCCGTAAAGGTGCGATCTTCATTACCACTGACCAGCCAGTTGAGGAGACGCGCATTGGGAGTCTGTTTATAAATATCGGCCGGAGCATCATAATTACCCCATACTCCGGTCCAATAGCGGGTGCCGAAGCGAACGGCGACCAAGCCATTGCTTTGGCCGGTGCTCGTTGAAGGGGGCGCGATACCGGCGGTATTCGTGGGTGTCGTCGGAGTGGTTGACGTGCCGGTGGCGGGGCTGATCAGTCGATTGCCATTGGCATCGCCGGCGAGATCGGCGGTGGCGGTCACGCGCTGATCGGGACCGGCGTATTTTTGGAGTTGGCCAAGGGCAATATTGAGCGCCATGAGCGCGTTTTGCCTAGCTTGCGCCTGCTGCTGGCTATTGGCGGCCACTTGGGTCTCGACGCGGGTGAGCGCGGAGAGGCTGACCAAGAGGAGCACCAAAAAGGAGAGCAGCGTGATGGTGATCAGCAGCGCGAAGCCTCGTTCGGAGCGCCCGGCGCGATGCGAAAAAAGTCGGGAAAAGGAAACCATGATCTAAAACCTCGAATGCGACGGAGGGGAGTGGGCAGGGTAAGGAGTCGCCTTAGTTCTTGAGCCTAAGGCTAAAGCCAGAATCGGAAGGGGACTCAGGGAGAGGACCAAACCAAACGGGGTAGGCCCAAATTACCTTCCAACCTCCGGCCCGCTAGTCCGTCGATGCGTTAACTGTAATCCTTTGCCACTACTGGAATCTCTCCACAAACGAACAACCCGCGGAGCTTTCAGCGACCGCGGGTTGTTTGCTGCTTTGCGTTGAGTGATCAGGCGGAGGTAGTTGTCCGGCGACGACGGTAAATCGCGGCACCGATCAAGGTCAGACTTCCCAAAATGGCCGCCCACGTGGCGGGTTCGGGAATGGCCGATACGGAGAAGTTGAGGTAAACATCGTTCCCCACCTTCGTGAAGGTGAAGGTGCCGGGGGCGGCGTTGACGGAGCCATCGGCGGTGGTCGTGATGGTATCGAAAATACCCGTCGAAACGACACTGGCGGCATTGGCGTTTTGAAACACCAGCCACGAGTGGGCGCTCTGCCAGAAGGTATTGGTGAAATCGACCAAGGAGCCGCTGGCATTGAAGGTCAGCGCGGCAGTCACACCGCTGGCGATCGAAAGCGTTCCGCCGGCAACGCTCACCGAGCTGAAGTCGACGCCGCCGGTGCCGCCTATGTCGGCGTCAATGTTGTCATTGAGTTTGAATTGGAAGGCGGAGCCGGAGTTGAAGGTGAGGCCGTTGTTGAAGGTCATGGGAGAGGCGCCGGTGCTGACGGCTCCCGCAAAAAGCCGGCCTCCGCTGGCGACGGTGGTGGCGCTGGCGAAGGAGCCGTTGCCGGCGAGAACACCGGCGGTGATGGAGGTGGCGCCGGTGTAGGTGTGGGTGCCGTCGAGCGTGAGCGTACCCGAGCCGATCTTGGTCAGGCCGCCCGTGCCGGAGATGACGCCGGCGTAGGAGGTGCTGGTGTTATTGCCGCCGACCGTGAGGCTGCCGGAGCCGAGCGAGACATTGCCGCCCGTCGTGCCGCCGCCGGCCAAGGAGCCGATGGTCGTATTGTTGTTGTTCAGATTCAGGACGACGCCAGCGGTGTTCGCCAAGGTCACGGCCGAGTTGCTGCCGAAGACGCCGGTGCTGCCCGCTTGAAGCACGCCGGTATTGATCGTGGTGGCGCCGGTGTAGGTATTGAGGCCGGAGAGCGTGAGCGTGCCGGCGCCGTTCTTGACGATGGAGCCAGCGCCGCTGAGCACGCCGGAGTAGGTGGTGGATTGATCGTTGCCGCCGATGCTGAGGGCGATGGCGTTGGGCGTGCCGGCGTTGTCCGCCAAGGTGATATTGTGATCGCCCGAAAGACCGCCGAAGGTGAAGGAGTGGGCGGTCACGGAGGAATCGAACACCAATCCGCCGCCAGTCGAGCTGCTGGCCAGCGTGCTGTTTTGGAGGGCGAGGGCGTTGGCCAAGGTCAGGGTGCCCGCGTTGATCGTGGTGTTGCCGGTGTAGGTGTTGGCCCCGGAGAGCGTGAGGGTACCGGTGCTGTTCTTGGTCAAGCCGCCATCCGTGGCGTTGTCACCGCTGAGATTGCTATGCAGCAGCGCCTGGGCGATGGTCACATCGAAGGTATTCGTGTCGATGATCGCACCGTTGTTGCGTACGTTGGCCCGGGCCGTTCCGGAGCCGGTGCCGAGATTGAAAAACGCGGTGTTCGTCTTGGCGGCGGTGAGCGTGCCGCCGTTGAAATTGAACGTTCTCGTTCCGGTCGTCAGCGAGGAGTCCACCTGGGGAGTGGTGAGCGTGCCGCCGTTCAGGTTGAAGGTGTTGTTGACCGCCGCGGCTCCCGATTTTTGCAAATCGAGATCGCCGGTGCCGCCCACCGTGGTGCCATTGTCGCTGTAGAAGGTAATGGCGCCGCCGTTCTGGTTGATGACATTGGTGCCGGCGGTGTTGGTGTTCGCGGAGGAGAACTTAATGGCGGTGTTGGTGTTTAATTTCAGGTTGCCGCCGTTGATATCGAACTCGCCGGAGACCGTGTCCCACTGGCCGATAATCATCCATTTGGTCGCCGTGGTGCCGACGTTCATCGTGCCTCCATCGATCACCAGTTTGCCGGTTTGCGTGCCGCCCAAGCCCACGATCACATCTCCGCTCGAGGTGAACGTTCCCGCGCTGATGTTCATCGAGCCGGTCGCAGTATCCGTGTTCGCCGTACTGAGGGAAATGGACAGGCCGCTAACGGTCATCGTGCCTCCGTTCACGTTAAGAGTGCCGCCGCCCGACACATTGCCCACGATCGCGGCACCGTAGGTGCCGGTCCCCGTGACGTTCATGGTGCCGGTGTTGGAAATGGTAAGGCTTCCCGCTCCGGTGGAGGTTCCCGAGAGGGTGAGCACGCCTTGGCTAACCGTGGTGGCGCCTGTGTAGGCATTGCCGGTTCCGGCGAGCGTGAGCGTTCCTGCGCCCGTCTTGGCGAGACCGCCCGTACCGCTGCCGAGCACGCCGCTGATCGTGGTATTGCCCGCACCGGAGACGGTGAACAGATTGGCTCCGTTGGTGATGTTGCCGCTCTCGGTGAGAGTGCCCGAATCCACCGTGAGGGTGCCGGCGCCGCCGAGGGTGATCGCGCGCGCCAGATCGAAGCCACCGGTGGTCACATCAAGCGTGGCGGCATTCAAGAGAAGCGAGGTGCCCGCGCCCAAATTATTGGAGGCGCTGATCTGCAGGGTGCCGCCATTGAGGGTGGTGGCACCGGTGTAGGTGTTGGCGCCGGAGAGCTGGATCGTGCCCGTGCCGGTCTTGGTGAGGGCGACCGTGCCGGTGCCCGTGGTGTTGTTGGCGATCACGCCCTGGAAGTTGCCGCCGGTGGCGTTGCCGGTGCCGATGGTGAGCGTCACGGCGCCGTTGCCATTGTTCAAGATCGTGCCGCCGGTGCCGGTGAGATTGCCCACGGCTTGCGAGGTGGCGTTCAGGTCGAGGGTGCCGCCGTTGACGGCCAGGGATGCGCTGGTCGAGCCGAGGGTGCCGCTGCCGCTCAGTTGGAGCAGGCCGGCGGTGAGGGTGGTGCCGCCCGAGTAGGTGTTGGCTCCGGAGAGTACGGTCTTGCCGGTGCTCGTGTTATTGACGGTCAGGGAATGGCTGCCGCTGATGACGGAGGAAACCGTGAGATCGCTGCTGCTGGCGTTGGCCCAGGTCTGGTCGGCACCCAAAGCCAGGGTGGTCATGCCGAGGGTGGCGCCGCCATTGCCGCTTTGCAGCGTGATGCCGCTGGTGCCATCGATGGTGAGCGTGTTGCTGCCGGAGACGGTCGTGGCGGCCGCGCCGTTGGCAAAGGTCAGACTCTTGATCTCGAAATCCTGGCCCAGGGTGTTGGTGAGGTTGGTCGCGCCGTTGCCCGCAAAAATGATGTCGGTGGTCGGGCCGGGATAGGCGCCAACAAAGGTGGTGCCGGCCTGATCGGTGGTGAAATTACCGTTTGTCCCGTCATTATCCGTCCAATTGGAACCGCGGATGCCCGACCAATAGGCGGTGGTCGGGGAGGCACCGCCGGTGGTCACCAGTTGAACACCGGCGGTGGTGACATTCAGCGAGCCGGTGACGCCAAAACTCAGATTGGGATTGGTGAGGGTCAACGAGCCGACGTTGATGCCGCTGCCCGTGGTGAAGCCCGAACCGGTGCCACTGCCAAAGGTGATCAGGTTGATGGTCTGGCCGGAAACGGGGCCGCCGGAGAGCTTGGTGATGGTGATGTTGGCGCCACCGAAGTTGACCGTGAAGACGTTGCCGCCGAGGGAAACCAAGTCGGCGCTGGAGCTGTTGGCCTCGAAATTAAGCAGGGAGACCTCGCCGGAATTCGTACCGCCCAAGGTGAGGCCGCCGGCGGTGAAGGTGCTGGCAATGGAACCATCGACCAAATTGAGCGTGCCTTGGGAGGAGGAGGTGCTTCCGCCGGCGATGGTGAGGACGCCGCCGGTGGAGCCCGTGCCCTTCAAGGTGCCGCCGCCATTGACCGCGACTCCAGCCGTGCCGCTCAAAGCGCCGGTGAGATTGAGCGTGCCGCCGTTATTAATGGCATAGGCGCCGGTCGTGCCGTTGGCGTGGGTGTTGGTGACATTCAGGGTGCCGGCGTTAACGGTGGTGGTGCCGGTGTAGGTGTTGGCGCCGGAAAGAGTGACCGTGCCGGTCGTGCTCTTGGTCAAGGCGCCGGTGCCGCCGAGGATGGCGCTCACCGTGCCGCTCTGCACCGCGTAGGAGGATCCGGTGAGGACGCCGGTGGTCCCCGTGATGTTGCCGCTGGTGAGGGTGACCGCGCCCACCGTGTCGCTGTTGGCGCCGAGCGAGAGCGTGCCGCCGTTGACAGTGATCGCACCGGTATCGGCAAGGGTATCGGTGGCGTTGCCGAGGGCCAGGGTGCCGGCGGTGATGGTCGTGCCGCCCGTGTAGGTATTCGTGCCGGTGAGCGTGGTCGTACCGCTGCCGGCGAAGGTCAGTCCGCCGCTGGTGTTGTCGGCGAGTGTGACCGCGGTCGTGCTCGTCGAGGTGGTGGCGTAGCCGCCGCTGGCGAGGGTGACGGTCAGCGTGTCTCCGGCGAGATAACCGGTGCCGGGGTTCGTGATGGTGAAGCCGGTCAGGTTGCCGCTGCCATCAACCACCGCATTGGCCATCATGCCCGTGCCACTGCCGCCGGTGATCGTGACGAACGGGGCGGTGGTATAGCCGGTGGTGGTTCCGAAGCCGGTCGTCGAAATCGAGCCGGCGCCCTTGGAGGCGGGAGCCAGCATGTTCTGACCAATGGTGATCGCTTGGCTGTTGTTATCGATGGTGCCGCCTTCGCCGTAGACGTAGGCGCCGGTGAGGCCGGTCATGAAAGCCGCGTTGGGGGTTGTGCTGGATTTCAACGTGCCGCCATGAAAGTTAAAGTAGCTCTTCGCGGTGGTGCCGCCGGTCCAAACGCGACCGGTCGTGATGGTGCCGCCGCCGCTGCCGACCGCGCCGAGATTGACGGTGCCGTTGACGCCGGCCGTGTTGTTGGCGCCGATCTTGAGATTGTTCGCCGCCGCGGTGCCGCCGAGATTGACCGCGGCCGTTCCGGAGACGTTCAAAATACCGGTGGCGTTTTCACCCACGTAAATACCGCTGCTGGAAACCGCGCCGTTGCTGTTGAAGGTGCCGCCGCTGATATTGAGCACGCCGGTGGCTCCCGTGCTCGCACCGAGCGTGGAACCAACGTTGGTGGTGCCTTTTTGCAGGACTTCGACCGTGCCGCCGCTGATGTTCACGATGCCGACCGCACCGCTATTGACGATGCCGGCGCAAAACCAGCCATAGCTGTCCAGCGTGCCGCCACTGACATTGAGGACGCCGAAACCCGTCCGGCCGACCCAGAACTCACGCGAGGCTGGATTGGTGCCGGTCGCCTGGGTGCGAATAAAGCCGCCGGTCATGTTGAAAATATTGGTGCCGCCGGCCGTATCGCCGATAACGAACGCCGCATTGCCGGTGAACGTGGCGCCGGCGCCGATGGTTCCGCTGGTGTTGAAGATAGTGGTCTGCCCGGAAGCCGCGTTCATATACACGCCTTTTGCGGTCTGATTGCTGCCTGCGGAGAGCTGACCGGTGAGGTTGGCCGTGCCACCGGTGATGGAGAGGCCGGCCGTGTAACCGGTGCTCGTGCCGGACAGGGTCAAGGTACCCGCGCCGGTCTTCGTGAGAAGGGTCGAGCCGGTGAGCAGACTGGAAACCGCCAGCGTAGAGCCTGAGCCGACATTCCACGATTGGGCCGCGCCGATGTTGACAGTGGTGGCGCTGAGCGTGGTGGTGCCGGAAGTCAGCGCGCTGGCGTCGATTCCACCGGTGCCAAGCGCGAGGGTGTTGGAGCCGGCAATCGTGTAGCCGGTCGTGGTGAATTGCAGCCCCAGGGCGTTGATCGCGGCCCCTAGGGTGACGGTGCCGGCGGTGCCGGCGAACAGTGCGGTATCACCCGTGATGGTGTTCGTTGTCCACGTGGTGTCGGTCGAGGCGTTGTCCCAATCGGCGGTCGTCGTATCCCATGTGCCGGTACCGCCGAGAGTGCCGTTGTTATAAGCCGCATCGGCATCCCAACTGAGGGTGGCAGCCTGAACGCCGGGGGCGATCACCACGGCGGCGGCGGTGCAGATTCCGAGCACGGCGCGGGAACAGCTATAAAATGCGCGGGAGGAAACAAAAAAAGCCGGAGTTTTCATGGAGTGAAGGCAGGTACGGGAGAAGGCGTATGGGGTGCTCCTCTTTCGATCGTACGGGGGGTGTTTCTAAATGCTTACGGGTCGCTAAGGCGGTCTCCTAGCCAATCCTTGTGTTAATTGTAACATCTTGGATTTATCCGGCTCAACGAAGCGGGGAGCTCCAGGGTAGAGTCATGATGTGCGCTGCCTGGCTGACGAACCGTGAGGGCGTTCTTGCAATCGCGCCATGGAGGATAACAGTGGCTTCTTCAGCGCATGCCTCCATCTACCCCCTCTGGATCCGGCGATACCTCACACCCGCTGCCGCGACGCGTCACTCTGCGTGATATCGCAGCCGCGGTCGGTGTCACCCCGATGACCGTATCGCGCGCCCTGCGGAATCAACCGCGCATTTCCGAGTCGATGCGCAAGCAGATCCACGAAAAGGCGCTGGAGTTGGGCTACCGGCCCGATCCGATGTTGTCCGCACTGGCGCACTACAGGCAGGGCCGCGGGGCTCCTCCCGTGAATGCGGCGATCGCGTGGCTCAACCGCTGGCCGGACCCCGCTCAGCTGCGTGCTTACCAGGAGTTCGATCTCTATTGGGAGGGTGCCAGGAAGGCCGCGCAAAAACTGGGCTTTCATCTCGAAGAGTTCGTCGTGACGGAGCAGATGAATCCCCAGCGGCTGGCCACCATTCTTCTTACGCGAAATGTGCGCGGCATCCTCCTGCCGCCCGGTCCGTTCGCCGAAGGCTGGGCCGAGACTTTTCCCTGGGAAAAATTTTCGGTGGTGAGCCTTGGGCGCAACGTCAGCGCGCTGCCCGTCCATATCGTCACCAGCGACCAGTCCGCGAACACCATGCTGGCTTTCGGGGCGTTGCGCCAAAAGGGCTATGAGCGGATCGGGTTCGTGGGGAGAAACTGGCAGCCGAGGTTGTTTGGCGCGGGATTTCTTTGGGCGCAGATGGGCATATCGGAGGAGTTGCGGGTGCCGCCGTTGCTTTTCCGCAGCGAGGATTACGCCACAAGCGAACAGGCCTTTATTTCTTGGTTCAACGCGAACAAGCCCGACGCCATTCTTACGGAAATCTCCACGCTCCCCCAGATGCTGGCCAATTCCGCCTGCCAGAAGACCGAGGAAGTCGGCCTTGCCGCCATGAGCATTGTGGACTGTCCGATCGACGCCGGCATTTTTCAAAACTCCGAGGAAATCGGACGCGTCTCGGTGCTGATGCTGAACTCGCTCATCAACGACAACGCCAAGGGCATCCCGCCGATCTCCCGTGAAGTTTTGATCAAGGGCAGATGGGTCGACGGCAAAAGTCTTCCCCGGCGTCTGGCTGGCGACCGTCGGGTCGCGCTCTAGGCGCACAAGCGCATTGACCCACCGGGTATTTGGCGTAACCACCCTTGGCTGGGTGACGGTGCCCTTCCGGCCACCGTCCGTTCCATCTTCCTGTTCCCATGTCCGACACCGCCCTCAAACCGCCGAACATTCTCGTCATCGATGACGACGCCGAAGTGCGTTATTCGCTGAGCCGCGTGCTTTCATCGCGAAAGTATCTGGTCATCGAAGCTCCCAGCGGCGAGCAAGGTGTGGCGATCGTCAAAAAAGGACCGCCGCCCGATCTCATCTTCCTGGACATCCGCATGAGCGGCATCAGCGGACTTGAGGCGCTGCAGCACATCCGCTCGGCCAACCCCAAGCAGCTCGTCGTGCTGATGACCGCGTTCGGGACCGCGCAGACCGCGATCGAGGCGATGAAATACGGGGCGTTCGACTATATCATGAAGCCCTTCGATCCCGCGAAGGTGCTGGCGATCGCCGAGAACGCGCTCAAGGCCCACGCGGACATGCGTGCGGTCGTCGATTACAAGCCCACCATCAACAGCGACGATTACAAGGAGGGCATCGTCGGCTCGTCGCCGGTCATGCAGGACGTGTTCAAGATCATCGGTCAGGTGACCGCCAGCGACGTGAACGTGATGATCACTGGCGAAAGCGGCACCGGCAAGGAGCTGGTCGCGCGTTCCATCTGGAAGCACTCGCACCGCGCGTCCAAGGCCTTCATCGCGGTCAACTGCGCCGCCATCCCGGACAATCTTATCGAGAGCGAGCTCTTCGGTCACGAAAAGGGGTCGTTCACCGGCGCGACCGGCCAGCGGCTGGGCAAATTCGAGCTGTGCGACGGCGGAACCATCTTCCTCGACGAGATCGGCGACATGGCGCTGGCGACGCAGACCAAGATCCTGCGCGTTCTCCAGCAGGGCGAGATCCAGCGCGTGGGCGGCACCGACACGATCAAGGTGGACGTCCGCATCATCGCCGCAACCAACAAGGATCTTGAGGAAATGGTTAAGGCCAAAACCTTCCGCGAGGACCTTTATTACCGGCTCAACGTCGTGCGCATCAAGATGCCCGCCCTGCGCGAGCGGGTGGACGATGTGCCGCAGATCGTCGATTTCTGCATCCAGAATCTGGTGAAGCAAAAGAAGGCCCGCGCGAGCAAGGTTTCGCCGGAGGCCCTCGCCGTGCTCACCCGCCACCGTTGGCCGGGCAACGTGCGCGAACTGGAAAACGTGATCTACCGCAGCGCGGTCATCGCGCAGGGCGACACGATCTTGTTGAAGGATCTGCCGGCCGAGGTGCGCGAAGCGGCCGGACTGGCGCCGCTCGCTCCCGCGGCCGCCTCCGTCGCCAGCATGGCGCCCTTCGAAATGGCCCGCACCACGGCGGCCGAGGTCGCCGCGCTTGCCACCGCCCAGATTGTGGCCGAGAGCGTGGCTTCCGGTGAACCGGCGCTCAACGTTCAGCGCGCCCTGGATTTCCTGCACGTCGCCTTCAGCGAAGGCGAAGAACCGATCATGGAACGGTTGGAACGTGAAATGATCGTGCGCGTGCTTACGGCGACCGAGGGCAACTTGCTGAAGGCTTCCGAAAAACTTGGCATGACCCGCGCCACGTTGCGCAAGCGCGTCGACGAACTCGGACTGAAGATCTGAGGACGGCCCCAGCCGTTTTCGCGCGGAGCGGCTGGGTGCGGGATTCAGCGGAGATTGTCAGGCCATGAGGCCGAAATGGCGGTAGGCCGCGGCGACGAGCGGTTTGGCCCACCCGGGCGTGGCGGCAAGAGCCTCGGGACCGGGATATGCCAACCGCCCGTCTTCGATCGACAGAAGCAACACGGGGGCCGGCTCCTCGCGTGCGGCGACTTCCCGGGAGTTGTCGAACACACGCAGCGTGCGCAAGAGCGGGATCAGGCGGATGATGTTTTCGTGGCTGCCGATCCAACGCTTGCGAATGTCGACCTCGGGGATGGGATGTCCGCCTTCGGCCACGCGCCGGGCGACACGTGCGAGGTGCAGGTCCACGCTTTCCAAGCCGGCAAACCAGATATCGAGGACGTGTCCTTGGCCGACGGCGTGGATCAGAAGATCGGTGATGGTCTTGCCACCGAGCGTGGATTCGAAGGTGAAGTCCGTGCCTGTCTCGATGGCCTCTGCGAGCTTCCCTTTGCCATAGGCCCAGGCGATCGCGTTGGCTTTTTCCCTGGGCAACGATTCCTGGGCGCGCAGCTGGCGCGCATATTCGTCGGGGTTGAAATATTCGGCGCCGCAGGCGCGCAACGCCGTGCCGCCGACACTGCTCTTTCCCGCTCCGTTCACCCCGGCCAGGACGGTGAGGACGGGAGGCCGCGCGAGTTTGCGGGGCTTAGCGGCCATTGGGGGGCTGCCGTTTCAATTTGGCCAGACCGGCGGAAGGCTTCACGGCAGACGCCTTGAAAAAACTCGCGCGAGCGGCCCGGTCCGCGGGCGTGTTCATCCTGGCGACCATCCGATCAAAATCGCCGGCCAGCGATTTCAGCGGCGCGAGGCGGCTCTGCTGCAGCTCTTCGTATTGGCCGGCGGTGAGAATGACGTATTCGCGACGATGGTGGCGGGTGACGGCGAGGGGTTCGCGGGCGGCGAGACGCGCCACCTCGCTGAACTTGTTTTTGAGGACGCTGGCGGTGATTTCCGGCAGATCGGCGATGGAGGCGAAACCAAAGGCGAGGGAGGCGGGAGCAGTGTTGGCCATGTCTGGAATGTTCCCATTTTGGCTAAAATGGCAAGATTGGCCTTTCGGGCGTCATTTGTGACCATAAAAAAACCGCCGGGGTGAGCCGGCGGCAGAGTGGTGTGGGCCTCGTCTAGGCGCCACGAGCGGGCGACTCGCTCACTTTTTAAAACCGTCGGGGTGTGCCGAGTGCCATTTCCAAGCGGTGGCGACAATGGGCTCGATGCTCTTGAACTTGATGTCCCAGCCGAGTTCGCGGACGGCCTTGGAGGAGTCGGCGTAAAGTGCGGGAGGGTCGCCAGCGCGGCGCGGCGCGGTTACGTAGGGGACTTTCTTGCCGGTGACTTTTTCGACGGCATGGATAACTTCGAGCACCGAGGTGGGCGTGCCGGTGCCGAGGTTGTAGAAGAGGCCGGTGCCGGGTTTGTCGAGTTTGTCGAAGACCGCAATGTGGGCGCGGCTGAGGTCGTCCACATGCACATAGTCACGCAGGCAGGTACCGTCCGGGGTGGGGTAGTCGGTGCCGAAAATCTGCACGTTTTCGCGGCGGCCCACCGCCGCGTCGATCACGAGGGGGATGATGTGTGTCTCGGGGTTGTGCTGTTCGCCGATGGTGCCGTCCTCGGCGGCGCCGGCCGCGTTGAAATAGCGGAAGATGGCGAAGCTCAGGCCGTAGGCGTGGGCGAAAGCCTTGAGGGCGTTTTCGACGTCGAGCTTGGTCTGGCCGTAGGGGTTGATGGGGGCCTGCGGCATCGTTTCGACCAGCGGCATCTTATCGGGGATGCCGTAGGTGGCGCAGGTGGACGAGAAGACGAACTTGTTAACCTTCGCCGCCATCATCGCGCGCAGGAGATGCAAGGTGGAGGCGACGTTGTTGAAGTAATATTTGAGCGGGTCGGTGACGCTCTCGCCCACGTAGGTGTAGGCGGCGAAATGCATCACCAAGTCGATCTTCTCCTTGCGGAGAATCTTGCCGACTTCGCTCTCGTTGCCGAGGTTGGCCGGATAGAAGGGAATGTCCGCGGCGACGGCCTCGCGATGGCCGAAGATCAGGTTGTCGAGTACGACCGGGTTATGGCCGGCGGCGACAAGTTGACGGACGCAATGACTGCCGATGTAACCGGCTCCTCCAACAACAAGAACGTTCATAGGTTAGGCAGAGCTTGTATTGCGTTTAAAGAGGACTTGGCTAGCGATTTCCTTACCCATGCTTCCAAAACCCGCCCGTATCGTCATCACCGGAGTCGGTCTGACCGCACCCAACGGCAACACCCTGCCCGAGTTCCGGCAGAATTTGCTCAATGGCGTGGCGGGGATCGAGAAACTTACGGTGAGATACATGGGGGAATGTCTGGCCGGCGTTTGTCATTACGACCCGCTTAAGTATCAGAAAAAAAAGGAGCTCCGCGTCGGGACGCGCGCCGGCTCCATCTCCATCTACTGCGCGCATGAGGCCGTGGCGGACAGCGGCATCGATTTTGCCATCTTCCCTAAAGATCGTGTCGGCATCTACGTGGGCTGCACCGAGCACGGCAACGTGGAAACCGAGAACGAAATCTACGCCATCTCGAAGTTCAATTACGACACGAAGTTCTGGTCCCATTATCACAACCCGCGCACCGTCGCCAACAACCCTGCCGGCGAGGTCTCGCTCAGTCTGGGAATCACCGGTCCCGCCTACACTATCGGCGCCGCCTGCGCCGCCGGCAACATGGGCCTGATCCACGCCGCGCAGATGCTGCGCCTCGGCGAAGTCGATTTGGCCATCTGCGGCGGCATCAGCGAGAGCATTCACACCTTCGGCATTTTCGCCGGCTTCAAATCCCAGGGCGCGCTCGCCACCCACGTTGAGCCGAAGAAAGCCTCGCGCCCCTTCGACAAGGCGCGCAACGGCATCGTGGTCTCCGAAGGCGGCGCGCTTTACACGCTCGAGCGCCTCGACGACGCGCTCGCGCGCGGCGCGAAAATCTACGGCGAGATCGCCGGCTACTGCGTGAATTCCGACGCCAGCGACTACGTGCTGCCCAATCCCGGCCGCCAGGCCGAGTGCGTGCGCAAGGCCATCGCCTCCGCCGGCCTGGCGCCGCGGGACATTCATATCGTCAACACCCACGCCACCGCCACGCCCATGGGCGACATCCAGGAGTGCGAGGCGATCCGCGCGGTGTTTGGCGAAGGCTGCCCCGACACCTACATCAACAACACCAAGAGCTTCATCGGTCATTGCATGGGCGCGGCCGGCGCGCTGGAGCTGGCGGGCAATCTCCCCTCCTTTGACGA
The DNA here is from genome assembly GCA_019510185.1 of Verrucomicrobiota bacterium. Classification (GTDB taxonomy): domain Bacteria; phylum Verrucomicrobiota; class Verrucomicrobiia; order Opitutales; family Opitutaceae; genus Rariglobus. Next base: position 66,222 of record JAEKKV010000014.1, on the reverse strand, counting down.
TCTCGTTGTGCACCCCACGATCAACGTCGACGACCTCGATCCGCAGTGCGCCTTGCCCGGTCTCGTGCTCAACCAGCCGAAGAAGGTCGGTCGCGTGGACGCCATCCTGAACAACTCCTTTGGCATGCTCGGCATAAATTCCACGTTGATTGTGAAACGCTTTGTGCCCTAACTCCGCCCCTTACTTCACGCTTCATGACCAAAGACGAAACCAAACAGGTGGTCCTCGACATCATCGCCGACATCGCCCCTGACGAAGACCTCTCCAACCTCAAGCCCGACGTCCGCCTGCGCGATCAGATGCAGTTGGATTCCATGGACTTCCTCGATATCGTGATGGAACTGCGCAAGCGCCATAACATCGAGGTGCCCGAGGCCGATTATCCCCAGCTCGCCACGCTCGACAGCTGCGCCGAGTACCTGACGCCGAAATTTGCCGCCCTCGGCAAGTAATGGCCTGCGTGAAACGCTTTGAGGCCGGGACACTGTCCCGGCCTTTTTAGTGCTCACATTAAGTCTTCCGGACACGGCAGTATCCCGATTTTTAAAACCACGCCTTTGCGTGAACGCGTGAGATTTTAATTTTTAGATGAACACCGCCACCCATTACGACGTCGCCATCATCGGCGCGGGCATGTCCGGGCTGGCTGCGGGCATCCGGCTGGCGCATTTTGGGAAAAAAGTCTGCATCTTCGAACGGCACAACGCCGTCGGCGGGCTTAACGGCTTCTACAGCATCGCCGGGCGTAAATATGACGTGGGCCTGCATGCGATGACCAATTTCGTGCGTCCCGGCGTCAAAGGCACGCCGCTCACCAAACTCCTGCGCCAGCTCCGCATTGATCGCGAGGAATTCGCCCTCTGCGAGCAGAAGCAGTCCCGCATCGCCTTCGGTCCGCACGGCGAGGTGTCGTTGCGTTTCACCAACGATTTCCTGGTTTTTGAAAGCGAAGTCGCCCGGCAGTTTCCGGCCCAGATCGATGGTTTCCGGCGGCTGGTCGCCGTGATCAAGGCGTATGATGATGTTTCCCTCGAGGCGCAACCCGAGTCGGCCCGCGCGGTCCTCCGACGTTACCTTACGGATCCGTTGCTCGAAGACATGCTGTTTTGCCCGGTCATGTACTACGGAAGCGCGACGGAGCGGGACATGGAGTTCGGCCAGTTCGTGATCATGTTCAAGGCCCTCTTTCTGGAGGGTTTCGCGCGTCCGTTCGACGGCGTGCGCGTAATCCTGCGGGTGTTGCTCGACAAGTACCGCGAAGCCGGCGGCGAGCGCCGCATGAAATGCGGCGTGAAGGCGATCCACGCTCGCGACGGCCGGGCGACGGCGCTTCTCCTCGACGACGGCGGCGAGGTCACCGCCACGCATGTCATCAGTACCATCGGCGCGCCCGAAACCGAACGGCTCCTGCCGGGACTGCCGCTCGCGAAAGCCGAAGCCCGCCCGGCCGCCCCGGTCGGCGCCCTCAGCTATTGCGAAACCATCACCGTGCTCGACCGCCAGCCGGCCGCGCTGGGCTGGGGCGACGACACGATCGTGTTTTTCAACGATTCCGAGTCGTTCACCTATGCTTCCAGCGAGGCGCAGGTCGACACCCGCAGCGGAGTCATCTGCCTGCCGAACAACTTCGAGTTCGGAGAAGGCCGTCACTTGCCCGATGGTCTCTTCCGTTGCACCTGTCTTGCCAGCTACGAGCAATGGGCGCACCTGTCCGAGGACGTTTACCAAGCCGACAAGCGGCGCTGGTATGCGGAGATCCAGCGCAGCGCCCAACGTTTCCTGCCGCCGCTGTCGTCGGCGAACGCGCTGACTCGCGCTACTGTGGCAACGGATATGTTCACTCCGCGTACGATCACGAAATTCACCGGGCACACCGGTGGCGCCATCTACGGTTCTCCGGTCAAGCTTCGCGACGGGCGTACCGCGCTCGCGAACCTTTATCTCGCCGGCACCGACCAAGGCTTTCTCGGCATCGTCGGCGCGATGCTCAGCGGCATTTCCATGGCGAATTTTCACGTCCTTCAGGCGCGCGCTTGAGCGATTTTTCAGCGCCCTCGATGCACTGGATCGCCGCCACCCTGATTTCCGCGTTTTTCCTGGGGATTTACGATCTCAGCGCCAAGCACGCGGTGCGGGACAACGCCGTGCTGCCCGTGCTGTTTCTCGCGAATCTGTGCAGCGCGGCCGTCTGGCTGTCGTTGCTGGCGGCCAACGCTTCACTGCCGGGCGGGCTGCCGACGGCCTTGCAAGTCGAGCCGCTCACGCCGGTGCAACATCTTCAACTGCTGCTCAAGTCCGCCATCGTGGCGGCCTCGTGGGTGTGCAGCTATTTCGCGGTGAAGCAGCTGCCCGTGTCCATCGCCGCACCCATTCGGGCGACCGGGCCGATGTGGACGTTGTTTGGCGCGTTGCTCGTCCTCGGAGAACGTCCTTCGCCGCTGGAGATCACGGGCGTCCTCATCACGCTGGCGGCCTTCGCCGGCCTGTCGTTCGCCGGTCGGCGCGAGGGCATTCATTTTCATCGGGACAAGTGGATTGGTTTTCTGGTCGCCGGCACGCTGATCGGCGCGGTGAGCGGGCTTTACGATAAATTTCTCCTCGGGCGCTCGGGTTTTACCGCAGCGACGGTGCAGTGCTGGTTTTCGATTTACCTCGCGCTGCTGTTTCTGCCGCTGGCGGTCGGCTGGAAGCTGCGCTGGTGGCCGCGCAACGTGTTTCACTGGCGTTGGAGCATCGTACTGATCTCACTGGCGCTGTTGGTCGCCGATTTCCTTTATTTCGACGCCTTGCGCGCGCCCGACGCGTTGGTGTCGCTGGTGTCGAGCTTTCGGCGCGGCAGCACGCTGGTGGCGTTTGCCGGCGGGGTGCTGCTTTTTGGCGAACAAAACGGACGGCACAAGCTGCCGGCCGTCATCGGCATCATCGCGGGCATCGTGATCACGCTGATGGGCTAGACGAGGTCGTCGCGCAAAACCCCTTGCACCCGGGCGGAACGCGCCTTCACTCGGCCGTTCCATGGCTTACGACTGGCTCAAAGGGGTTGCCGACGAGTATGATGTTATCGTGATCGGCAGCGGTCTCGGCGGACTGACTGGCGCCAACGTCCTCGCGAAAGCGGGGCATCGGGTGCTGCTGCTCGAGCATCACTATCAATATGGCGGCCTCGCCACCTGGTTCACGCGCAAGGGCGGCCACATCTTCGACATCTCCCTCCACGGTTTTCCCAGCGGCATGATCAAGAGCTGCCGCCGCTATTGGACGAAGGAAATCGCCGACTCCATCCACCAGCTGAAGGACGTTCGCTTCGTCAATCCGCAGATGGACGTGTGGACCACGTTCACCCGCGAGGACTACACCCGCGTGCTCGTCGAGCAATTCAAGCTGCCGCGCGACCAAGTCGAGGCGTTCTACGATTATCTGCGGGCGATGAATTACTACGACAGCAACTCCGAGACCACGGGGCAGATGTTCGAGCGATTCTTCCCCGGCCGCGACGACGTGCACCGCCTGTTGATGGAGCCGATTTCCTACGCCAACGGTTCCACCTTTGACGATCCGGCGATCACCTTCGGCATCGTGTTCTCCAATTTCATGGGCGCCGGCGTGTTCACCTTCCAAGGCGGCTCCGACCTGCTCATCGCCAAGATGGTCGCCGAGCTTCAGAAAAACGGCGTCGAGCTGCGCAAAAAAGTCCTGGTCGATCGCATCCTCGTCGAGGAGCGCGACGGACGGAAGGTCGCCTGCGGCATCGTCGCGAAAAGCGGTCGCGTCATCCGCGCCAAGGCCGTTCTCTCCAACGCCAACATCAAGAACACGATCTTCCGTCTCGCCGGAGAGGAAAATTTTCCCGCTGATTTCGTCGAGCAGGCGCGGGCGGTGCGCATCAACTCCAGCTCCTGCCAGGTGTATTTTGGCATTCGCAAAGGCGAAAGCATCCCGCACATCGGCGATCTCGTTTTTACCTCCGACGCTCCCAAATACAGCCCGCAGGAACTCACGTCCTTACATACGACCAGCCGCACGTTCTCGGTGTATTATCCCGAGACCCGCCCCGGCACGCATCGCTACACGGTGGTCGCCTCGCTCAACGGCAAGTATCCCGACTGGAACGCCCTTTCCGAGGCCGACTACGAAAAGCACAAGGAACGTCTGATCGAGGAGTCGCTCGTGGCGCTGGAAAAATACATTCCCGACGTGCGCGCGAAGATCGACTGGAAGGAGGCCGCCACGCCGAGGACCATCGAACGCTACACGACCCACACCAACGGCACGTCCTTCGGCACCAAGTTTGAAGGCCTGCCCGTTTCGATGAATCTTTCCGAAAAACTCCCCGGCCTTTTTCACGCCGGCAGCGTGGGCATCATCATGTCGGGCTGGCTGGGCACGATCAATTACGGCGTCATCACGTCCAACAAGATCGACAAGTACCTGTTCGCGCTCAGGCAGCAGGCGTCGAAGGCCTGACGCCACCGGCGCTTCCGCGCCGTGCCGCTGGGCGGCTTGATTTTTCGACATTGGGGGCTCGTTTTCTCCGGCTGGCGTTTTATGTTGAGCCGCCGCCCGCCTCTTAACCCCTGCATCGTCCCCATGTCCACGGACCCCCACGCCTCGTTTGATCAGACCATTCTCGATGTCATTGAGCACAGCCCGACAGGAGCGGTTCCGCACACGCCGGCCTACCAGGATGCGCTCAAACGGTTGCGCGCCTCTCATCAGGTGTACGCCGATGCCGATCACAAAGACGGCTACGTGACCGCGCGCTCCCTGGCAAAACGCCCGCTGTTTCACGCCAACAATCTCGATGCGCTCCTCGCCGGTCGGATCACGCCCGACAAGTTGGAGGCCGACGCCAGCATCTTTGCCCGCTACGTCCAGTCGTTGCCCCCGGCCCAGCGGCCGCAGGCGGAGACGTACCGGCCGCGTGTCGTGGGCCGCCCGGTTCACCATCGCGCCAAGCACGACGAGACGGTTGTTCACGACCCGGTGCATACGCTCTTTCTGATTCCGGGTGCCGGAGTGAACCCGGGATTGCCGGGCAATTATTTATACGGCTCCGTTTTTGAAACGGCCGCGAACGGCTGGGGGATGCAGTTGCACGACCGCGATGACGGAGCGTCTGCGTTTGTCGCGCCCGATTTGGCGACGGCTCTGGCCAAACTTCAGGAAGTCTTGGAAAGCGCGCCTTTTTTGATGAGTGAGTTGGAGGCCTTTGGCTTTCACGCCAAGTAATCCGCTTTCGGCTCGCCCCACGGCGGTCCGGCCGCGGATGAATCCCGTTGATTTCCAACCTTGCAGGGCGGGGGAGGGCGCGGTGTGGTTTGAGTTTCGTATGTCCACCGTTGTCACCGACCTCATTCCCCACCGGCCCCCGTTCCTTTTTGTCGACGCCATTGTGGCGGAAACCGCCGAGAGCCTGACCGCCCGGCGCACCTGGCGGGCGGATGAAGATTTCTACAAGGGCCATTATCCCAATGCGCCCATCACCCCCGGCGTGCTCCTCTGCGAGGCGGTTTTCCAGACCGGTGCATTATTCATGGCGCGTCAGGCCCAGGCGGCCGGCGCCCGTCCCGGCGAAGGCGTGCCGCTGCTCGCCAAGATCGCCGAGGTCCGCTTCCGCAATCCCGTTTACCCGGGTGATGAAATCGTGATCGAGGTGAAGAAAAAGGAAGTCATGGGCGGCTTCACCATGATGGCCGGCGCGATCAAAAAATCCGACGGCACCCGCGTGCTCACCGTCGATTTCGCCGTCGCCTGGAAAACTCCCGAAGGCCAGCAGCAGCAGGCCCAACAGCAATAAGGCGCCTCTGCGGAAAACCAGCGACCTAATCCGATCACCCCATGCCCGACTTTCTCAATCTCACCGGAAAAACCTTCGTCGTCCTCGGCGTGGCCAACCGCAAGAGCGTGGCCTGGTTCACCGCGAAAACACTGGAAGAGCAGGGCGCCACGGTGATCTACAGCGTTCGCTCGCCCGCGCGCAAAGCTTCGCTCGAAGCGCAGCTCGCCGGAAAATCCGTCTTTGTCTGCGACGTGGAGGCGGAGGGCGCGGCGGAACTGCTCGCCGCCGAGATCGTCGCCGCCGGACACGGACCGATTCACGGCATCGTCCACTCGATCGCGTTCGCCAATTACAGTGAGGGCTTCAAGCCGTTCCATGCGACCAAGCGCAAAGATTTTCTCCAGGCGACCGCGATCTCGGCCTTTTCGCTCGTGGAAGTGGCCAACGCTTTCAAGCCGTTCCTCGCGCGCAACGCCTCGGTCGTGACCATCGGCATCTCCTCGTTGCAGGTCACGCCCGACAACTACGGCTACATGGGGCCGATCAAGGCCGCGCTCGATTCGGCTTCGCGCTTTCTGGCCAAATCCTTCAGCGCCGACAGCGAAGTGCGCTTCAATGTCGTCGGCTCCGGCCCGCTCAAGACAAGCGCCTCGGCCGGCATCCCCGGCTATCTCGAAAGCTACCTGTACGCGGAAAAACTTACGTTCCGCAAACGCAACCTGAGCACGCAGGAAGTTGCCAACACCGTGGTCTTCCTCCTCAGCGACCGCAGCAGCGGCCTCAACGCCACCACCGTGACGGTGGACGCCGGCCTCGGCAGCAATTTCTTCGACGCGGAAATCGTCCGGCTGGCCATGCGGCCCGTGATCGTCCCGGGAAATCCCAATCCTAAAATCTGAATCTTGAAACCGTCGTCCGTCCAATGCCGCGCCCGACTTTGGCGGCTTATTTTTTGAGCGAATGAAATTCGCCTCCACCTGCATCGAATCCTTGGCCGTCGCCTTACCCGACGAGATCCTCACCACCGCCCAGGTGGAGGAGCGGCTGCGGCCGCTGTACGAGCGCCTGAAGCTGCCTTTCGGACGGCTTGAGCTCATGACAGGTATTCGCGAACGCCGGGTGTGGCCGGCGGGCACGCGTCCTTCCGATGCCAGCGCCGCCGCCGGCAAGGCCGCGCTCGCGAAATCCGGTCTGCGGGCCGATCAGGTGGAGTTGTTCATCCACAGCGCGGTGTGCCGCGACATGATGGAGCCGGCGACGGCGTCATTTGCGCATCGGAAAATCGGGCTCCCCGCCCGTGCGCAGATTTTCGACGTGTCCAACGCCTGTCTCGGATTTCTCAATTCGCTGACGGTGGCGGCGGGACTGATCGAGTCCGGCCAGATCAAATGCGCGTTGATCGTCTCCGGCGAAAATGGCGGTCCGCTCGTGCAGCAAACGCTCCGGACGCTGTTGGAACAGCCGCTCGACCGCAATGGCATCAAGCCGTACTTCGCGAATCTCACCATCGGTTCGGGCGCGGTCGGCGCGGTCGTTTGCCACGAATCGCTGCTGCCGTCCGGCGCCCGGCGGCATCGTCTGCTCGGCGGCGTCGCCCGCGCGGCGACCGAGCACAGCGAGCTCTGCCAGGGCGACACGCATGGTGCCGATGCGCTGGCGATGCAGACCGACAGCGAGGCATTGCTGAACGCCGGTCTGGCCCTGGCTCGCGACACCTGGCGTGAGTTCACGACGGAGACGGGTTACGACGCGATCACGGCGGACCGGTTTGTCTGCCATCAGGTGGGCAGCACGCATCGCCGGAAACTTTACGAGGCGCTGGGGCTCGATCTGGCGAAGGATTTTTCCACGTTTGAAACCCTCGGCAACACCGGCTCCGTCGCGTTGCCCGTGACATTAGCCCGGGCGGTCGAGACCGGCGCGGTGCGGGAGGGGACCAAGGTCGGTCTGCTTGGCATCGGCAGCGGCCTCAACTGCCTGATGCTCGCCCTTGAATGGTGAGCCCGGCGAGGCCTCCGTCCCCTTTGTCATGATGTCTTCCGTTCCCGACTGGCTCCGGCCCTTGTATCCGTTCACGCCGAAGGCGTTTCAAACGCCGGGGGGCGCGACCATGAGCTACCTCGACGAGGGCGAGGGCGCGGAGGCCGTGCTCATGTTGCACGGCAATCCGACGTGGTCGTTTTATTATCGGGAGCTGGTCCGGGCAGTGGCGCCCGATCTGCGCTGCGTCGTGCCCGATCATATCGGCATGGGACTTTCCGAAAAGCCGCAGGATTACGCCTACACCTTGGAGTCGCGCATCGTCGATGTGGACGCGCTGGTCACCCATCTCGGGCTGCAACGCATCCACCTGGTGGTTCATGACTGGGGCGGGGCGATCGGTTTTGGTTTTGCGGCCCGCTATCCGCAAAAGATCGGCCGCCTCGTGGTCCTCAACACCGGGGCGTTTCCCTCGCCGCACATCCCGGCCCGTATCGCCCTGTGCAAAACGGGTTTTCCGGGCACCGCCCTCGTGCGCGGACTCAACGGCTTTGCGGGGCCGGCCGCATGGATGTCGATGCACCGGCGCGCGCTGACGAAGGACGAAAAGCGGGCGTTTCTGCTGCCCTATGATTCCTGGGCCAATCGCGTGGCGGTGGACGCTTTCGTGAAGGACATTCCCATGGGCCCGGCGCATCCGACGTGGCGAACGCTCGTGGACACCGCGGCGGGGATTCAAAACTTCGTGCGCAATCCCGCGCTGATCGTGTGGGGCGGACGCGACTTTTGTTTCAACGACCATTTTTATCGCGAGTGGCGGGAGCGTTTGCCGGAGGCGAAGACCTATTACCTCGAAGACGCCGGGCACTATGTGCTGGCCGATGCGAACGCCGAGGTCGTGCCGCGCATCGCGACCTTTTTGCGCTCCTGAGACGCGGGTGGCCCGATGGCGGCCGGAGAAAGCCGTTGCCGGCCGCGCCGGGCCCCCTTCAGCGTAACGGTTCATGACGTTGGCCGATTACTTTGGCGTGTTTCTGCTGGGCCTGCTGGGTAGCGGCCACTGCCTCGGCATGTGCGGACCGTTTGCGCTGGCGGTCTCGGCGGGCTCGGGCAATGCCGTGACACTGGTGGCGCGGCAGGTGGCCTACCAGCTCGGGAAGGCGACTTCGTATGTCTTCATCGGTGCGTTTCTGCTCACGCTGAGCGGCTGGATCGACGGTCAGGCGCCGCTGCTGCGGATGCAGACCTTGCTCGCGTGGGTCACCGGCGCCGTGATGATCGCCGCGGGGGTGATGTATGCGCTGGAATGGCGACCGGCGCCCGCCTTGGCCCGCGTTTGGCAAGGCGGCGCGTTGTGCGGGGCGATGGGTGTCCTTTGGCGCTCTCCTTCGCTGTGGAAGAGCCTTCTCATCGGCTGGATCAACGGTTTTTTGCCCTGCGGCCTGTCGCTCACCGCGATCCTGTATCTCGTCAATTATGGCACGCTTGAGGCCGTGGTGGCGGGCGCGTATGTCTTCGGCCTCGGCACGATGCCCGGACTGCTGCTGCTGGCCCTGGCCGGACGGAAAATCACCTTGGATGCACGCCGCCGGCTTCTGCGGGTCGCCGGTATCGCGCTGATCGCTTTCGGCGCGCTCACCGTCATGCGGGGCGATCCCGCGGTGCACGCGTGGTTCCACGATCACTTCCTTTTCGACGGCTACGCGGGCGATCACCACCATTGAGGGCTTGCCACTTATTTTGCCGCCCCGCAAAAACGCCCTTTATGGAAAAACTGGCCCTTCTTTCAGTGAGCGACAAAAGCGGTCTGGTGGATTTCGCCACCGCCTTGGTGAAGCAGCACGGCTATCGCCTGCTTTCGACCGGGGGCACCGCCAAGCTGCTTGCCGAAAAGGGCCTGCCCGTGACCGAAGTGAGCCAGCACACCGGGTTTCCCGAGATGATGGAGGGCCGCGTGAAGACCCTGCATCCGAAGATCCACGGCGGTCTCCTCTGCCGGCGCGACAAGGCCGACCATCTCGCCGCCGCCAAGGAGCACGGCATCGTGCTCATCGATCTGGTGGTGGTTAACCTTTATCCGTTCGAGCAGACTGTCGCCAAGAAGGGCGTCCATTTCGAGGAGGCGATCGAGAATATCGACATCGGCGGCCCTTCCATGCTGCGCAGCGCGGCCAAGAATCATGAAAGCGTCACCGTGGTCGTCGATCCGGCCGACTACGAGCGCGTGCTGGCCGCGCTCGCCGAACCCGCCGCGCTCGCCTCCCTGCGCCGCAAGCTCGCGTTGAAGGTCTTCCAGCGCACCGGCGCCTACGACACGGCGATCGCCGCCTATCTGGAATCTCAAGCGGACGAGCCGAACCTCGCCGCGCTCGGCGGCTATCCCGAGAAGCTCACGCTCACTTATAAAAAGGCGCAATCCCTCCGCTACGGTGAAAACCCGCACCAGCAGGCCGCCCTCTACGGTACGTTTCACGAGCATTTCGGCCAGCTTCAGGGCAAGGAGCTCTCGTATAACAACATTCTCGACATCACCTCGGCCACCTACCTGATCGGCGAATTCGAGAAGCCCACCGTCGCCATTCTCAAGCACACCAACCCGTGCGGCGTCGCCAGTGCCGACGATCTGGATACAGCGTGGGAAAAAGCCTACTCGACCGACCGCCAGGCTCCCTTCGGCGGCATCATTGTCGTCAATCGCACGCTCGAGGCCGGCCTCGCCCGGACCATCTCCGAAATCTTCACCGAGGTCATCATCGCTCCGCGCTTCACCGACGAGGCGCTGACGATTTTCGCCAAAAAGAAAAACCTGCGCCTCATGATCGCCCGGCAGGGCGTGGGCGCGGACTCGCTTCTCGACGTTCGCTCCGTGATAGGCGGGTTGCTCGTGCAGGACCGCAACAAGGTCCTGGGCAACCCGGCCGACTTCAAAGTTGTCACCAAACGCCAGCCCACCGCCGAGGAATGGGCGACCATGATGTTCGGCTGGCGCGTGTGCAAACACGTCAAGTCGAACGCCATCGTCTATGTGCGCGACGAGCAGACGCTCGGCGTCGGCGCCGGCCAGATGGCCCGCGTGGACAGCTCCCGCATCGCCGTGTGGAAGGCGGGCGAGGCCAAGCTCGACTTGAAGGGCTCGGTCGTCGTGTCGGAGGCGCTGTTCCCCTTTGCCGACGGCCTGATCGCCGCCGCCGAGGCGGGAGCGACCGCCGCCATCCAGCCGGGTGGTTCCGTGCGTGACGAGGAGGTCATCAAGGCCGCCGATGAGCGTGGCATGGCGATGGTCTTCACCGGCATCCGCCATTTCAAACACTGAGGCTTCCGCCTCCTTTCGCGGCTGCCTCTTCGGGGCGCGACGGACTTTGCACTCTCCCGCTGTCGCGCCTCCCGATGAAGCCACACCATAATCTTGCGGAAACGAAAACGCCCGACGGCGCGCGTCTTTCGCTGCACGAGCACGACGGGAGCTATTGCATCCGCCTCAACGGCCAAGATCTCATGCACTCCGTCACGAGTGCCTCCGAGATTCTGCTCGGCGAGCTCGCCGCCGCGCACCTTTCGAAGAACGCGTCGGCCCGTGTCCTGATCGGCGGCCTCGGTCTGGGCTACACGTTGAAGGCTGTTTTGGCCAAGGCCGGCGCGAAGGCCCTTGTCGAGGTGGGCGAACTCATGCCCGAAGTGGTCGAGTGGAATCGCACGTTCATGGCCGGCCTCAACGGGCGGCTGCTGGAAGACCCTCGCGTCCAGGTCCGGCTGGGAGACGTCGTGGACACCATCTCCCGCGCCCGGCCCGCCAGTTACGACGCCATTCTCCTGGATGTGGACAACGGCCCGACGCCGATGGTCCGCGCCGGCAACGTCCGCTTGTACGGCCCCCGTGGTTTGGAAATTTTGAAGGCCCGGCTCAAGCCGGGCGGCCGGCTCGCCATCTGGTCGGCGAGTCCCGATCGCTCCTTCGAAGCCCGGCTGCGCGCCGCCGGATTTGTGGCCGAGGCGGTACCGGCCAAACTCTTTCCAACGGCGAAGCGCAGTGCCTATGTGATCTACATCGGCGACAAGCCGGCGAGCGGCGTCTAGCCGCCGGTGTTTAAGACCGCCGGCGTCCGCCTTTGATCGATGGAAATAGGGGCGTAATCTTCTGGACCAATTGAGTGCACTAATAGGAGTATGTCGGTCTCGACCCCCGTTGAATGCAGGCTTTCCCGGTCTGCGGGCGTGTTGGTTCGAGAACCCCTCATGATCGTCATCGCTTCAGACCCTCTGAGTTTCCTCCTTGTGCTGCGCACGAGTTATTACGCGTTGAAGGTTTTGCCTTCGGGCGAGGTGCTGCATGTCGGCTCGGGCGCGCTGCCTTCCGGCGGCCTATCATCGAAAGGCTTCGAGCATCTGGAGCATTATGAAGAGGCCAATTTCGTCTGGGATGGCCAGGGTGCGCGTTATGAACTGCCGGCCTTCGGCGATTTGAATTACCATTCCGTGCTGCTCAAGGCGTCCTTTCCGCAGCCGCCCGCGCCGCTGAACGGCGGAGAAGCGGCCAACCTGCCGGTGCGGGATCTTCGGTTGCGCTATCACTCACATGAAATCCGCACCGACGCCGTGCCGGGACTGGCTCCGCGGCACTGGCAGCCGGCGTGCAACCGGGCCGAGCGCGAGACGCTGGTGCTGCGGCTCAAGGATGTGGCGTATGATTTTTATGCGACGCTCTTTTACCGGCTGACGCCGGAGCACGATGTCATGGAGCGTTGGATCGAAGTTGAAAATCGCACGCTGGAGACGGTGGAGATCGAGACGCTGGGCTTCGGCACGGTGCACCTGCCGAACGGCCGCTATGAGGTGACCCGGCCGGCCGGCGCGTGGGCGCGGGAATTTGTCTGCGGGCGGGAACCGCTTGCGCAAGGCAGCATGGTCGTCAGTCAGCTCGGGCTGAACACCGGCCATGCGAGCAATCCGTTTTTCCTGATGAACGAGGTCGGGGCCGCGTTCGAGGAGGCGGGGCTGGTTTACTTCGGCGCGCTGGCCTACAGCGGCAACTGGAGCTTGGAATTCGAGGTTCTGCCGACCGGGCCGGTGCGCGTGCACGGCGGTTACGAGCGTACAGATTTCGCGCTCACGCTGGCTCCGGGCGAGAGCCATCGCACTCCGGCGTTCACGCACGGTTGTTGCGCGGAGGGGTGGGGTGGGGCGAGCCGGCGGATGCACCGGTTTGTGCGCGACTACGTGCTGCCCGGAACCGCGGATCTGCGGCCGGTGCTCTACAACAGCTGGGAAGCGACGTACTTTGATCTTTCCGTCGCGGGGCAGAGCAAGCTGGCCGGGCTGGCTGCGGCGATCGGCGTCGAACTTTTCGTGGTGGACGACGGCTGGTTCGGCGGACGCCGGCATGATCGCGCGGGACTCGGTGACTGGCAGGTGAGCCCGGCGGTTTTCCCCCAAGGCCTCAAGCCGCTGATCGACGAGGTGCGCCGGCTCGGGATGAAATTCGGCATCTGGGTCGAGCCGGAGATGATCAACCCGGACTCCGATCTGTACCGGACGCATCCGGACTGGGTGCTGCATTTTCCGGGGCGGCCGCGCACTGAATCGCGCAATCAATTGATTCTGGATTTCGGCCGGCCCGAGGTGGTGGAGCATATCTTTGGCGTGCTCGATACGCTCTTCGGGGGGAATGAAATCGATTTCGTGAAATGGGACATGAACCGGTATGCGACCGAGCCGGGCTCGCCGGCGGGAAAGGCTGTCTGGCGAAAGCATGTCGAAGGCGTTTACGGCATCATGGACCGTCTGCGGCAGCGGCACCCGCGGCTCGCGATTCAGAGCTGCTCCGGCGGCGGCGGGCGCATCGACCTGGGGGTGTTGGCGCGGGCGGATCAGGTCTGGACCAGCGACAACACCGATGCGCATGACCGCGTGGGCATCCAGGACGGTTTCAGTCTGGTTTATCCGCCCCGGGTGATGGAGAGCTGGGTGACGCATGAGGTGAACCACCAGACCGGCCGGCGGTCGTCGCTCGATTTGCGTTTCGACGTGGCGATGCGCGGCGTGCTCGGCATCGGCTCGACCTTGGACAAGCTTCCGATGGAGGAAATCCTGGCCTATGCGCGAAAAATCGCCTTCTACAAAAAAATCCGGCCGGTGGTGCAGACCGGAGATCTTTACCGCTTGGGCGCGAATCCCTCGATTTGGGAAATCGTCCTCCCGGACGGCAGCCAGGCGGTTTATTCCATCGTGGTGCTGGACCATTCGCTCGGCCTTCATCGCGCGCCCGCGCGCCTGCTCGGCCTTACCGCCGATGCCTATTACCACATTAGCGATGAAAACGGGCGGGAGGTCGCGCGCTACACCGGGTTCCAACTGATGACTCTGGGCCTGCCAGGCGACACGCTGTTCGGCGGTCTGGGTTGCAGTGTGCGCAGCCGTACCCTGCTGTTGGAGCGGGAATGATCGATTCGCCGCGAACGCGACTGGGATTTCCCCGGGTTTAAGCTGTTGGTGGAGCGCAAGCTCCTATTAGCGAAAGCGGAATTCAGAGTAAGCTGGGTAACAAACTATTTTTCCCACTTGAAGCGCTCGCCGACTGGGCGCACGTTGGTCCTTTAATCATGACCACCGATTCTGCCGCTCCCAAGCCGCTCGTTGCCAATGAAGGCATCAAGACCGCGTCGCGCCACCTGCGCGGCAATCTCAAGGCGGAGTTTGCTGACGCGTCCACGGCCGTGGTTTCGGCCGACAGCGAGCAGCTCATCAAGTTTCACGGCACCTACCAGCAGGACGACCGCGACCAGCGCGTCGCCCTGAAGAAGGCCGGCAAGGACAAGGCCTATTCCTTCATGCTTCGCGTGCGTCTTCCCGGCGGCAAGGCCACCGCGCAGCAGTGGCTCCTTCTCGACCAGCTCGCCACCGATCTGGCCTCGCCCTCGCTCCGCCTCACCACGCGCCAGACCTTCCAGTTTCACGGTGTGCTGAAGGGCAACATGAAGCCCCTCATCCAAGGCATGCACACGGTGTTGCTTGATTCCATCGCTGCGTGCGGCGACGTGAACCGCAACGTCATGGGTCCGGTCAACCCCGAGCAATCGCCCGTGCAGGAGCAGGTTTACCAAGACGCGAAGCACTGGTCCGACTACGCCCTGCCCAAGACCCGCGCCTACCACGAGATCTGGCTCGACGAGGAGCTCGTGGCCGGCGGCGAGCCCGAGGTTGAGACCATGTATGGCAGCACCTACCTGCCTCGCAAATTCAAGACCGGCTTCGCCGTTCCGCCCTCCAACGACATCGACGTTTACTCCCAGGATCTCGGCTTCATCGCCATCATCGAAGACGGCAAGCTCGCCGGCTACAACGTGTCCGTCGGCGGCGGCCTGGGCATGAATCACGGCAACGAGGAGACCTTCCCGCGCCTGGCCGACACCCTCGGCTTCATCACCCGCGAAAACGTCAACAAGATTGGCGAGGCCGTGCTCACCACGCAACGCGACCACGGCGACCGCACCAACCGCCGCCACGCCCGCCTCAAGTACACCATCGCGGACAAGGGCGTCGCCTGGTTCAAGGCCGAGGTCGAAAAGCGCAGCGGCATCGTCTTCGCGCCAGCCCGGGCCGCCGTGTTCACGACCATCCAGGATCAGCATGGCTGGCACAAGAACGCCGATGGTTCTTGGTTCTACGGCCTGCACATCCTCTCCGGCCGCATCGTGGACCGCGCCGGCTGGGCCATGAAGACCGCGCTGCGCGAGATCGCGCAGATGCACCGCGGCGACTTCCGCCTCACGCCCTCGCAGAATCTCACCATCTCCGGCGTTAGCGAGAAGGAGAAGCCCGTCATCGAGGCCATTCTCGCCCGCTACGGCCTCGACAAGGAAAACAGCCGCTCCGGCGTTCGTCTCAACGCGCTCTCCTGCGTCGCGCTTCCGACGTGCGGCTTGGCCCTCGCCGAGAGCGAGCGCGCGCTGCCCGACATCCTTGCCCGCTTCGAGACCGTTCTGGACGAGGCCGGCCTGCATGAGGACGCCATCAGTCTCCGCGTCACCGGTTGCCCCAACGGCTGCGCCCGCCCGTACCTCGCCGAGATCGGCTTCGTCGGCAAAGCGCCCAACAAATACGCCCTCTACCTCGGCGCCGCCTACAACGGCACGCGCCTCAACCGGCTCGTTTCTCCGAGCATCACCATCGAAGACGCGGTGACGCTCCTCGAGCCCGTCATCAAGCGCTACGCCAAGGAGCGCCACGAGGGCGAGCGGTTCGGCGATTTCTGCGAACGCGTGATTCTGCCTGCCGACGCCACCTTCCACAAGGTCGGCACCGGCGGCCTCGTGCCGGCACCCGCGCCCAAGCCCGCCGCTCCGGCGGTCTGAGCGCCCGTCTCGCGATCCCTCAACCAAGCCGCCGGTCGCCTCGCGCACCGGCGGCCTTTTTGTAGGCACGAAAAAGCCGCCGGGATAGTCCGGCGGCTTTTGGCGTGATCGGGAATGGGTGGCCCCAACGAAGATCAATAGGTGTGGGCGCCGTGCACGGAACAGGTGATTTTGACCGTTCCATCACTTTGGGGATCGATCTGGTATTGGCCGCCGGCGACACAGGCGGGAAAGGTCTCCAGCGCTTTTCCCGGACCTGAAAAATCCGCAATGCCGGTCGGAGCCTTGCCGTTCTCCAACGTGTATTGCTGCACCGCGGCGGCGATCATGCGTTCGTTGTTGATGCAGACTTTTTCCTGCGAAGCCGTCCTCACCTTTTGAAAGGCGGGAATGGCCATGGCGGCCAGCAGGCCGATGATGACGACGAAAATCAGGGTGTTGGCACCGCCCGAAGTGGCCCGGCCGCCGGGGGTGAGCATGGCCAGCGGATAGGCGAGCGGATGGCGCTCCGGTTGGGTGTCGAAGCGGGGATTCGTGAAGGCGAGAATCTTGGCTGCCCGTTGCGAAAGGGTGGGATAGGGCGAGGACAGCTCGTGCCATGAAATGAAAAAGCCACGTTCGTCATTGTGTTGTTCGGCGAAGGATTCGGCGTCGAGAAGACGGCCATGGGCCTTGCCGCCGCCCAAGGCCAGCAGCGCACGCGTCGCTCCTTGAAGGTCGCTGGTGACAAACGCGCCATGGCGGTCACAAGAGGCTTCGCAGGCGCGCAAATAGGCCGGTCCGATGAGCGGCAGGAGGATGCCCGGGGCGAGCAGCACGCGTTTGAAGATATGGTTGCTCTTCAGATGGCCGAGCTCGTGGCCGAGGATGAACTCGATCTCCGCGGATTCCGGACCAAACGCTTCCAACAGGTCCGAATTAACCACCACAAAATTGCGACCGGCAAACTTGGTGGCGAAAGCATTGAGCGCGCCGCCGGCCTGAACGACATAGAGGCTCGGGATATCGGTCATCCCGAGTTTTTCGCATACGCGAACAAATGTTGCATGCAGCTGGGGCAGCTGCCGTTCGCTCACCCGCACCGATTCGGCGCGCAGGTGGGCGGCCAGCAAGCCGTGGCTGAGCCAGCCAATGACGGCAAAGAGGGCCGCATAAAAGGCTCCGACAATGCTTATCGCCAAACCTGCCCAGACGAGGATCGAGAAAATCAGGATGATCGTCGCATAAGTCTTTTCCTTGGGAAGGGAGAGGGCGATGGGAGTCGGCGAGAGATGAAGTGGATTGGTGGACATCGACTTACCTCTGCGGGCGGCGCCTGTAAATGCAAGAGCCGATCAACTGATGATGAAAATCGGACGCAAAAAAGGCGGCATCCGGGTGGATGCCGCCTGAGTTTTTGGCAAAGCGCGGGGCTTACTTGCCGGACTTCTTGGCCTTCTGGCGCTCGCCGGTGTTGAGGATTCGCTTGCGCAGACGGAGGTTCTTCGGCGTGACCTCCAAGAGTTCGTCGGCGGCGATGTATTCGAGCGCGCGCTCGAGGGACATCTTGGCGGCGGGGATGAGGCCGGTGGCCACGCCCGAACCCTGCGAACGGAAGTTCGTAAGGGCCTTTTCACGCACCGCGTTCACGGCGATGTCTTCGTTGCGCGGATTTTCGCCAACGATCATGCCTTCGTAAACCTGCTCGCCGGGGCCGATGAAGAGCTTGCCGCGCTCCTGACACATGAGCAGGGCGTAGGTGGTGGTCTCGCCGGGCTCGGTCGCGGTGATTACGCCGGTCATGCGGGTGAGCACTTCGCCCGCGTACGGGCCGTATTCCTTGAAGAGATGGCTGGTGATGCCGCGGCCGCTGGTGGCGTTGATCACGTCGATTTCGAGGCCGATGAGGCCGCGGGTCGTGATGGTCGCCTCG
Organism: Verrucomicrobiota bacterium; assembly: GCA_019510185.1. Taxonomy (GTDB): domain Bacteria; phylum Verrucomicrobiota; class Verrucomicrobiia; order Opitutales; family Opitutaceae; genus Rariglobus. The sequence continues at coordinate 48,202 of JAEKKV010000014.1, read as the reverse complement.
ATCATGGTGGAAGCGGTGAGCTTCTCCATGTTGGTGAGCTGGCCTTTGCGGTTGGCGAGATTCTGCATGATCGAGCCGACGCACTCGTCGGGTACTTCGATCCAGACGGTCTCGTAGGGTTCGTGGCGGGCGCCATCGACGATCTTTTCGATCACGGTGGGGCGGGAGACGAGGATTTCGAAGCCCTCGCGACGCATGGTCTCGACCAAGACGGCGACCTGCATGGTGCCGCGGGCCTTGACGTTGAACACGCCGGCGCGATCGGCGTCGTCGATGTAGATGGAGACGTTGGTCTTCAGCTCGCGCATGAGGCGCTCGCGAATCTGGCGGGAGGTGACGAGCTTGCCTTCGGTGCCGACGAGCGGGCCGTCGTTGACGGCGAACTGCATCTCCAGCGTGGGCGGGTCGATCTGGGTGAAGGGCAGGGCGTGGGCCTCTTCGCGGACGTCGAGGGTGTCGCCGATATCAACGTCTTCGAAGCCGGCGAGACCGATGATGTTGCCGGCGTGGGCCTGCTCGACCTCGCGCTGGCCGAGACCGGTGAATTCGAAGATCTTGGTGACCTTGGAGCGGACTTTCTTGCCGCCTTCGGCATGGCGGATGACGAAGAGCGGGTCTCCGACCTTGATGACACCGCCGAGGATCTTGCCGACGGCGATACGGCCGACGTAGTCGGACCAGTCGATGTTCGACACGAGCATGTGGAACGGCTCCTCGGGCTTGGCGAAAGGAGGCGGAACATGGTCGATGATCGTCTGGAAGAGAGGGGTCATGTCTTTCTTCTCTTCGCCGAGCTTGTACATCATGTAGCCGTCGCGGCCGGAACCGTAAACGACGGGAGCGTCGAACTGCTCCTCGGTGGCCTCGAGTTCCATGAGGAGTTCGAGGACCTTGTCATACATCTTGGCCGGATCCGCGTTGGGGCGGTCGATCTTGTTGATGACGATGACGACCTTGAGGCCGTGGGCGAGGGCCTTGCGGAGCACGAAGCGCGTCTGCGCCTGGGGACCGTCATAGGCGTCGATCACGAGGAGAACGCCGTCCACCATGCGGAGGGCGCGCTCGACCTCGCCACCGAAGTCGGCGTGGCCGGGGGTGTCGAGAATGTTGACGATCTTGCCCTTCCAGTGAACGGAGGTGTTCTTGGCCTTGATCGTGATGCCCTTTTCCTTTTCGAGGTCCATGGAGTCCATGGCGCGGACTTCAACGGCTTGGTTGGCGCGGTAGACGCCACCTTCCTTGAGGAGCTGGTCGACGAGGGTGGTCTTCCCATGGTCGACGTGGGCGATGATGGCGATATTACGGATGTTCTGATTCATAAGCACGGAGCGCGTTCGGTCTTTGGAAAAAAGAAGAACGTGCGGAGGGTGTACGCCCTTGGCAAGGCCTAAGGCGGACGTGTCACCGCGAATTGACGTGCCAGCGGAGGATTAGTGCTTGGCCGCGCCGAGAAACCCGCGCTCGCCGAACCAGTAAAGGCATTGGTCGGCCCACGGCGGCGCGCCTTTGGTCAGGCCGAGCCCGTGGCGGCCTTTTTCGTAAATATGCAGGGAGAAAGGCACATGGTTGCGGCGGAGGGCCTCGGCAAAGAGGAGGCTGTTCTCGACGGGCACGGAGGCGTCCTCGACCGTGTGCCAGAGAAAACAGGGCGGGGTTTGCGGCGTGACCTGGAGTTCGTTGGAGAGGTTTTGAACGAGCTCGGGCGAAGGAGAGGAGCCCAAGAGATTGGTTTTGGATCCTTGATGAGTGAACTGGCCCATCGTGATCACCGGATAGCAAAGGACGCCGAGATCGGGGCGGGAGCTTTCGCGCTCAATGGGATCGGTGGCGGTGGCGTTGCCGGCGTCGAAGTGGGTCAGGAGTGTCGAGGCGAGGTGGCCGCCGGCGGAGGAACCGATGATGCCGACGCGCGCAGGGTCCAAGCCGTCGCGCCGGGCGAACGAGCGCACGAGGCGCAGGCCGCGGGCGGCGTCGTTGAGCATGGCGGGATGGCGATAGCCGTGGGAGCCGAGGCGGTATTTGAGGACGTAGCAGGTCACGCCTTGGGCGACGAGCCAGTCGGCGTAGCCCTTGCCCTCGTGATCGGCGAGCATACCGTAGCCGCCGCCGGGGAGAATGAGCATCGAGGCACCGTTGGCCTTTCCTGCTGCGGGGAGATACGCGGTGAGCGTGGGGATGTCGTTAGCGGAGGAGCCAAGCGCGCCGGGAGTGTGATCGGGCCAGAGGGGAACTGGAGCGGATTGCATGGAAAACGAGAAACAACAGCCAAGGGCGGACATGACGAGAAAGTGGCGCAGAGGTGACATGGGATGGGGCGCAGGCTGGACATGTGTCTGCCAACCGAAAACAAAAATAACCCCTTCATGCCCGTTTCTCCGCGCGAATTGCCCATCTACGAACTCGAAGCCGCCATTACGGGCAGCCTGCGCGCGCAGGGCCGGCTGATCGTACAGGCGCCGACGGGGTCGGGTAAGTCGACGCAACTGCCGCAGATGTTGAGGCGGCATGGGTTTCTTGAACGCGGTGAAGTCGTCGTGCTGCAACCGCGCCGGCTCGCGGCGCGCATGCTGGCGAAACGCGTGGCGGAGGAAGCCGGCTGTGCGCTCGGCGACGAGGTTGGCTACCAGATCCGGTTGGAATCGCGCGTGTCGGCCAAAACGAAGATCCGCTTTGTGACCGAGGGGATTTTGCTGCGGCAGATGTCGTTTGACGCGACGTTGCGCGGGGTGAGCGCGCTGGTGTTCGACGAGTTTCACGAGCGGCATCTTTACGGCGACATCTCGCTGGCGCGCGCGGTGCAGATCCAGCAGACGACACGGCCGGACCTGAAGATCGTGGTGATGTCGGCGACGCTGGACGCGCTGGTGTTGAAGGAATATCTCGCGCCCTGCGAAGTGCTGACGTCACAGGGGCGGAGTTATCCGGTGGCGGTGGAATACCTGCCGAAGAGCGTGAATTTTGAGAGTGATCCGGTGTGGGACGTGGCGGCGCGCGAGGCGGCGCGGGTGTCGGCGAAGACGCCGGGCGACCTGCTGGTATTCATGCCGGGCGCGTATGAAATCAACCGCACGCTGCAAGCGCTGCAGTTTCAGCGTGAGTTGAGCGGTTTCGTGATTTTTCCGCTGCACGGCGAGTTGCCGCCGGACCAGCAGGACCGGGCGGTGGCGAAATATGAGACGCGCAAGATCATCGTCTCGACCAACGTGGCGGAGACGTCGCTCACCATCGACGGCGTGACCGCGGTGATCGATTGCGGATTGGCGCGCGTGGCGCGTTTCGATCCGCACCGCGGCATCAACACGCTGCTCATCGAGAAAATCTCCATCGCGAGCGCCGACCAGCGTGCGGGCCGCGCAGGCCGCACCGCGCCGGGCGTGTGTGTGCGCCTGTGGACGGAACGCGAACACAGCGGACGGGCTTTGCAGGAATTGCCGGAAGTGCGGCGGCTGGATTTGTCTGAGGTGGTGCTCACACTCAAGGCGAGCGGCATCGATGACATCGGAGCGTTCCCGTGGTTGGAGAAACCGGAGCCGAAGGCGCTGGAGCGGGCGGAAATGTTGCTGGGCGATTTGGGCGCGCTGACAGGACACCGCCGAACGATCACCGAAATGGGGCGGAAGATGCTGCGCTTTCCGGTGCATCCGCGTTATGCGCGTATGTTGCTGGAGGCGGATGCGCGCGGGTGCGTGCGCTCGGTCGCGCTCATGGCGTCGCTCACGCAGGGCCGGTCGTTTCTCCTGCGGGGGACGTCCAAGGAAGTTGAGCAGGCGAGGGATGACTTGCTGGGCGAGGAGACGGAGAGCGATTTTTTCCTGTTGATGCGGGCGTGGCAGTTTGCCGACCAAAACAACTACTCGGTCGATGCCTGCCGGCGGCTGGGCATCCATGCGCAGGGGGCGCGTCAGGTCGGGCCGTTGTTCAAGCAGTTCCTGGAGATCGCGCAGAAGGAGGGCCTCGACGTGACCGAGAAACGCATCGACGGCGCCGCCGTGCGCAAGTGCGTGCTCGCGGGGTTTTCGGACCAGCTGGCGAAGCGGCTTGATGGCGGGACGCTGCGCTGTGAACTCGTGCACAACCGTCGCGGCGTGCTGGCGCGCGAAAGCGCGATGCAGCAAGCCGCATTGCTCGTGGCCGGCGAGGTGAGCGAAGTCGAAGGGCGCGGAGGCGAGGTGAATGTGTTGCTCTCGCTGGCGACCGCCATCGAGGAGCCGTGGCTGGGCGAGTTGTTTCCCGGCGACTACGGCGAGGCGGTCGGTGTGGTCTACGACGGGCAAATGCGCCGGGTGATCGCGCGGCGCGAGCGACGGTTTCGCGATCTGGTGTTGGAATCAAAGCAGACGGCCGACGAACCTCCGGCGAGCGCGGCGGCGGCGTTGCTCGCGCAGCAGGTGATCGCGGGGAACATCCTTCTCACGGAATGGAACGAGAACGTGGACCAGTGGATCATCCGCGTGAACCGGCTGGCGGAGTGGTTTCCCGAATTGGAGGTGACGCCGATCACGGACGCGGACAAGGCGACGCTCATCGAGCAGGTGTGCTACGGCAGTTACGGGGCGCGCGAGTTGAAGGACAAACCGGTGATGCCCGCGCTGCGCGAATGGCTGCGTCCCGAGCAGCTGGCGGTGATGGACGATTATCTGCCGGAGCGGCTGACGATGGCGAATGGACGCAAGGCGAGGATCTCCTATCCGAAGGAAGGGCCGCCGGTGATGAGCGCGCGTATCCAGGAACTCTATGGCATCGAAGGCCGCTTCACGATCGGGCACGGGCGCGTGCCGGTGAAGATCGAGGTGCTCGCGCCGAACCAGCGCCCGATCCAGGTGACGGATGACCTCACGAGCTTCTGGCGTGACATGTACCCGAAGGTGAAGGCGGAGCTGTCGCGCCGTTATCCGCGCCACGAATGGCGGTAGGACGGATTTTGCACAGCGTGGTCCGACCAAGTTCTTGTTGGATCGGGCATGATCGCCGGGTTTCAGCCGCGCGGCGCGAAAATCGCGCATAAACCCTCAAAGGTAATCCGTCCTTTGCCGGATGGGAATTATCGGGGTGGCAGATGGCAAAGAGGCGGCGGGCGGGTACACTGGCGGTAACCTCAGTCGGTTGTTCAACCCCAAGATGCCTCCCATGAATATTCATCGTACGCATCCGCTGCCAGCCTCCGCCGTCGTGCGCTGGGTTACCGTGCTGCTTGTGCTCGGTCTGCTGTTCTTTCTCTTTTCTCTTCCGGGCAGCGCGGTCTTTCCGGCGGGGCCCTGGCTGTGGTTGCTGTTGTTCGCGTGGTTCCTGCTGCTGTGGAGCCTCATTATCCTGAGCAACCGGGCGCAACGCGAGAGAACCGAGAAGTCGTTGCGCATGCTGCCGCCGGAGGAGCAGCCGCCGGTCGTGCGCGAAGTCATGGAGGTGCACCTGGCCGAGGAGGATCACGGGGTGCAGATTTTCCGTGGGAAGCTGCGCGCGGCGGCGAGCGAGGTTTTCGAACGGCTGAAACCGGCCTTCGCTCCGGGCGGAATGCCGTTTTTGCAGAAGGACGAGCGGTGCGGCGCGGCCATCATCGTGCTGCCGCGTCCGCTGGAGCGCGCGACGATGGAACACCGGGTGCGGCCCTGGTTGCACGGATTGTTGTTCGGACTGACCTTGCTCACGACCACGTGGGCGGGCGCGGCGCAGGCGGGGGTGAACCTGCTGGCCGAGCCGGGGCGCTTCGCGGTCGGGCTTCCGTATTCGCTCACGTTGCTCGCCATTCTCGGCGTGCACGAGCTGGGCCATTATTGGGTGGCCCGACGCTACCAGATGGACGTGACACCGCCGTACTTCGTGCCGGTGCCGTTCGCGCTGGGCACGTTTGGCGCGTTCATCCAGATGCGATCGCCGTCGGAGAATCGACGGATGCTTTTCGACGTCGCCGTGGCCGGGCCGTTCGCCGGGCTGATCATCGCCATCCCGGCGCTGCTGGTGGGACTGCATTATTCCACGGTGCTGACAGCGGTGGAGGCGGACGCCGCGACCCAAGGGACGTCCACAGGCTCCTCGATCCTCTTTGCGCTACTGGCAAAACTTTCACTGGGGGACGCGTTGCCGCCCGGCGGCGCGGTTCAACTCGGCCCGCTGGCGTTTGCCGGCTGGCTGGGGCTGTTCATCACGGGCCTGAACTTGCTGCCGATCGGGCAGCTCGACGGCGGGCATATTGCCAGGGCGATGTTTGGCTCGCGCGGCGGGATGATCATCAGCGTGATCGCCATGTGGTCGCTCGTGCTGCTGGGGATTTTCGTGTGGCCGGGGCTGCTGGTCTGGGCGCTGCTGATCTTTTTCATCGCGGGGCGGGGCACGCCGCCGTTGAACGACCTCACGCCGGTCGGGCACCGGCGGCTGTGGCTCGGCTTCCTCGCTTTTTTAATCCTGCTCCTCGTGATGGTGCCGGTGCCGCGAATGCTGATCGAGGCGCTGCGCGTGCATTCCCCGTATTTTTAAACGAGACGGTGGGAGTTCAGCCGGTCGCAACGGCTTCGCGTACCACCTCGTGAGGACGTTTGTCGTCGCGCAACCCGAGGAACACCGGCTGGCGCAGCAAGCCGTCGCGCGTCCATTCGTTGAAGCGCACTTGGCAGACGAGGGATGGTTTCAGCCAGGTTACGTTTTTCATGACAGCGGCAGTCATGCCGGTGCCGAAGCGGGGTCGCCGTTTCGCCGGCAGGTCGGAAAACGGGCAGGTCTTCGTTTGCAGAGGGACGAAGAGTTCGTGCAGTTCCTTCAATCGGCGCCGGTCGAAGCCAGCCCCGACCTTGCCTGCGTAACGGAGGGCGCCCTCGGCGTCGTAATATCCAATGAGCAGCGCGCCGAAGTGCCCGCGCGATCCTTTTGGCGGAGTGAAGCCGCCGATTACCATCTCCTGATCATGGGCAAGCCGGTATTTTTTCCACGCACCGCTGCGCTGGCCGGGCTCATAAGACGACTGCGGCTCCTTCGCGATGACACCCTCCAGGCCCTGCGCGATGGCGGTGTCGAGCAGCGGTTGCGGATCGCCCGTGAAAACGGGGGACAGACGGATCTCCTCCGGCGCGTGGGCGCACAGTGCGGCCAAGGTGCGCTGACGCGTCTCCAGCGGCTGGTCGAGCAGCCAGACGCCGTCGTGCCAGAGCAGGTCGAAGGCGTAGTAGCGCAACGGCGGCCGTTCGTCCGTGAGCTGGAGCCCTTGGAGCAGTTGAAAACTGGAACGCCCGGCCGTGTCGAGCGCGACGATCTCGCCGTCCACCAGCGCCCGGCCGATCTTCCATTGCGCGAGCGCGGTGCTGATTTCCGGGTACTGGTGCGTGAGGCTTTTTTGCGAGCGGGACCACAGTTCGACTCCGCCGGGAAAGACGTTGGCGAGGGCGCGGTAGCCATCGAGTTTGATTTCGTAGAGCAGGTCGCCAACCGGCAGCCGGGTGACGCCGAGGGCTTTCATCGGTTCCACCCAGTGGACCGGGGCGTGTTTTTTGGGCGTAGGTTTCATTCGTGATTTTTCAGGGGATGGGGGCTTGGCCTTTGGAGCTTCGCCAGCGGCGATCTCCGCGAGCGTTCGTCCGGAGAGCACCGAGCGTTCGCGGCCGGCGCGCTTGATGACACTGCGGCGACGGGATTCGCGATTTTTGATCAGCAGCCAGTTGGTCTTGTCGCCCTCCTTGCGGCGCAATCGCACCAAGGTCCATTCGCCGGAGCATTTCTCGCCGAGGAGGGCGAAGTGGATTTTCCCCGAGCGAAACGCCGCGGAGGGAGTTTCGCCCGCGACGGTGTAGACGCCGCGGTCCCACATCATGACGGTGCCGGCGCCGTAATTGCCGGAGGGGATGACGCCTTCGAAATCACCATAGTCGAGCGGATGATCCTCGACCTCGACCGCGAGGACGCGTTCGCCGACGCGGGTCGGCAGGCCCTTGGGAACGGCCCAGGAGCGGTAAACTCCTTCCATCTCCAGGCGCAGGTCGAAGTGGAGGCGGGTGGCGTCGTGCTTTTGGATGACGTAACGTGGCGCGCCCTCGCCGGCAGAGCCGCCAGCGGGCTCGCCGCTGCGCGCGAGATCCCGCTTGCGCCGGTAGGCCGACAGGCCGCGGCGGGAGGAAGAGAAGGAAGCACTCACGCGGCCTTGGTTTTTCGGCGCGCGCCGGCGGGACTCTTGCGGGACTTGGGCGCGGGTTTTCCCCCGGTGGTGTGCTTGAGGCTTTCCTGCAGCACGGCGACGAGGTCGATGACATTGCTCGCGGGCTTGGTCTTGGGCAGGGCGGGGAGGCGTCCGTGCTTCGCCTTCTTTTCGATAAGCTCGAGCAACGCCGTGGTGTAGTCGTCGGTGTAACGCGACGGATCCCACTCGGTGGTCATCTTTTCAACCAGCAGGCGGGCCATCTCCTGCTCGCGTTTTCCTGGGCGGGTCTTGGCCGTGGGGATTTTCAGGTCGGCGGGATCGGCGAGCTCATCCTTGAAATGCATGAGCTCGAGCACGAGGGCGTTTTCATGGGGCCGGAGCGCGGCGAGGTGCTGGCGTTTTCGGATCACAACTTTGGAGATGCCAGCCTTCCCGGTTTCTTGGAGAACGGAGCGCAGAAGCGCATAGGCCGACGCACCGCTTTTTTGAGGCTCCAGGTAGTAGGGCTTTTGAAAGTACATGGGGTTGACATCCGCGAGTGTCACGAAGTCGAGGATGTCCACCGACTGCGCGGCCTCGATGTCCACGCGCTTGAAATCCTCCTCCTTCAGGACGACGAACTTTCCCTTTTCATATTCGTAGCCCTTCACGATGTGTTCCCAGGGCACCTCCTTGCCGTCTGCCTCCGCCACGCGCTTGAAATTGATCGGGCTCAGGTCGTGATCCCGCAGCATGCGAAAACTCAGCTCCTCGCGGTGCACCGCCGGGTACAGCGAGACGGGGATGTTCACCAGACCGAAGGTAATGGAGCCTTTCCAGAGCGGACGCATCGGGTCTGCATGCTAATGTCCGGGAGCGGGAGGGGCCATCCGGCTTCGGCCCTAGCGGGGACAGGGGAAAACCGCGAATGCAGTCGCGACATCGTCCGTGGGGAAGGGCGGAGGCGGTCCATCTCATGAATTCACCCCCGCGAATCGAGCATCGCCCGATTGCTGAGACGCCGCTGAATGCTTAAGATTATTGCAAGATTACGGCATCGTTGCGCTCGGATCAAACCGACCGCGCTTCATCCCTAGTCCTCCTGCCGATTGGCCGTAGGTTATTCTTCACCCTCATGAAACTTTCCGGAAAAACCGCGTTAATCACAGGTAGCAGCGAAGGCATCGGCGAGGCCGTCGCCGTGCGTTTTGCGGAGGAAGGGGCGGATGTGGTGGTCACATACCGCAGCCATCCTCAGGAGGCGGCGCGCGTCGTCGACACGATCAAGGCGCGCGGACGCCGCAGCGTGGCGGTCGAGGCGGATGTCGGACGTGCCGGACTGGCCGACGGATTGATCGAGCGTGCCGTGCGTGAATTGGGGCCGCTCGACATTCTGGTGAACAACGCCGGGATTGAAAAACGCGCGCCATTCGTCGAGGTCGCCGAGTCCGATTACGATGCCGTGCTCGATGTGAATCTGAAGGGTGCATTTTTCGTTACCCAAGCCTTCGTCAGGCATCTCATGGAAACGAAGCGTCCGGGAAAGGTCATCAACATGAGCTCGGTGCACGAGGAGCTGCCGTTTCCCCATTTCGCCCCGTATTGCCTGAGCAAGGGCGCGCTGAAAATGATGACGCGCACCCTCGCGATCGAGCTCGCCCCGCTGGGAATCCAGGTGAACGGCATCGCCCCGGGGGCGATCGCGACGCCGATCAACACGAAGCTGCTGCAAGATCATGAAAAACTGGACGCTTTGCTGTCGCAGATTCCGCTCCACCGGCTCGGGCAGCCTTCCGACATCGCCGGTGTCGCCGCCTTTCTGGCTTCGGCCGACGCGGATTATCTCACCGGCACGACGATTTTCGCCGATGGCGGCCTGTTGTGGAATTACAGCGAGCAGTGACGCCCTTTTCTCGATGAAAACGCGTCTCTCCAACGCTACGCCGTTCCGATCAATCCCGGTCGGTCGGTCCTCCTTATGAACCAGCCTCCGCGATTTCCCGGTCTCGAAGATCTTCTCACGAAGGCGATCGATGCGACCGCCCTCAGCATCATCGAAACCATGCGTGAGCCGCTCCTCGTGCTGGGGGCGGATATGCGAGTGGAGCGCGCGAATCGCTCCTTTTACGCCGCCTTCAACCTTTCGCCGGAGAACACGCTCGGCCGTTTCTTGCATGAAATCGCCGATCACACCTGGGACATCGAGCCGTTGCGGCGGCTGCTGGTTGATATTCTCCCGAAGAACACCTCGGTCGACGACTTCGAGCTGGAGTACCGCCCGCGCGAAGGGAAACCGCGCCTGCTGCTGCTCAACGCCCGGCGTATCGTCCGCGCCGGCGACGATGGGAAGGGATGGATCTTGCTGGCCATCGAAGACAGCACCGACCGGCGCAACTTGGACGTGTTGCGCGAAAACGAGAAACGCTACCGCACCCTGGCGGACAGCCTGCCGCAACTCGTGTGGACTTGTTTGCCGGACGGGGCATTGGATTACACCAACACGCGCTGGACGGAATACACCGGCCTGCCGAGCGAGGCGTTGCTCGGCAACCGCTGGCGCGACACCATGCACCCGACCGACCGGAAGGATACCTACGAGCGCTGGATCGAGGCGTTGAAAGGCAATGTGACCTACGATCTGGAATACCGGCTGCGCCGGCATGACGGGAAGTACCGCTGGTTCAAGGTGCGCGCGGTGCCCCTGCGCGGGAAGGATGGCGAAATCATCAAGTGGTTCGGCACCTCGACGGACATCGACGAGCAGATGACCGCCCAACACCTGGTGGAGGAGAGCGAACGATGGCTGCAGTTGATCATGCACAGCGTCCAGGACTTCGCGATCCTGACCCTCGACCACGAAGGCATGGTCAGCAGTTGGAATTCCGGGGCCGAGGCGATGTTCGGCTATGCCGAAGAAGAAATCCTCGGGCGCCCAGCCGCATTGCTTTTCACCCCCGAGGATCGCGACAACGGGGTGCCCAATCGGGAAATGGAGACGGCGCGGCGGGAGGGGGCTTCGTTGGATGAACGCTGGCATCAGCGCAAGGACGGCGATCGCTTCTTCTCCAGCGGCACCCTGCGGGTGATCCGCGACGAAACCGGGGAGTTGCGCGGTTTTACCAAGGTGGTGCGCGATATCACCGACTGGAAACGGCAGCAGCAGGAGCTGCAGGAGGCCCGCGATTCGCTCGAGATGATGGTGGAGGAGCGCACCGCGCAGTTGCAGGACACGGTGCAGCAGTTGGAGACGTTTTCATACAGCGTCTCCCACGATCTGCGGGGGCCGCTCCGGGCGATGCTCGGCTTTGCCGAGGTGCTGCGGGAGGATTTCGGGCCGGAACTGGGCGCGACGGGCGGCGAGTATCTCGGCCGGATCATCAGCGCCGCCCACCGGCTCGACCGGTTGATCAACGACATCCTGCTCTACAGCCGCACGGCCCGGGCGAACCTCCTGCTGCATCCGGTGGATCTGGAAAAGGTGGTGGCGGACGCCATTCGCGAAGAGCCGTCCTTCCAGCCGCCGCGTGCCGAGGTCGAGGTGGTGCACCCGTTGCCGCACGTGATCGGCCATGACGCCTCGATCATGCAATGCCTGGTGAACCTGCTTTCCAACGCCGTGAAATTCGTGCCGCCCACCCGGTTGCCGAAAATAAAGATCTCCGCGGAAAAAACCGGGGACACCGTGCGGCTCACGGTGGAGGACAACGGTGTCGGCATCGCTCAGGATGACACGAAGCGGATATTCCGGTTATTCGAGCGGCTGCATCCTTCGGAGAATTTCGAGGGAACGGGCATCGGGCTGACGATCGTGCGCAAGGCCGTCGAGCGCATGGGCGGCCAGGTCGGGGTCAGCTCGACGGAGGGCGAGGGCAGCCGTTTCTGGATCCAATTGAAAGCCGCCCCATGATCACCCCTCCGCGCATTCTTTTGGTGGAGGACGACGAGAACGATGTCTTTTTTTTCAAGCGGGCCTTTGAAAGCGCCGGCATTCCCATCAATCTCGAGGTCGCGACCGACGGCCGCCGCGCGCTGGCCATTCTCCGGGGCGAGGCCGTCTATGCCAGGCGGGACATCCATCCGATGCCATCGCTGGTTCTCCTGGATTTGAAAATCCCGTATATGCCAGGCCTTGAAGTGCTGCGCCAAATACGGGCATCCAAGGAAATGGCCAAGGTCATCGTCATCATCCTGACCTCGTCGGCGATGGAATCGGATCTGAAGGCCGCCTACGAACTGGGCGCGAACTCCTATCTGGTGAAGCCGAGCCTGCAGGAGGATCGCAAGGAGCTGGCCAAGTTGATCGCCCGGTATTGGCTGGAAAAAAACCAAGTCTGAGCCTTCGGGTTTCACGAAGACTCGCGCCGCTCCTCAGCCGGCCTCGCGGTTTTTCCAGAGATCGGTGCGGGACGGATCGGCGAGGTTTTCCACCTCGCGCATGATCGCCCGGGCGGAGATGCCGAAAAAATCGCGCAGGTGGTCGCCCGCTCCGCTCATGGGAATCTGGCGGATGGCCAGCACGCTGACGATCACCGGACGGATGGGCGCGACGGCGGCCAGCACGGCTTCGCCGAGCCCGCCGGCCGGGTAGTGGTCCTCGACCGTGATGAGCGCGCCGGTCGCCTCCGCCGCCGTCCGCAGGGTAGCGGCGTCGATCGGCTTGATCGAATAGGCGTCGATCACCCGTACGAAAAGTCCGGCTTCGCGCAGGCCGGCGTAGGCCGTGAGGGCCTCGTGCACGGTGGCGCCCGCCGCGACGATGGTGGCGATGTCGTCCTCGCTTTGACGGAGTATCTTGCAGCCGCCGATGGGGAAGACCTCGTCGTTGCCGTAGATCACGGGCGTCGCCTGGCGCAGGGTGCGCAGGTACACGATGCCGGCGCGGCCGAGGGCGGCCTCGGTGAGTTTCTCGGTGGAAACGGCGTCGCACGGATGCAGGACGGTGGCGTGCAGGATGGCGCGAAACATCGCGATGTCCTCCAGCCCCATCTGCGACGGGCCGTCCTCGCCGATGGACACGCCGGCATGGGAGCCGACGAAGGTGATGGAGGCGTGGGAATATTGGCTCATCCGGATCTGGTCGAAGGCGCGGGAAAAGAACGCGGCAAAGGTCGAGACGAAGGGATGCTTGCCGCGCAAGGCGAGGCCGGTCGCGACCTCCACCATGTTTTGCTCCGCGATGAACATCTCGAAGAAATCCTGCGGATCGGCCTTGGCGAAGGTGGCCGTGCCGGTGGAGTTGCTTACCTCGCCGTCGAGGGCGACCACCTGCGGGTGCTGCGGATGCAGGCGCCGCAAGGCGTTTCCGTAGGCCGCGCGCGTGGCCACCATCCGGCCTTGTTCATAGGCGACGGGCCCGGCCTCGGCGGCGTCGGGCGTCGCGGGCCGGAGATCCTCCGGCGGCGGGACCGCGCCGGTCAGGTTCCGGTCCACCGGGCCGAGTTCCCCGAGGGCGGCTTCGAGTTGTTTCTCGTCGAGTGCCTTGCCGTGCCAGCCGTCGGCGTCTTCGAGGAACGAGATTCCTTTTCCTTTCACGGTGCGGGCGACGATCATGACGGGGCGGTCCGCCCGGGCGGCCCGGTCGAACGCGTCCAGGATCTGGGGGAAGTCGTGGCCGTCGATCTGGATCGTTTCCCAGCCGAACGCCTCGATCCGGCGGGCGTGCGCGGCGATGTCATGGCCGAGCATCGTCTCGCCGCGCTGGCCGAGGCGGTTGACGTCGAGAATGCCGATGAGGTTGTCCAGCTTGTTGTAGGCGGCGAGCTGGATGGACTCCCATTGCGAACCCTCGGCCATTTCGCTGTCTCCAAGCAGCACATACGTGCGATAGGGCAGCCGGTCGAGCCGGCGGGCGTTGATCGCCATGCCCAGGCCGATTCCCAGTCCCTGACCGAGCGAGCCGGTGGCGGCGTCCGCATAAGGAAAGGCGGAGGTGGGATGGCCTTGAAGGCGGCTGCCGAACTGCCGGTAGGTGTTCAGTTCCTCCTCTGTGATCCGGCCGGTGGCGGCCCACAGGGCGTAGAAGAGGGGGGAGGCGTGGCCCTTGGAAAAGATCAGCCGGTCATTGTTGGGATGGCCGGGGTTGTCGAGGTCGTAGCGAAACGTGCCGCCGAAGAGGAGGGCGGTCATCAGATCCGCCGCGGAGAGCGATGACGTCGGGTGGCCGGAGCCGGCCCAGGTCGTCATGGTGAGGCAGTGATAACGGATCAGCCGGGCGAGCGCCGGGAGTTGTTCGATTTGGGAGGGGGTCATGGAAAAATCGGAAGAAGACGGGCCGGCTCAGGCGTGCTGCCCGGAGTGGCGGCCCTCGGCGATTTCCTCGATCATCTTGCGGTTGAATTCCGGGAGATCGGCGGGCGTGCGGCTGGTGACGAGTCCTTGGTCGACCACCACGGGCTCGTCCACCCAGTCGGCGCCGGCGTTGAGGAGATCGCGGCGCACGGACGGGTAGGAGGTCATCCGGCGGTCGGTGACAACGTCGGCCTCGATCAGGAGTTGCGGGCCATGACAGATGGCGGCGACCGGTTTGCCGTCCTCGAAAAAGCCGCGGACGAACTCCACCGCCTCCGGGTGGAGGCGGAGTTTGTCGGGGTTGAGCACGCCGCCGGGGAGAAGGAGAGCGTCGAAGTCCTCGCTGTCCACCGTGCCAAGCTCGCAATCGACGGGAATGGATTCGCCGAAGCCCTCGCCGGTCCAGCCTTTGACCGAGTCGGTGTTGGGCGAAACAATGACGGTGGTGGCGCCATGTTCGTCGAGTGCGGCGCGCGGGGAGCGAAGTTCGCTGTCCTCGAAACCATCGGCCACCAGAATGGCGACCTTTTTGCCGGTGAGATCCGCGTTCATGAGATTAATCCAGGGTGAGTTTGACGGGAATGTTTTGCCGCACGGCCTTCGAGTAGGGGCAGGTGCGGTGGGCCTCGTGCATCAGGTGTTCGCCTTCGCTGGCGCTGACGCCGGGGAGGCTGGCGCGGAGTTCGAAGGCGAGTTCATAGCCGCCATGCTCGTCCTCGTTAAGTTGGGCCGTTCCGATGACGGTGGAGCCGATGATCGTCTGGTGGGCTCTTTCGGCGGCCGCCAGAAGCGCGCTGTGATAGCAAGCGGCGTAAGCGCCCGCAAAGAGGTGTTCCGGGGTGAGCGCGATACCGTCGCGGAGTTCCGTGAAATCGATGGAAAACGATGGTTCGGACGCCTCGATTTTTCCTTGGCGGCCGTTTTCCGAAAGCATGCTTCCTGAGTGGACGGATTTCATGCGGCAAGATGCCATGCCTCGGCAGGGCGCGCCATGAGACGACAACCCCATCGGCCCATGAGGTGCCTGCCGGTTGGTGGTCCGGGAAAGCGGCGGGGAGAGGCGATGGACCCGCCGGAACTGTCGTGGCCCGGGCCGGTCTCGCCGCGTGGCGGCCAATGCTGCGCCGCTTTTCACCGTGAGCGAACCGCCCGCACCCTCTCCGAGAAAAGACCATGCTCCGGATATCGCCGCGGTGGTGGACCGGAACATCGAGGCGTTGATCGAGCGGCACAAGCGGGAGCTGCGCGACACCCCGCTTCAGGACCGGGTGGCCGAAGCGATCACCCGCTTCACCGGCAGCATGAAGTTCGTTTACCTGCACCTGGTCGTTTTCGGCTTTTGGATCATCGACAATGTCCCCGGCGTGCCCGGGCCCAAGTGGGATCCGACCTTCGTGATCCTGGCCATGGCCTCCTCGGTCGAGGCGATCTTTCTCTCCACGTTCGTGCTCATCACGCAAAACCGCACCGCGGCGCAATCCGACAAGCGCTCCGATCTTAACCTGCACATCAGCCTGCTTTCCGAGCACGAGATCACGCACCTGATCACACTCGTGTCCGAGATCGCGAAAAAGCTGGAGGTTGATGCGTCAAAGGACCCGCAGATCGAGGAATTGAAAAAGGATATTTTGCCGGAGGACGTGCTGGCGCGACTGGATGAGAAGAAGAGCAAGGCTTTCCCTCCCGGGGCTGAGCCGCCGTGACGCGGGGGGCGACCGCAATTTCCCCAGCCGGGGTTCAGGGGGATGCCGGAATGGACCGCTGCGAAATCCCCATGTGGTCTTCCCATGTCGGTCCGATAGGCAAGCGCCCTGCCGGAAGCTAGGATAACGCCATGAGCTTGATCAGCCTCGCCAAGGCATGAAAGCGGGCCGGCCCGGCACCGGAAGCCCTCGCGATCACCGCCCGGCCTCCGTCCACGTTAACCTCAAAAAAGGATTTTTATGGCCAAGCGTATTCTTATCACGGGCGGAGCGGGTTTCATCGGTTCTCATCTTGCGGATGAACTCCTGGAGGGCGGGAATCGCGTCCGCGTGCTCGATTCGCTCTCTCCCCAGGTGCACGGGGAAAACACGTCTCGCCCCGGGTATCTTTCTGCCGAGGTGGAGTTGCTGGCCGGCGACGTGCGGGATCCCGAGGCGGTGAGGCGGGCGCTCAAGGGCGTGGACGCCGTTTACCATCTCGCGGCCAAGGTTGGCGTCGGCCAGAGCATGTACCAAATTGGAGACTACATGACGGTGAACAACGGCGGAACCGCCGTGCTGCTGGATGCGCTGGTCAAGAACCCGGTCTCCCGCCTGGTGGTGGCCTCGAGCATGAGCATCTACGGCGAGGGGCTCTTTCGCGCTCCGGACGGCACGCTCGTGCAGGGTGGGCAACGTTCGCTTGCCCAGCTGAAGGCGCGCGATTGGGAGCTCCGTGATGCGGAGGGTGGCGCGCTCGTGCCCGTGCCGACGCCGGAAGCGAAGGAGCCCGCGCTCGCCTCGGTGTACGCCCTGTCGAAATTCGACCAGGAGCGCATGTGCCTCATCGTGGGCCAGGCCTACGGCATTCCCACGGTGGCCCTGCGTTTTTTCAACGTGTACGGTCCCCGTCAGGCGCTTTCCAACCCGTACACCGGCGTGCTGGCGATTTTCGCGGCGCAGCTTCTCAACGGCCGCCCTCCGCTGATTTTCGAAGATGGCCGGCAGCAGCGCGATTTCGTCAATGTGCGCGACGTCGTCCGCGCGTGCCATCTCGCCCTGAAGGCACCGGACGCGGCGGGCCGGGTTTTCAACATCGGAAGCGGACGGAGATTTACCGTAAGCGAGATTGCGGAGGAGCTTTCACGGATCTTGGGCCGGCACCACATCGCCGCGGAGGTCACCCAGCGTTACCGCATCGGCGACATTCGCCATTGTTTCGCCGACATCACGCTGGCGCGCACCGTCCTGGGCTACGAGCCGAAGGTCACCTTTGAACGGGGCATGCAGGACTTGGCCGCCTGGCTTGAGGGGCAGATCGCCGTCAGTCGAGTGGGCGAGGCGAGCAGGGAACTCTTTTCCCGGGGGCTCACGGCATGACCGCCGACGCTTCCGAGGCTTCCGGCGACCTGGTGTTGATCACCGGCGGCGCCGGCTTCATCGGCACGAACCTGGCCGACCAGCTCCTGCAGCAGGGCCGGCGGGTGCGCATCTTCGACAACCTCTCGCGTCTGGGCGTGGAACGAAACCTCGCCTGGCTGCAGCAGCGCCATCACGGGCGGGTGCAATTCAAGTGGGGTGACATCCGCGACTCCCACGCCGTTTCGGCGGCGGTCCGCGGCGTGTCGCAGGTTTTTCATTTCGCCGCGCAGGTGGCGGTGACGACCAGCCTGACGGATCCGGTGCGGGATTTCGAAGTCAATGCCCGCGGAACTTTGAATCTGCTGGAGGCGGTCCGCCTTGGCGGCCGGCCCGGCCTCGTCTTTACCTCGACGAACAAGGTGTACGGTCATCTCGATGCGCTGGCTCTTGAAGAGACCGGCGACCGTTACGAGCCGGTCGATCCCGCCTGCCGCCAGGGCGTCGGTGAGTCCCGGCCGACGGCGTTTCACAGTCCTTACGGCTGCTCGAAAGGAGCGGCGGACCAATACGTCCTCGACTACGCGCGCACCTTTGGCGTGCCCGCGACGGTCTTTCGTATGAGCTGCATTTACGGTCCCCACCAGTGCGGAAACGAAGACCAGGGCTGGCTTGCGCATTTCATCCTGCACGCCCTCGCCGCCAAGCCGGTCACGCTGTACGGCAACGGCCGCCAGGTGCGCGATGTCCTGCACGTCGAGGATCTGGTGGACGCGCTTCAGCGGGCGCAGAATCGCATCCACGATCTGAGCGGGCGCGCTTTCAACATCGGCGGAGGCCCCGCTCATACGACCAGTCTTTTGGAACTGCTGGCGTTGATCCGCGAACTGCACGGGACGCTGCCGCCGATGAAGCTCGCCGACTGGCGCGCGGCCGACCAGCGCTACTACGTTTCCGATATCCGCCATTTTTGCGACGCGACCGGCTGGTCGCCCCGGATCGGGGTCCGGGCCGGCGTTTCACAACTTTACCGCTGGCTCGCGCAATTTCGCGCGCCGTCGTCCTCCTCCCTGAACACGAACCAGACCGCGCCCGCCGCATGAGCTCCTTCACCGTTGCCATCCTTTCGGCCCCGGGCCGGATCACCTTTGCGGATCGTCCGCTGGCTCCTCCGCGGGAGGGGCAGGTGCGTGTGCGGCTCGAAGGCTGCGGCGTCTGCGGCTCCAATCTCCCCGTCTGGGAAGGCCGGCCTTGGTTCACTTATCCGCTGGCGCCGGGCGCGCCGGGCCATGAAGGGTGGGGCGTGGTCGATGCGGTGGGCCCCGAGGTGGACGGCGTGCGTGAAGGAGATCCCGTCGCGACGCTTTCCCAAAACGCCTTCGCGGAATACGACCTTTGCGAGGTCTCGCAAATCGTTCGGTTGCCCGCCTCGCTGGGCGGCCGGCCGTTTCCCGGCGAGGCGTTGGGCTGCGCGATGAACGTGTTCCGGCGTTGCGACATCCAGTCCCATCATCGGGTGGCGGTGGTAGGCGTTGGCTTTCTCGGCGCGCTGCTCATCCAACTGGCCGCCCGCGCCGGCGCCCGCGTTTACGCCGTGGCGCGCCGGCCCTTCGCCCGCGAGACCGCCCGCCGCATGGGCGCGACCGAGGTGATCGCGATGGAGGGCCACGCGCAGGTGATCGGCCGGGTGAAGGAGCTCACCGGCGACGCCGGCTGCGAACGGGTGATCGAGGCGGCCGGATTGCAGTGGCCGCTCGACCTCGCGGGCGAGCTGACCGCAGAGCGCGGACGGCTGATCATCGCCGGCTATCACCAGGACGGGACGCGGCAGGTGAACCTCCAGTTGTGGAACTGGCGCGGTCTCGATGTCGTCAACGCCCACGAGCGAGACCTGCGGATTTATCGCGAGGGCGTCCTGGCCGCGGCCGAGGCGGTGGCGGCCGGCCGGATCGATCCGTATCCGCTCTACACGCACAGCTTCGCCCTTGACGAGGTGACGTCCGCGTTGAACGCCATGAAGGACCGCCCTCACGGGTTCATGAAAGGTTTGGTGACGTATGTTTGAAGTCATTTCCAGCGACGCTCTCCGTGTTCCGCCAGTGAGGCGGCCCCGACTTGGTTTCGCTGGGCTTGGCTGGATCGGACGCAGCCGGCTGGGCGCCATTGCGGCCAGCGGCTTGGCCGAAATCGCTGCGGTCGTGGATTCCGCGCCCGGAGCGGTGGCGCAGGCGATGGACCATGCGTCCGGGGCAGTCATCGGCATGGAGTTCAGTTCGTTGCTGGCCATGGACCTCGACGGCATCGTCATCGCCACGCCCAGCGCCCTTCACGCCGTGCAGGCCACGGCGGCGCTGCGGGCGGGAAAGGCGGTTTTTTGTCAGAAGCCACTGGCGCGGACCGCGGCGGAAACGACGGCGGTGATCCTCGCGGCGCAGGCGGCGGACCGCCTGCTGGGTGTGGATCTTTCCTATCGCTTCACCGCCGGGATGCAGCAGATCCGCCGGATGATCCGCGAAGGCGAGCTGGGCGAGATTTACGCGGTCGAGATGGTTTTTCACAACGCCTACGGGCCGGACAAGGCGTGGTTTTACGACGCGCGTCTGGCGGGCGGCGGGTGCCTGCTCGATCTCGGCATCCACCTCGTGGATCTGGCCCTCTGGTGTCTGGATTACCCGCAGATCGAGACGGCCGGCGGACGGTTGCTCGCCCATGGTCGGCCTTGGCACGGAGGTGAGGGCGTCGAGGATTACGCCGCCGGTCAGCTCTCAACAACGAACGGCGTTTCGCTGCAGCTGGCCTGCTCGTGGAAAGCCCCGGCGGGAACCGATGCGCGCATCGAGCTCACGTTCTTCGGCACCCAGGGCGGGGCGTCGTTTCGCAATGTGAACGGCTCGTTCTACGACTTCGTCGCCGAGCATCTGCGGCCTGATCGTTCGCGCCGCGTGCTCGCGAGTCCGCCGGATGACTGGACCGGGCGGGCGGCGCTGAACTGGGTGCGCCGACTCGCGGTCTCCTCCGCTTTCGATTTGGAAATCGCGCACCTTCGCACCACCGCCGCCGCCCTGGACCGGCTTTACGGACGCCAGCCATGAACCCGCCCCGTCGCTCCTCTCCGCGCTGCGTGCTCATGACGGCCGACACCATCGGAGGCGTGTGGACGTATGCGCTGGATCTGAGCCGAAATCTCGTGGCGCAGGGTACGCAGGTGGTGCTCGCCACCATGGGCGCTCCCGTGCAGCCCGGCCAACGCCTGCAACTGGCCCGTCTCGGGCCCGGCGTGGTGTTATGCGAGAGTCATTTGAAACTCGAATGGATGGACGATCCGTGGGCCGACGTCGCCGACGCCGGCGAATGGTTGCTGAACTTGGAGCGGCGATATCGGCCGGACATCATTCATTTGAACGGCTACGCCCACGCCGTCCTGCCTTGGCGTGCCCCGGTTTTGGTGGCGGGCCACTCCTGCGTGTTCTCCTGGTGGCAAGCAGTGAAAGGAACGCCGCCGCCGTCCGAGTGGCAGCCCTATCACGCCGCGGTGCGGGCCGGCTTGCAGTGCGCGGATCTGGTGGTGGCACCCTCGCGCGCCATGCTCGCCCTGCTGGCGCAGCACTACGGGTCGCCCTCCCGCGCACTCGTGATTCCGAACGGTCGCGACGCGGTGTGCCCTCGGGGGTCGAAGGAATCTGTGATTCTGAACGTCGGCCGTCTCTGGGATGAGGCGAAGAACGCCGCCGTCCTCGCGGCGGTTGCGGAGAACCTGCCGTGGCCGGTGCGTCTGGCCGGAGATGCGCGCGATCCCCGTGGACGGCGCACGGTTTTTGAAAACGTGCAGCTGCTCGGTGTGTGCTCCGAGGAAGAGATCTGGCGCGAGTATCAACGCGCCACCCTTTACGTGCATCCGGCCCGTTACGAACCGTTCGGCCTGTCCGTGCTCGAGGCGGCGCTGGCCGGTTGCGCGCTGGTGCTCGGCGACATCGCCAGTCTTCGCGAACTCTGGGGCGGCGCGGCGATTTTCGTGCCGCCTGACGACCCGTCCGCGCTGCGGTCTGCGATCGGGGATCTGATCAGAAATCCCCGGCGGCGCGAGGCGCTGGCGGAGAATTCCCTGCAACGCGCGCGCCTGTTCACGACCGCGCGCATGACGCGCGGCTACCTTTCGGCGTACGCCCGTCTGTGGCTCCGCCCCCGGACGCGAGTCCCCGCCAAGGTCCGGACGCCGACAGCTGTTTCCGCATGAACATCCACTTTTTTTATCATTCGCTCGTCTCAGACTGGAATCATGGCAACGCGCACTTTCTACGCGGCGTCGTCACGGAACTCCGTGCGCTCGGACATACGGTGACGGTTTACGAGGCCGCGAACAACTGGAGCTTGAAGAATCTTCGCGCCGAGCACGGAGAGGATCCGGTCAGGCGTTTTCACGAGGCTTATCCGGGACTCGAAAGTGTGCGTTACGATCCGGCCACGCTCGATCTCGATGAAGCGCTCGCCGAGGCGGATCTCGTCCTGGTGCACGAGTGGAACACACCGGCGCTGGTCGGCCGCGTCGGCGAGGCGCGCCGCCAGCACGGGTTCGTTTCGCTTTTTCACGACACCCACCATCGCATCGTGACCAACCGCGAGGCCATGCGGTCGTATGACCTGAGCGGTTACGACGGCGTGCTCGCCTACGGCCGGGTGATAAGCCGGCTCTATCTGGCGGAAGGACTGGCGAAGCGTGCGTGGACCTGGCACGAGGCGGCCGACACCCGCCGCTTCCGTCCGCTGGAGCCGTCCGCCTGCGACGGCGACGTGGTCTGGGTGGGCAACTGGGGCGACGGCGAGCGAACGGAGGAACTGATGGAGTTCCTTCTCCGGCCGGTGAAGGCGCTGGGATTGAAGGCCCGCGTCCATGGCGTCCGCTATCCCGAGGAGGCCCGGGCCGCACTGGCGGACGCGGGTATCGAGTATGCCGGCTGGCTGCCGAACTTCGACGTGCCGGAGGTGTTTTCCCGCTTCAAGCTCACGCTGCACGTGCCGCGCCGGCCCTACGTCAAGGCGCTGCCGGGCATCCCGACGATCCGTCCGTTCGAGGCGCTGGCCTGCGGTCTGCCGCTGGTATGCGCGCCGTGGGAGGACACGGAGGGACTTTTTCGCGCCGGGGATTACCGACTCGCCCGCGACGGTCGCGACATGACGCGACAGCTTGAGGAGCTGCTGGGAGACGAGAGTGTGCGCCGCGAGTGCGCCCGCAACGGGCTCGAATCCATCCGCAGCCGCCATACATGCGCTCACCGCGTTGGTGAGTTGATGACCATTTTCCACGAGATCGCCTCCGGCCGACCGAAGCGCCGGGCGTCCCGGCGCACGGCGGCCCTCGATGGTCGCATCCCGGTTTAATTCCGATTTCCCTTTGTATGAAAAACAGCCTCCACATCGCTTTCTTCGGTTCCAGCCTGGTCTCGGCCTATTGGAACGGCGCCGCCACTTACTACCGTGGCATCCTCCGGGCGCTCGCCGAGCGCGGCCACCAGATCACGTTTTACGAACCGAATGCCTATGACCGGCAGGAACATCGTGATATTCCCGATCCTGACTGGGCGAAGGTGGTGGTCTATCCGGCCAATTCGCCGTCCTCGGTGTTTGTCGCGGTGGAGAGCGCGCGGTCGGCGGACCTCGTGGTCAAGGCGAGCGGAGTCGGCGTTTGGGACAACATTCTCGAGGCGGCCGTGCTCGCGTTGAAAAGTCCGCGAACGACGGTGATTTTCTGGGATGTGGACGCGCCTGCCACGCTGGATCGCATGCAGGCCGACGAGGAGGATCCGTTCCGCGCGTTGATTCCCCGCTACGATTTGGTGCTGACCTACGGAGGCGGCCGGCCGGTGATCGACGCCTACGAGGCGCTCGGCGCGGTGCGTTGCGTGCCGATTTACAACGCGCTCGATCCGCACGTCCATTTCCCGGTGCCGCCCGATCCCCGTTTTGCCGGCGATCTCGCCTTTCTCGGCAACCGCCTGCCGGACCGCGAAAAGCGGGTGGAGGAGTTTTTCCTCAACGTGGCCGAGGCGTTGCCGGCACGCCGTTTCCTGCTCGGCGGCAGCGGCTGGGACGACCGTCCGCTTCCCGCCAACGTCAACTATGCGGGGCACGTTTACACCTGGGATCACAACGCCTTCAACTGTTCGCCCGGCGCCGTGCTCAACATCAATCGCGAAAGCATGGCCAGCTACGGGTTTTCGCCGCCCACGCGGATCTTCGAGGCGGTGGGGGCGGGGGCCTGCCTGATCACGGATGCTTGGACGGGCATAGAACTTTTCCTGGAGCCGGGGACGGAGGTGCTCGTCGCCCGGAACGGCGCGGAGGTGGCCGCGCTGCTGGACGAGCTCACGCCGGAGCGCGCGAAGGCCATCGGCGAGGCCGCGCGCCGCCGTATCCAGAACGACCACACCTACGCGCATCGAGTCGATCTGCTGGAGACGCTGCTGGATTGCCGGACCACCTGGGGCGAGCCCGTGGAGGAGGTGGCACCATGAAAATCGTCATTCTCGGTCTTTCGATCACCTCGTCGTGGGGCAACGGCCATGCGACCACCTATCGAGCGCTGGTGCGCGAACTCGCCCGCCGTGGACACCAGGTGTATTTCCTCGAGCGCGACACACCGTGGTATGCCCGGCAGCGCGACGCGGCCCATATCCCCGGAGTCGCCGTGTGTCTCTATGGCAACTTCGACGAACTCCGGGAGCGCCACTCCCGGAAAATCGCCGAAGCGGACGCGGTGATCGTGGGATCCTATGTGCCGGACGGTATCGCGATCGGCGAATGGGTGCTGGCCATTTCTTCGGGTGTCGTCGCCTTTTACGACATCGACACGCCGGTGACGCTGGCCCGCCTGCGTCACGGCTCCATCGGTTATCTCTCGGAGTCTCTGATTCCGCGCTATCATCTCTATCTGTCTTTCACCGGAGGTCCCGTCCTCGCGCAGCTTGAGCAGCGCTGGGGGGCGAGGGTGGCGCGACCGCTTTATTGCGCGGTTGATCCGTGGAGCTACTTCCCTGAATCCTGCGCCAAGCGCACGCATTGGGATCTGGGCTATCTCGGTACCTACAGCGATGATCGTCAGCCAGGACTGGAGCAACTGATGCTCCGTCCCGCCAGTCGTGCGCCGTCCCGCTCGTTCATCGTTGCCGGCGCGCAATATCCGGACGGCATCGCCTGGCCCGCCAATGTCGAGCGCGTCGAGCACCTGCCGCCAGCGGCGCACCGGAGATTCTACAATCAGCAGCGCTTCACCCTCAATCTCACGCGCGCCGAAATGATCGCCGCCGGCTATTCGCCCAGCGTTCGTCTGTTCGAGGCGGCGGCTTGTGGCACGCCGATCATCAGCGATTCCTGGCCCGGACTGGAGACGTTTTTCTCGCCCGGAAAGGAGATCTTGATCGCGCGGGATGCCGCCGACGTGGAGCATTTCCTGCAGGAGATCTCTCCCGAAAAGGCGGCCGAGATTGGCAATGCCGCCCGGCGACGGGTGCTCGAAGAACACACCGCGGCCCATCGCGCCGTCGAGCTGGAAAGCTATCTGCGCGAAGCCGGCGTTTCCCGGCTCGCCCCGGTTTCCGCCGCGCCCGTTTCCCTTCTCCAATGAATCCGCCACGGTTTATGATTCAGACCCGCCAGCGGGACACGGGGCTGGCGGCGGAGGCAAGAGGCTACGGGCCGTGGTTTCACAACCTGCACCTGCCCGACGGCACGGAGACGGCGCCGGATCATCCGCTGGGCGACTTTCCGGATTTTAAATGGCGGCAGATCGCCGGCTGCTTTCCCCTGGATATGGAAGGCTGGACCGTGCTCGATATCGGTTGCAACGCCGGCTACTACTCCATCGAGCTGGCCCGCCGCGGAGCGCGCGTCACCGGTCTGGACAAGGATCCGCATTTTCTCCGTCAGGCGGCGTGGGCTGCGCGTCAGTTTGGCCTGACCCAGGCGATCACGTTGCGCCAGGGCCAGGTCTACGATCTGGCGCGCTGGACGGAGCGCTTCGACCTGGTGCTGTTCATGGGCGTTTTTTATCACCTGCGCTATCCGTTGCTGGCCCTCGACCTCATGGCGGAAAAAGTGAAGCGACAGCTGGTTTTTCAAACGCTCACTCTGCCGGACGAGGAGGAGTTGGCGACGCCCGCCGATCTCGAAATCGAGGAGCGCTCGCACATGCTGCAGGCCGGCTGGCCGAAAATGGCCTTCATCGAGCACGCCCTCGCGGGCGATCCCACGAATTGGTGGGCGCCCAATCACGCTTGCGTGGGCGCGATGCTGCGGACCGCGGGACTGGAGGTGGTCGCCCGGCCCGGTCACGAGATTTACCTCTGCGCGCCCGCCACGCCAGGAGCCGCCGGAGCTCCGGATTCGGAAGAAATCGCGTCGGCCACCGGCCGGACTGCGGCGGGCGCATGAGGCTTTTTCTTCCGCGGGTCATTGACCAAGGGAAGTGCCGCGGGAACGCGTTTGCAGCGTGACGTTGATGCGCCGGGCGACCGCGTCGTCCTCGTGGATGAACGCCTCGGTGAGTTCGCGGGCGTCGTGATCGGAGTATTGCTGCGGCGGGGATTTCATGAAGTAGGCCGCGGGGCCCGTGAGGGCGCCGGAAAGGCCGCGGTCGAGGGCGAGCTTGATGCAGCGCACGGCGTCGATCACCACGCCGGCCGAATTAGGCGAGTCCCAGACTTCGAGCTTCAGTTCGCATTTTAACGGCACGCCGCCAAAGGCGGTGCCCTCGACATGGATGTAGCACCACTTGCGATCCTGGAGCCAGGGAACGAAATCGCTCGGCCCCACGTGAACGTCGTCGGAGGGCAGGGGCTGGCCGAACTGGCTGGTGACGGCGTTGGTCTTGGAAATTTTCTTCGAGTCGAGGCGTTCCCGTTCGAGCATATTGAGGAAATCCGTGTTGCCGCCGAAATTGAGCTGATACGTCCGGTCGAGGAGCACGCCGCGTTCGCGGAAGAGATTGACCAATGCGCGATGAATGATCGTGGCGCCGGCCTGTGATTTGATGTCGTCGCCGATGAGTGGAAGTCCGCGTTCCATGAATCGTCCCTGCCAGTAAGGCTGCGAGGCGATGAACACCGGGATGCAATTCACGAAACCGCAGCCCGCCTCGAGCACCTGCTCCACATACCACTTGGTCGCCATTTCGGAGCCAACCGGGAGATACGAGACCACCACGTCGGTCCGCGTTTCCTTGAGAATGCTCACGATGTCGTCGGTTGGTCCGGGCGCCTTTTTGATTTTTTGCGAGAGGTATTTGCCGAGTCCGTCATGGGTCATGCCGCGGTGAACCGGAACGCCCAGCGGCCGGACGTGCGCGAACGTGATCGTGTTGTTGGGCGCGGTGAAAATCGCCTCGGAGAGATCCTTGCCGACCTTTTCGCGGTCGATGTCGAAGGCGGCGCTGAACTCGATGTCGCGCACGTGATAGCCGCCGAGGTTGACGTGCATGAGGCCGGGAACGCTTTCGGTCTCCGAGGCGTTTTGATAAAACTGGACGCCTTGCACGAGGGAGGAAGCGCAGTTGCCCACGCCAATGATGGCGACGCGCACTCGCTTGTGCGGACGGACGGGGGTGGGGAGCGGGGCGGCTTGGGGTTGGCTCGGGGTGGTCATTGCCGGATGGTCGCAGCTGCCGGCTCGCAAACGAAGCGGGTGGGGCTCCGAAGCGGTTCACGGAACAACTCCCATCCGATGCTGGGGCAGCTTGCCTGCGACATTTGGCGGAGCGCGGCTTTCCCGGCGACAGGTTGCGGCGGATTCTTTTCACGGTTAACTGCGGGCAGGCGGAGGCTGTTTTATGGGCACGACAATTTCAGACCGCGGCTGCGCGCGCCCGCCGCCGTTCCGGAGGGGCCGCCATGGCACGCGTTGATTCTTTACAGTCGCCGGCTGGCGCCCACCTGCTCCAGACCTTGCACCGGCAGCGGCGTCGTTATTGGAAACGACTGCGCCGCTGCCGGGGGAAACTGTCGACCAAGGCCGTGCACGGCCTGCGCATCGAGGGTCGGCGGTTGCTCGTGATTTTTGAGCTGCTGCAAGGCCTCGCCGCCGCCGATGAGCTGAAAACGGCCCGTCGGGAAATGAAGCGCCAGCTGAAGAGCGTCGCCCGCTTGCGCGACACGCAGGTGCAGCTCGGTGTGGTCAAGCCACTGCGCCGGGCGCACCCGGCCTTGGGATCGTTTTATGGACACCTGGGACGGCAGGAGCGGGCGCTGGGCGCTTCCGCTGCGCAAAAGTTGGAAGCAGGCGCCGGCGGATTGAAGCAATCCTTGGCAACGATCGAAGCATGGTTTGAGGCGATGGTCGCCGGGGGCGGAAACGACGCGCTCTGTCGCGCCGGCCTGGCACGGGCGTTGGAATTAAATCGCCGTCGGGTCGTCGAGGGAGAACCCGCCGTTTGGACCGGCGGCGAAATTCATCGTGCCCGCATTGCGCTGCGGGAGCTGCGTTATCTGGCGGAGTTTCTTCAACCGATCCTGCCGTCGATCACCGCCGACCGGCTGGAGAAATTGCACGCCTGCCAGTCGCTCATGGGGGAAATTCACGATTTCGAGATTCTCGGCGCGCAACTGACGGCCCATGTCCGCGGGCACCGGCGCAGGCGGAAGGCGCTGGAGCCGTTCGTGCGTGACCTCATCCGCCGGCACGATGCGCTGGCCGTCGAGGGTCGGCGCAAGGCGGACGTTCTCTTCCGGGCACGGACGGGCGTGCTGGCGAAGTTGGACCGGACCGCACGCGGATCGGCGGCTTAATGCTGCGAATACCTAATCCGAGGTTGATTTTCGATCAGGGTCGCATCGAACTCGGGGCGGCTTTTATCCAAAGCTTTTTTAATGATCAGCCCCCTGTTCGATATCACCGATCGTGTTGTTCTTGTCACGGGCGCCACCGGCGCGCTGGCCGGCTCCGCCGCCGATTACCTGGTCGCCCAAGGCGCCCGCGTCGTTTATATCGGCCGCACCCAGGACAAACTCGACGTCGCGCTCGCCCGCTGCCGCCGACGCACGCCGTCCGCCCGCTGTCTGGGCGTCGTCGCCGACGTCCTCGACCGCGCCGCGCTGGAGCGGGCCCGCGATACGGTCTTGGAGAAATGGGGACGCATCGACGCGCTGCTCAACGGCGCCGGCGGCAACATGCCGGGCGCCACGATTCCACCCGGCAAGAATTTCGAGGATCTTGATTTTGCCGCCTTCCGGCAGGTCGTTGATCTCAACCTCCACGGCACCGTGCTGCCGTCGCTGGTGTTTGTGCCGGCCCTGGTCGCCGGAGGACGCGGCTCGATCGTCAACTTCTCGTCCGTTTCCGCGCCGCAGGCCGTCACCCGCGTGGTCGGTTACTCCGCGGCGAAATCGGCTGTTGAGAATTTCACCCGCTGGCTGTCCCTCGACCTGGCGCGCCGCACCGAAGGCCGCGTGCGCGTGAACGCGATTCTCCCGGGGTTTTTCATTGGCGAGCAGAACCGCCGCTTGCTCACCAACGAGGACGGCTCGCTCACCGAGCGCGGCCAGCTCGTCGTGCGCAACACGCCTTTCGGCCGCTTTGGTGAGGCCGATGAACTGCACGGCGCCCTTCATTACCTGCTGGCCGACGCCTCGAAATTCGTCACCGGCACCATCCTCGCCGTGGACGGCGGCTTCACCGCGTTCTCCGGCGTCTGATCATCTCGATGAATATCACCGCTCCCGGCCTGAATCTCCTGGAAGAATCGTTCCGCTGGTACGGCCCGAACGATCCCGTGCCGCTCGCCTATATCCGGCAGGCCGGCGCCGGCGCCGTGTTCACCTCGCTGCACCAGATTCCCTACGGCGAGCTCTGGCCGCGCGAAGCCATCCGCGAACGCAAGGCGCTCGTCGAGGCCGCGGGTCTGCGCTGGACCGCGGTCGAGTCCGTGCCCGTGCACGAGGCCATCAAAACCGGCAGCGGCGATCTCACGCGGCTGTTTTTCAACTACCGCGAGACGCTCCGCAACCTCGCCGCCGAGGGCGTCACCACGGTGGTTTATAACTTCATGCCCGTGCTCGACTGGATTCGCACCGACATGCGCCATGTCCTGCCGGACGGTTCGGAATGCCTGCTGTTCGACCCCGTGAAATTCTGCGCGTTCGAGTTGCACGCGCTGAAACGCCGCGGCGCCGAGGCCGACTACACCGCCGACCAGATCGCCCGCGCCGCTTCCTGGTGGGGCGGTCTCGGCGACGACGCCCGGGCGGCGTTTGTGCGCAGCATCATCGACGTTTTCCCCGGCGTGAAATGGGGACTCCAACTCGATGACATTCGCGCCATGCTCGCGCGTTACGCGCATTTTCGCGACGGCGATCTGGAGAACAACCTCGCGCGTTTCCACGAAGAGGTCGTGCCCGTGGCCGAGTCCGTCGGTGTGCGCCTGGCCATCCATCCCGACGATCCGCCTTTTCCGGTGCTCGGTCTGCCGCGCATCGTCTCGACGGAGTCCCAAGTCGCGGCTCTCCTCCGCCGCGTGGACAGCCCGGCCAACGGACTGTGCTTCTGCACCGGCTCCTTCAGCGCCCGGCCTAGCAACGACCTGCCCGCGATGGCCCGACGGTTCGCGCCCCGCATTCACGCCGTCCACCTGCGCAGCACGCAGCGCCTGCCCGACGGCTCCTTTTTCGAGGCCGACCATCTCGCCGGCTCGGTGGATATGCCGGCCGTGGCGCGTGTCCTGCTCGACGAGCAAGACCGCCGCCGCGCCGAGGGCCGCGCGGACTGGCTCCTTCCTTTCCGCCCCGACCACGGCCACACTATGATGGACGATCTGGAAAAAACCGTCGAGATCACGCCCGGCTACTCCTGCATCGGGCGCATGCGCGGCCTCGCGGAGTTGCGCGGCCTCATGCTCGGCCTCCGCCACGCGGAATCCATCAACCCCGCCGCCCCATGACCGAGGCCCCGTCCTACAGCAAATACCGCTGGGTGATTTGCGCCCTGTTGTTTTTTGCGACGACGATCAACTACATCGACCGGCAGATCCTTTCGCTGCTCAAGCCGATCCTCGACGAGCAACTGGGTTGGACGAGCACGCAGTTCGGCGCGATCAACTCGGCGTTTCAGGCCTCGTACGGCGTGAGCCTGCTGGCCTTCGGCTGGTTTATCGACCGCTTCGGCACGAAAATCGGTTACGCCGCCTCGATCAGCCTCTGGAGCCTCGCCGCGCTCGGCCATGCGTTCGTCGGTTCGATCACCGGCTTCTTTGGCGCGCGCATCGCGCTGGGCCTCGGTGAGGGCGGAAACTTTCCCGCCGCAGTCAAGGCGACGGCGCAATGGTTTCCCAAGAAGGAACGCGCCTTCGCCACCAGCCTGTTCAACTCCGGCGCGAATGTTGGCGCCATCATCGCGCCCGCGGTCGTTCCGGCCATCGCTTACTCGCTGGGCTGGCACTGGGCGTTCGTTTTTGCGGGCGCAGCCGGCTTCGTGTGGGTGGTGGCGTGGTGGCTGCTCTTCGCGCAACCGGAAAAATCGCGCCGCGTCTCGCCGGCCGAGCTGGCCTACATCGAGGCCGATACGCCGGATGCGGGTCCCGTCGCCGGCAGCGTGACCTGGCGCGCCGTGTTGCGCCATCGCGAGGCCTGGTCGTTTATCGTGGCGAAGTTCATGACCGATCCGGTCTGGTGGTTTTTCCTGATCTGGCTGCCGGACTTTTTCAAAAAAACGCGCCATCTCGATATCAAGGCCAGCTGGGTGCATCTCGTCTCCATCTACACAATCATCACGGTGCTGAGCATCGGCGGCGGCTGGGTCACGGGATGGCTGATCCGTCGCGGATGGAGCCTCACCCGCGCGCGCAAGTCGGGCATGTTCGTCTTCGCGTTATGCGTGTTGCCCATTGCGCTCGTCACGCACGTGGGCGACTGGGCGGCGGTTGTGCTCATCGGCCTGGCCGGCGCGGCCCATCAGGCTTGGTCGGCGAATCTTTTCACCACCGTCTCGGATATGTTTCCGAAACGCGCGGTGGCCTCGCTCGTCGGCGTCGGCAGCATGGTGGGGTCCATCGGCGGCATGGCTTTCCCTCTGATCACCGGCTTCCTGCTCGACCGCTTCGCCAATGGTTATGCCATCATCTTCGGCTTTTGCTCCGTGGCTTACCTCATCGCGTTCATCGCGAACCACCTGCTCGCGCCGAAGTTCGAGCCAATCGCCTTTCACGGACCCGCTTCCCCATGAAGACCTTTCTCGCCGACGATTTTCTCCTGCACTCCGACGTGGCGCGGGAGCTCTACCACGATTACGCCGCGCCGCAGCCGATCTACGATTATCACTCGCACCTGCCGCCCCGGCAGATCGCGGACAACCATCGGTTCGCCAACCTTGCCGAGATCTGGCTCGCGGGCGACCACTACAAATGGCGCGCCATGCGCTGGAACGGCGTACCCGAGCGCTTTTGCACCGGTGACGCCGGCCCGTGGGAAAAATTCCTCGCCTACGCGCGCACCGTGCCGAAGACGTTGCGCAATCCGCTCTACCACTGGACCCATCTGGAATTGAAGTTCTACTTCGGCATCGACGACCTGCTCGACGAAAGCACCGCCGAGTCGATCTGGAATCGCGCCAACGAGCAGCTCTCCGCCATGCCCGTGCACGAACTGCTGCACAAGAGCCGTGTCGCCGTTTCCTGCACGACGGATGATCCGGCCGACAAGCTCGAGGATCACCACCGCATCCGCGCCGATGGCCAGCTGCGAACCCGCGTTTACCCCACCTTCCGGCCCGATAACGCGCTGGGCGTGGACCGGACCGAGGTTTTCAACGCCTGGATTTCCCGGCTCGAGCAGGCGAGCGACATCGCGTGCGACAGTTTCGCGGGCTTTCTCTCCGCGTTGAAACAACGCCACGATTTCTTCCATGAGTTCGGTGCGCGCCTTTCCGACCACGGCATGAACGCCTGCGAGACGGAGCTCGGCACGGAGGCCGAGGCGAGGGGAGCTTTCGACGCGGCGCGCGCGGGGCGGGCGGTGTCGCCGTCGGACGCCGCGAAATTTCGCGGCCATCTCATGCTTTTCTTCGGCCACCTCGACGCGGCCCGCGGCTGGACCAAGCAGCTGCACCTCGGCGCCCTTCGCAACACCAACACCCGCCTGCTCGGTTCGCTCGGACCCGACACCGGCTTCGACTCCATCGGGGATTTCCCGCAAGGCGTCGCGCTTCAGCGCTACCTGGACCGCCTCGACCGCGACAATCGCCTGCCCAAGACCGTCCTTTATAACCTCAATCCTGCGGACAATTACGTCTTCGCCTCGATGGCGGGCAATTTCCAGGACGGCACCGTGCCCGGCAAAATCCAGTTTGGCAGCGGCTGGTGGTTTTTGGACCAGAAGGAAGGCATGGAGTGGCAGATCAACGCGCTCTCGAGCCTTGGTCTGCTCAGCCGCTTCGTCGGCATGCTCACCGACTCGCGCAGTTTCCTCAGCTTCCCGCGCCACGAATACTTCCGCCGCATTCTTTGCGACATGATCGGCCGTGACGTGGTCAAAGGCGAGCTGCCGCGCGACCTGCCGTTGCTCGGCGCCATGGTGGCCGATATTTGTTTTCACAACGCGCACCGCTACTTCGGCCTCGAGGTGCCATCGGCGGGAAACAGCCGTGTATAAAACAAGGTTGGGATTTCTCCCTGTCTCCTCCTCGTTACAAGCAGGTCAAAAAAGGACAGAAAACGCCCGAATCCCTTCTGTCTCGCCCCTTAAAGACTATAAACGCATCCGTAGGTGCCAAGAGATCAGCTGCTTGGGATTTGGGAATCGATTAACTTTAACTTCGCAAGGATCGAGGCAAGTCGAAGTTGGAGGCTAATGCCCATCAGAAATGCTTAAGTCCTAAGAGGAATTGCTTAAACACTTCTTATAGTGGGAGGAGTCCGAAGAGGAAAAACATGAACCCCTCTAATAGGTACTTCTCCACCTACAAGAAGTGTTCATGTATTTTCGACTTGGGCTCAAGTTCCAGCGAGTTGGACTTAAGTCCGAAGAGGAATCGTTGAAGTCCGAACGAGTCGGACTCAAGTCCCTGCGAGTTGGACTTAAGTCCAAACGACTCCCGCTTAAGCCCGAACGACCAGAATTGAAGCCAAACCTCTCCGGACTCGAACCCGTTCGCTCCGCGCTCAAATCCGAATGCCTAGCCTTTGAGTCCCTCCCGAAAGGCGTGAACGAAGCGCTGCGCCAACATTGTGAACCGCGACTCGCCTGCGTGGGACGGGCCAATCCGAAGGGGCGGGGCGTTTTTTGTAGTTTTTTGAATTGAGCAGGGGGGAGGGCTGACACCTAGGAAAACAGGCCACGGCGAGTTTGGTCTCACGGGAGCGCTGCGCGATGTCTCCCTTCCCTAACGGAGAGTAGTGCGAGTCGCCGCGCATGGGTCGTCCTGCTGGTTCCTGCTGGGAGCATCGGGCTTTTTGAGGTTCCCGCCATATATACACCGAACGGTGTATATCGGCCGGGGCGCGGTGATGGTTTAATGGAGCCCCACCCCTCCTACCCAGCGCTCCCATGTCATACCCTCGCCCCATCTCTTTCATACTTCCGGTCAAAAATACCGCATCCCGCAGTGTCATGGCGGCCGCGGTGTCAGCCAGTCTTCTGCTGGCCGCCCAGTCCGCGCAGGCTGGCACGACCTACACGTGGAATACCACCATAACCAATTCCTTGTGGAGTGCGTCGGGTAGTTGGGTTGGCTCTGCGGTTCCGACCTTCGCTGCGGGCGACACCTTCGATCTGAGCACTCTCAACATCAGTGCGGCCACCACCAGCACGATGGATACCGTCGGCGGAAACACGCTCGGCACGATCCAGATCGGTGATACGAATAACACCCATTCCTGGACATTGGCTCTCTCGACTGCCTTGACGCTCGATGGCAACGGCTCGGCGGCGGCGATCAATCAGGTCTCCACGAGCAAAGGTGATACGATCAACGGAGCGGGCGGGATCGTCCTGGCATCCGATCTTAATACCTCAAATGCTTCAGGCAATATACTGAATATCTCTACTGGAATCACTGCGACCGGTGCCACGAGGACGATCACGAATAACGGGAGCGGGTTTGGTCGGGTGAATCTCAATAACGCCATTGGGTCCGGCATCAACTTGGTGCAGAATTCAACCAACTCGGCCACTTTCATGCTGGCGAGCTCCGCATCTTTTAATGGAACCATAACCGTCAAGGCGGGATTGTTCCAAGTGGGAGCGACTGGTGCTAACGGCATCGGGCTTGGAAGCGCCGCATTCACTTTGGGTGACATCACTGGATCCAGCGATGCCACCCTTCTCTTTCTTTCAGGCAACGGATCCGGTTACGCAGCTCCCATTACCGTGGCTTCGGGAAGCACCGGCGTCAAATTAATCGCTGGAGGTGTAACAA
The DNA here is from genome assembly GCA_019510185.1 of Verrucomicrobiota bacterium. Classification (GTDB taxonomy): domain Bacteria; phylum Verrucomicrobiota; class Verrucomicrobiia; order Opitutales; family Opitutaceae; genus Rariglobus. Next base: position 13,387 of record JAEKKV010000014.1, on the reverse strand, counting down.
GTGGCAATAACACTTATTTCTTAAATAGTGCCATTACTCTGGGCGCAGATTCCAGTCACACGGCAGACGTCAGCATTGGTAACTCGACGGGCAGCACTTCGACTTACCAAGTGAAAGGCGCCATTACCGGCTTCGGAAATCTGACCGTCAAGACGACCAGCTCGGGCAAAACGCAGTTTACCACTGGTAGCATTAACAACACGGGCACGCTGACGAATGCCGGCACTGGCAGCGGTGTGGCGCAAATCGATGAAGTGGTGGGCATCAACGTGACGGGCGTCGTGCAGAATAGTTCAACGTCACAGATGAATCTTAATGCTGCAAATACCTACACGGGACCAACCACCGTCACCCTCGGCACGCTCAGCGTTTCCTCGCTGGCGAACGGTGGGAGCGCTAGCCACATCGGCGCTTCGAGCAATGCTGCCGGCAACCTCGTTCTCAACGGCGGCACGCTGCAATATACGGGTGCGGCTGTCAGCACGGACCGTCTGTTCTCGCTGCAGTCCAGCAGCACGATCAATGCCTCAGGTTCGGGAGCGGTGAACTTCACGAACACCGGCTCGATGGGTTTTAACAGCGGCACGGCGGCCAAGACCCTGACGTTGACGGGCACTAACACGGGGACCAACACCCTTGCAGCGGTTATTGGAGACAATACGGGAGCTACCAGCGTCACGAAGAGCGGCGCAGGCACTTGGGTGCTCTCCGGCGCGAATACCTTCACCGGAGCCACCGCTGTGAACGCCGGCACCTTGGCGACCGGTTCCACTGGCACGTTCGGTGCGGGCAATGTCTCCGTGGTCTCGGGCGCTGCGCTCACGTTTGGCAACAACACCTCCATCGCGGACCTTTCCACCCTTACTTTGGCCAGCACCTCGACTGCCGGCAGCATCAATCTCAACTTCACAGGGACTGAAACGGTTGGTCTCGTTTTTGACTCCGTCTCTTCAACCTATCTTGCCGGCGGCACCTACACTGCTACCGACCTAAACACATTACTTGCGTCACTGGGTGGTAACGCCGTGTTTGCCGGCACTGGCTCTCTGAGCTTCTCCGCCATCCCCGAACCGGCCACCTACGCCGCGATCTTCGGCGCCTTGGCGCTGGGCATGGTGTTGATCCGCCGCCGTTGCCAGTCGGCGGCCTGAGCAAACCGTCAATCTTTAGCGGCCAAGATATGATCTCCTTTGCCGGACACTTCTCTGGAAGGTGCCCGGCTGATAAGCGACCCGTTTGTCAATGGCGGTGGTGATCCGAAGGAGTCGGGGCGTTTTTTTAAATTGAGCAGAGAAAGCTGACACCAAGGAAACCCGAAGGCGAGCTTCGCGACTTGGCGGGACGGAGGCGCTGCACCGTGAGGCAAATCGTTTCACCTTTGGGCTTCGAGCGGAGTAAGCGGTCTGCCGAATTTGCCGTGTCAAGTTAGCCATCTGCGCTCGGCCAGTCAGGTTTACTTGGACAACGTTGGCTGCGCGATTAAGAGGTTGGGACGTGTTTAAACCCCGTTACTGGCTGTTGCTTTTGTTGATGGTTTTTTTCACCGCGTCGGCATTCCCGATCGTGGATCCATTGGTGGTCGAGGCGGACGCGATCCCTGTTTCGGCAGATTATATTTTGCGCACTTGGGGCATGGAAGAGGGGTTACCCAGTAACCGGGTGACGAGCCTCACTCAAACACCCGATGGTTATCTCTGGGTGGCAACGCTGGGAGGATTGACACGCTTCGACGGCGTGAGGTTCACGACCTTTCAGGCGGAGAACACTCCGGGCCTGGAGTCGGATCGGGTGCATGCGCTGTTCACCGCTCGTGATGGCAGCCTGTGGGTGGGCTTGGATCGGAGAGGTGTCGCCCGGCGGGTCGGCGATCGATTTCACGTGATCGCGCCGCTCACGCCGCTCATGACGGGGTGGACGACTTCGTTTGCCCAAGACGCTTCCGGAGCGGTCTGGTTCGGCTATGAGGATCCGATCAGGGTGTCACGCTGGGTGGAGGGTCAGCTCATCGCCTACTCTGAACGGGATGGCCTGGCCGTCGCGGAAGGGGGAGCCCATGACAACGAAGTCGCTTCAACGGCCAACGGAACGATCTGGCATGGCAACACGGCCGGCTGCGGTCCGTTTGACGGGAAGCGTTTTCAATCGATCGATCCAGCCGGGGGAGGGGGCGGGCATTTGGCGCGAGCCGGGGATGGCGGGATGTGGGCGAAACGTGGCGATCGGCTCGTGCGTTACCATCCGGATGGCTCGCAGGAAACCGTGGCGGATTTGAGTGCGCTTCCCGTGCATGTGATGATGGAGGACTCGTCGGGGACTCTTTGGGTGGGGACGAGCAATGCCGGTTTGATGAGGTTTCGGGACGGGAATTGGGCGAGGGTGCCGGTGGAGGGAGGCGCGGTGTCGGCCATCTTTGAGGATCGTGAGGGCGACATCTGGGTAGGGACACAGTCCGGAGGGGTGAGCCGTCTGCATGCGCGTCGGTTCCACCTGCGGCAGACCAACGATGGGTTGCGTGATGACGACACCTTCTCCGTATGCGCGGACAATGAGGGGAGGCTCTGGCTGGCCGGGCGCAACAGCATGCTCGTGCGTGCGACCGACGCGACCAATCGCACGTTTACCGTTCCGAGCGGCTGGCCTGACTTGCCGAGGGGCATCTGGACCGTCCATGCCGATCCAACCGGCGGAGTGTGGGTGGGCACCGGCCGCGGCCTGTTCCATTCGAGTGAAGGGACGTTCCGCCGTGAATCCTTGCTTGACCCGGTCACGGCGTTGCTGGTGGACCGGAATGAAAGTTTATGGGCTGCGATTATCAAGGGTCCGCTCGTCCGTCACCAAGCCGGGCAGGACGTCCGTATGCCTGAGACAGGTGGGTTGACCCATGTGGTTTCCCTGGCCGAAGATCCCGCCGGTCGGATCTGGGCGGGAACGGAGGACGGTTTGGTTTTCCAGAAATCAGGAGAGCAATTTGTCCCGGTGCCATTACCGGGGGTTCAACCCGGAGACGGTATCCGGTTCATCGTTCCAGATGGCCCGGACACGGTGTGGATCGGTGCGTTGAGAGGCGGGCTCTACCGCTGGCGGGACGGCCGGATCAGTCAGTTGCCAGGCGGCGCAGGTCTGCCCATTGATGATCTGCGTTCGCTGATCATTACGGCGGAGGGAGATTTTTGGTTGGGCACGGTGAGTGGCTTGCTGCGTGTGGCCCGAGATGAGATCGAGCCTGTGATGGACGGACGTCAGACTGCCCTTCACTGCATCGCCTATGGACGGGACGACGGGTTGCCTTCGACCGAGTTTTCCCTGGGGTTTCGTGGGGCCACGACCCGGACGCCCGATGGCCATCTCTGGTTTGCCACCGCCCGCGGGGCGTTGGAAATCCTGCCAAAGGAAAAGCCTTCGCCCGCCATCGCCGCGCTGCCGGTGTTGATTGAGGAGGTGCGGGTGGGCGGGACGGCGATGGGTTTGAACGGGGACGTTGGATTATTGATTCCTCCGCGTTCCGGTCCGTTGGAAATCCGCTACACGCTGGCTCACTTGAGCGCACCGGAGCGCCTTCGGTTTCGCTATCGTTTGTCGGGCTTGGGGAGCGGTGCGTGGGTCGATGCCGAGCACCAACGGACGGCGCTGTTTACCTATCTGCCGCCGGGTGACTACCGGTTTGAGGTTGCCGCCGCCGCGGCGGACGGACCGTGGCTGAGCACGACGGCGTCGCTGGCTTTTACGGTCCGTGCCGCGTGGTGGGAAACGAATTGGTTTCGCGCGGGTGTCGGCCTGCTTGGCGCGTTGGCGCTGGCCGCATTGGTGCGGCTCGGGGTGAGGCGTCGGATGCGAGCGCGGATGCGCACGCTGGAGCAGGAGAGCGCGCTGGAGCGGGAGCGCACCCGCATCGCTCGCGACATTCACGACGAGCTTGGCGCCAACCTCACTCAGATCGCGGGGATAGGGGAGCTTGCCCGGCTTGATCCGCCCGGCGCGGTGGCGGGGCACATCGACGGGATCGTCTCCATCGCGCGCGGCACGGTGAGCTCGCTTGACGAGATCGTGTGGGCGATCAATCCGCGCTACGATACGCTCTTCGCGTTGATCGAATATCTCGGGAAATTCGCGGTCGAATTTCTGTCGTCGGCTGGGATCGCCTGCGAAGTCGATGTTTCCTCCGATCTGCCGGTGCGCCCGCTGAGTTCAATCGTGCGCCATCATTTATTTACGGTGGTCAAGGAGACGCTTAACAACGTGGTCAAGCACGCGGGAGCGCGCGCCGTTAAATTGAAAATCGAGGTGGCGGACGGCGTGTTGCGCGTCGTCGTGTCCGATGATGGCCGCGGCTTTGTTGTCGGGAGCGAGCCGGAGGATTCGAACGGGCTCTACAACCTGCGTGAGCGCATGGCGGAAGCCGGCGGGGCTTGCCGGATCGACAGCCGGATAGGGGAGGGGACCCGGGTCACCGTTGAATTACCCTTTACCTGAGGAGGTGGCGCACCAATTAAAGATTACCCATGATTCGCGTTTGTTTAGTCGAGGATCACCGCGTCACTCGCGAGGTTTACCAAAAGCTCTTGGACCACGCGCCGGAGCTGACGTTTCTGGGCGCCTACGCGAACGCGGAGCAGGCCGAACGCGAGATCGCGCGGCAGCAACCCGACGTGGTGTTGATGGACATCAACCTGCCCGGGCGCAGCGGCATCGAGTGCGTCGCCCGACTCAAGCGGGATCATCCGAAGATCGAGTTCGTGATGCTCACTACTTACGACGACACGGATTTGATTTTCAACGCACTGCGCGCCGGCGCCAGTGGCTACTTGCTCAAGCGGGCCACGCCGGACGAGTTGATCAACGCGATCAAGGAGGTGCACGGAGGCGGCTCGCCGATGTCTGTCGAGATCGCGCGCCGGGTGGTTTCTCACTTCCATCAGATTCGCCAACCGGCGAGCGAATTGGAGACGCTCACCAAGCGTGAGCAGGAGATCCTCCGCCTGCTGGCCAAGGGGCTCGCCTACAAGCAAATCGCGGGAGAGCTCGGCATCAGCCCGGGCACCGTGCAAACGCACCTGCACAAAGTCTACGGTAAGCTTCATGTGCAGTCGCGTACCGAGGCGGTGGTGAAGTTTCTCGGGCGGTAGGACACCGGCAGCTTTTCGCCAATGGCTCCGACGATTCAGCGGAGGCATGGCTGATGCCGCAGTTTGATCGCTTCATATTCCAGAGCTCTGCTTTCGAATTTTTTGAAATCAGCGGGTTGACCTCACCGGCGGCATCAGCCGCCCCTCCGCTTCACCGCGAAGGTTATTAGCCGTAGTCGCTCCCAGAGAATCGGTCCATTGGGCGATTCCATGAGTGGTCAAAACTCCGTGGTTTGGAGCGCCATCTCTGTCATGGCGGTCTGCTACTAACCTAACGGAGTAGTGCTCGTCGCCTCGCGTGGTCGCTCTGTTGGTTCCTGCGGGGCGCATCGGGCTTTTTGAGGTTCCCGCCATATATACACCGAACGGTGTATATCGGCCGGGGCGCGATGATGGTTTAATGGGGGAACTCCAACCCCGTCGTTGCCGCGTCTCCTTGCCTGCCCAGCCACTTTATATCCTCCGATCGCCAAATCCTTTTTATGCCCCTGAAGAAGAAGACCCCTTCGGACCGTCAATACTCGCAGGTTTTGGCTGCGACACTCTTGGCCGCCATGGTCGTCGGCAATGCCGCCCACGCCGACACCGCCCTGACGACTGGTCAGACCGTCATTGATACCACCGGAAATCCCGCGCTCGGTGTCATCAGCCGGGCCGCTGGTGCCACCGCGCTGTTCAATGCCGCCGGCATCGCCACCGCCACGGGAACCTCGCTCGACAATGGCATCCTCGGCCCTTGGGCTTTTATCGGCACGGGCACGGCGACCCGCTACGCCACTCTCGATGGCTCCAACAACGTCGTAAGCTACACAGCAGGCACTACGGTGCTCTGGACCGGCACCATCAACAGTGCCACGACCAATTTCGACATCAGCTCAGCAACCGGCGCTACCTATGGCGGCTCGGAACGGGTCGCGAATACTATCCGCTATACCGGCGGCGCGGTTACGATTGGGCTCGGCAACAATACTGCATTCGGTCTCACCGTCAACGGACTGATTAACGCGGGAACAGGCACCCTTACCTTTCAACCCGGAGGCGGCGCGACGGCCGCCGCGGGCATTCACATTGGCGCAACCAAGGAACTCGTGCTCAACGCCGCCAACGCGGGCATCACTATTAGCTCTGCGGTTCACGAAAATGCTGGCGGAGCCTCCGCGGTTACCGTGGTCGGCCCGAACACTGTCACGTTATCCGGTGCCAGCGATTACACCGGCATCACGACCGTCACCGGCGCCGGCACACTCAGCGTTTCAACGCTGGCGAATGGTGGGAGCAATAGCAGCATCGGCGCTTCGACCAATGTTGCCGGCAACCTCATTCTCACCGGCGGCACGTTGAAATACACGGGTGCGGCGGTCAGCACGGACCGTCTGTTCTCGGTGCAGTCCAGCAGCACGATCGACGCCTCGGGCACGGGAGCGGTGAACTTCACGAACACCGGCTCGATGGGCTTCAATGGCGGCACGGCGGCCAAGACCCTGACGCTGACGGGAACCAACACGGGCACCAACACCATCGCAGCGGTTATTGGCGACAATACGGGAGCCACGAGCGTCACCAAGAGCGCCGCAGGCACTTGGGTGCTCTCTGGCGCGAACACCTACACGGGCGCCACCGCTGTGAACGCCGGCACGCTTTCGGTCACGGGCAGTCTTGCTTCCGGCAGCGCCGTCAGTGTCGCCTCGGGTGCGACTTTGCGCGGCACGGGTACGATCAACGGTGCCACCACGATAACCAGCGGCGGTATCCTGGCAGCAGGCACGAGCGCAAGTTCCATTGGCACGCTCACCTTCAGCAGCACGCTCGGCACCACCGGCGCGACCGTTTCGCTCAAGCTTAACAGCACCCTTGGCACGTTTGATCTGCTCACGTCGTCGGGTGCCGTCACCTTGGGCTCGGCTGCGTTGTTCTTGAGCGACATCGGCGGCAGCGGTTCTTGGACGGGAACCTCCAGCGCCTTTAGTATCCTGCACGGCTCCTCCATCAGCGGAACCTTCGCCGGGCTTTCGGATGGTTCGACGATCACCGTCGGCTCCAATAGCTTCACGATCAATTATACGACTAGCGACGTCACTCTTACCGCCTCCGCCATCCCCGAGCCGGCCACCTACGCCGCGATCTTCGGCGCCTTGGCGCTGGGCATGGGGTTGATCCGCCGCCGTTGCCAGTCGGCGGTCTGAGCAAACCCTCAATCTTCTGGCGGCCAAGATATGATCTCTTTGCCGGACACTTCTCTGGAAGGTGCCCCGTTGATGAACGACCCGTTCGTCAACGGCCGGAAATGGCATGAAATGGCCGAGCTGCTGACGGGATTCCATCGGCCGCTGCGCGATGCCGGGCATGCCCTCGGCAGCGTCTGGCAGCCGCCGGTCCTGCCGGAGGGAACACCGTGGGAAGACGTTTGGGAGGACTGGGCGGCCCATGAGTCGGTGCATCTGCCCGACATCTATGACGCGGCCCGGAGGCTGGTCCGGACGACTCGCATTCCGACATTCCTGCCGGCCGTCCTTTATTTTCTTCGGTTCCGGCATCGGGCGGCACTGGATCACGTCCAAGGCTCCTTTTCGTGGCGTGATGAACGGCCGGTGAGCCTGATTCCTTTTCCGCCCATCCCCCCGGGAGAATTTGCCGAATGGCTGCTGACAGAGTGGGGGAACAACCGCGGCGTCCTGCTCGCCTTTCCCGAGGCGGCCGCCCTGTAAGTGGCAGTCTCCCTCGGCGCAGGCGGTTCGGACTCATGAGCCCTTACGAGAGAAAGTATTTTGATGCCTATTACCCCCTATGTTCGTCCAGGCGCCCGGGATTCTCGACGTGGCTTCGCGTTGCTGATCACGATCACGCTGCTGTCATTTTTGGTGCTCCTGCTGGTGAGTCTCGCGGCGCTGACGCGCGTCGAGACCCAGGTTGCTTCGAACAGCCAGCAACTCGCCCAAGCACGGCAGAACGCCTTGCTCGCGCTGAATGTGGCGTTCGGTGAACTGCAACGCACCACCGGACCTGATCGGCGAGTCACGGCTCCGGCAAACCTTGCAAACGCGGCTGCGGCCAGCCCGCGTTGGGTCGGCGTTTACGGAAACAGTGCGGCTGCGGATTACACCCAGAAGCCGTCGGGCATCACTCCGTCGAGTTCGCGCCTGCTGCAGTGGCTGGTGAGCGGCAATGAAAACGTCCTGCTCACAGCCGACTCGTCGGGGACCATCACCTCAGCCACGCCCGGTTTCGCGTCCTCGACCGCCAGTCCCTCGGCGGCCTCACCTGCCGATGTTGTTTCCATAAAAAACGGCGATGATTTCAAGACCGCCACCGCCACCTCCGATTTGGTCATCGGGCCCAAAGCAGTGCCGGCACGGCTCCTGGTCGGGCCCAACAGTGTAGATTCCGCCAACGCTGCGAGCGACTTCGTCGCCGCGCCCTTGGTCGCGCTGAATGCAGCCCGCGGTTCCGTGCCCGGCCTCGCGGCGACGGCGACACCGGTGATTGGCGGCTACGCTTGGTGGGTGAGCGACGAAAGCACGAAGGCCAAGATCAACCTGCGCAACAGTTACCTCTCGCAAACCTCCGCCGCCGATCAAACGGCTTTTCAGCGTTATAGTTTCATCACGGCCCAGCGTTCCGGCATCGACCGCATGGACCAGGTTTCGACCGCCAGTGTCGTGGGAGGCGCGGCGGCCGACGTGCTTGATACCGCCTATCCGGCGATGAACTCCGCAGCCATTCTGACCAATGCCATCTCGCTCCGCCAGCTGCCGTTCCTCTCCTCAGTCTCGGCTACGCAGACCAAGCTCGCTTCCGCGCTCAAGCTGCGTTTCCACGACGTGACCGCCTACGGTTCCGGCGTGCTGGCCGACGCCTATGCGGGCGGTTTGAAAAAGGATCTGACCGCGGACATCGCCAACACCACGACGAGCGCCTCCGGGAACCGTCCGGGTGACGGAGATCCCCTTTTCCCCAAGCAAAAACCGACCGACCACGTGCCGACCTGGGGGCTGCTGCGCTCCTTCCCGCGCACTCACCCGGATGCGAGCGGAGCGATGGACCCGGTCGTGCCCCTGATGAATTCCTCCGGCGATTACATCGGAGGCGGCGTGTCTCCCGTGATCAACTTCGCCAACTTTGGTTTGGATTTCTATTTGGACAACAGTGGCAACATCCAGGTCGCCATGTTTCCCATGGTGATCCTCTGGAATCCGCATGCCACCCAACTCAAGGCCAGCGATTATGAACTAGGTTACCATTTCAGCACCATCGGGGGAGGGACCAATCACTGCCGTTATTTCATCGAAACTTCGGCCACGGCCGGCGGCGCGATGAGCCCGGTCGCAACTCTGGATTTGCGCGGAGGGGATCTGGTCGCGGGCGGTACGGGCGTCAACAACCCCGGCTTCATTCGCTTCAAGATCAAAGGCGAAGCGATGGCCCCGGGCGAGGCCCAGGTGTATATCTTGGGCTCGAGCGGATCGGCGTATTCGCCGGGGGCAAACACGCTGGTTCGGGGAGCAAGCCCTATCATTCATTACGTGTCGTGGACGATACCGGCGATGGGCATCACGGCCGCGATGTTTGCGAGCGGCGAGATGCAGGCAAGAACCATCCCACCGTCCAGCAATCATGCGATGAATGTCGTGCTCGCCAAGCCGGGGGCGTTGGCGAGCTGGGACAGGACCAGCATCGGCAGCAACTGGTATCAAGCCGTGATGGACCTGAACGCCGGCTTCCGCGGCACAACCAGCGGCGGTTGGGTCTATGCGTTCCCGCGGATTCGCTACAACAGCTCCAGCCTGGGTTCGAGTTCCACGGGAGCAACCACGACCATGTATGCCAGCGCCATCATGGAGGGGCACGGAGGCTTTAATTCGTCACCCACGTTCATCGGCGCCATGGGAACCGGAGGCGGCCAAGGCACGAATTATCGTTGGCTCGTCACCGGCAACCCCCGGGCGCCGGTCCTGCGTAATACCAAAGTCGAGAATGCCGGCTTCCCCCGCGGAAATGTGGTTTTCGGAACCATGGAGTTGTTTCTCAAGCAGGGCGCCAACACCGGCGCCACCGGGCGCGACCCGTTTTTCCCCTATAAAGGCTATACCACCGGCTATAACACCAGGATCGGCGCATCGCAGGATAATGGCGAGCTGCGGGCCGTCCTTTTCGATGTTTTGCAAGACCCCGGCCTCCTGCTCTCGGTCGGCCAGCTCCAGCATGCCGCGTTCGGCACCTATGGCTTTTATCCCACCTATTCGTTTGGGAATTCTTGGGCCGATGTCCGTATCCCGAGCGAACAGCAATATCTGACCGACACGTTCAGTCCCAAGTTCTCCAGTTCGGCCGCTGCGGCGGCGTATACCGAGACTCTTTACGACCTGTCCTGGCATCTGAACCGGGCCTTGTGGGACCACTATTTCGTCTCGGGGGTGCCCAGCACCTGGACCAGTACGGACGTGGCCAGCGGAAGAATCCTGCCCAACGCTCGCATGGCCTACTATCGCCCCAATGGCGTTGCTCCCAGCATCGACGATCTCCGTTATTCCGCGTCGGGTGGCGCCGCCTACGATAAGGCCGCGGCCAATCTCCTCGTCGATGGCGCTTTCAATGTGAACTCCACCTCCGAGCAGGCGTGGCGGAGCCTGCTCGGCTCCACGTTGGGCCTTCCGGACAACGCCGCTTACGCCACGCCGGGCGCGGCGGGTTCCGGAGATTCGGTGGGGACCGTCGCGGCCATCCCGCGCTTCAGTGGCAACCAGGCTCAGACCGGTTACGCCAGCACGATGGGCGGCCAAGTAGGGTCGTATCTCGGAAATCGCGGCCTGATGACGAACGTAGCCGGCACCACGGATGAATTGACCCGCCTGGTCAACGAACTGGCCCGCAGCATTGTCGTCGAAATCAAGGCGAGGGGGCCCTTCCTGTCGGTGGCGGATTTGGTGAATCGTCGTCTGGTCCCCGTCAAAGCCGACGGCACCGCCGACGACAACGGTGTTCGCGGGGCGCTGCAAGCCGCCATCGACAAGATGGGCTACACGTCGGCCTCTCCCGTGAAGGGCAACCCCCCCGCGTGGTCCCCACTTATTGCTTCCAACATACCCAAGTCGGGTTGGCCCGCGTCGGGGTGGAATCCCGACCACTATCTCGGTGCCCCTCGAGCGTCGTCCGTCGGCGAGAACGCAAACCGCGCGGCCGCTTGTCCCAAATTCCTCACTCAGGCCGATCTGCTGTCGCTGCTCGGTCCGGTGCTCACCGTGAGAGGCGACACCTTTGCCATTCGCACTTATGGCGAGGTCCGCAACCCGATAACCAATAGTATTGAGGCCCGCGCTTGGTGCGAAGCGATCGTTCAGCGCCTGCCCGATTATTTCGTCGCGGGCGATTCCGCCGAGACCGCTCCCTCTGCACTGACCCAGGCGGACAACCGCACGTTTGGCCGGCGCTATCGCATCGTGTCCATGCGTTGGCTCAGCCCCTCCGATATTTGACCCCATCACCACGCCTATGAAATCCTCGTTTTCTTTTTTCGCCGGGCTGCTCCTGCTCGCCGTTGCACCGCAGCTGTCGCACGCCGAGGAGCAGGCGCGAGTGTTTCGAGCCGTTGGTCTCGGCGACGATGGATACAGCGATCTCTTTTTCGATGTCAAAGGCGCGCCCGTCGCGTTCACGGCGAACTCCGGATCCTTCTCCACCGACTATCCGGCGCCGCCGGGCCGGAAACTTTCCTTCTATCGCATAACGCCTCCTCCGGCCGATGCCCCTCCCGGAACCCTGCCCAAGAAAACGGTGGTTGCGGAGGTCGCCTATCCCGAGGACGCGATCAAAGTCATTTTGCTGCTTTATCCGGCTCCCGCGCAAAGCGCCCTGCCGATCACCGGTATGGCGATCGCCGATTTGGAGAAGCAGCACCTTCCGGGACAGGCCCGTATCTTAAACGTGTCGTCGTTGCCTGCGGCGTTCTCGACTGGCGGCGAGGTCGCCGAGGCGTCTCCGCATACCACGGATCGTGTGGTGGCCACCGGCACGGGGCCTTTGTTTCTCAGGACCGCCGCACAGGTGGGCAACGGATGGAAAGTAGTCGATACGATGGAGCGAAATCTGCCCGCCGAGCTTCGACTCTTCGTGATTATGGTCGATGCTCCGCGCTCCTACGAAGGAGGACCGCCCGTACGCGGCACCTTCGTTTACGACTTCAAGCGCCCGCCGATGAAATTTCGCGATTAAGGGATCCTCGCGTGGTCGAGCTACCGATGCGCCGCGGCGAATCCTACCGCTTCGGTCCCAACCTGAGTCCTGTCCGCTGATCATGAAATTCCACCGCTCACTATTCACGCTCATGCTCCTCGCGTTCGCTGCGACGAGCACCTTCGCGGCGGCCGTGGGGCAGGGGGGCTTTCGTCCCGGCGAACTGTGGATGGACGACAAGGGAGTCCCCATTAACGCGCACGGCGGCGGTATCCTGTTGCACGACGGTGTTTATTACTGGTTTGGGGAGCACAAAATTGAAGGCAACGCGGGCAACTACGCCCAAGTGGGCGTGCATGTTTACCGCTCCCGGGATCTGGTGCATTGGCGGGATTGCGGGATCGCGCTGACCGTGTCGGACGAGCCCAAAAGCGAGATCGTGAAGGGCTGTATCATCGAGCGGCCGAAGGTCATCTACAACGCGAAGACCAAGACTTTCGTGATGTGGTTTCACTTGGACAAGGGCCGAAACTACGGGATGGCCCGCGCCGGTCTGGCCGTCAGCGACAAGGCGACCGGCCCCTACAAATACGTGGGCTCCTTTCGCCCCAGCCAAGGCGTCCTGCCACTCAGTTTCGACCCGGGCGCTGCACCCGATCCCGACCGGCTTAAGGACAGGAAGCAATTCAATGAAGCCGTGGTGGCCGGCGATATCGTGTGGCGCGATTTGAAGCGCGGCCAGATGTCCCGCGACCTGACGCTCTTCGTGGACGACGACGGCAAGGGCTACCTGCTGACCTCCGCCGAGGACAACCTGACGCTCCACCTTCACGAGTTGACGGACGACTATCGCGGTTTCAGCGGCAAGTGGACGCGTATCTTTCCCAATGCCTCCAACGAGGCTCCCGCCCTCTTCAAGCGTGCTGGGAAATACTACCTGTTCACTTCCGGCACCTCGGGCTGGTTTCCCAATGCCGGACGCTCTGCGATGGCCGACTCCATTTGGGGACCTTGGACCGCGTTGGGAAATCCGTGCCGGGGCACGCCAAGTGAAAACGCCACCACGTTCGAGTCCCAGTCCACCTATGTCCTGCCCG
>JAEKKV010000006.1 GCA_019510185.1 Verrucomicrobiota bacterium | reverse complement strand
GTGCGGCATCAATCTGGCGGTGCACTTCTTTGGGATCATACGCGCCTTTTGCTATGACGTGAAGAATCGGAAGACCTGCGGACGAGAAAACGAAATCAACAAACGAGTCCCGCGCGACACGCTCTTCTTCATCGTGCGAACTGTCGTCTAGCTCTACTCCGAGAATTGGCCTGCCATCGCTACTCTGGATCAGCAGGAAATCCACATGCTTCGCGCTAATTCGATTGATGGCGCGCTGACGATCGCCGCGCTCAAGGCCCTTCTTCACGCCGAAGATATCGGCAAGCCGAACTTTGCTGGCAATCGTCACGCCTTCGTAGTCGAGGGATTCGAGCACGCCAACGAACGACCTCTCGGCCGGGCTGAACAGCGACTTCTTTAGATAATAAACCTCCGGCTTCGTCGCGCCTTCCGGGACGGCGCCCTTCGCTTTGAGGATCACTAGCGCAACCGCGATGATGACCAAGAGACCGAGGACTACGATGATGAGCGTGAAATTCATTTTTGGGCTAACGTTCAAGATGAGCCGCGACCTTGGCTCTGGCGCATGGTTCGGCTCCTTTTGTGTATCATCCGAACTTCGATTTGAATGCGGCTTTACTGACTCTTCGTTCCATCTGCTGGCTGCACTTCGGACATAGCTTCTGCTTTTTGCCTTCAATGGTCCAATTATAGTATTTATTCTTGAACGGCAAACTGCATACGTCGCATTTCCCCGACTTCGCAAATAAGGCGATGATAAAAACGATAACAACAATACCAATAAATACGCCCATAATGGATTTCTTTTGTTTGTAGGGTTTCCTTTGCCGAACGTCCTGGATCAGACAGATACGTGCTTGGCGGGTGGCGGGCGCAGCACGACGCATGACAAGCATGTATCTTGTCTGTAGAGCCTTGTTCGGCGCTTTTTTGGTTTTAAAACTAGGGGATTCATCCGCCGAGGTTTGATTCTTAATCTTCCGTAATCCCGATGGTGACCAATTTAGCCAATACAACGGCACCAAAGATGAAAATAGACGATATGACTAATGACGGAATAATCATTATGAAACTCGCGAAAAACATACTCGGCATGGTGAGCAGCGTCATGCCGACAGATAAAAGGAAATAAGATAGGCTTAGGATTCCGATTGTTCGGAATACGCAGACGAGAACTTTTTGGTAACGATTCATAATTTCATTTTTGCCGAACAGTGTTATTCGCACCGACTCAGTAAGGCTTTACGCGGATTGTGAAACGGACGGCGCGGCGTTTGTACGTAGGGAATGCAAAAAACCGGCCTCAGGTTAGCAGTCCGCCGGAGCCTGACGAAAGTGTCCAGAGATGGCTTCGCCCCGTCACTTCCCGGGGCAGGTTTTCAGGTCGGAAAGGACCGCGGTGTTGATGATGCCTCGCGATTTGCATTACCAGCGCAAACTGGCGTCTTTTCCTGGAAAATTATACAGCCTCGCCGCGATTCCGTGAAAACCGCGGCGCTGTCGGGTGTTGAAGGCGGGGCACCCACGGAAGAAACTCGCCGAGCGGACAGGGGCGCGTTTCATTTTGCGCCCCTTCTTTCGCCGCCGTGCCGCTTTCCACCGATCTTTTCGACTACACGCTGCCTCCGCACCTCGTGGCGCAGACGCCAGCCGCGCGGCGCGACGCTTCCCGGTTGATGGTCGTGGACCGGGCTTCACACACGGTCTCGCACCGGGTGTTTGCCGAGCTGCCGGCGTTTCTGCGGGCGGGCGACACGCTTTTCCGCAACAACGCCGCGGTGCTGCCGGCCCGGTTGCATGCGCGCCGGCCGACCGGCGGGGTGGTTGAATGCCTGCTGTTGCGCCCCGACGCCGCCGACAACACGTGGTGGTGTCTGGTGCGGCCGGGCAAGAAGCTGCCGGTAGGCGCGACGTTTTCCCAGGGGGACGAGTTCACCGGCACGATCCTCGCCAAGGATGCCGAGGGGGCCGCGTTGGTGGGGTTCACGACGCCGCGGGATGCGTCGATCACGGGCGTGGCCAACCGGCTCGGCGACGTCCCCCTGCCCCCGTATATCGAGCGAGCGGGCGATCCGGCCGACCGGACGCGCGACTTGGAACGTTATCAAACGGTGTATGCCAATCGGGCCCGCCAGGTGGCCGTGGCGGCGCCCACCGCCGGGCTGCACTTCACGCCGGATCTGCTCGAGACCCTCGCCGGTCAGGGCGTGACGACCGCGGATGTAACGCTGCACGTGGGGCTCGGCACGTTTAAGCCGATCACCGCCGACACGATCGAGGCCCACGCCATCCATCGTGAAATTTACGAGCTGCCGGTGTCGACTCAGCGAGGGCTGCTGGCGCCCTCGGGCCGGCGTATCGCGGTGGGCACGACGACCGTGCGCTCGGTGGAGGACTTTCTCGCGCGACACGAGGCGCCGCTGGATCATCCGCACGTGGCGGAAGCGGGCATCTTCATCTATCCGCCGCGAACCTTCCGCGGGGTGGACGCGCTGATCACGAATTTTCACCAGCCGCGCTCGACGTTGTTGTGCCTGGTGGCGGCGTTTCTTGCGCCCGGTTCGACGGACGGGATCGCGTGGTTGCGCGAACTCTATGCCGAGGCGATCGCCCGCGAATACCGGTTCTTCAGCTACGGAGACGCGATGCTGATCCTGTGAGCGGGGGCGCTTGCCCACGCCCGGCGCTTCGCCTGCAAAGCCTTTTTTAGAGGGGTGAAAAACAAAAGGTAACTATTTTGGTTGCACATTAACCGGAAACCCGCATCTCCTTTGCCGGTCTTACTCAACGTTCGTCTCATCATCCTTATGAAAAACACCTCCAAGTTCCTCGTTCTTGCCGGCCTCGTGTTCGCCTCCCTCAGCGCGGTCCGCGCCGAGGTCGAAACCTACACCATCGATCCCGTTCACTCCTCCATCGGTTTTTCCATCCGCCACTTTGTGAGCAAGGTCCCGGGCACCTTCACGAAGTACACCGGCACGATCACGGTGGACACCGATAATATCGAAAAGAGCTCCACCGAGGCGGTCATCACCGTGGGCAGCGTCAACACGGGCAACTCAAAGCGCGACGAACACCTGCAGTCGCCCGATTTCTTCGACGTGGCGAAGTTTGAAACGATCACGTTCAAGAGCACCTCATGGAAGAAAACCGGCGAGGACGCCTTCGACGTCGCCGGCAATCTCACGATCCACGGCGTGACGAAGCCGGTCGTGCTGAAAACGAAGCTCCTCGGCTTCGGCCCCGGCATGGGTGGCGTGCAGCTCTCCGGCTGGGAGGCCACGACCACGCTCAGCAAGTCGGACTTCGGCGTGAACGGCCCGGCCATGCTCGGCAAGGCTCTCGGCGACGAGGTCGTCGTGACGCTGAACATCGAGGCCTATGACAAAAAGAAAGAGTAAGCGGTCCCCCGCCCCTTTCTTCGGCTTGCGAAGCCGTCCGCCGACGCGGACGGCTTTTTTATTTTCTCGCGAAGCGCGCGACGGGAGCGAAAAAGTCCTGTCAGCCGGGACGGCCGTTGAGCGCCGTCCCGCGATTATTTTCCATGACCGACGCCGAACTCCAGACCCTCATCGAAGAAGCGACTTTCGATTTCACGATGGGCGACAACGACACCGCCCTGGCCAAGCTGGCGCGCGCCACCGAGGCGGCTCCCGGCTCGTTCGAGGCGTGGCACGCGTTGGCGGAGATTAATTTCAGCCTGCGCCGGTTCGACGACGCCCTGCACGCGGCCGAGCGCGGCCTGGCGGTGCGTCCCGACGATCTGTTCATCAACACCACGCTCTCCCGCATCTGGATGGAGAAAGGCGACAAGGCCACCGCCGAGAAATACGGCGCGCAGGCAAAGATCCTGAGTTGGAAGGACCAGCTCAAGAATCCCGAGGCGCATCAAGGCGGCGTGCAATAACGCCGGCGCAGCCGCGGCCGGCCCACTCAGGTGGCCGGGGGCTGTGACGACTGGGAGGACTCCGCCTGACGCTGTTTTTCGCGGATCACGGCCGCCGAGGTCACCGGGCCGTCGGGCAGAGCCATCGTGACGAGGCCGAAGCCAAGGCCCTGAAGCTCGTCCTTCCAACGGATCGCGCCGGTGAACAGATCGAGGCAGTACAGTTCGCCCTTCGCGTGGACATACGCCTGGGTGCGATCGGCGATGATCGAGACAAACGTATCGCCAAACGTTGCGTTCAGTTGCGTGGACCAGAGCCGTTCGCCAGTGGCCTTGTTGAAGGCGATGACGTTTTTCTTGATGCCGACGAGAAGAATCGAGGAGGAATCCATGGGGATAAGCAGGACGGGGGTGAACTTAATTTCCTGCCTCAATGGAGGTAAGGCGAAGACAGCGAATGACAATAGCGTTTGCCATTTAAAATGCCGGCGACCAAATCCGGTCAATTGACAGCGGCGAAGTCCGCCTCCTAGCCTCTTCCCCTACACATGGAAAAACCCGTTTACACGTTGGAGTTCGAGAAGCCCCTGCGCGACCTGAGCACGCAACTCGAGCAACTGCGCCAGCAATCCCTCGAAAACAACCTCGACGTCGGCAGCGAGATCGCCGCCATCGAGCGCAAGATCGAGGCCACCCAACGCGAGATCTATTCCAGCCTCACGCCTTGGCAGAAGGTGCAGATCGCCCGCCATCCCAAACGGCCCTACGCGCTCGATTACGTCGAGCTCATCTGCGAGGGCTTCGTCGAGCTGCACGGCGACCGCCAGTTCAACGACGACCGCGCGCTGGTGGGCGGCACGGCGTTTTTCAACGGCGACGCCGTGATGATCATCGCCCAACAGAAGGGCCGCGAAACCAAGGAGAAGATCGCGCGCAATTTCGGCATGCCCCAGCCCGAAGGCTATCGCAAGGCGCTCCGCCTGATGAAGCTCGCTGAGAAGTTCGGCATTCCCGTCCTCACCTTTATCGACACGCCCGGAGCCTATCCCGGCATCGGCTCGGAGGAGCGTCACGTCTCCGAAGCCATCGCGGTCAATCTCCGCGAAATGGCCATGCTGCGCGTCCCCTCGATCTCGGTGGTCGTCGGCGAAGGCGGCTCGGGCGGCGCGCTCGGCATCGGCGTGACCGATCGCGTGCTCATTTTCGAAAACAGCTATTATTCGGTCATCTCTCCCGAAGGCTGCGCGGCGATCCTCTGGAAGGATGCCGCCGCCGCGCCCAAAGCCGCCGAGGCCCTCAAGCTCAACGCCGACCAGCTCGAAAAACTGGGCGTCGTGGACGAGGTGATCGCGGAGCCGTTCGGCGGCGCGCACAACGACATCGAGCAAGCCGCCGCCACGCTGCGCTACGCGCTGCAAAAGCACCTCAACGACCTGCGCGGTCTGAAGGGCGACAACCTGCTGGACGCACGCTACGAGCGCTACCGCCGTCTCGGTCTCTACGAAGAGGCCGGCGTGGTGCACAACTGACCGTTGGCCTGAAGTCGCCCGGCCGCGCCACGCGCGTGGCCGGAGCGCAGGCGCAGGAAGATTTCACCGTCCGCTCGCGCGGCGGACGGTGACCAGCTCGACTTTCACCGCGCGTTTTTTCGCGACGTCGTAGTCCACCAGCGCGCCGGAGATGCGGACATCGCCCTCGGCGACTTCGAAGCGGCGCGGCATGCCGTCGAGAAACCGACCGAGCACGGGCTCGATCTCGCGACCGAGGACCGACGCGTACGGCCCGGTCATGCCCGCGTCGCACAAAAATCCCGTGCCCTTCGGCAGCACGGCGGCGTCGGCCGTGGGCACGTGCGTGTGCGTGCCGAGGACAGCCACGGCCCGTCCGTCCAAGTGCCAGCCAAGCGCGATTTTTTCGCTGGTGGCCTCGGCGTGGATTTCCACGAGAAAACCGTCCGCCTGACCCTCCAGTTTCTTGAGCATGGCGTCGGCGGTGAGAAACGGACAGTCGGCCTTGAGCCCCATGAAAGTGCGTCCGAGCACGGTGAACACCGCGAGGCGAAATCCCTTCACGTCGATGATCACATGATCTCGACCCGGATTGCTTTCGGGCAGGTTGGCCGGGCGGCAGACCCGGGTGAAATCGTCGATCTCGTCGTCCCAGCCGCGCTGGTCCCACACATGATCGCCGAGCGTGATCACATCGACGCCGGTCGCCAGCAGGGATTTGGCGATGGTGCCGTTGATGCCCGAGCCGGCGGCGGCGTTTTCGGCGTTGGCCACGACCACGTCGGCGCCGAGTTCCGTGCGGAGGCGCGCCAGGCGCTCGGCGATGATCTCGCGTCCGGGTTTGCCTACAATGTCTCCAATGAACAGAATTTTGGCCACGCCGCATAGGGAGCACAGCCTCGCCCCCAAACCAACCCCTAATTCACGCCACAATCGTCCGCGGCCGGACCCCGTCCGGTCGTTTTCCGCTCTTGCCTACGGCCGGCGAAGCCGGTTTTCTCTCCCCTCTTTTTGCCTAGCATAAACCTACCATGAAATCGTCCACCTCTCCCTCATCCTTTCCCAAGCCCGAAATCGGCCGCGCCATGAACGGTGCTGACGTCGTCGTGGAGTGTCTGGCCCGGGAAGGCGTGGACGTGATCTTCGCCTATCCCGGCGGCGCCTCGCAGGAGCTGCACCAGGCGTTTGCCCGCAGCGACAAGGTTCGCGTCATCCTCCCCCGCCATGAGCAGGGCGGCTCCTTTGCCGCCGAAGGCTACGCTCGCGCCACCGGCAAGGTCGGCGTGTGCATGGCCACCAGCGGCCCCGGCGCGACCAACCTCGTCTCCGCCATCGCCGACGCCTACATGGACTCGACCCCGATGGTCGCCATCACCGGTCAGGTGTTCACCAAATACATCGGCAAGAGCGCGTTTCAGGAGACCGACTTTTTCGGCATGACCCTGCCGATCGTGAAGCACTCCTATCTCGTGCTCGATGCGGCCGACCTGCCCCGCATCATCAAGGAAGCCTTCTACCTCGCCCGCACCGGTCGTCCCGGCCCTGTGGTCATCGACATCCCGAAGGATGTCCAGCAGGCCAAGCTCACGCCCGTTTTCCCCGCCACCGTTTCCTTCGCGAACCCGACCCTCGGGGAACTCCCGCAGGCCACCGACGACCAGCTCAAGCGCATCCTCGACCTCATCTCGACCGCCAAGAAGCCCGTGATCTATGCCGGCGGCGGCTTGGTCTCGGCCGAAGCGCATGCCGACCTGAAGACCTTCGCCGAGAAGACCAACATCCCCGTTGCCACGACGTTGATGGGCATTGGCGCGTTCCCCGAGTCCCACCCGCTTTCGATGCGCTGGTTTGGCATGCACGGCGCGGCCTATGGCAACTGGGCCGTTGACCAGAGCGACCTCGTTCTCTGCCTGGGCGCACGCTTCGACGACCGCATCACCGGCGAAGTCTCCAAGTTCGCCGCCGGCGCGACCATCGTCCACGTCGACATCGACGCCTCCGAGCATAACAAGAACAAACGCGTCCAGTTCCCCGTGGTCAGCGATGTGAAATACGCGCTCACCCGCCTCAACGAACTGATCGCCGCCGCCAAGTTCACCGCTCCCGACACCAAGCCGTGGATCACCCAGATCAACGAATGGAAGCGCGACTACCCGTTCTCCTACGAGGACCACAAGCACATCCTCCCGCAGGAGGCGATCAAGACCCTCTACGAACTCACCAAGGGTGACGCCATCATCGCCACCGGCGTGGGTCAGCACCAGATGTGGGCCGCGCAGTTCTACCAGTTTGACGAACCCCGCCGTTACATCAGCTCGCTCGGACTCGGCGCGATGGGCTACGGCTATCCCGCCGCCATGGGCGCCAAGGTCGCCTGCCCCGACAAGCAGGTCATCGACATCGATGGCGACGGCTCCTTCCTCATGAACGTCCAGGAGCTGGCCACCTGCGCGGTCGAGAAGATCGCCGCGAAGGCCATGATCCTGAACAACCAGCACCTCGGCATGGTCGTGCAGTGGGAAGACCGTTTTTACCAGAGCATCCGCGGCAACACCATCCTCGGCCACCAGGACAACATCGGCAGCCCCGACAATCCCGGCGGTCTGTATCCTGATTTCGTGAAGATCGCCGAAGGCTTCGGCGTGAAGGGCCGCCGCGTCATCAAGAAGAGCGAGCTCAAGGAAGCCATCCAGGAGATGCTCGACCATGATGGTCCCTACGTTCTCGACGTTATCGTGCCCTACACCGAGCACGTGCTGCCCATGATCCCCGCCGGCAAAACGGTGAAGGAAATGATCCTAAAGTAAGCGGCCGCCGTTCGGCGGATATCCGCCGACCGAATACGCCAAAGCCCGGGAGACGCCTCGCGCGCCCCGGGCTTTTTTGCATCCAACCCCGGCGAGCGGACACAAAAAAAACGGCGCCGCCCGAAGGCGACGCCGCTCGAAGGAAAAGCCCGGGAGGGCGGACGATTACGTGGTCGGAACGCTGGCGATCGTCTTGAGGATGCGGGAGGCAACCTCGTAGGGATTGGCCGCGGAGTTCGGACGACGATCCTCGAGGTAACCCTTGTAGCCGCTGT
This sequence comes from Verrucomicrobiota bacterium, assembly GCA_019510185.1. Lineage (GTDB taxonomy): Bacteria > Verrucomicrobiota > Verrucomicrobiia > Opitutales > Opitutaceae > Rariglobus. The sequence goes on along the minus strand of JAEKKV010000006.1, from coordinate 7,249 downwards.
TGACGAAGCTGTGGGGGACGCGCACCGAGGCGCCGCGATCGGCGATGCCGTAGCTGAACTTGTCGATCGACTGGGTCTCGTGGAGGCCGGTGAGGCGCAGGTGGTTGTCCGGGCCGTAAACCGCGATGTGCTCGGCGCAGAATTTGCTGAACGCGGCCATGAGCTTCTCGAAGTAATCCTTGCCGCCGACTTCGCGCATATACTTGGTCGAGAAGTTGGAGTGCATGCCGGAACCGTTCCAATCGAGGGCCTGCTGGTAGGCGCCGAGGATCGGCTTGCAGTGGAACTCGACGTCGATGCCGTACTTTTCGCACAGGCGGAGGAGCAGGTAGCGGGCGACCCAGACGTCGTCGGCGGCCTTCTTGGAGCCCTTGCCGAAAATCTGGAATTCCCACTGGCCCTTGGCCACTTCGGCGTTGATGCCTTCGTGGTTGATGCCGGCGTCCAAGCAAAGGTCGAGATGCTCTTCGACGATCTGGCGGGCGATGTCGCCCACGTTCTTGTAGCCCACGCCCGTGTAGTAAGGGCCTTGGGGGGCGGGATAGCCGCCCTCGGGGAAGCCGAGGGGACGACCGTCTTGGAACAGGAAGTACTCCTGCTCGAAGCCGAACCAGGTGTCGGCGTCGTCGAGAATGGTCGCACGGGAATTGGAAACGTGCGGGGTGCCGTTGGCGTTATAAACTTCGCACATCACCAGCACGCCGTTCTTGCGGGTGGTGTCCGGATACACCGCGACGGGCTTCAGGACGCAGTCGGAACTGCCGCCAGGCGCCTGCTGGGTCGAGCTTCCGTCGAAGCCCCACAGGGGAAGCTCTTCGAGCTTCGGAAAGCTGGCGAAGTCCTTGATCTGAGTCTTGCTACGCAGGCTCGGGACGGGCTTGTAGCCGTCGAGCCAGATGTATTCCAGTTTGTATTTGGCCATAGAGTTAGGTCGATTTTGGGTGTGGTTTTTAGGTGGTAACCCCGCAGGCCGGAGCCAGCGAATTACCGACACAAAACCGGCCTTGGTATGAGCACCTTACATGCCATAGGCAATCGGAACTTGGCGTCCTCGCATGATTTTTTGGCACTCCCGTCCTTGCCCCGCCGGCGACCTGCAAAACTCGCCCTTGCCAGAAATCCCATCCGGGCGGATGGTCCCCGACACTCGATGCATGAGGTAAAAGACACCGCCCGCGCCTTGGTGCGCATTGGCTATGACGGCCGGGTTCACAAGACGTTTCGCGGACACCAGGCCAAGGAGCGCTTTGACAATGAAGTGCTTGTGCTCCGCCATCTGGAAAAGGCCGGCTGCGATTTCGTTCCCCGCCTGCTGGAGGTCGATCCGGAGCACCTGAAATTCGTCACGACCAACTGCGGCACGCGCGTGGATTACCTCGGCACGGAGCGCATGAAGGAGATTTTCAAGGAACTCGAAAGCTACGGCGTTCGTCACGACGACGCCTTTATGCGCAACATCACCTATCGTGGGACTGACGGCCGGTTCTGCGTCATCGATTTCGAATTCGCCACCCTCCTCGACGGCAGCAACCACCCGCCGCAGCCCGACACCTGAAACCGTGTCCAATTTTGACCAAGCCGCCGGCCCGATTGATCAAATATGAGCAGAATTCATTTCTGAAATTGCCCAACCCGAAGCTTCTTTCGAACGTCTGCCCCAGCTTGCTCCCATCCGGTTTCTTCAATGGCTTTTCCTCCCTCCGCTCCCTCTGCGCCCGCCCCCCTGCTCCGCTGGTCCGCCCTGACCGACCGGGGCCGCGTCCGTCCGAATAACGAGGATGCTTTTCTCGGGATGATGTTCGACGGTCACGAGGTGCATTACCTCGGAAAAACCGGTGAAACCTCGATGGCGACGGCGGATTTTGTTTTTGCGGTCAGCGACGGAATGGGCGGCGCCAACGCGGGCGAGTTCGCCAGCCGGATCGCGGTCGCCAAGATCACCCACCTTCTCCCCAAGGCCTTTCGCTTGTCGGCCCAAGGCATGGCCAGTGGGTTCCAAGATCTGTTGTCGGAGCTGTTCGCGTCCATCCATCACGAGTTGCTGAAACTCGGCCAAGCGTACGAAGAATGCGCGGGCATGGGAGCCACGCTCAGCCTGTGCTGGTTTGCGCCCGACTGGATGTACTTCGCGCACATCGGCGACAGCCGCATCTATTACCTGCCGAAAGAAGGCGGGTTGGTGCAGGTGACGCATGACCACAGCCATGTCGGCTGGCTGCGGCGCGAGGGTCAGATCAACGAGCGCGAGGCCCGGACGCATCCGCGGCGCAATGCCCTGCAACAGGCGTTGGGCGCCGATCATCAGTTCATCGATCCGCAGGTCGGTGCGGTCGGCTATCGTCCGGGCGACCGTTTCGTTCTCTGCTCCGACGGGGTCGTTGACGGTCTGTGGGATCGGAACATCGAGGACACCCTCCGCGATCCCGAGGCCGGACAGGAATCCGCAACGCCCGCCCGCCGCCTCGTTGAAAAAGCCGTGGAAAACTCCGGCCGCGACAACACCACCGCCGTGGTGGTCGAAATTGTGAATCGCGCGCCCTAGGCACGGCGCCTGCAGCGTTCCGCCGTCATGCAGCGTCTCTTCGTTTACGGCACCCTCAAGCGCGGTTGCAAAAACCACCGCCACCTCGCCGGTCAACGCTACGTCGGCGAGGCGCGCACCGCGCCCGGCTTTCGCCTTTATTCGCTCGGCGATTATCCGGGCATGGCTGCCGATGTGCTGGATCACGAAGGAGTCGCCGGCGAAGTCTGGGAAGTCTCGGCCGACGCCCTCGCCCGCCTCGATGACTTTGAAGGCGTTGATCAAGGCCTCTATCGGCGCGCGCCCGTCCCGCTGCTCGCGCCGTTTTCCGGACCGGTCGACGCCTACCTCTACGCCGGCGCCGTCACCGGGCTCGCGCCTCTGAGCTCAAACTGGCAGGAGTAAACCATGAACCCGCCCAGCCCTTCCACCTCCGCAGGACTCCCCATCAGCCGCCGCGCCGCGTTGGAAACGCTCGGTGCGGGCGCGTTGCTCAGCCTCGGGCTGTGGCCGGGGGCGTTGCGCGCCGCCACCGCCACGCCGCCGCCCGAATCCTTCACGTTCGCCGTCATCAACGACACCCACTACCTCACGCCCGAGTGCGGCGTCTGGCTGGAAGGCGTCGTCAACCGGATCAAAGCCGAGTCGCCTGATTTCTGCCTGCATCTCGGCGACTTGGTTGACACCGGCCGGCGCGAGCACCTCGCCGCGGTGCGCGACATTTTCGCGGGCCTCGGCAAACCTGTGTACGTGCAGATCGGCAACCACGATCACCTCACGCAGACGGACGGCTCCGCGTACGAGGCGCTTTTTCCCGACCGCCTCAACTACCGCTTCACCCATCGTGGCTGGCAGTTCGTCGGCCTCGACTCGTCCGACGGCGTCCGCTTCGAGAACACTCGCATCGGCGACGCCACGCTGAAGTGGGTGGACGCACAGCTTCCTGCGCTCGATCGTACGCAACCGCTCGTACTCTTCACGCATTTCCCCTTGGGCGAAGGCGTGAAGCACCGGCCGCTCAATGCCGACGCCCTGCTCGACCGTTTTCGCGACTGCAATCTCCAGGCGGTTTTCAACGGTCATTTTCACGGCTACACCGCGCATCCGTTTCATCAGGCCGTCGTCACGACCAACCGCTGCTGCTCGCTCAAGCGCAACAACCACGACGGCACGCGCGAAAAGGGGTTTTTCATCTGCACCGCGCGCGACGGTCGCATCACTCGCCGCTTCGTCGAAGTCCCGGTCCCCGCACCCGCGGCGTAGACCGGCGGACGCTCATTCCTTGAGCGCCGTTTTCGGAACGCGTTTCACGCTCACGAATTTGGCGCGGAACAGCTCCTCGACCAGCTCGCGGGTGTTCTCCGGAATCCGGCCGACCAGTTCGGCGAGCGGCGGCAGATTTTTTTTCTCCGCGGCCGCTTCTTCCGCGGCCTCGGACGCCTCGCGGGCCGCGCGCGACGACAAGGTCTCTCCCCGCGCTTCCACCTCGACGCGCATGGCTGACTCCGCTGCCTCGTCGGGCCACACCGGCCCCTCTTCGTCAAAGGCCGGGGCACCCGTTGCGCCCGTGGTCGCCGTCGCGGCGGCGATCGCCGCCACCTCGACCGCCGGGATGTGCGGCTGAATCGCCACGCCGGCTTCCTCGTCCGGCGCGTCGTCGTCCGCGACGGCGATCACCGGTTGCGCGGCGCGAGCCGTCGTCAGCGCGACGGACAGCCGCGCATCCAACCGGTCAATCAGCCCTTTTTTTTTTCGCCGTCCGCAGTTGCGGCGGCGGGAGTCTCTTCCGCGAGCGCGGCGAGTTCCTTGATCAGTGAATCGATCGCCCGTGCCCGGCTGGCCTCGACGGCCTTGAGCAGCGTGACCTCGAAATTGATCTTTTCGGAAAGCCCCAGTTTCACGCCGCCCTCGCCTTCGCGCAGGCCGTCGAGCAGCCGCGTCAGTTGCTCCGTGGCCAGGGAAACACCGCCGAGCCGGTCGCTGCGGCCGCCCTTGGCGATGGCGTCGAGCAGCGCCTGGCGGACGAGCGCCTGCAGATCCGCGAGCAGACGCACGAGGTCGCGTCCGGCGGCGTCGCACTCGTCCACGATCTCGATGATTTTTTTGTGGTCGCCCGCCGCGACCGCCCCGGCCAGCGCGGCGATTTTCTCCGCGGAAACCAGACCGTACACGTCGAGCACGTCGGGCTCGGAAATCTCCGTGCCGCAGAACGAGATCATCTGGTCGAAAATGGATTGGGCGTCGCGCATGCCGCCGTCCGCCATGCGGGCGATGCACGCGAGAGCCTCGGGAGTGACCTTGATTTTCTCCTCGGTGGCGATCTGTTGCAGACGCTGCACGATCAGCTCAGCCGGGATCGGCTTCAGGTCGAAGCGCTGGCAGCGCGAGAGAATCGTCGGCAGCACCTTCTGCACGTCGGTCGTCGCGAAGACGAATTTCACGTGCTCGGGCGGTTCCTCCAAGGTCTTCAACAAGGCGTTGAACGCCTGGTTGGAGAGCATGTGCACCTCGTCGATGATGTAGATCTTGAACTTGCCCTGCGTGGGCGCGTAGCGGACGTCGTCGCGCAGATCGCGGATCTGGTCGACGGAGTTGTTGGACGCACCGTCGATCTCGATGACATCCATCGAGGTGCCCTCGGTGATGGACTGGACGGCGGGATCCTTCGGGTCGAAATCGGCCTTGGGCCCGTCGGTGCAGTTGAGCGCCTTGGCGAAGATGCGGGCGGTCGAGGTCTTGCCCGTGCCGCGCGGCCCCACGAACAGGTAGGCGTGGGCGATGCGGTTGCGCGCGATGGCGTTTCTCAGCGTGCGCACGACATGATCCTGGCCGACGACGTCGTTGAACGTCTGGGGCCGCCATTTGCGTGCGATGACTTGGTAGGACGAAGACACTGCGCGCTAGTGCAAAGCGGATCGCGCCCGGTGCAATCGAAAACTCATCGGGACCGCGCGGTTGACCTCCGCCACCCCCTGTTCAAGTTTCCCCATCCTCCTGATGGCCGACTTCCTCGACAATACCCCCTCCGACTCCAAACGCTGCGAACGCGCCCTCCTCATCGGCGTCCAAACCCATGATATGGCGGATGGCGAAGGCGAGGAGCTCCTGACCGAGTTGGTCGAGCTGGTGGAAAACCTCCGCATCGCCGTCGTCGGCAGGGTGCTGGTCAACCTCCGCGCCCCCACTCCCGCCACGCTGCTCGGCAGCGGCAAGACCCAGGAGCTGATCGACCAGGCGAAGGAACTCCAGGCCGACCTGATCGTTTTCGACGAAAGCCTCTCGCCCGCCCAGCAGCGCAATTGGGAAAAAATCTCCGAGATCGCCGTGATCGACCGCGAGGAAGTCATCCTCGACATCTTCGCCGACCGCGCCAGCACGCGCGAGGCCGTCCTCCAGGTCGCGCTCGCGCGCATGGAGTACTCGCTCCCCCGGCTCACCCGCGCCTGGACCCACCTCTCCCGCCAGCGCGGCAAAGGCGGTATGGGCGGCGAAGGCGAAACCCAGCTCGAACAGGATCGCCGCCTCGTCAACGACCGCATCACCCGCCTCAAGCGCGAGCTGCTCGATGTCCGCAAGCAGCGCGGCGTGCAGCGCCACAAGCGCCAGCGCGTCCCCGTTCCCACCGCCGCCATCGTCGGCTACACCAACGCTGGCAAATCCTCGCTCCTCAACGCCCTCACCGGCGCTCACGTCCTCGCCGAGGACAAGCTCTTCGCCACCCTCGACCCCACGACCCGCCAGCTCCAGTTGCGCGGTAATCAAAAACTCCTCGTCACCGACACGGTCGGCTTCATCCGCCGCCTGCCCCACGGCCTCGTCGAGGCATTCAAGGCCACGCTGGAAGAGGCGCTCGTCGCCGATTTCCTCATCCATGTGCTCGACGTGACCGCGCCCAATCTTCCCGCGCACCACGAGACCACGCTTAACGTTCTCAAGGAACTCGGGGCGGAGGACAAACGCATCCTCACCGTGTTCAACAAAGTGGACCTCGCCACCGAAGCCGACCTCAACCGCGCCCGCCTGCTCGCGCCCGACGCCCTGCTGCTCAGCGCCCGCTCCGGCCTCGGTCTCGACACGTTGATCGATCACTGCCTCGAACTGATCGCCGACGAATTCGGCTCGACGGAACTTTTCATTCCCCACGCCCGCTACGACCTGATCGCCAAGCTCCACGCCATCGGCCATGTGCAAAGCGAGGAGCAGACCGACGACGGCGTCCATCTGCACGTGCGGATCCCGCCTGCGCAATCCTCCCCGTTTGCCCCCTATGTGATCGAGCCGGGGACGGCGCCAGGCAAAGCCGGCCGTTAAGCGGCCGCGTCCAAGGTATTTTGAACATCTCAGGCCTTGACGCCCCGCCCGCAGGGGCCAGATTGCCCCTTCCTTTTTGCCTGATGGTGTAATGGCAGCACAGGTGACTTTGACTCACCTAGTCATGGTTCGAATCCATGTCGGGCAGCCACTTTGGTGATGGCGGGCGCGTTCGCCCCCTCAACGGCGGGGGAAATGATCCAGTAGCGTGAGCGCAACGGCAAGTTGGAGGATCACGGGGCGTTTATGGTCAGTTCCGCGAGGGTTCGATGCGGACTTCGCCCGTTTTGACGTCGATCGTCCACGGGGTCGGCGGAGGCAGTCGGAGTTGGCCGCCGCCAATTTCGAGCGGCATCCAGAGATAGCGACCGTCCGCGTGATTCTTGGGGCGCCAGATATCGCCCATATAGATGACCG
>JAEKKV010000041.1 GCA_019510185.1 Verrucomicrobiota bacterium | reverse complement strand
GCGGCGGCCGACGACGCGATGGCCGCGCGCTGCGCACTGCTGAAGGATCGCTGCCACACCACCGTCGAACTGGCCGACTGGATCGAGATGTTCTTCAAGGCCGCGACGCCGGCCCAGGCCGACCTCGACCAGCACGTCACCGAGGCCGCGAAGACCGCGCTGCGCACGTTGCGCGCGAAGCTCGAGGGCGCGACCTGGGACAAGGCCGGCATCGCGGCGGTCATGAAGGAGACGCTCACGGAGCACGCCATCAAGATGCCGCAGCTGGCGATCCCGCTGCGCATCGTCGTGACCGGCCGCACCCAGACGCCCGCCATCGACGCGTTGCTGGCCCTTTTCGATCGACAAGTTGTGCTCGACCGCTTGCGCACCATTTGAAATCTGTTCTATACTAGCGGTCTTCGCTCTTCACCACGCGATGCGGTTTCGGAAGTCAAACGCCGAGGCCACGATCGGGGGTATAGCTCAGCTGGGAGAGCGCTTGCATGGCATGCAAGAGGTCAGCGGTTCGATCCCGCTTACCTCCACCAACCGCTTAGCCGGTTGCCAGCAGCGCGTGGTTGAAAAGGGAAGAAAGAATACCTGACCCTATCGTCTAGAGGCCTAGGACACGACCCTTTCACGGTCGTTACCGGGGTTCGAATCCCCGTGGGGTCGCCAGCGATAGCGGGCACAAGTTGCAGGCAGCGCTTGGAACGCAAGTTCGAAGTTGCCGACCACGTGGAGTGGTAGTTCAGTTGGTTAGAATACCGGCCTGTCACGCCGGGGGTCGCGGGTTCGAGTCCCGTCCACTCCGCCAAAACAAGTGCGGGTTGCAGTCGACAGGATGCAGCCCGTTTTTGATCCAGGTTCAAACCTGGTGCAGAATAGCTTTACGACTGGCCCTATCGTCTAGAGGCCTAGGACACGACCCTTTCACGGTCGTTACAGGGGTTCGAATCCCCTTGGGGTCACCAGTCACACCGCAGGCGCCACCCGCTTGCAGCGCCTCGAGCGCAACGCTCGAGCCGTCCGCCACGTGGAGTGGTAGTTCAGTTGGTTAGAATACCGGCCTGTCACGCCGGGGGTCGCGGGTTCGAGTCCCGTCCACTCCGCCA
>JAEKKV010000026.1 GCA_019510185.1 Verrucomicrobiota bacterium | reverse complement strand
ATCTGTTCAATTTTCAGAAAATAAACACGACTATGTATACCTCCTGAAACCAAAAAAAGAAGACTTAGGGGAAAGGTGATGGAAGCAACAATTTCTCCCGTCGCATGAGGCACTGCTTTAAAATAGCAGAGCAGCGCAAAAGCGCATAAACCTAGCGCGTAGACGAAAAGGTCCATTCTGCTAGGGGAATGATACGCAATCCGAGATGGATCATCTCGAACTGTAATAGCGCAGCGTATCAAGTAGTGAATCATTTTTTGCCTAACGTTAGCGTACCGTCGTCAAGTTGACCCAAACGAAGGCGTCTATAATAAACAAACAACGGCCTGCCCCCTTTGGCTCGTCTTCCCGTGTATGTTTTGGGTTCCATAAAGGCATAGCAACATCAGCTACCCCTTCCTACTCCTACTAGTTGGGCTGTATTACTGGCCTTAAAATTCCGTTCTTTAATTGATCGAGTTTCCCTAATCGCTCTTTCATTTCAGCAACACTCAGAAAAGATTCTCGATATAAAGTTCGAAGGAAATCAGCTACTTCTGAATCATTCTTCCGATTATTACACTCTCTGCACGCGGCTACTAAATTCCTGTAACTATTATTTCCTTTGGGTCTCGATAGCACATGCTCAATCACATAATTTTCGGGATTCAATCCGCACATGCAGTAAAAACACCGGTGAGATTCGCGCTCTAATATAAATCTGCGATTTTCCGGGACTCCGAAGAAGTCCATTTCTTCAATATTTAATTCTGCAGTTTGCTTCTGACATGGGACTACCACTTGTGCCGACTCCGCACGCCATGCGAATACGTGCCGATTTGAATCCGATTACGACTTCATCTTTTCCGAGCAGACGACTATGACGAAAAATATATAAATAGATCGCCTGTTCGTAGGTATCGAGTTTCGGCGCTAGATAATCCTGAAACTGCTCAAAAAAACTTCTGTAGTCCATTTTGGTATTTTTGCCCCAACAGTGTTAATTCGCACAGTAAGACTTTACGAGGATTGTAAAAGGGATGACACGGGATTTGTTCAGATTTCAGGTATTTTCTTAAGAAGTTTTATACCAAAATTTAAGCCCAATTTTTGAGTGTGAATTCGAGGCGGGTAAGGCTTTTTCAGGTTCAGTTGAAATCCGGCTAAAGCCTTACTGGCGGTCAGGGGTTCATGATTGAGGAAACGGAGGTGATCTCATTCCAAGGCTGAAACGCGTTGTTGAGCCAGGCCTCGGATCTGCAGCCCGCTGGAGGCCTGACGAAAGCGTCCAGAGATGGCTTCGCCCCGTCACTTCCCGGGGCAGGTTTTTCGGTTGGAAAGGACCGCGGTGTTGATGATGCCTCGCGATTTGCATTACCAGCGCAAACTGGCGTCTTTTCCCTGAAAACTTCCTTCCGACGCTGTCGGTTGAAGGCAGAGTGCTGTCCGGCTCTTCTCAAAGAGCGAGTAGGGCACATCCGGATTTTACAGCGGCAGGGACTCGTTGCCGGCCCCATAAAAGAATCGTGCGTTTCCGAGCGTGACGTTGCCGGCGGATAAGCCAGAACTGAAGTTGGGTTCATCATTCTTCAGTTCATGTTTAGATTTTCTCATCATTGGCGTCTGGGTTTTACCTTGGCCGTGCTCCTCGCGCTGCCGGTTTTTACCTATCAAAACACGATCTTCGCGCGCTTCGGGCTGCGCGATGACTACTCGGTGCTGCGCGAGGTGCATGAGGAACCGGGCAAGGTGACGGCGTTTTGCGCGTCGCACGCCCGTCCGATTTTGGGGTGGCTGATGGAGCAGTCGTTTCGTCCGCTGCATGTCATCGATGATTTGAAGTGGGGACGGTTACTCGCGGCCTTCTGCATCGGGCTGGTGGCGGCGGGCACGGTGTTGGTCTTGGTGCGCCAGTTGGGCTGGCGGTTGACGACAGCCGCCTTGGTGGGCGGCTTGATCGTGGTGCTGCCGTCTTCGCAGGTGCTGGTGGGCTGGGCGATCTGTTGGGGGCACTTGGTGGGATTGCTGCTGGGGATCGCGGGTTTCGCCGCGGCCGAACACGGCCTGCGCGGCGGCGGGCCGGCCCGGTGGCGCTGGTTGCTCCTCGGCTGGGCCTGCGTGGTCGCGGGCGCGGTCACCTACCAGTCGAACGCGCTGTTTTACACGGTGTTCCTGGCGGCGGCGCTGCCCGGTCTTCGCACCCAGCCGCCGCGGGCCCGGTTGACGTGGTTGGGCGCGCACCTGGGAGTGATCGGTGCGGGGATGACCGGTGCCTTTTTATTGGCGAAGGGGTTGTTCGCCACCGGCATTTTTTTGCAATCGGAGCGCGTAGCCTTCGAGCCGGACTTGTGGGGCAAGCTCGGGTGGTTCGTCCGCGAGCCGCTGGGCAACGCCCTTTCCTTTATCGTGATCAACGACGACGAGGGGCGGACGGCGCTGTGGCACCTGCTGCTGATGGTGTTGGTCGCAGGGGTGATCGGGGCGGGCGCGATCGGAGAGCTGCGGCGGCACGGGCGGGCGTCGGGGGCGTTGTGGAGCGCGAGCCTCCTCGGGTTGCCGATTCTGGCGTATGCGGTGAGTATCATCGCGGCGGAGCGCTGGTCCACCTATCGCACGATCTATGCGCTCACCGGCGTGCTGCTGGTGTTCTTCACGCACGGACTGGAGCATATTGCGCATCGTTGGGGGCGGTTCTCCCGCTGGTTCGCCCCGGGTGTGCTCGCGCTTCTCGTCGTGGCGGGCTGGGTGTTCGCCCGGCAGCAGGCCTACGAATTGATCGCCGTGCCGCAGCAGCGGGAACTGGCGATGATGACCGATGCAGCCGGGAGGATCGATCCGTCGCGACATGAGCGGGTTTTCGTGCTCACGCCCGACGCGGACGATTCCTGCGGGGCGCTGACCTATGCCGACGAGTTTGGATCGTTGTCCACGGCGTCGGAATGGACGCCGAAGGAGATGTTGAAGCACGTCATGCACGAGCGCTACCCGGCCTTGGCGGACGTCAACACCCGCTACACGCTGACCTGCGAGGATCATTGTTCGCCAACGGCGCACTTCGACGTGACGATCGATCTTCCCTCGGAGTTCGCGGCGTTGAAGCCGGAGGGAGCAATGCTGGCTGCCTGCCGGCCCGAGTTGCGCGACACGCTGGCCGCGATCCAGCCACCGAAACTGTCGGGGCACACCGCCCATGACTTGCTGACCTGGGGCGTGGATGTCCTGTCAACGGTCGCGGTCGTCCTGGGGGTGCTGGTGGTGGCGCTGGTCTAGCTTTTCGGATTGGTCACAGAGCCAAGCCGGAGTTCGATCAAGAGATTACTGAGCAAACCAGGTCGGATTTTATGACCTGAATGGACTCCGTGTTCTCTGGATGGGAACTCCGTGCCCTCTGTGGCAAAAAACTCACCTTCCTAAGCCAGCAGCGCGGCTTTTTCCCGGGAGATCTGCCACTGGAGGGGTTCGCCGCGTGTCCAGCGGTCGAATTCGTCGATCATCAGTTGGCCCATGCGGCGGCATTCGGGGCCGAGGGAGCCGGCGATGTGCGGGGTGAGCACGACGTTGGGCAACGTGTACAAGGGCGAGCCCGGCACCGGCGGTTCCGGATGCGTCACGTCGAGCAGGACGGTCAGATCCGGGCGGCGTTCGAGCACCGCGATCATCTCGGTCTCGTTGACAATGGCGCCGCGGGCCGTGTTGAGAAAGGTGGCACCGGATTTCATGAGCTCGAAATGCGCGCCGGTGATGAGGTTCTCGGTCTCCTTCAGCCAGGGCGCGTGCAGCGACACCACGTCGCAGTGGCGGAACAATTCGTCGAGCGACACGAGCTTCACCTGCAGGGCCTCGGCTTGCGCAGGGGTAAGGAACGGATCGTAAACCCACACCTCGAGATCGAAGGTTCGCAGGCGGTCGCGGAGGAGGCGGGCGATCATGCCCAGGGAGATCAGGCCGACTTTCGCGCCATACGCGCCGGGCACGGTCACGGTGGGCGGGAAGTGGCCGAGCCGTTTCGTTTCCAGCGTGTAGTACCAGCCGCGTTTCAGGGAAAACAGGATCGAGGCGAGGGCGAACTCGGCCACGGGCACGGCGTTCATCGCGTAGGCGCTGGTCACGAGGATGTCACGGTCCCAAAACGCGTCGGTGGTGAAGTGGCGGATGCTGCCCGCGCCGTAAAACACCGCCCGCAGCCGGGGAGCGCGTGCCAAAAACGCCGCGTCCATGCACGGCGCGCTCCAGCCGGAAAAAATGACCTCGGCCTCCGCCAGCAGCTCCGGTGAGGCCAGCAACTCGTCCCGCGTCAGAGGCGGCGCGATCAACGCGATCCGCTCGCGGATCTTCGCCACACCCGAGTCACCGTAAATGACTTCCAGCGCATAGTGATCGATAACAACAAGGCCCTTGAGCATGCGTGCATTCCGCGCCGGAGGACGGCAAAAGCAAGCCCGCGGTGGCCGGGCGGACGGAGAAGAACCGACCGGAAAAGCCCCCCGCGTCTCCGTCGAAACGGGACGCGGGGCGAAGTCTTTTCCTTAAATATGGATGGCCTCGCCGAGGGACGCGGCAGCGGCTTCCATGATGGCTTCGCTGAGGGTCGGGTGGGCGTGAATCGTCTGGTGGATTTCCTCGACGCTGGCCTCGAGTTCGATCGCGAGTCCGTACTCGGCGATCAGCTCGGTGGCCTCGCTGCCAATGATGTGCGCGCCGTAGATCTCTCCGGTCTTCGCGTCGGTGATGACCTTGACGAAGCCTTCGCTGTCGGCCGAGGCGACGGCCTTGCCCGAAGCGGTGAAGGGGAACTTGCCGACCTTGTAGTCGAGCTTCTTGTCCTTGGCCGCCTTCTCGGTGAGGCCGGTGCTGGAAACCTGCGGCTGGCAGTAGGTGCAGCCAGGGAAGTTTTTGACGCGACGGGCCTTGCCGTGGCCGAACATGCCGTTGACGGCGCTGACGGCCTCGAAGGTGGCAACGTGCGCGAGCCAGGGCGGCCCGATGATGTCGCCGGCGGCGTAGACGCCCTTGACGCTGGTCTGGTAATCGTCACCGACCTTCACGTAGTTGCGGTCGAGTTCGATCTTCACGGCGGGGGCGATCACGCCCTCGATGTTGGCCACGACGCCGATGGCGGAGAGCACGACCTCGGCCTCGACTTCCTGCTTCTTGTCGCCGGTGACGAGGTCCACTTTGACCGAGTCCTTGCCGACGCGGAAGTTCTCGCACTTGGTGCCGGTGAGGATGGCGATGCCCTGTTTTTCCAAGGCGCGGTGGAGGGTCTTGGAGACCTCCTCGTCCTCGACGGGCAGGATCTGATCAACCATCTCGACGAGGGTGACCTTCGAGCCGAAGGCGTTGTAGAAATAGGCGAACTCCACACCGATGGCGCCGGCGCCGACGATGACGATGGATTTCGGCAGGGCGGTGTTGGCGAGGGCCTCGCGGGAGGTCATCACGCGCACGCCGTCCACTGCGAGATCGGGGATGCGGCGCATCTTGCAGCCGGTGGCGATGAGGGTGTTCTTCGTCTTGAAGAATTTGCCCTTATGCTCGCCTTCGGTGATCTGGACCATGCCGGCGGCGATGACCTGGGCTTTGCCGACGAAGTAATCGACCTTGTTCTTCTTGAAGAGGAACTCGATGCCCTTGGCCATCTGGGCGGCGACGCCGCGGGAGCGGTCCACGACCTTGGCGAAGTCGAAGGAGACGTCCTTCACGCTGATGCCAAACGTCTCGGCCTTCTTGATCTTGTTGTAGAGCTCGGCGCTCTTGAGGAGGGCCTTGGTCGGAATGCAACCCCAGTTGAGGCAGGTGCCGCCGGCGCGCTCGAGCTCGATGCAGGCAACCTTCTTGCCGAGTTGACCGGCGCGAATGGCGCCCGCGTAGCCGGCGGGACCGCCGCCGATGACAATGAGATCGTATTCTGTGGTTTCAGCCATGGTGGTAAAGGGAGCCTGGGGTTGGAAAAACAAGGAACGTCGCGAGGCCGGCCCGGACGGTCAAATTGAAAACAGCCCGGACACCCCTGCGCTGGGCGGCCGGCGAACTCAAATGTCGATCACATCATCGCGCTTGGCGGGCGGACGCGTTCCCGTCCGCGGCGGACGCGGTTTCCGTCCGATCAGCCTGCTGATGACGATATTCGTCACGCTCACGATGAGGGCGCCGCCCAAGGCCGCCCAGAAACTCTCGACCCGGAAGCCCTCGACCATGCGACCGACCAGCATGAAGAGGAAGGCGTTGATCAACAGCATGCCGAGCCCGAGGGAGAGCACGATAAACGGCAGCGTGAATAGCACGAGGAGCGGCTTGAGCACGGCGTTGAACAGGCTCAGCAGCAGCACGACCACTACGAGGGTGCCGACGTCATCGCAATGGATGCCCGTGATCAACTTGGTGGCGATGGTCACGCCCAGCGCCAGCACCGACCAGCGCACCAAGAGTTGAAGGATGGGATGGTTCATCGCGTCACTTTCAGGCCCCCCACCCGCCCGGCAACGAAAATCTCGGTCTCCGCCGCCGCCAATCCGTCGCGCGGCTGGACCTTTGCGCCCAAACCCTTAAACCCCATGCCCCATGACGAACAAGCAGCGGCTCGACTTGATCGAGAAGTACATCCGCGAACACAAATACGCCGATCTCCACACCCTCGGCACCCGCTTCGCCATCTCGCTGTCCACCGTGCGCCGCGCGCTCGACGAACTCGAAACCAAGGGCGTGCTCCGCCGCCACCACGGCGGCGCCTCGCTCATCGAGACCGATGAGCTGGCCAAGGAATACGATTTCATCGCCCGCGATCAGCGCCAGGCCGGCGAGAAGTTCGCCATCGCCCGCCTGATCGCCGATCAGGTCCAGCCCGGCATGACCGTGATCCTCGACGGCGGCACCTCCACCTACGCCGTCGCCCGCCTGCTCGTGGCGAAACGTCTTCAGGTGATCACCAACTCGCTCCCCATCGCCGGCCTTTTCAGCGAAATCGGCTCGCTCGAGACCATCGTCACCGGCGGCAACATCTACAACCGCCTCGGCGTGCTCGTCGGCCCCCTTTGCGAACACTCGCTTGAGCAAATCCACGCAGACATCGCCATCCTCGGCGGCGCCGGCATCACCGAGGCCGGCGTGTGGAACCACAACGCCCTCATCGTCGCCACCCAGCGCAAGATGATCGCCGCCTCCGAACGCGCGGTCTTCGCCCTCGACAGCTCCAAGTTCGGCCGCAAGGCCATGAGCCTCACCTCCCCTTTTAACGCGCGGTTCACCATCGTCACCGACGCGCGTCCGACCGCCCCCGTCGCCAACGCGATCAAGAACGCCGGCGCCACCCTCGCGCTCGCCACCGAGTGACCCCGCGGACGCGCCCGCCGGGGCGCTCGGCCTGCGGCGAAGCCTGAGGCCGGAGTTTGCACCGCGCGGTTGCTTTCCCGATTCACCTGCTCATCCGTTTGCGCGTGCTCCGTCCCGCTTCTCCCTCGCCGTCCGCGCAACCCGAATGCGTCCGCCTCCGCGGCGTTCGCCAGAACAACCTCAAGGGCTTCGACCTCGATCTTCCGCTCGGGAAATACGTCGTCGTCACCGGCCTCTCCGGCGCGGGCAAGAGTTCGCTCGTCTTCGACACCCTCCATGCCGAAGGCCAGCGGCGCTACGTCGAGACGTTCAGCGCCTACACCCGCCAGTTTCTCGACCTCCTCGACAAGCCCAAGGTCGACTCCATCGAAAACATCCGCCCGTCCATCGCCATCGAGCAGACCAACACGGTCAAGACCTCGCGCTCGACCGTGGGCACGATGACGGAGCTCACCGATTTTTTCAAAGTCTGGTTCAGCCACGCCGCCACCTGCTTCGACCCGCAAACCGGCCGGCCCGTCGAGGACGACACGCCGCAGTCCATCTGGGAAAAAACGCACGCTGCCCACCCCGCGCGCAACGTCATCGTCACGTTCCGGGTGAAGAAGCCCGCCAACCTCGCCTGGCCGGAAATCCTCGCCAGCCTCAAGGGCCAGTCCTACGTGCGCGCGTTGCTCCCCGCCGCCAGCGGTCCGGAAAAAACCGTCGCCCGCATCGACGAGCTCCTCGCCGATTCTTCCCTCGCCACGCGGCTCGCAGCCGCCTCCGAGCTTCACGTCGCCCAGGACCGCCTCGTCCTCACCCCCGAACACCGCGCCCGCTTCCTCGAAGCCGCCGAAGCCGCGCTGCATTTCGGACAAGGCCAGCTCCATGTTTTCGCCGCCGACACCTTACAGGAAATCGGACATTTTTCCCGCGGACTCCACTCGCCCGAAACGGGCCGCACCTTCCGCCCCGCCACGCCCGCGCTGTTTTCGTTCAACTCCCCGCTGGGCGCCTGCCCGCAATGCCGCGGCTTCGGCCGCATCATCGAAATCGACTACCGCCTCGCGATCCCCGACCAGTCCCGTTCCATCGCCGACGGCGTGATCAAATGCTGGGAAGGCGAGGTCTACAGCGCCTCCAAAGACGACCTGAAGGTTTTCGCCAAAAAACGGAAGATCCCCGTCGACGTCCCCTTCGCCGACCTCACGCCCGAACAGCGCGCCCTCGTCATCGACGGCGAGCCCGGCTACGGCGAAAACGGCAAAGAGTGGCCGCACGCGTGGTACGGCGTGAAAGGATTTTTTCGCTGGCTCGAGAAAAACACCTACAAGATGCACGTGCGCGTCTTCCTCTCGCGCTATCGCAGCTACAACCCCTGCCCCTCCTGCCACGGCACGCGCCTCCAGCCCGAATCCCTGTGCTGGAAATGGCAGGGCCGCACGCTGCCCGAGCTCTACCAACTCCCCGTGGACGAACTGCTCGCGGCGCTCCGCGAAGCCGAACTTTCATCTTTTAAATCCCAAGGAGACGAAGCCCCACGCTCCGCCGCCATCGCCCACGAAAGCATCCTGACGCGCCTGCGTTACCTGCAACAGGTCGGCCTCGGTTACCTCACCCTCGACCGCTCGTCCAAGACGCTCTCCGGCGGCGAGGTGCAACGCGTCAATCTCACCTCCTGCCTCGGCACCTCGCTCGTCGACACCCTCTTCATCCTCGACGAACCCAGCGTGGGCCTGCACCCGCGCGACATCGACCGGCTCATCGCCATCGTTCGCACGCTCACCGACGCCGGCAATACCGTCGTCGTCGTCGAGCACGACGAGGCGATGATCCGCGCCGCCGACCACGTCATCGAAGTCGGCCCCGAGCCCGGCGCGCGCGGCGGACGCATCGTTTTCCAAGGCGCGCTCGACGGCCTGCTCGCTTCGCCCGACAGCATCACCGGCCGTTATCTCTCCGGCCGCGAGCGCATCGACTCGCCCGCCGCCCGCCGGCCCGTTGACGCCCTCACGCCGCGGCTGGTTTTCCACAACGCCACCAAGCACAACCTGCGCAACCTGTCCGTCGCCCTGCCGTTGAACCGTCTCGTGGCGCTGTCCGGCGTCTCCGGCTCGGGCAAGTCCACGCTCCTCGACAACGTCATCCACCAGGGGCTCCTCTCCAAACGCCTCCAGCTGACCGAGGATCCCGCCGTCATCGAGTCCATCACCGGCGACGAGGCGTTTTCCGAAATCATCCTCGTCGACCAATCGCCGCTCTCGCGCACCCCGCGCTCCAACCCCGCGCTCTACACCGAGGCGTGGGATCTCATCCGCGAACTCTACGCCAAGACCGACGCCGCGCGCGAACACGGCTTCGGCCCCTCGAGCTTTTCCTTCAACAGCGGCGACGGCCGCTGTGATCACTGCCAGGGCCTCGGCTACGAGCGCGTGGAGATGCAGTTTCTCTCCGACGTCTTCGTGCCCTGCCCCATCTGCGAAGGCCGCCGCTTCAAGCCCGAGATTCTCGCCGCGACCTGGAACGGCCGGTCCGTCTCCGATCTCCTCAACACCAGCATCGCCGAAGCGCTCCCGCTCTTCGCCGGTCACGCCGCCATTCGCGCGCGCCTCGCCAGCCTGGAGGTCGTCGGCCTCGGCTACCTCACCCTCGGCCAGCCGCTCAACACCCTCAGCGGCGGCGAATCCCAACGCCTCAAACTCGTCCGCCACCTCGCCGGCTTCACCGCGGCTTCGCCACGATCCGAAGTCCCCAAATCGCCAACCCCGTCGGGAGCCCTGCTCCTGCTGGACGAACCCACCACCGGTCTGCACCGGCACGACGTCAAACGTCTCATCGCCGTGCTGCAGGCGCTGGTCGATCGCGGCCACAGCGTGGTCGTCATCGAGCACAACCTCGACGTCCTCAAGTCCGCCGACTGGCTGGTCGAAATCGGGCCCGAGGCCGGCTCCGCCGGCGGCCGCCTCATCGCCGAAGGCCCGCCCGAAACCGTCGCCCGCGCCGCCACCGCCACCTCGCCGTTTCTCCGGGAGTCCCTAGGCCAGGTATTGCGTGACAAACCGGCGTTGCTCGCCGCCGAGGAGCCGGCCGCCTACGGCTCCGCCGCCTCCTGCCTGACCATCACCGGCGCGCGGGAGAATAATCTCAAAAATCTCTCGCTCTCCATCCAGCACCGCCAGCTCACCGTCGTCACCGGCGTCTCCGGCTCCGGCAAGTCCACCCTCGCCTTCGACATCGTCTTCGCGGAGGGCCAGCGGCGCTTCATGGAATCGATGTCTCCCTACGCCCGGCAGTTCGTCGAACAACTGCCCCGCCCCGCCATCGACCGGCTCACCGGCATCCCGCCCACCGTCGCCATCGAGCAGCGCATCACCCGCGGCTCCCGCAAGTCCACCGTCGCCACCATCACCGAGGTCGCGCAATACCTGCGCCTGCTCTACGCCCGCCTCGGCGTCCAGCACCACCCCGACACCAACCGCCCGGTGCAACCGCTCTCGCCCGGGCAGCTCAAGAAGCTCCTCGCCAAGGTTCTCGCCTCGCCGAAGGCGAAAAAAGCCAAGCACCTTTATCTCTGCGCCCCGCTTGTCCGCGGACGCAAGGGCCACCACCAGCCCATCGCCACCTGGATCGATGAACACGGTTACGAGCTGATGCGCGCCGACGGCCGGCTCCTGCACGTCGATGCGTTTCAAAAACTCGACCGTTACACCGAGCACGACGTCGAGGTGGTCGTCGCCGATCTCAAGCAGACGTCACAGGTCAGAAGTCAGAAGTCAGTTCGCGCATCTGCTAAAACCTCGAAGAAGAATTCGCCCTCTGACCCCAAACCTCTGACCTCTGCCGAAGCGCTCGAACGCGCGCTTCAGCTCGGCAAAGGCTCCTGCTTCATCGTTCTCCCCAACGGCGAGGTGATCTCCTGGTTTTCCACCACCCGCACCGATGTTGAAACCGGCGAATCGTTCCCCGAACTCGACCCGAAACATTTTTCGCACAACTCCCCCCGCGGCTGGTGTCCTTCGTGCCGCGGCCACGGACGGATCTTCCCCTGGATGCTCGAACCCGACGAGGAGGACGACGACGATCCCGCCGCCCGTTTGCGCGCCTTGGGCATCGAGTCGGGCGACGAAATCTCCGACGCCGGCTCGCCCTGTCCCGAATGCCACGGCGACCGGCTTAACCGCATCGTCCGCGCCGTCCGCCTTCCGCTCCGCGGCAATTTCAAATCGCAAATTTCGAAGCTCAAATTCGGTCCCTCCCTCCCCGAACTCCTCGCCACCACGCCGGCGCAACTCATCGCGCATCTCCGCGCCCTCGACCTCGACGAGCGCGGACAACTCATCACCCGCGACATCGTGCCGCAGATCGAGGAACGCCTGAAATTCCTCGATCACGTCGGCCTCGGCTATCTCTCGCTCGAACGCCCCACCGACACGCTTTCCGGCGGCGAAGCCCAGCGCATCCGCCTCGCCGCGCAGCTCGGCACCAATCTCGCCGGCGTGCTTTACGTCCTCGATGAACCTTCCATCGGACTCCATGCCCGCGACAACGACCGGCTCATCGAGACGCTGCTGGCCCTGCGCGACAAGGGGAACACGCTCCTCGTCGTCGAACACGACGATGAGTTGATGGAACGCGCCGACGCCATCATCGACCTCGGCCCCGCGGCCGGCATCCACGGCGGAGAACTGCTCGCCCACGGCACGCCGGCCGAAATCAAGCGCAGCGAGAAATCCCTCACCGGACTCTTCCTCGCCCGCGGCATTCAACACCCGCTGCGCGGTTCCTATCGTTCCGTTGCTGAAGGTAGGGACGCCTCTCCGAGGCGTCCGCTCCGAAACAAACCACCTGCGACCCAGAACGGACGTCTCGGAGATACGTCCCTACCCGGCGAATTACCACCCGCCAACTGGCTCACCCTCACCGACGCGCGGCTGCGCAACCTTCGCGGCTTCGATCTGCGCCTGCCGCTCGGACGCCTGATCATGGTGGCCGGCCCCAGCGGCGCGGGAAAATCCACGCTCTTCCGCGACCTCCTCCACCCCGCCGTCAGCCAGGCGATCAAACAGAAGAAGGCCCTCCTCACCGGTCGCGATTTTCTAAAGGCCGCCGGCGGCCAGTCCGAAGCCGGCCCGGGGCCGGCGCGCGGCGTCCCGCCGCCGTTTGCGGAACTGCGCAACGCCCAAGGTTTCAAAGCGGTCATCGAAGTCGACCAGTCGCCCATCGGCAAAACCCCGCGCTCCACCCCGGCCACCTACCTCGGCATCTTCGACCTGGTGCGCCAGTTCTTCGCCTCGTTGCCCGAGTCCAAGATGCGCGGATACACCGCCGGACGGTTTTCCTTCAACACCGCCGGCGGACGTTGCGAGACCTGCGCCGGCGCCGGCCGCATCAAGCTCGAGATGGCCTTCATGCCCGACACGTACCTTCCCTGCGACGATTGCCGCGGCCTGCGCTACGGTCCCGAACTCGCCGACATCGTCTGGAAAAACAAAACCATCGGCGAAGTCCTCCAGCTCACGTTCGAGGAGGCGGCGGCGTTCTTCGATTTCCATTCGCAGCTTTCGCAGGTGTGCCGGCTCATGATCGATTGCGGCCTGGGCTATCTCACGCTGGGCCAGTCGTCCCCCACCCTGTCCGGCGGCGAGGCGCAGCGCCTCAAGCTCGTGACCGAACTCGCCCAAGGACTGGCGAGTTATCAGGAACGTTCGCGCGGGCTCCAGCCGCACAATCTGTACCTGCTGGAGGAGCCGACCATCGGGCTCCACCTGAGCGACTGCGAGAAATTGATCCGCGTGCTTCACTCGCTCGTGGAGCAAGGGCACACCGTGGTCGTGATCGAGCACCACCTCGATCTGCTCGCCGAGGCCGATTACATCGTCGAACTCGGTCCCGACGGCGGTCCGGGCGGCGGCGAACTGCTGTATCAGGGACCGCTGGCCGGATTGCTCGCCGTCAAGCGCAGCCCGACCGCGCCCTACCTGCGCGCCAAACTTAAGGTTTAGCGTAGTCTCAAAGCCAAACAGATACGTCAGCCTCACACAGCCAAGTAGCGCTCCGCTGAACGAGGCCTTCGGCCTTCCGAACGCGATTTCCATCTGCGAGGGTTAAAAAAGTCCATGAGTATCCCAATTTTATCCATTTCTGAACTTGGGTGAATCGGTTAAGCTCCGATACCCCTCGAAACCCCATCGCCCTCTGATGAAAGCCCTTCCCGCATTCCTGCTCCTGCTACTCTGCTTTGATGGAACAGCCGCATTGGCCGCCGATATTTACGTCTCACCCCAAGGCAAGGATACCAACCCCGGCACACCCGCCGCCCCGCTCCAAACCTTCGCCGCCGCCCAACAGGCCGCCCGCCGCCTCGCCGGTCGCGAACCCGTCACCGTCACCTTTGACGACGGCACCTACTATCTTCCGCAGACAGTCGTCTTCACCGCCACCGATTCCGGCACCGCCACCGCCCCGGTGGTTTATCGTGCCGCCCACGAGCGCGGAGCGGTTCTCAGCGGCGGCGTCAAACTGGCCCTTACGTGGAAGCCCTACAAGGACGGCATTCATCAGGCCCAAGTCCCCGCCGACCTCGAAACCGAAGAGATCTTTATCAACGGCGAGCGCCAGATTCTCGCGCGTTATCCCAACTTCAATCCCGCCGCCAAATACTTCGACGGCTACTCCAAGGACGCCCTGAGCAAGGAGCGCGTATCCCGCTGGGCCGATCCCGCCGGCGGCTACTTCCATGCCATGCACCCCGCCCTCTGGGGCGACTTCACCTGGCTCATCACCGGCAAAGACGCCCAAGGAGAGATCACCAAGGAAGGCGGCTGGCAAAACAACCGGGGCGGCGCCGTTCACAACGAGATTCGCTTCGTCGAAAACATCTTCGAAGAACTCGACGCCCCCGGCGAATGGTTCCTCAATCGCAAAACCCGCACGCTCTATTATTACCCGCCTGCCAACCTCGATCTCGCGTCCGCCACCATCGAGGCCACCCGCCTGCGCACGCTCGTGGAGTTTTCCGGCGACGAGAAAAAACCTGTGCGCTTCGTCAACCTCAAGGGCTTCGCTTTCCGTCAGGCCGCCCGCACCGTCATGGACACGAAGGAGCCGCTCCTACGCACCGACTGGGCCATCTATCGTGGCGGCGCAATCTTCTTCAATGGTGCCGAGGACTGCTCGCTGGAAGACGCCCTCGTCGACCAGGTCGGCGGCAACGCCATATTCGTTAACAACTACAACCGCCGCGTGACGATTCGCGGAACGGAAATCCGCAAGGCCGGCGCCAGCAGCGTCTGCTTCGTCGGCGACCAGAAAGCCGTCCGCAGCGCGCTCTTTAACTACGACCAATCCAACAAGCTTGAGGACATCGACCTCACGCCGGGCCCCCTCACCTCCAATTATCCCGCTGACTGCCTCGTCGAAGATTGCCTGCTCACTCTCTCCGGCCGCGTCGAGAAGCAGAGCGCCGGCGTGGAGATCGACATCGCTCAAGGAATCACCGTGCGCCACTGCTCCATTTACGATCTGCCCCGTTCCGGCATCAACATTGGCGACGGCTGCTTTGGCGGCCATGTCGTCGAATTCTGCGACATCTTTGATACTGTCAAAGAGACCGGCGACCATGGCAGCTTCAACTCCTGGGGCCGCGACCGTTTCTGGCACGCCAACATCGACGTCACCAACGACTGGGTGAAAAAACTCCCGCAGCTTCCCTTCCTCGACGTCGTCAAACCGATCACCCTGCGCAACAATCGCTGGCGCTGCGATCACGGCTGGGATGTCGATCTCGACGACGGCTCCAGTAACTACGAAATCTACAACAACCTGATGCTCCACGGCGGTCTCAAGCTCCGCGAGGGATACAAGCGCATCGTTCACAATAACGTCCTCGTAGATAACAGTCTCTCGCCCCACGTCTGGTATGACGACAGCGACGACGTCTTCACCGGCAATATCGTCTTTCGCGACCGTTACAACGAAGCTCGCATGTTCAAAGGCCGTCCTTGGGGCCAGGAAATGAACAAAAATCTCGTCCACTCCGCCGACAACCCCACCCCCGTCCCCGCGACCGGACTCCCACGCCAGAGCAGACGCGACGCCGAATCCATCGTCGCCAATGCCCAGTTCATTGATCCGGCCAAAGGCGACTACCGCGTGAAACCCGAGTCTCCCGCGCTCGCCCTCGGTTTCAAAAACTTCCCGATGGACCAGTTCGGCGTGCAAAAGCCCTCGCTCAAGGCCATCGCCCGCACCCCCGACCTCTCGCGCGCCGGGAGCCAGGGCTCCGGCCGCGGCGCCGCCCCGCGCATCTGGCTCTCCGCCCGAGTCCGCAACATCGTCGGCGAAAGCGAAATGTCCGCCTTCGGCACCGCCGGCGAATCCGGCATCCTCGCCCTCGATGTCCCCGTCAACACCGCCTTGGCCGCCGCCGGCCTTCAAACGGGCGACGTCATCGTGGCGGTAAACGATCAGGCCGTTGGCGAGATGACCGACCTCGTGCGTGCATCCGTCGCCTTCAAACCCGGACAGACCGTCAAGCTCGGCGTCCTTCGCACCCAAAAGACCACCGCCATCACCGTCACCCTGCCCAAGGAATTTTCCGTCAGCAAGGCCCCGATCGTCTCTGCCGTGGCCGATGGCTCGTTCACCCTCCTCGCCGCCGATGTCGAAATCGTCGGCACCCTTGCGTCGCACGGCGGCAACATCGAGAATTGGAAAAACCCCGGCGACTTCCTCTGTTGGCAGCTGAAGGTCAACACACCCGGCGATTATACCGTCACCCTTGATTACGCGCTCGATCCGCACAGCGACGGCACCGAGTTCACTCTCGCAGCCGGCGGCCAGACACTGTCCGCGAAACTCGCCGCCACCGGTGGCTGGCGTGATTATCGCAGAGTGAAACTAGGAGTCATCACCTTGACGAAGTCTGACGCCCTGCTCCTTACCCTTACGCCCGCCAAAAAACCGGGTGAAGCCGTGATGAACCTCCATCGCCTCACCCTCTCGCCCATCAAATAAAAAAGCGCCACGAATCATACCTCCGTGACATCCGTGTCCGTGCTCCGGCTCGGCTCTGTGAGCCAATCAGAAACGATTACGAGCTCGTCAGCGTAATTCGCGTATCCAGGTATTTCGATACGAGGGGGCTCGTTGTGCTCCTGCAACTCGCTCGGCAACTTGTCGGCATGGGGTTGGTAAACCGGGATTCCGCGATACGTCGCCGGGCCTTTGACCTCGACGTCGTGCTGCACGAGCACGCCGTTATGGAAAAAATAACACGCCCCGGGGCCAGCGACTCGTCACCGCATCCTCAGCCCTGCAACGCCGCGTGAATCGCCTTCACCAGCTCCCCGGCGCGCACCGGCTTGAGCAGGCAGGCGGAGAGGCCGGCGAGACCGATGCTGCGGGAGATCAACTCGGGATTCATGTAACCCGTGACCATGATGCGGCGCACCTGCGGCCAGCGCTCCAGTGTACGGACGAGAAACTCCAGGCCGACCTCGCCCGGCATCAGGTGATCGCAGACCACCACGTCGAAATGCCGTTGCGCCATCAGTTGCTCGGCCTCGCGGGCCGAGGCCGTCATGGCCACCTCGAAATCCTCGGCCAGAATCTCGCCCAGCACGTTGCGCAGCGCCGCCTCGTCATCCACAATCAAGACAGCCGGCCGGGCCGGCGGGATTGCTGGGGGCTCGACGATCATCAGCCCGCCATCACCGACAGATCATGAAGCCGGGCCGCCTCCTGCACCGTGTTGACCAGATCGATCATCGAGACGGGCTTGAGCAGGTACCGGAAAAGAGCCGCCTCGTTCACGCTGCGCAGTAGCATTTCGGGCTTCATGTAGCCGGTCACAAGAATGCGCTGCATGTGGGGAAACTCCTCCCGCGCGCGCACCAGAAAACTCATGCCATTGCCTCCCGGCATCAGATGGTCGGCGATCACAACCTTGAACTCCTTCTTGCGCAAAATGAACTCCGCCTCGCGCGCCGAGGTCGCCGTCGTCACGTCAAAACGTGTCGCCAGCGCTTCCGCAAAAACCTCCAGCAGCGGACGCTCATCATCCACCACCAAGACTGCATCACGGGCAACCGCGGGGGAGGCGGCAGGGGATTCCACTACGGGGCTCATAGATTACGCCGCCAAGGCTGCGAAACTGTTTCGCATTGGCAAACTCAAAGCCAATAGCAGCTACGGAGTTTTTAGCTTTGCGCTTTCCCTCCCCGAGGATTCCCTCACGTCATTCCCCATGGAAACCGACGCGCTGCTCGCCGCTATACGTGATGGAACCCTCACGCGTGACGTCGCCCAAATGCTGTCAGCGGAACAACTCACCGCACGCAACGCCTCGGGAACCACCGGCTTGCATGCCGCGGCCAAATATGGGCGTCTGCGCGATCTCCCGCCCGAGGTTCTTCAACCCAGCTCGCTGCTGCTGAAAAACGACTCCGGCTACACTCCGCTGCATCATGCCGCCTACGGCGGCCATCTCGCGCAGCTTCCGCCTCATCTGCTCTCGCGCGACAGCCTCCTCGCCCGCAGCAATTCCGGCTACACGGTCCTCCACCTGGCCGCCGCTTCCGGTCATCTCGATCAGTTGCCCACCGACTTCTTGGACCAAGACCTCCTGCTCATCCGCACCGACCTGGGCAACACGCTCATCCACGAGACCGCGGAAAACGGCACGCTCGACCGGCTGCCGCCTGAGTTTTTGACCGACGCGCTCCTCGCCGCCCGCAATGTCAGCGGTGAAACCGTCCTGCATATCGCCGCGCTCAACGGTCACCTCGACCAGGTGCCGGCGGCGCGTCTCACGCCCCAGGCATTGCTGTTGAAAACGAAGGCCGGCGACACCGTCATTCACGCCGCCGCCATCGCCGGTCACCTCGACCAGATCCCCGCCACGGCGCTGGTACAGGGCAACCTTATCCTCACGAGCAAGACCGGTTATACCGTGATTCACGCCGCGGCCGAGACGGGTCAGCTTGACCGCATCCCCCGCGAGCAACTCACCCGCGACCTGCTGCTCACCCGGAACGACCACGGCGACACGCCGCTGCACGCCGCTGCCTGCGAAGGCCACCTCGACCAGATTCCCCCCGGCCTGCTTTCCGCGGAAATGCTCGCGGTGCGCAACTACGACGGCGTCACACCCTTGGTGACCGCCATCCGCTCCGGTTTGATCGGGCAGGTTCCGCCGGAATTCCGGCCCAAGCCGCCCGGCGCCATCGCCCGGGTGCTCACCCGGCTCGGTCTCTCGCGCCCGCCGTTTTAATCCGGCCGGCGGTTACCGCCGTGCTTTCGGCAATCCCTGCGCAGTGATTCTGCTTCCCTACGGCGCGCCGTTTGCTTCACTGCAAACTCCTTTTCCTCATGAGCAACACCACGATCACTGCCATCAACGCCCGCGAAATCATCGACTCGCGCGGCAATCCGACCGTCGAAGTCGACGTCAAGCTCGCCTCCGGCGCCTATGGCCGCGCGGCCGTCCCGTCCGGCGCCTCCACCGGCGAACACGAAGCGCATGAACTGCGCGACAGCGACGTCACGGCCAAGCAGCTGCCCAAGGGCGTCAACGGCAAGACCCGTTACCTCGGCAAGGGCGTCCTCGCCGCCGTCGGGAACGTCAAGAATGCGATCGCCCCCGCGCTCATCGGCTTCGACGCCGTGGACCAGGTCGGCATCGACCACGCCATGATCAAGCTCGATGGCACCCCCACCAAGTCGAAGCTCGGCGCCAACGCCATCCTCGGTGTTTCCCTCGCCACCGCGCACGCCGCCGCCAACGCCCTCGGCCAGCCCCTCTACAAGTACCTCGGCGGCCCGAACGCCAAGGTTCTCCCCGTGCCCCTCATGAACATCATGAACGGCGGCGCGCACTCGGACGCCCCCATCGACTTCCAGGAGTTCATGATCGTCCCCAAGAACTTCGACACCTTCAGCGAAGCCCTCCGCGCCGGCGCCGAGGTTTTCCATGCCCTCAAGAAGGTTCTCAAGGCCAAGGGCCTCGCCACCGCGGTCGGCGACGAGGGCGGTTTCGCCCCCAAGCTCGCCTCCACCACCGACGCGCTTGACGCCATCTCCGAGGCCATCAAGGCCGCCGGCTACAAGCTCGGCAAAGACATCTTCTTCGCCCTCGATGTCGCCGCCTCCGAATTCTACGACAAGAAGACCGGCAAGTACGTTTTCAAGAAATCCGACGGCCGCATCTTCTCCGGCGACGAGCTCGTCTCCTTCTACAAGGATCTCTCCGCCAAATACCCGATCGTTTCCATCGAAGACGGCTGCGCCGAAAACGACTGGGCGACCTGGAAGAAGCTCACTGACACCATCGGCGACAAGGTCCAGCTCGTCGGCGACGATCTCTTCGTCACCAACGTCGACTTCCTCAAGAAGGGCATCGAGACCGGCACCGCCAACTCGATCCTCGTCAAGGTCAACCAGATCGGCTCCCTCACCGAGACCCTCGACGCCGTCGAGCTCGCGCAGAAGAACCGCTACAGCGCCATCATCTCGCACCGCTCGGGCGAGACCGAGGACGTGACCATCGCCGACATCGCCGTCGCGACCAACGCCGGCCAGATCAAGACCGGTTCCGCCAGCCGTACCGACCGCATCGCGAAGTACAACCAGCTCCTCCGCATCGAGGAAGAGCTCGGCTCCACCGCGATCTACGGCGGCAAGCTGTAATCGAGCCCTCCGCTCCTCTGCCTTCCCAGGCGGGCCTTCACCGGCCCGCCTTTTTTATGCCTCCGCGAAAATCCGCTGCAGCTCGGCCTGCATCTGCGGCGGCGGCAGATCCTTGCGGATGAAGCCGTCCGCCCCCGCGGCCGCGGCGGCCTTGACCGTGCTCGCGAGCGCATCGGCGCTCATCACGACCACGTAGGTCTGTTCGTCCTGCGCGCGGATTTCGTTTAAAAATTCGATCCCGGTCCCGCCCGGCATGTTGACATCCAGCGTCACCAGCGCCGGATGAAAGGCCGCCAGTTGCGCGCGGGCCTCCACCACGTTGGCCGCTTCGTAGATCGTGCCGACCCCGAGCTGCTTCAAAAGCATCCGCAGATAAGTCCGGATGTGCCTTTCGTCGTCGACAATGAGCGCAGTGGGGGGAATGGCCACAGACAGTGTCGTAGCCAAACCACGGCCGCACTCAAGCCCGCATCCACTCAGCCCGCCGTCGGCAGTCCGAGGTTGGCCGCGTGAAAACGCAGCGCGTCGCCAATGTGCTCGTCCCAGTAATCCCACGTGTGCGCCCCGGGAAACTCCCGGTACACGTGCGGGATCTTCGCCGCGGTGAGCGAAGCGTGGAAGACGCGGTTGTCCTCGAGCAGAAAATCATCCGTCCCGCAGTCGAGCAGCAGCGCGGGGAGCTGACGCGCCTTCTCCGCGCGCCGGGCCAGCGTGAGGATGTCGTGATCGGTGCCCAGCGGCGCGGAGCCAAACACGCGCTGCAATTCCGCGGTGAACTCGACCGGCCAGCCGCGCCGTTGCGCTTCCTCCCAATAACTCTGGCCGCCCGTGATGTTGCCCCAACCCACCGCGCCGGAATGGCTGTTGATCGAGCAAAAGCGATCCGCATACCCCAGCCCCACGCGCAGCGCGCCAAACCCGCCCATCGAAAGCCCGCCGATGGCGCGCGCCCCGCGCTCCGCCCGGGCGCGAAAGGTGCGCTCGACGAAAGCCGGCAGCTCCTCGCCGATGTGCCGCGCGTAGGCCGGCCCTTGGTCGTTGTCGGTGTAGAAGCCGCGGTAGCCGTCAGGCATCACCACGATCAGCGGCAAGTCGCGCACGTGCGACTCGATGCGCGTGCGCCGCAACCACGTGGTCGAATCGTCGGACAGCCCGTGCAACAGGTAAAACGTGGCGTAGGGCGGCGTGCCCGTCTCGGGCAGCAACACCTGCATCGTGGTCTGTTTTCCGATGACGTCGCTTTTCCAATGAACGGTGGACCAAGCCATGAACGAAACTCCAGCCGCCAAACCCCCAAAGTCCAAATAAAATCTGAACCGAACCGCCGACTTATGGAGGAAGCGGCCGGCGCGCCTTGGGATTTAATGCGGCGTCCGGCCCTTG
The DNA here is from genome assembly GCA_019510185.1 of Verrucomicrobiota bacterium. GTDB lineage: Bacteria > Verrucomicrobiota > Verrucomicrobiia > Opitutales > Opitutaceae > Rariglobus. The sequence continues at coordinate 33,465 of JAEKKV010000026.1, read as the reverse complement.
TCGGGAGCTTCGCCGCGCGTCACTCGACGCGCACGATGTATCCGCGGAGGTATTCGCTTTCCGGCATGGTCACCAGCACCGGGTGGTCGGCGGGTTGGTGGCAGAACTCGATGATGCGGACCTTGCGCTTGGCGTCGGTCGCGGCCCCGGCGAGCACGTTGCGCAACTCCGCGTCCTGCATGTGGTGCGAACACGTGTACGTCGCGAGCACGCCCCCCGAAACGAGGCTCTGCATGGCGCGGAGATTGATCTCCTTGTAGCCGCGCAGCGCCCCCTCGAGCGCGCTCTTCGACTTCGCGAACGGCGGTGGATCGAGCACGATCACGTCCCAGAGCGGCTCGCCGTGGCGCGCGGGGTCGTTGAACCAGTCGAAAACATTGGCGACGGCAAAGGAGGCGTTCACGCCGTTGCGCTCCGCGTTCTTCTTCGCCTGGTCGATGGCGTCCGCGGCGCTGTCCAGGCCAAGCACTTCCTTCGCCCCCGCCCGCGCCGCGTGCAACGCGAACGGCCCCTGGTTGCAGAAGGCGTCGAGGACGCGCTTGCCGGCGCAGTGCTTCGCCAGCACCGAATGCTGCTCGCGCTGGTCGAGGTAAAAGCCCGTTTTCTGGCCGCTCTGGAGGTCGAGCCAGTAGTCGAAGCCGTCGATCTTTTCCCAGCGCGGCGCCCAGGCCTGGCCGCTGCGCGTGTACACGCCGAGCGGGAGGCCCTCGAGTTTCCGGATGTGCGCGTCGTTGCGCACGATGATCTCGGCCGGCGAGAGCAGCTCGGCGAGCAGATCGACGATCAGCGATGTGCGCTGATCCATCGCGAGCGACTGGACTTGCAGCACCAGCGTGTCGCCAAACTGGTCGACCACCACGCCGGGCAGGTCGTCCGACTCCGACCAGACGAGCCGGCGGTGGCGCGAAGCCGGGTCGCGCCGGGCGATGGCCTTGGTCAGCGCGCCGCGCAGGTAGACCTCGTCGAGCGCCACGCGTTGCGTGCTCAACCGGCGCCAGATGATCTGCGACTTGGAGTTGTAGATACCGCTGCCCAGAAAACGGCCGGCGCGATCCCGGCATTCGACGACCGCGCCATCGTGCTCGGCGCCAAGCAGGGTCTCCACTTCGTTGGCAAACACCCAGGGGTGACCGGAGAGAACGCGGGACTTGGCGTTGGCTTTGAGTTTCAGGGAGGCGACGGGCGACGACATGGCCGCATCATCACGCGCCTCGCCGCCAGTAGAAGCTCAAAGTATTTCCTCGTCGAACGAACCAGGACGCGGACCGACATGGAAACCCTTCTCATCCTCGAATCCTTCGGGCACGCGCCACAACGCGCCCGCCAGGGCAAGCAAGCCGACAACATAAAAAAATCCGAGGAGAGAAAGGGCGATCACCATGATTGCATCGTGACGCGCCAACACTGCGCACCGCGGCTTCGGGCTCCATCTTGCAAGTTGCATATTTTTGTTAAACTGCGCCGCCCGCCGCCGCGCCCGGCCCCCAATTAAGACTTCCCCTCCCCGCCCGCGACCTGTTGCCTTGGGAGTTTCGCCATGACGCCCGCCCAGGAAATCGCCCGCCGCCGCACCTTCGCGATCATCTCGCACCCCGACGCGGGCAAGACCACGCTCACCGAGAAATTCCTCCTCTACGGAAACGCCATCCATCTCGCCGGCACCGTCACCGCCCGCAAGAGCCAGCGCGCCACCACCTCCGACTGGATGGAATTGGAAAAGCAGCGCGGCATTTCCGTGTCCTCGACCGTCCTCCAGTTCGACTACCAGGGGTACGCGGTCAACCTCCTCGACACCCCCGGCCACAAGGATTTCTCCGAGGACACCTACCGCGTGCTCACCGCCGTCGACGCCGCGCTCATGGTGATCGACGCCGCCAAGGGCATCGAGCCGCAGACGCGCAAGCTCTTCGAAGTCTGCCGCCGGCGCGGTGTGCCGATCTTCACCTTCATCAACAAGTGCGACCGCCCCACGCTCAACCCGCTCACGCTGATCGACGAGCTGGAAAGCGTCCTCGGCCTCGCCCCCTGCCCGATGACCTGGCCGCTGGGCAACGGACCGTCCTTCCGCGGCGTGTTCGACCGCCGCCACAAGCAGGTGCATCTCTTTGAGCGCACGCCGCACGGCGCCTTCCGCGCTCCCGTCAACGTCACCGGACTCAACTCCGCCATCGTCCGCGAAAAACTCGACGACTACACCTACGCCGAAGTGGCCGAGCAGATCGACATGCTCGACGGCGCCAGCGCACCCTTCGATGCGGCCGCCGTCCACGCCGGCAAGCAGACCCCGGTGTTCTTCGGCTCCGCCGTGAACAACTTCGGCGTGCAGCTCCTCCTCGAGGGTTTCCTGCAAAACTCCATTCCGCCGACCTCGCGCCGCTCCGTCTCGATCACCGTGCCCGGCGCGCCCGCGCCCACCGAGGCCCGCGAGGTGCCGGTTACGCACGAGAAATTCTCCGGCTTCGTTTTCAAGATCCAGGCCAACATGGATCCGAAGCACCGCGACCGCATCGCCTTCCTGCGCGTGTGCTCCGGCAAGTTCAACCGCGACATGGTCGTCATCCACCAGCGCACCGGCAAAAACGTGCGCCTCTCCTCCTCGCACAAGCTCTTCGGTCAGGAGCGCGAGACGGTGGACGAAGCCTGGCCCGGCGACGTCATCGGCCTGGTCGGCCACGATTCCTTCGGCATCGGCGACACGCTGACCGAGGACCGCACTATCGCCTTCGACGAGATCCCGCGTTTTCCGCCCGAGGTGTTCGTGTATATTTCCAACCCCAATTCAGGCGACTCGAAGAAATACCGCGCCGGCCTCGAGCAACTCCTGCAGGAAGGCGTCGTGCAATCCTTCCAGCCGCGCAACGCCCCGCCCGGAGCGACCCTGCTCGCGGCGGTCGGCCCGCTGCAATTCGAGGTCGTGCAATACCGGCTCAAGGCCGAGTACAACGCGGAGTCGCGCCTCGAGCCCACCCCGTGGACGCTCCTCAAGTGGCTTGAGCCGCACCCCAGCCTCAAGAACCCGCAGTCGCTCATCCTCGCCAGCGGCGTGAGCTTCGGCACCGACAAGTTCGACAACCCCGTCGCCCTTTTCCCCAACGACTGGACGATGCGCTACTTCGTCGAAAAGAACCCGGAGCTGAAGCTGCACGACCTGCCGCTGGAGCAAACCCGCTCCGGAAAATAGCCCGCCACCGCCGTGCGGAGCCGGCGTTTTCTTGCTCGCCCGCACGCCGGAAAAATGCCCCTTCTCTCCGCGCATGATTTTCGAGCGTCTCCGTCTTTCCGCCTCCCTTCTCTGCCTCTGCGCCCTTGCCGCCGTCGCGCAGGCCGCCCCGGCCGCCGCCTTCAAGGGCGAAATCATCACCGACGCCACCACCGGCCAGGTGCTGTTTCAGGACAACCCGGACGAAGTCTCCCCGCCCGCCAGCGTCACGAAGCTGATGACGTTCCTCGTGGTCTATGACGCGATCAAGGCCGGCCAGATCACGCTCGATACGCCCGTCACCATCACCGCCGAGGAAACGCGCATCGGCGGCACCCAGGTGTGGCTGAAGGAAAAAGAGGTTTTTACCGTCGATGAACTGCTCTACGCGCTGATGATCCAGTCGGCCAACGATGCCGCCGTCGCCCTCGCGCGCACCGTCGCAGGGTCCCGCGAAGGTTTTGTCGAGCGCATGAACGCCCGTGCCCAGCAGCTCGGCCTCACCCGCACGACGTTCCATTCGCCCCACGGCCTGCCGCCCTCCAAGGGCCAGAAAGCCGATCTCACCACCCCGCGCGATCTCGCCACCCTCGCCCGTGAATTGATCCTTAACACCGACGTCCTCCGCTACACGTCCACCAAGCAGCGCGCGTTCGGCGGCGCCCAGCGCGCCCAGCAGGTCCTCATGATCAACCATAACCACCTGCTCGGCCACGTCGCCGGCGTGGATGGCCTCAAGACCGGCTTCACCAACGCCGCCGGCTTCTGCCTCGCCGCCACCGCCGAGCGCAACGGCCACCGCCTCATCGCCGTCATCATGGGCAGCCCCGACCGCAAGACCCGCGACCTGCAGATGGCCAGCCTCATTGAAAAAGGCTTCACCCTCCTGCCCGCCACCTCCGTTTTCAAAAGCCACGCTCCCGTCGCCACCGCCACCGCGACCGCCAACCCCGCGGCGCCCGCGGCCGGCCCGCTCTCGCCCATCAGCGGCACGGCCGCCGAGGAACCCGCCGACGACGCGACGGCGCCCTTGGTGAAGTTCACGCTGCCCGGCAAAAAATAATCCGTAATCCGGCCGCTGCCGGGTCGCTCCTCTTGCCAGCTTTGTTATAGTGCCGGAAATGCCCGTCCTCCGGCTCTTCCTTTTTTTCCTGTCCGCCGGCCTGGCCGTTGCCCAACCGCTCGTCCTCACCACCAACACGATCCTCGACGACCTCGTGCGACGCGTTGGCGATTCCGATGTTCGCGTCCTCTGCCTGATTGAGCCCGGCGTCGATCCCCACGCCTACGAACCCAAGCCCGCCGACATCCGCCTGATGGCCAAGGCCGATATTGTCGTGGTCAACGGCCTCGGCCTCGAAACCTGGCTCGGCAAGCTCATCGCCAATTCCGGTTTTCACGGCGTCCTCGTCACCGCCAGCGAAGGCCTTTCTCCGTTGCCCGCCGCGACGGACGAAGCCACTTCGGCGAACCGTCGCCCCGACCCGCATGCCTGGCAGGACGTGCGCAACGTCATTCGCTACGTGGACAACATCCGCGCCGCCTTGGTGAAACAATCGCCGGAACACGCCGCCGATTTCAACGCGCGGGCCGCCGCCTTCACCCGCGAATTGGAAGCGCTCCAAGCCTACGCCGTCGCCCAGTTTGCCACGCTCCCCGAAGCGCACCGCAAGCTCGTCACCTCGCACGACGCCCTCGGCTACCTCGCCCGGGGCTACGGCCTGACCATCGTGCCGATCTCCGGCCTCAGTCCCGACCAGGAACCCGACGCCCGCCAGCTCGCCCGCATCATCACGTTCATCCGCCGGCAGCACGTCCCCGCCGTCTTTATCGAATCCACCAGCAACCCCAAAATCCCCGAGCTCATCGCCCGCGAGGCCGGGGTGGCCGTCGCCCCGTCCCTTTATACCGACAGCCTGGCCGCTCCCGGCTCGCCCGAGGCGTCCTACCCCGGCATGTTTCGCCATAACGTGGATACCATCGTCCGCGCCTTGCGTTGATCCGCATCCGCTCTTCCCCTACCCCTTTCGCCCTTTGTCCGCCCACACGCACAACATCCTCCGCTTCTCCCACGTCACCGTGCGTTATGGCGCCCAGCCCGCGCTCGATGACGTGACGACGGCCGTGCCCTGCGGCAGCCTCACCGCCGTGCTCGGCCCCAATGGCGCCGGCAAAAGCACCCTGCTCCGCTCCATCCTCGGCTGGCATGACCTCGGCGGCGGCGAGATCCGCATCGGCGACGCCCATGCCTGCCACCAGCTCCCCCGCCTCGCCTACCTGCCGCAGCGGCAGACGATCGACTGGGATTTCCCCATCACCGTCCGCGCCGTCGTCGAGCAAGGGCGCTATCCCTCGCTCAAACCCTGGCAGCGGCTTTCGAAGACCGACCACGCCTGCGTCGATCGCGCGCTCGCCGAGCTCAACGTCACCGCGCTCGCCGACCGCCAGATCCGCATGCTCTCGGGCGGACAGCAGCAACGCGTTTTCCTGGCCCGGGCCATCGCCCAGGGCGCCGACATCTTCCTCCTCGACGAACCGTTCGCCGGACTCGATCTCTACGCCACCGAGGAGTTGACCCACATTGTCCGGGCCTGGGAGGCGCAGGGACGCACCGTGCTCGCCTCCGTCCACGATCTGGAACTCGCCCGGCGGCATTTCACCAATGGCGTCCTGCTCAACACCCGCCTCATCGCCAGCGGTCCCGTCGCCGGCGTGCTGACCGAGGCCAACATCGATCTCGCCTTCCGCGGCGGCCCCTGCCTCCACGATCACCTGCCCGTTCACCCCACCGCCCATTTCCCCGGGTAGGCGCCGCCATGACTTTTCACGATCTCTTCGTCGAGCCGTTCAGCTACGGGTTCATGCAACGCGGCCTGCTCTCGGCCGTGTTGCTGAGCCTGAGCGGCGGCCTGCTCGGCAGCATTCTCGTACTGCGCCGCCTCGCGCTGATGGGCGATGCCCTGTCCCATTCGCTCCTGCCCGGCGTGGCGCTGGCCTATGCCCTCTTCGGCACCAGCACCCTCGCGCTTTTCTTCGGCGCGCTCATCGCCGGCCTGCTCACCGCCGCCGGCAGCGCGTTGCTCAGCCGGCTCACCCGGGTGAAAGAGGACGCCGCCTTCGGCTCGCTCTTCATCATCTTCTTCGCCCTTGGCGTGGCGCTCGTGAGCCTGCTCAAGAGCCGCATCGATCTGATGCATTTTCTCTTCGGCAACATCCTCGGCGTAAGCCCCTCCGACCTCCGGCTCTCCGCCCTGGCCAGCGCCCTGACCGTCGTCGTCTTCCTGGTGTTTTACCGCAGCATCCTGCTCGAAACCTTCGATCCCATCTTTCACCGCGCCACCGGCGGCCACAGCGGGCTCGCCCACATCGGCGTGCTTTGCCTGACCGTGCTCAACCTCATCGCCGCGCTTCAGGCCATGGGCATCGTTCTCGCCCTGGGCCTTTTTCTCCTGCCCGCCGTCACCGCCTATCTCTGGTGCGACCGGCTTAGCCACCTGCTCCTCGTTTCTGTCGCCACCGCCCTGGTCGGCTCGTTCGCGGGTATTCTCGTCAGCTATCACCTCGGCCTCGCCAGCGGCGCCAGCATCGTCCTGAGCCTCGGCGTGGCCTTCCTGGTCTCGGCGGTCATCAGCCCGCGTTATGGTGTGGGCGCGCGACTCTGGAAGCGCGTGCGCGAAGGCAAAGGCGTGTTGCACCGCGCCGACTAAAGCGCAGAGACTCCCGGACCGCCATGTCCGCCCCCGATCTCTCCGCCGTCAAAACCTACCTGCTCAACCTGCAGGACCGCATTTGTCGCGAACTGGAAGCGGAGGACGGAGCCGGGAAATTTCAAGAGGACGTCTGGACGCGGGCCGAGGGTGGCGGCGGACGTTCCCGCGTGCTCGCCGAGGGCGCGGTTTTCGAAAAGGCCGGCGTCGGCTTTTCCCACGTTCACGGCCACCAGCTTCCGCCCTCCGCCACCGCGCACCGGCCCGAACTCGCCGGCCTGCCCTGGCAGGCCCTCGGCGTCTCGCTCGTCATCCACCCGCGCAATCCCTACGTGCCGACGAGCCACGCCAACGTCCGCTTTTTCTGCGCGGGAGAACCGGGCTCCGCCGCGCCGGTCTGGTGGTTCGGCGGCGGCTTCGATCTCACGCCCTATTACGGCTTCGAGGAAGACTGCGTCCATTGGCACCGCACGGCCCGCGACGCCGTCCGCCTCTTCGGCGACGAGCGTTACGCGCAGTGGAAAAAGAACTGCGACGATTATTTCTACCTCAGGCACCGCGACGAACCCCGCGGCATCGGCGGCTTGTTTTTCGACGATTTCAACGCTCCTGGTTTCGACGCCAGTTTCGCCGCGCTCCGTGCCGTCGGCGACGCCTTCCTTCCCGCGTACCTGCCCCTCGTCACGAAGCGCAAAGCTACGCCCTATGGCGAACGCGAGCGCGACTGGCAGTTGTACCGACGCGGCCGTTACGTGGAATTCAACCTGGTCTGGGATCGCGGCACGCACTTCGGCCTGCAAAGCGGCGGCCGCACCGAGTCGATCCTTATGAGCCTCCCCCCGCTGGTGAGTTTCAAATACAACTACGCCCCCGCGCCCGGCACCGCCGAGGCCCGCCTGCACACCGACTTCCTCCGCCCCCGCGATTGGACCGATTTTGAAACCACCCATGGCCACTAATCATCACTGATCCGGCATTTAGAATCCTGCTTCATTCGTGCCTATTAGTGTTCATTAGTGGTTTCCCTCCGATGACCTCCCGCGACCGTTTCCTCTCCGCCCTCGCCTGCCAGCCGCTTGACCGGCCGCCCCTTTGGGTCATGCGCCAGGCCGGCCGCTACCTGCCCGAATATCGCGCGCTCAAGGCGAAGTCCTCCTTTCTCGAAATGGTGAAAACCCCCGCGCTCGCCGCCGAGGTCACCCTCCAGCCGCTGCGCCGTTTTCCCGGACTCGACGCCGCCATTTTGTTCTCGGACATCCTCGTGATCCCCGAGGCCCTCGGCCAGCCCTACGCCTTCCGCGACACGGGCGGCATCGAGATGGCCCGCCGCATTGAAACCCGCGCGCAGGTCGACGCCCTCGCCCCCGTCTCCGCCGTCCCCGAGCGCCTGAGCTACGTCGGCGACACGCTCGCCCTGCTCAAAAAGGAACTCGCCGGCGAAAAGATGCTCCTCGGCTTCGGCGGTTCCCCGTGGACGCTCGCCACCTACATGGTCGAAGGCGGCAGCTCGGACGATTTCGAGCGCGTCAAACTCCTCTTCTACACCGACCGCGCCACCTTCGACGCCCTGCTCGAAAAACTCACCGCCGCGCTCATCGTTTATTTCCAGATGCAGATCGCCGCCGGCGCCGACGCGATCCAGATTTTCGATTCGTGGGGCGGCATCATCGCCGGGCCCGATTACGAGGCCGCTTCGCTCCAGTGGATCCGCCGGATCACCGCCGCGCTTCCGCCCGATTTCCCGGTCATCCTTTACGCGAAGGGCACCGCACCCCATCTCACCGACCAGGCGTTTTCCGGCGTGCGCGCCGTCAGCGTCGACTGGACCAACGATCTCGCCATCGTCCGCCGCACGCTGCCCGCCAACATCGCCGTCCAAGGCAACCTCGACCCCGTGCTCATGCAGACCACGCCGGACATCGTCGCCCGCGAAGCCGGACGCCTGCTCGAATCCCTGCGCGACACCACCGGCCATATTTTCAATCTCGGCCACGGCATCACGCCGCAGGCCAAGATCGAGTGCATGCAGGCCCTCGTCGACACCGTGACGACCTGGAAGTAACCACGGCGCCGCCCCACTCCTCCCGTGAATCCCGCCGGAAACGCCTCCCTTCCCATCGCGATCATCGGCGGAGGCATCACCGGTCTCGCCGCCGCCCACCGTCTCGTCCGGCAGGGGAAAACCGTTCGTCTCTTCGAAGCTTCGTCCCGCCTCGGCGGCTCCATCCGCAGCGAACGCGACGGCGACTGGCTCGTCGAAGGCGGTCCGAACTCCCTTCAGCAAACCCCGGCCGTCGCCGCCCTCCTCGGCGAACTCGACCTCGAGGCCGCCACGCTTCAGGCCCGGCCCGAGGCGAAAAACCGCTACCTCGTGCGCAACGGCCGGCTCGTCGCCGTCCCCGCCTCGCCACCCGCATTGCTGGTCTCGAAGCTTTTTTCCACCGGCGCAAAATGGCGCCTGCTCCGCGAAATCTTCACCCGCCCGCGCACCCGACCGGCCGACGTCAGTCTGGCCGCCTTTGTCGAATCCCACTTCGGCCGCGAGTGGGTCGATTACGGCCTGAGCCCCTTCGTGTCGGGCGTGTACGCGGGCGACGCCGAAAAACTCTCCGCGCGCCATAGCTTCCCCTCGCTCTGGGCGATGGAGCAGTCGCACGGCTCGATCATCCGCGGGCAAATCGCCGCCGCCAAAGCCCGTCGCGCCCGCGGCGAACCCGCCGGTGCCGCGCCCATCGTCAGTTTCGCCGACGGACTCGAAACCCTTCCCCGCACCCTCGCCGCCCGCCTTCCCGCCGGCAGCGTCGAACTTCACGCCCGCGTCACCGCGCTCGTCCCGCCATCCGCCGGCCAGCCCTGGCAGATCCAGTGGACTTCCCCCGACTCCGGTTCACCGCCCCGCTCGCAACTTTTCTCCGCCGTCCTCCTCGCCCTTCCCGCCGCCGCGCTCGCCGAGCTTAGCCTGCCTTCCGCTGCCGCTTCCGGCTCTGAGCCGTCCGACCGTCCCTTCGCATCCCTCGCCGACATCGAATACCCGCCCGTCTCCTCGCTTTTCCTCGGCTACCGGAGCGACCAGATCGACCATCCGCTCGACGGCTTCGGCCTGCTCGTGCCGCCCCTCGAGCGCCGCTCGATTATGGGCGTGCTGTTCAACTCCACGCTTTTCCCCGGCCGCGCGCCCGAAGACCACGTCGCCCTCACCGTCATGACCGGCGGTAGTCGCAATCCCGAGCTCGCCCGCCTCACCGACGAAGCCCTCCTCGCACTCGTGCGCGACGAACTGGCCGCGCTCCTCGGCGTGCGCGGCGATCCGGTGTTCGTTCGCCGCACCGTCTGGCCGCACGCCATTCCCCAGTACACGCTCGGCTACGAACGCTTTCTCGAAACCATGACCCGCGCCGAGCAGGCCCACCCCGGACTGTTCATTGGCGGCCATGTTCGCGACGGCATTTCCCTCCCTGCCTGCATCGCCGCCGGCGAAAAACTTGCCGCCCGTTCCCTTTCGACCTGAAGCTTATTCCCCTTACCCCGATGTTTAAATTTATCCTCGTCATCGCCGCCTTGGGCGCCGTCCCCCTGCTTTCCGCTCTGCCTCAAGCCACTCCTTCTCCCCGCGAAACCACCGCGCTGGTCGCCTGGAAATTCATCGAGGATAAAAATCCCGCCGGCGCCGCGCTCGAGCCGCCATCCCAGACCGTCGGCTGGCAAGCGGTCACCGTGCCCCATATTTTCCGCCAGTCCGGCCTGCCCGACAACACCGCCGGCTGGTATCGGATTTCCTTTGACGCCGCGGCCGGCCACGACCGCCGCTTCCTGCTCATGCTCGAAGGCGCGGCCACCGTGAAGGACGTGTTTGTCAACGGCCGGCACATCGGGCGCCACGTCGGCGCGTTCACCGCCTCCGCGTTCGACCTGACTCCCGCGGTGCAATTCGACCGGCCCAACGAACTCGTCATCCGCGTGGGCAACCGTGACGACGAGGTCGTCGGCAGCCTCGCCCGCTCGCCTCTCTTCTACGTCAACGGCGGGATGTTCCGCCATGCCTGGCTCGTCAAAACCGGCATGGTCCACATCGCCCCCGACTCCGGCTCCAGCGGCGTTTACCTCACGCCCGCCGCCATCACCGCCGGCCAGGCCGAGCTCGGCGTACGCACGGTTGTCCGCAATCCCCTCGCCATCCCCGCCAACGTGCTCGTCCGCCATTTCGTGACCGCTCCCGACGGCGCGGCCGCCGCCGAATTTCAGGTGGCCCAAACCGTTCCCGCCGGCGCCACCGTCACCGTGACCGCCCGCGGCCTCATTCCCCATCCGCAGCTCTGGGATCTCGGCCGGCCCAATCTTTACACCGTGCGCACGGAGTTGTCCGTGAACGGCGTTCCCAGCGACGCGGTGACGGAACGCACCGGCTTCCGCACGATCGCCATGAAGAACGGAAAGTTCCTGCTCAACGGCCGCGAGGTCCAGTTTCGCGGCGTCAACAAGCATGAGCAAAGCGAGGACGCCTGGAATGCCGTGGGCGACGAAGCGCCGCGAAACGATTTCCAGATGCTGGCCGACCTGGGCGTGAACGCCGTGCGCCTCGCGCATTATCCGCACAGTCATCTCGAATATGATCTCGCCGACCGGCAGGGCATCGCCGTGTGGGCGGAAAACGGATTCGCCGGCCAGGTATGGAAAGGCGCGGTCAACGGAGACAAGGCCGTCACCGCCGACGGCGAACGACTCACCCGCGAGATGGTGCGCCAAAATTGGAATCACCCGGCCATTCTTTTCTGGAGCTGCGGCAACGAGACCATCGCCGCCACCGCCAGCCGTTACGCTGAGGTCATCCACGAGGAGGACTCCACCCGGCTCGTCACCTACGCGGCCAACATCTCCGAGCCGCAAAACTGCGACTTCGTCGCCTGGAACACCTACGCCGGCTGGTACGGCGGCCAGCTTTCCGGCTTCAAGGCCATGCCGCGCAACGCCCTGATTTCCGAAACCGGCGCGGGCGACTGGCTCACCCATCACGTCCCCTACGGCACCTTCCGTTGGTCGGTCGACAAATTCGAACCCGAGGAATATGCGGAGATGTTCACCGAGTACCGCCTCCAAACCGTCTGCCGTGACGACACCGAAAACCGTCCGCTGTTTTTCTGGTGGGTCTTCCGTGAATTTTACGACCACAAGTTCAGGGACAACCGCAACACCAAGGGCCTCATCACCCTCGCCGGACAGCCCAAGGACATCTATTTTCTCTTTCAGGCGTTCCTCCATTCCGACCGCCCCGTGGTCCACCTCAACGGCCGCACTCATTTCCTGCGTCGTTTCGCCGCCGACAACGGCATCAAGGCCTACGCCAACACCCCCACACTCACGCTCACCGTGAACGGCGTCACCCGGGGCACGCAGCGCAACGGCGACTACCGCCTGCCCGACTCCGAAAGCAAAGCCAAGAACGGCGCCGTCACCACCACCCCCGGCATTCCTGTCGCCAACGTGTTTTTCTGGAAAACCCCGCTCGCGCCCGGCCGCAACGTGATCGCGATCTCCGACGGTCACGGCCACGACGACCAGATGATTGTTTATCAGCAATCCGGCGGCACGCCTCCGCCCGCCGCCCCGGACGCGCTCGTGCAGGACCTGCGCAGCTCCAATCCCGCCAACCCCGCCGTCTTCATCGATCGTGCGATCGAGGCGCAAGGCCCGGTTTATACCGACGTGGACGGCTCCTCCGACAACACCTTCGATCTCCTGCCCGCCGTCATCGACGGCGCCTCCTGGATCGCCACCCGCCGTCTCAGCGATCCCGCGCTCAAAACCAATCTCGGTTTCCGTCTCAACCCGGCCTCGAAGGGCGCCACGGTTTTCGTGCTCTTCTCCACCGGCACGCACCCCGTGATCACGCTGAAACCGCAAGAACCGGCCGTCGCCGCCGCCGCCGAGGCCTTCGCCCGCTCACTGACCGCCGCCGGGTTCAAGCCGACCGACAGCAAAACCATCTGGCGCGATCACGGGCTCAACCGCACCGACGCCGCCCTCTGGAGCCGCCCGCTCGCCCCCGGCGAAGCGCTCTCCCTCCCCGGAGAAACCCTCGATTACGTGGTTTTGCTCAAGCCCGCGGCGCACCCCTGACCGGCTCCCAGCGCCTGCGGCGACCGACGGCCAATTTCAGTTCATCGGCCCCATTCGCTCCTCAACCGGCGCGCGGCCTTGACTCAGGGGGGGCGGGGGGTAGCCTTCGCCGCTTTTCTTTGGCATGGCGCAAGACCTGAAAGACACTCTCCAGCTTCCCAAGACAGATTTCCCGATGCGGGCCAATCTCGTGCAGCGCGAGCCTTCCCGCCTCGCCCACTGGGAGAAACTCGACCTCTACGCCGCCATCCAGCGCAAGAACGCCGCCACCGGCAAAACCTTCGTCCTCCACGACGGCCCGCCCTTCACCAACGGCGACGTCCACATCGGCACCGCGCTTAACAAGACGCTCAAGGACATCACCCTTCGCCATAAGTCCATGCGCGGGTTCCGCACGCCCTACGTCCCCGGCTGGGACTGCCATGGCCTGCCCATCGAGCAAAAGGTGATGCGCCAGCTCCAGGCCGAGAACAAACAGGTCTCCACCGCGGAAATGCGCACGCTGTGCGATACCTTTTCCGAAGGCTGGATCGCCACCCAGACCCGGCAGTTCAAACGCCTCGGCGTCCTCGCCGACTGGAATTCCGAATACAAGACCAAGAATCCCGCCTACGAAGCCGACATCATCCGGACCTTCTCGGCCTTCGTTGGAAACAACCTGGTCTATCGCTCCAAGAAGCCCGTTTATTGGTCCATCCCGTTCGAGACCGCCCTCGCCGAAGCCGAGATCGAGTACAAGGACCACACGTCCATTGCCATCTGGGTGAAATTCGCCGTGCCTCTAACGGAAGCAGAAAAGTTCGGGCTCCCCACGGATAAGCCGATCAGCTTTGTGATTTGGACAACCACCCCGTGGACGATTCCCGCGAATCTGGCCATCGCGGTAAACCCGGATATCGAATACGAGATCGTTGGCTCCGAAACCGAGCGCTTCTTTGTCGCCCACACCCTCGCGACTGAGTTCCAAGAGAAAACCAAGCTAGTCTTGGTCGACGGTAATAATTTCCGCTCGGGCAAACAGCTGGAAGGCATACAAGCCCGCCACCCCTTCATCGACCGCGCCTCGCCCGTCGTTCTCGCTGACTACGTCACCACCGACTCCGGCACCGGCGCCGTTCACACCGCTCCCGGCCACGGCGCGGACGACTATCTCACCGGCCTCAAGTACAAGCTGGAGATCTATTGCCCCGTCGGTGCCGACGGCCGCTACCTTGACGACGGCCAGGTGCCGCCCGATCTCGTCGGCCTGAGCACGTTGGAAACGGTTGAAGACATCGCGGCCAAAAAACCTTCGCCCGCCAATCTCGCCGTCCTCAAAAAGCTCGCCGGTGCCGGCGCGCTTCTCGCCAAAGCCAAATACGTTCACAGCTACCCGCACTGCTGGCGTTCCAAGACGCCCATCATTTTCCGCGCCGTCGACCAGTGGTTCGTAGGCCTCGATCGCAAAGCCGCTTCCTCCGCAACCTCCCCGCGCGAAACCGCCCTCAAGTCCATCGCCGGCGTCCAGTGGGTCCCCACCTGGGGCGAGGCCCGCATCCGCGGCGCCGTCGAGGCCCGGCCCGACTGGTGCATCAGCCGCCAGCGCTCCTGGGGCGTGCCCATCATCGCGTTCTACGACGCCGATAAAACCGCTTTCATCGACGCCGGTGTGATCCGCGCGGTCGCCGACAAGATTGCCACCAAGGGCACCAACTTCTGGTATGACGCCCCCGCCGCCGAAATCCTCGCGGGCATCGCGCTTCCCGCCGGCTGGCCCGCCGCCGTCGCGCTCACACCCGGACGCGACACCCTCGACGTGTGGATCGACTCCGGCTCCTCGCACGCCGCCGTGTTGAAAAATCACCAGGGCGCCACCCAGTGGCCCGCCGATCTCTACCTCGAAGGCTCCGACCAGCATCGCGGCTGGTTCCAGTCCTCGCTCTGGACCGGTGTCATCGCGCAGGGCGGCGCACCCTACAAAGCCGTGCTCACCCACGGCTTCATCGTCGGCGAGGACGGCAAGAAAATCTCCAAGTCCGGCCAGTACGAAAAGCCGCCGACCTCCGACAACTTCATCGCCCAATACGGCGCCGACGTCATCCGCTTCTGGATCGCGTCCCAGGATTTTACCCAGGACATCACCCTCTCGGAGAAAATCCTCAACAACGCCGCCGAGGGTTACCGCAACCTGCGCAACACCCTGCGCTACCAGCTCTCGACCCTCTGGGATTTCAACCCCGCGACCGACGCCCTGCCCTACGCGCAGCTCGACACGCTTGATCGTTGGGCGCTCCACCAGACCGCCAAGCTCCTCGCCGAGGCCACCGTTGCCTACGACGCCTACGAGTACCACCGCGTCATCCAAGCCGTGAGCTCCTTCTGCGCCACGACGCTCTCGGCCGTCTACCACGACATCCTGAAGGACCGCCTTTACACGCTCGGCACGACCAACCCGCTGCGCCGCTCTTCGCAGACCGCGATCCACCACATCTTCGGCATTCTCGTCAAAATCCTCGCCCCCGTCCTCACCTTCACGGCGGACGAAGCCTGGGCCTATGCCACGACGAAAACCGAGTTCTCCGCCGACTCGATCCACCTGCAAGACTGGCCCGAGGCCGACGCCGCGTGGACCAACGCCGAGATCGAGGCCGACGTGGCCGCGCTCATCAAGGTGCGCTCCAAGGTCAACGAAGCGATCGAGCCCCTCCGCGCCGCCGGCAAGCTCGGCAAGTCGCTCGACGCCGTCATCACCCTTTCCGTCGCTCCCGCCGATCCGCTTTTCAAAACGCTTGAGAAGCATCGCGATTTCCTGCCCGAGCTCTTCATTGTCTCCCATGTGACCCTTCAGGAAGGCGCCAATCCCGCCTTCGAAGTCACCGTCCGTCACGGCGAAGAACTCGGCTACGTGCGCTGTCCGCGTTGCTGGCGCTGGGTGCCCGCGCTGGAAACGACTGAGCACGGCGAAACCTGCCCGCGCTGCGCCGAGGCGCTCCGCACCTGATCCCTTTTCTTCGTCACCCCAATCATCATGGCCAAAAAAACCAAGAAGCCCGCCCCGGCTCCCAAAAAGAAGACCAACCGCCAACCCGCGAAGTCTCTTAAGAAATCTCAGACGAAACCCGTGAAGCCTTCCAAACCCACCTCCAAGCATCCCGCACCCAAGGCCAAGCCGGCGCCGAAGCCCGTCGCCAAAGGCAAGCCCGCGCCCGCGGCTAAACCCGCGGCCAAACCCGCCTCGAAGCCCGCCGTCTCCAAACCGGCGGCCAAGACGCCCGCCCCCGTCAGCGTGCCCAAAGCCGCGACCAACGCCAAGGCCTCCGCCCGCGCCGACCTGCGCAGCAAGATCCTCGAAAAGAGCAAAACCAAGGAAAAGGTTCGCCCCATTTCCTTCTCCTTCGACGAGATTCGCGAGATCGCCAAGACCACCTCGAAGAACGACACCGAGGCCAAGGCCGCCGCGGCCAAGACCGCCGCCAAATCAGGCAAGCACATCGACGCCGCCAAGCTCGCCAAGGCCGCCCAGCCTCACCACATCAAGGCCGCCTCCCTCGCGGACATTCTCGGCTTCAACCCGAAAAAGACCAAGCAGCCCACGGCCGAGGACGACAGCGAAATCCCCGAGAAATTCCGCCGCTATTACCGGCTGCTGCTCGATCTCCGCAATCACCTCACCGGCCAGATCGACACCCACAGCGAGGAAACGCTCAAGCGCTCCGCCAAGGACGACGCCGGCGATCTCTCCAGCTACGGCCAGCACATGGCCGATGCCGGCACCGACACCTTTGACCGCGATTTCGCCCTCTCCCTCGTTTCCTCCGAGCAGGAAGCGCTCTCCGAGGTCGAAGCCGCCATCAAACGCGTCAAGGACGGCAGCTACGGCACCTGCGAAATCACGCAGAAGCCCATCGCCCGCGAACGTCTCCTCGCCGTGCCGTTCACGCGTTACTCGGCCGAAGCCCAGAAGGATATCGAGAAGAACCGCCACCGTTCCCGCACCCAGGCCGGCCTCTTCGGCGAGCTGGGCGAAGAAGGCGGCACCCTCAGTGGCGGCGGTGGTGACGATGGCGGCGACGAATAAGCAGCTCCCGCCCGGAGCCCGTCTCCGGCGGTGACCCTCAGGGGACGCGGCCAAATCCGCGCCCCCTGACACCCGTCCATGCCCTCTCCCGCCGTGTCCCTCCCCGCGCCTTCCTCCTCCGCCGTCTCGTCAGCGAGCTCCCGCCGGGAGCGCCTCCATCGCTACCGCTGGCTCTGGACGTTGGCGCTGATTGTTCTGGTCCTGGATCAAGGCACCAAACTCTGGATCAACGCCATTCTCCCCTTTGGCACCTATGATTCGCCCGATGCGATCACGGTGATCGACGACTTCTTCTACATCGTTCACGTGGGCAACACCGGCGCCGCCTGGAGCATGTTTGCGGGCCGGAGCACCCTGCTCGCCCTGCTCGCCCTCGTGACCCTCGGCGGCATCTACGCCTGGCGGCACGCGCTCGGCCTGCGGCAACTTCCGGTGCAGATCAGCTTCGGCCTCCTCTGCGGCGGCATCGTCGGTAATCTCCTCGACCGTCTCGTGCACGGTCACGTGATCGACTTCCTCGATTTCCATTTTGGCAGCTACGTCTACCCCACCTTCAACGTGGCCGACGCCGGCATCTGCGTGGGCGTGGGACTCTACCTCATCCACTCCCTGCGCGAACCGCGCAACGACTGAAAATCCTAAATCCTAACCAAAGCCCGCGCCGGAACGGTGTCGTGACTGGTTTAGGATTTAGCCGCTTGGGATTTAGGATTTCGTGGAGTGAGCGCGGGGGTCTCGCCCGCGCTCACTCCACGTTCGCGATTTGCTCGCGGATGCGTTCGAGCTCGTTCTTCAGCTCGATCACGTTTTTCGAAATCGTGAGGTCGTTGGCCTTGCTGCCGATGGTGTGAACCTCGCGACCGATCTCCTGCAGGATAAACTCCGCCTTGCGACCGATCTCCGTCCCCGCGCGCAACAGCGCCGCGAACTGGTCGAAGTGACTGCGCAACCGCGTGAGCTCCTCCGTGATGTCGCAGCGATCGGCAAAAAGCGCGATTTCCTTGAGCACGCGTTCATCGCCGAGATCCAGCTCCAGACCGGCGTCGCGCAGACGCTTGTGCAACTGGTCGCGGTAGCCCGCCGGCACCTGCGGCGCGCGCTCCGCGATGACCGCCACGTGGCGGGAGAGGATTTCGAGGCGCTTGATGAAATCCACGAACAGCGCCTCGCCTTCCTTCGCCCGCATCGCCGCAAAGCCGCGCAACGCCTCCTCCAGGGTTTCGGCCAGCACCGGCCGGGCGGTTTCCGCATCCGGAAGGTCGACGCCCTTGCGCTGGGTGTTGAGCAGTTGCCAGAGCAACTCCGGCGTCGGCGTGAACGCCACGCCGCGGCTGGCGGCGAAGGCCGCGAGCCGCTTGAAGGTCTCGCTCGCGGCGGCCTCATCCCAAGCGGGGCCGCCGGTGCCGGCAGCACCGCTCAGCTCGACATCGACGTGAACCTTGCCGCGCACGGCAAATTTGCGGACGAGCTCGCCCACGGCGGGTTCAAGACTTTCCCAGACCTCGGGCAGGGCGACGGTGAGATCGAGGGTCTTGCGATTAACCGAGCTCACCTGGACCGTGAGCGTGTGCGTGCCGATCGGGGCGGAAGCGCGGCCGTAGCCTGTCATGCTTTGCATGTCTGAAAAGAAATCCTAAATCCCAAGCGGCTAAATCCTAAAATCAACCGCCAAGACGATTGATAATAGTGGAGTAAATACGCACGAACTGCCCTGCCTCATCGTTCGCTCTTCTCTCGTTTAGGATTTAGCCGCTTGGGATTCAGGATTTAAGCTGCCGGGTGTTCACCGCAAGGTGACGCCCAGCAGCTTCGCGACTTGATTGACGTCCTTGTCGCCGCGGCCGCTCAGGTTCACGAGCACGATCTTATCCTTCGGCAGGGCCTTCGCCCGCTTGAGACCTTCGACCAGCGCATGGGTCGATTCCAAGGCCGGGATGATGCCTTCAAGGCGTGAGCACAGTTGGAAAACCTCCATGACTTCGTCGTCGCACGCGTAGGCGTAGGAAATCCGCCCGGTGTCACGATAGTAGGCGTGCTCGGGTCCGATCGCGGCGTAATCAAGGCCGGCGCTCACGGAATGCGTCAGCTCGATCTGCCCGTCGGGATTCTGAAGAATGTAGGTCTTGCTGCCTTGGAGCACGCCCAGCTTGCCGCCTTCGAAACGGGCGGCGTGTTCGCCGCGCACGATGCCCCGGCCGCCCGCTTCCACGCCGATGAGGCGCACGGCGGCGTCTTCCAGAAAATCAAAGAACACGCCGATGGCGTTGGATCCGCCGCCCACGCAGGCCACGATTTCGTCGGGCAGCCGGCCCTCGCGCGCAAGGATCTGCGCCTTCGCCTCCCGGCCGATCACGCGGTGAAAATCGCGCACCATCATCGGATACGGGTGGGCGCCGAGCGCGGAGCCCAGGATGTAATGGGTGTCGCGCACGTTCGTCACCCAGTCGCGCATGGCTTCGTTGACCGCGTCCTTGAGCGTCTTCTGTCCGGCCTCGACGCCGCGCACTTCCGCGCCCATCAGGCGCATGCGGAAAACGTTCAGCGCCTGGCGCTCCATGTCGACCGCGCCCATGTAGATCACGCATTGCAGTCCGAACTTGGCGCAGACCGCCGCGGTGGCGACGCCGTGCTGGCCCGCACCGGTCTCGGCGATGATGCGCGTCTTGCCCATGCGCAGGGCGAGCAGCACCTGGCCGAGGGCGTTGTTGATCTTGTGCGCGCCGGTGTGGAGGAGATCCTCGCGCTTGAAATAAATTTTGGCACCGCCGCAGTGCTGTGTCAGGCGCTCGGCAAAATAAAGCTCGGTGGGACGTCCGGCGAACTCCTTGAGATGACGGTTCAGTTCTTCCTGATAAACCGGATCCCGGCGGGCCGCGTCGTAGGCCTCGCCCAGTTCCTTGAGCGCCGTCATGAGCGTCTCGGGCACATAGACGCCGCCAAACGGGCCGAAGTGGCCGGCGGCATCAGGCAGGGACTCGGGACGGAGGGAGGCGGAAGTTTCGGCGGCTGACATGGTCGGGACAGAGTGAGCCGGAGAAACGACCGGAAGCAAACGGCTTTTGGCCGACAAAAACGACACCCGCCGGCGATTCCCGCCCGCAAGCATGCCGGAGGAAGGAATCAGCCCTGCTCCACGCGGTTTTTTAGAAACGCGAGGACGTCCTGGAATTTCGCGCGATTGGACTCGTCGGCGGCGATCAGGTTCTCATGCGCGGCCAAAACCAGCCGGGCGCTCTCCAACTCACCGCGATCCGGCGTGCACTCCAACGGCGCGCTCGCGCCCAGAGAAGGCGTCACGTCTCCCGTATCAACCGTCAGCAGACGGTGCAGCCCGAGATTATTGAGCAGCTCCAGATTGCGCGGGCCCACACGGCAGAGCACCAGGCTCCCTTGGGGAATATGCTTGCGCAATTCCAGTGCCACGCCGGCCAGCACTCCGAGAAAGGTGCTGTCCATGCTCGTGCACTGCTGAAAATCCATCACGAAACGGATTTTCTTCTGCCGGATGAGCGTGGTGAAAAAGTCGTGCAGGCAGGCGCTGTTTTGAAACGAAGCGCGCCCGTCGATGCGGATGACAACCGGATCGGACTGGGCATCGACCAGAAAGGTGGGAGAAGGGACGTCGGCCATGGTGGGAGAGAAGTGCGAGGCCGGCTCGAAAAACCGGCCTCGCGACGACAGCTTTAATTCCGGGCAATGATCTGGCGCAACACGTAGGGCAGGATGCCGCCGTGCTGATAGTAGTCGATTTCGATGGGCGTATCGATGCGGCAGCGCACCGGGACATGCTCGACGAGGCCGTTTTGGCGGGTGATCTGGAGGGTGAGGTCCTGCTGCGGCTTGATGCCGATGTTGAGGCCGATGACGTCAAACGTCTCGGAGCCGTCCAGCTTCAGTGTTTGCGCGGTGGTGCCTTCCTTGAACTGGAGCGGCAGCACGCCCATACCGACGAGATTGGAGCGGTGGATGCGCTCGAAGCTCTGGGCGACGACCACCTTGACGCCGAGGAGATTGGTGCCCTTGGCGGCCCAGTCGCGGGACGAGCCGGTGCCGTATTCCTGGCCGGCGAGGATGATGAGGGGGGTCTTGTTGGCGATGTGCTTCATCGCGGCATCGTAGATCGAGACCTTTTCGCCGGTGGGCTGGTAGATCGTGTTGCCGCCCTCCTCGCCTCCGAGCATGAGGTTCTTGATGCGGACGTTGGCAAAGGTGCCGCGCGTCATGATGCGGTCGTTGCCGCGACGGGAACCGTAGGAGTTGAAGTCCTCGAAGGTGACGCCGTTTTCGAGGAGGAACTTGCCGGCGGGCGAGCTCTTCTTGATGGCGCCGGCGGGCGAGATGTGGTCGGTCGTGACCGAGTCGCCGAAGATGCCGAGGGCGCGGGCGCCGCGGATTTCCGTGATGGTGCCGGGCGTGAGCGAGAAATCGGTGAAGAACGGCGGCTCCTGGATGTAGGTCGAGGACGCGTCGAAGGCGTACACGTTGCCAACGGAGGACGGGATCTCGTTCCACTTCGGGTTCTGTCCGGCGAAGTCGCTGTAAAGCTTGCGGAAGACCTCGGGCTTGAGCGCGGCCTGCAGCTGATCGCGCACTTCCTGAAGCGAAGGCCAGAGGTCCTTGAGGAAAACATCCCGGCCGTCCTTGCCCTTGCCGATGGGCTCGGTGGTGAGGTTGATGTTCACGCGGCCGGCGAGCGCAAAGGCGACGACCAGCGGCGGGGACATGAGGAAGTTGCTCTTGATGTTCTGGTGGACGCGGGCCTCGAAATTGCGGTTGCCGGAGAGCACCGAGGCGGCGACGAGATCGTTCTTCACCACCGCTTCCTCGATCTTGGGATCGAGCGGGCCGGAGTTGCCGATGCAGGTCGTGCAGCCGTAGCCGACGGTCTGGAACCCGAGCTGGTCAAGGTAGGGCGCGAGGCCGGTCTTCTCCAGATAGTCGGTGACGACGCGCGAGCCGGGGGCGAGCGACGATTTGACCATCGGGTTCACCGTGAGGCCTTTTTCCACCGCCTTCTTCGCGAGGAGGCCGGCCGCGAGCATGACGCTCGGGTTGGAGGTGTTGGTGCAGCTGGTGATGGCGGCGATAAGGACGCTGCCGTGGCCGATGGTGCCGGCGGCGTGACCGATCTCCGTATGCACGATGTCCGGCGTGGGACGGTTGTTGGCCATCTCCAACTCGGTGGTGGGATTGGTGTTCTTCGCGAGCGAGTCGGCCAGGGAAACGGGATCCTGGCTGCCGCCGCCGGAATGATGGGCGCTGCCGTTGTTGCCGACCGTGACGCGCTTCGCGAAATCCTCGGCCTTTTTGCCGAAGCCGGCCTCGGTGACGGGCTTCGAGAAGGCGGTGATAAACTCCTGCTTGAGATTGGAGAGCTCGATGCGGTCCTGCGGACGCTTCGGGCCGGCGACGCTCGGGACGACGGTCGAGAGATCGAAGTCGAGATCGGTGGAGTATTCGATCTGCCCCTTCTGCGGAATGCCCCAGAGGTTCTGCGCCTTGTAATAAGCCTCGTAGAGGCCGACCTGCTCCTCGGAGCGGCCGGTGGCGCGGAGGTAGTTGGAGCACTCGGCGTCGATGGGGAAGAAGCCCATGGTCGCGCCGTATTCGGGCGCCATGTTGGCGATGGTCGCGCGATCCACGACCGGGAGCGCGGCGGCGCCGGGGCCGTAGAACTCGACGAACTTGCCCACGACCTTCGCCTTGCGGAGGAGCTGGGTGAGCGTGAGCGCGAGATCGGTCGCGGTGACGCCCTCGCGCAGCGCGCCGGTGAGGTGCACGCCGACGACGTCGGGCGTGAGGAAATAGACGGGCTGGCCGAGCATGCCCGCCTCGGCCTCGATGCCGCCGACGCCCCAGCCGACGATGCCGATGCCGTTGATCATCGTGGTGTGCGAATCGGTGCCGACCAGCGTATCCGGATAATAAACACCGTTGCCGTCCTTGAGCACGCCCTTCGCGAGATATTCAAGGTTCACCTGGTGCACGATGCCGATGCCCGGGGGAACGACCTTGAAGGTGTCGAAGGCCTGCATGCCCCATTTGAGAAACTGGTAGCGCTCGCGGTTACGGGAGAACTCGAGGTCGAGGTTCTTCGCCATCGCGTCGGCCGAGCCGGCGAAATCGACCTGCACGGAGTGGTCCACCACGAGATCGACGGGCACGAGCGGCTCGATGATCTTGGGATTCTTGCCGAGGCGCGCCACGGCCGAGCGCATGGCGGCGAGATCGACGAGGAGCGGCACGCCGGTGAAATCCTGCAGCACGATGCGCGCGACCACGAAGGGAATCTCCTCGGTGCGGGGAGCCTTGGCGCCCCACGTCGCGAGATCGCGAATGGCCTGCTCCGAAACGCGCTTGCCGTCGGCATTGCGCAACAGCGACTCCAGCACGAGGCGGATGGAGACGGGCAGCTTCTTCACGTCAAAGCCGGCCGCGCCGAGCGCGGGCAGCGAATAGAACGAGTGGGAAGCACCGTTGGCGGAAAACGACTGGAGCGTGTTAAACGGGTTGGGAAGGCTCACGGAAGGACGGTTTTGCGAATTGCGGATTTCGGAAAGAAAACCGCGCCGACAGGAATGTGCGGCGCGGAGGAAAAAAACGCTTATTTGGCGAGCGCGGTCTTGATCGCCTCGAAGTTGGGCAGATCCTTCGGCGTCGCGGTTTGCTCGGCGTATTTGACGACGCCATCCTTGCCGATGACGAACGCGGCGCGGGCGGAGGTGTCGCCGATGCCGGCGAGACCCGGGAAAAGGACGCCGTAGGCCTTGGTGGTTTCCTTGTTCAGGTCGGACACCAGCGGGATCTTGATGCTGCTGGCCTTGGCCCACGCTTCCTGCGCGAAGGGGCTGTCAACGCTGATGCCGATGACCTCGGCGCCGAGGCTGGCGTAACCGGCCAGGCCGTTGGAAACGTCGCAAAGCTCGTCGGTGCAGACGCTGGTGTAGGCGAGAGGGAAGAACAGCAGCACGGTCTGCTTTTTCCCGAAATTGTCGCTCAGCTTGATGTCTTTGAGACCTTCGGAGGTCTTGGTTTTAAGGGTAAAATCCGGGGCTTTGGAGCCGACAGCGATAGGCATGGTCAATTTTCTTAAGGTTAAGATCGTTGCCCGGTGCGGATTGCGCACGGACAAGAAAAGAAAGCGTAGAGCCTGCCAAGGCCGAGCCGCAACCCGTTTTTCCGGCTAGAAGCCGTCGTTTTGCCGACGTTGGCGTTCCTATTAGTTACAGGAGATCTCACGACCGGCTCCGATCACGGCTGGACCGTTTCGTCCGAGACGCCCCATTCCGCAAGCAGGCGTTTGGCCGGGGGATAATTGGGGATCTTGCGCAGGAGTTCCTGCGCCAGCAGCATCCCCGTCTCCTTACAACCGGCCGCGTGCAACTCGCGAGCCAGACCGACGGCGCGCAGAGAACGATTTTTATCGCCGTTAAGGTACAGGCTTGCCGCCAGATGCAGGGCCGCCAAATCCCCCACCCGGCCGTTGAGCCGGATTTCTTCGCCCAAAATCTCTTCCTGACGGGCCTCCAGCCAGTCGGGCCGGGCCAGACGCAGGTCGAGAATCTGCCGCAACTCCCCTTCGAAATCCTTGGCTTTCTCCGATTCGGCCAGCTGCTTGAAGAAAACCGTCTCCGAAATGACTTCGCGCGCCGGGGCCGGGCCGGCGGGCGCGGCCGGCGCAGTGGCCGCCCTCGAGGCCACCACGGGCTTCGCGGCCTGCTCCACGGCTTGGGCGGCCGCGAGTTCGCGGTCCAGCTCCTTGCGCCATGTTTCCAAGGTGGCGTTCTCCGGATAAACGCCTTGGGCGAACGTGATCACGGTGCGCGCGGTCGCCGGACGTCCCGCCCGGCGCAAAACCGTGACCAGCTCCCGGTCCGTTTTCAACGGCAGCTGCCGCTCCCGCACGAAATCCGTCAGCCGGCTCTGCGCGCCTTCCGAGGGATCGAGCGCCGCCTTGATCATGCATCCTATCAGCTCGGCCCAGGCCATCACCGACGGCTCGGACGTCTTGAGGGACGCCTTGATGTCGTTGAAGACATCCCAGGCCGCCACCCAGTCGCCTTGATGCAACCACACCCGCAACAGCGCCTGGCGAAACGGCGTCAGGTCGAAGCCCTGATCGCTGGCGTGGGCCATGAGCCGTTCGATCGGCGCCGATTCATTGATCTCCGCCAGCGGGGCGGCCAGCATCCGGACCACTCCCGGCGAGCCGCCGAAACGCAGCAGGAAATTCTCAAGCGCGCGATCCGCCTCGGTGCGCCGGCCGGCGAGGAAGCGCTGGATGATGCCATAGATGTACGGCTGCGGATCCGTCGGGGCGAAAGCGCGGAGCTCCTCGATCGAGCGCTCCATGTCGTCGAAACGTCCGGCTTCGCGGAACGCCCGGATCTGCAGCCGCGCCACCTGCGGATCCACGCCGCGCTCCTTTCGCCAAGCCTCCACCGCCGCCACCGCTTCCGCCGGCCGCGCGCTGGCCAGCAGCGCCATGACGTTGAACTCCCGGAACACCGCCCGGCCGTTCTCCGGCTCGGCCGCCACCAGACGCAGCACCTCGTCCGGCCGGCCCGCGGCCAGGAGCACCGCCAGCTTTTGTTGCAAAATATCCCGGCGCTCCGCCGTGCGCCCGGGGAGGGTCGCCAGCTGGCCCATCGCCGTGTCGCAGGTCGCGATAAACCAGTCGTAATCCTCACTGTCGGCCGCCAGTCCGCAAACGTCGCGGACGTAGCCGGCTCCCGGATACCCCCAAGCGAAACCGCCGGTGAGCAGGGCCTTCGCCTGCTTGCGCTGGTTCACCGCGATGTAGACGCGCGCCAGCGCGAGGCGGGCGTTGCTGTCCTGGGGATAGCGGGACAGCCCGGCGGACAGCCGCATCATGCCTTCCCGCCACTTGTGGTTTTTAAAACCGTCCAGGCCCTCCGCGATGGCGGCCTGGCCGCGCAGCTTCGTGACGTTCGCCCAGTGGGTGGGCAGGACGAGATCGGGGTAGGTGACAAAATTATACGGCCGCCGGTCCAGCCAGAACCAGATCACCCCGGCCCCGGCAAAATAGGCCGCGACCATCAGCACGCCCAGCCAGGCCAGAGCTCCGCGCACGCTGATCGCCAGCCCGGTCGAGCGCCCCCGCAGGCTGGAGGTGCGCTCGTAAAACCCGAAGAGGCCCAGCCGCCAGTTGGCCTGCAGACGGGCGCCTCCCCAGACAAGTTTGATCTTGGGGAAAGCCATGCCCGCTCAGACGCCCACCGGAGAACGCGCGCCGCGCACCGATTCCGCGATGTTTTCCGGCTGCAGCTCGCCTTCGCCGTGCGCCGCGTTGAAACGCATCGACACGGTCTTCGAGACGCCGCGCTCCTCCATCGTCACACCATAGATCGCCTGCGCCGCGGACACGGTGCGCTTGTTGTGCGTGATGATGATGAACTGGGACTCGTTCACGAATTTCTTCAAGAGGTCGGTGAACCGGCCGATGTTGGATTCGTCGAGCGGCGCGTCCAACTCGTCGAGCAAGCAGAAGGGCGAGGGCTTGACCATGTAGAGCGCGAAAAGCAGCGCGACCGCCGTGAGCGTCTTCTGTCCGCCCGAAAGCAAGGTGATGCTCTTGAGCTTCGTGCCCGGGGGCTGCGCGGTGATCTCGATGCCGCTCTCCAGAATGTCGTCGGTCAGGACGAGTTCGAGGTTGGCCACGCCGCCGCCGAAGAGTGTCTGGAAGGTGTAGACGAAGTTCTTCTTGATCTGGTCGAAGGTGATTTGGAACTGCTGCATCGACGTGGCGTTGATCTCGTCGATGGTTTTGATGAGGTCGGCCTTCGCATTGTTCAGGTCGTCGCTCTGCGCCTTGAGGAAATCGTAGCGCTGCTTGAGCTCGGCGTATTCCTCGATGGCGGCGGTGTTGACCGCGCCCATGCCGGCGAGGCGCTGGCGCAGAGCGTCGAGTTCCGCCTTCACGTCATCCCAACGGGTCGAGCCTTCGAGCGCGGCGAGGTCTTCCTCGGTCGGATCGGGCTTCGGTCCCTTTTTCTTGCGACGCTTGACCGGGGCGGAAGTGGCCTCATCGGCAGGTAGGGCGCTCTCTCCGGGAGCGCCAGCGGCGTCAGGAGACACGAAAGCTGATTCGGATGTCGCGGAGGCTTGCGCGGCGCGTTCCGGCGGCTTCGGAGAAGCCTCCCTACCCGCGGAATCCGCTTCCTCATCCTCGTCATCGTCGAGGTCGAGCGGTTTCAAATCGGGCGGATCGTCCTCGGAACGCCAAAGGAGCGCGCGCCAATCGTACTGGCCCACGCGGATCTGGAACTCCCGCTGCACGTCCTCTTCGATGAACTGCGCGCGCGACTTGCTCTGGGCGAGCTGCACTTCGCAACGGCCAAGTTCGCTCTGCGCCTTCTCGGCGTCGGTGCGAATGCCGTCCTGGGAATTTTCCACTCCGCCGATCTCACGCTCCACGTCGGCGAGTTCGATGCGAATCTGCTCCACCTGCTGCTGGGCGACGGCGAGCGTTTCCACGATCTGGCCGGCGCGGGCGCGCTGGCTGGCGCTTTCCTGCTCCAACTGGCCGATCTGCTCGGACCACACCTCGATCTCCTGCTGGCGCTGGACGAGGATTTCGGAAAGTTGCGCGCGGCGGCGCTCCATGTCGGCGATGCCGCGGTCGAGGACTTCGACCTTCTGGCGGCGCTCGGCGAGCTCCAGACGGGCCTGGGCGAGCGTTTCGCGTTTCCCATCCCGGTCGGTGCGCAGCTCGGTGATGCGCGTCTCCATCTCGTGAATGCGCGCACGGCCGTGCTCCACCGCGGCGGCGGCTTCGGCCAGCGCGGTCTGCGCCCGATCGAAGCGGGCCTGGGTTTCGTTGCGTTGGGCTTCGAGTCCCTGCAACTCCGACTCCATGCGCACGGCGCGGCCGCCGATTTCTTCCAACGAACGCTGGGCGTTGCGCTCTTCGGACTGCACGGTGGCGAGCTGCTGCGAGGCTTCGAGCACCTCGGCACGCTTGGCTTCGAGCGTCGTCTCGGCCTCGGCCAGGCGGGCGTTGAGACCGTCGATAAAGGCCTTCTGGTCGTCGTGCTGCTTCTGGTCGTCGGCGAGACCCTTGGCGGTTTCGCGCAGGTCGATCTCGCGCTGGAGCAGGCTCGCGTTGTTCTTCTTGGCGTAGCCGCCGAAGACAAGGCCGCGACGGTCAACCACCTCGCCCTTGCGGGTCGCGACGGCGAGGAAGGTGAAGCCGGGATTCGCCTGCCAGAAATCCAGAAACGCGTTGAGGTCGTCCGCCAGATAGCAGGCGCCGAGCAACGCGGCGGCCGGATGGCCGGCGTCGAGATTGAGGAGCGCGGAAGCCGCGGACGTCAGGCCGGCGGGCAACGAGTCCGGGCCGGCGATCTGGGACTTGAGCCCGGGGATTTGCAGCACTGCCGCGCCGATCTGCTCGGTTTCGAGCTGGGCGATGATCTTTTGCGCGGTGGCGACATCGGCGACGGTGATCGCCTCGACCGCGGAGCCGAGCAGGGCCTCGATGGCGCGGGCGGCATCCGGACGGACCTCGAGCCCGTGCGTGATCGGCAACGGCTTGCCGTCGCCCAAGCTCGCGGCCAGGCGGCCTTGCAGCACGGCCTTGGCGCCTTCGCCGAAACCTTCGAACTTCTCCTGCAGCTGCTGGAGCAACTTCAGGCGCGCGGTGCGCTGGGCGAGCTGGCGGTCGATGTCCTGAAGTTTCTTCTGCGCGTCGCGGAATTCACGGGTGAGATCGCCGATCTGGATCTGCACGTCCTGCGTCTCCTGATGGGCGCGGGCCTTGGCGACGCTGGCTTCCTCGACCCGGGCGGAAAACTCCGCGGCGAGCTGGGCGGCGGAGGCCTGCTGCTGGCGGACCTGCTCGAGTTCGCCGGCGACGGACTCGTGGCGGTGCGCGGAGGTTTTCTGGTCGACCTCGTAGCTGGAACAATCGGTGCGCAGACGGGCGACGTTGCTCTCGAATTGAAGAAGCTGGAATTTCGTCTGCTGCAACTCCTGCTCCAGCTTGGTCAACTCCGCCTCGACGACGGCGAGCTCGCGGTTGCGGTCCTGGAAAACGGCGTCGGAGCCGCCGAGCAGCGTGAGCTGGAGCTGCTTGTCCTGCGAACCGGTGTCCACCTGCGAGGACAACTCGTGGAGCTGCATCTCGAGTTCGCCGAGATTGGCCCGGGAGGATTCGAGACGGTCGGTGAGCCCGGAGCGCTTGATCTGGGAAAGATTGGCGGCGTTCTCGGCCTGCTCCTTTTCGGAGCGCAGATCGAAGACGGCCTGCTGGGCCTCCTGCACGCGCTGGTTGAGACGCGTGCGGCGGGCCTTCTGCTCCTCCAGGGCGGACTGTTGTTGCTGAAGGTGGGTGCGGCGCGTCTCGGCGGCGGCGCGAAGCTGGATGACCTGCTCCTCGAGTTGCGCGAGATTGCCGCTGACCTGCGCGTGGTGAAACCCATGGTGCGCGAGCGCGAGATGGCGGAGGCGCCAGGCGAGTTTTTTGTAACGAAGCGCCTTCGACGCCTGACGGCGGAGCGAGCCGATCTGGCGGCCGATTTCGGCGACGACATCGGCCACGCGCACGAGATTTTGATCGGTGAGCGTGAGCTTCGCGAGGGCCTCCTTGCGCTGGGACTTGTACTTCGTGATGCCGGCGGCCTCTTCGAAGACGGCGCGGCGTTCCTCGGGCTTGGAGGACAGGATCTGGTCGATCTGGCCCTGCGCCATGATCGAGTAGGACGTGCGGCCGATGCCGGTGTCCATGAAAAGCTTCTGGATGTCCTTCAGGCGGCAGGGCTGGCCGTTGAAGAAATACTCGCCGCCGCCGTCGCGAAACACGCGGCGCATGATCTCGATCTCGTGAAACTCGCTGCCCAGCTGTTTTTCGCAATCGGTGAGGAGCAGGGAAACCTCGCACAGCTGGGCGGCCTTGCGGGTGTCGGCGCCCTCGAAAATGACGTCCTGCATCTTGCCGCCGCGAAGGGCCTTGGCGCTCTGTTCGCCCAGCACCCAGCGGATGGCGTCGGCGACATTGGATTTGCCGCAGCCGTTGGGGCCTACAATGGCGGTGACGCCGGGCTCGAAACGGAGGGTGGTGGGGTCGGCAAAGGATTTAAAACCGTGGAGCTTGAGCGCCTTGAGATGCATGCAAAAGAAGCGGCCATTGAGACGCCGGACGCGGGCGCGGCAAACGCAAAGTTCGGGAGGTTTTATCCCCTCCAACTTTCGGGCAGGTGGGCATGGAGGAAGTAAGCGAGACTCGCCAATGCCATCACCAGGGCTCCGTGGTTTTCATCTCTTTGGTTTTAGCTTTCACGAATTCAATCTTTAACCTCACGATTCTCCTTAAGTCTTTCCTCTTTTATTAAATTTGGTTTCGAGCTCGCAATCAGGACAACCGACCAGAAAAGGGCCACAA
Organism: Verrucomicrobiota bacterium; assembly: GCA_019510185.1. Taxonomy (GTDB): domain Bacteria; phylum Verrucomicrobiota; class Verrucomicrobiia; order Opitutales; family Opitutaceae; genus Rariglobus. The sequence continues at coordinate 2,986 of JAEKKV010000026.1, read as the reverse complement.
GAAGCGCAAAAAATACTACTGTGCCCAGTGTACTGTTGCCGCCACCCCCAGTCGCCCGCCCAAACCCATTTGCGGCAACCCAGCATCCGCCCTGAGCGAGCAAGGCTAGAATAGCAAATGAACAGAGAACGATTCGTGTAGTACGCGTCTTATTGATAGTGGCGATGATCAATAAAATGAGCGCCATGACCAATCCGCCCCCGCATATTAACCCGACGAGAATTAGGAGAGGAATAGGATTTTCCATGTTTTTCTGACCAACATTTGAGCCGCGCTAACATTACAGATCCACCACGACTGGCTCGGCTGCATCGTTTTCATGGGCCTAAAAGACCCTTCATAATCTGAATCTCAATCAAATGCTGGTTTTGATCGAAGGCCCAAAAGGCCAAAGTATAGTTATCAAAAACAGGGAATTCATAATAGTGACCGATCTGGGCCTTTATGAAAGATACCCCAATCCGAGCATTCGACGCCCCTCGCTCCCAATCATAAACAAAACCTGGGATTTTATCATATTCCAATTCGCCTAGATGATTTTTGGCAACAAACGCCAACACTTCATTCGGCGTTGAACCCAGCGGCGTCCGTTTTAGCAGCTCCGCCTTTATATCGCTTTCCGATCGATGAGGACTCAATGACGCACAGCTGGAACCGAGAAGTGCAGCAAGTGCTAAACAAAGGGTGACGAGCTGAGTTTTCATTCGGCTATGCAGCTTCTATTATGGGCCATCTAAAGATTTCAGCACGCGAATTTCAATAAGATGATCAGTTTCATCAAACGCCCAATATACGTTTGTGACGGTCATGAAAATGGGGAATGTGTAATGATGCCCAATTTCCGAAAAAATATAAGAATTTCCTATGAATTCTTCTTTCCCACTCGATACAACGCAGAATGTTTTTGGCATGCCCCTCGATTTGTTGTAATCGACATTCTTGAGCCCCTTCTTTTCTGCTAAAGCCAAAACCTCTTCAGGTTTTGAGCCGAGTGGCGTTAGCTTCATCAGGGTCGCCTTAACACCTTCTTCAGTCTGGAATGAAGTAAGGGAAGTACAGCCGGAAATGCAGCACGCTATTGCGCATAAAAATATTAATATCGTTTTTTCCATTTGCCGAATGCTTAAGATGAGCCAAGGAGGCGCATACGATCCAGCACCACGAGTGCATTCGAAAGGCGCTCACTGGGGCTTAGCTTTGGCTGATCGTCGCTCATAAGTGCAGTCGGGCTCCGTGGTTTTACTCTTTCAGGTCGTATGTTCCGTTCAGCTTCGATGGCTGTCCTTTTTCCGTAAATTCTATCCGAATTTTTTCAGACTCCCAATCAACGTAAACACTACCTGAAACTTTCCTTCTCTGAGTTTCATTTAAATACCTATCAGATGGAAATCGAACGATGAACTCCCGATCAGAATATTTGTCCTTCCTTCCATTGAGATCGATCCATGCGATAGGATAACTCCCGTTTTCTATAATTCCACATATGCCGAGTTCATACCCCGTTGTCTTTCGACTAAGTGAGATTTCCGGATGATTTGAATTTCGGCTTAGTGACGCCACCGTTGTATGGACGCAGCCGCTAAGGAATGGGAGCAAAAGAATAATGATAGCCGCGAGGTAGTTCATGTATTTGCCCAATGTTCAAAATGAGTCGTGACTTCGCTGGCGCGGTTCGTGCGGCTCGGAGCACGAGGCGAAGAAGCGGCCATTGAGACGCCGGATGCGGGCGCGGCAAACGCAAAGTTCGGGGTATTGGAATAGGGATAAGTTGGATCCGGTCATTGCGGCAAACCGCCTGAACCGGGTCGGAATGAGCGCTCGGCCCGTTATCGGTGCGATGCGCCGCCCCTGCCCCGCCGCGATCGGCGAAGAACACCCAGGCGGCTTTAAGCAAAAAGCGCCCGATACGGGGGACTTAGCCCGCGCTTCTGGCGTGACCCCATCTTCAACGCCATGGCTTCTGCGCCCTCTTCGGCGGGATGTTGACGGCTAACCCGTTTAAATTCTGATGCTTTCCAAAGTCATCCCCGCTCAAATCGAACAAAGACTGGCTTCAGTCCCTATAAGAAACGTTCAAGTCCTAAGAGGAAATGCTTAAACACTTCTTATAGGCGGAGGAGTCCGAAGAGGAAAAACATGAACACTTCTAATAGTGACTTCTCCACCTACAAGAAGTGTTCATGTTTTTGCAGGAAATGCTCAAGTCCGTGCGAGTTGGACTTAAGTCGGAAGAGGAAATGCTTAAGTCCGAAGAGAAATCGTTGAAGTCCGAACGAGTTGGACTGAAGTCCCTGCGAGTTGGACTTAAGCCCAAACGACCATCGCTTGAGCCCAAACGAGTCGGACTTCAGCGGATCTCGCCAGCGCTCAGACGAAACCGAGCAGCCGTTGAGCGTGGACGGAATCGATTAAGGGGCACGCGAATTCACGATCACCGCTCCGGGATAAGGTCATTGGCTCTGGGCCTTCTCATGGAAGAATGGTTCGGCTCTTTCTTCGAGAGTACCTTCACGAGGATGCCCATGAAAAAACCAACGACCAATCCAAGCGGAAGCATGGTCCTGATAAAGTGAGGTTCGCCGTCACCCCTACCATCCAAGGAATTCATGACCAAACCGATAAGCTCGCCGGAAACCAGTCCTAATATCGCCGACAGCATGACAGCTTGCCAACTTCTTGGGCTTAGAATGTGTGAGAAGGCGATCTCCATCACCACCGCGTAGATGATACTCGGAATCCCGGCTAACATGTAAGCGCCGCAAATAATCGCGAAATGCTCGCCTGAGTTCACGTGCCCATAAGCGATGTCAGACACCAAATCGGGCATCATCATCACGTAGAACGGCAACAACCCGAGAAAAGGCGGTCCGAAAACCTCAAGGACAATTCTAAGCGAGCGGTTCATCTTCTTTGCCGAACGTTAAGGGGAGCCACGCTCACCAGGAAAGAGGACGGAGTCGAGAGCAGGTATGACATGGGCAAATTA
>JAEKKV010000005.1 GCA_019510185.1 Verrucomicrobiota bacterium | reverse complement strand
TGGCGACGCATCACGGTGATCAGGCTGTTTTGACGCCAATCCCAAGTGCTGCGACCAGTCTCGTTGAGGATCATGTTCCAGAAGAAATAGCCGTTGGCGAAATGAGACGTGTCCTCGATGACCCGCCGGAACGTGGTCAGCCCCTCGGCCCAGGTGTTCTGGCCCTTGTTACACTCGGTCTCGGTCTGCACGAGTTTCTGCTCCGGATATTTTTCGTGAGTCCGGGCAAACGCATCGCGTCCTTCATATTGGAGGCCGACGCCGGTGATCATCTTCCGGGTGGCCGGGTCGCCCAAGGTCGCATCCACAAACTCATTGGCAGGCGTGACGATCGTGCCCAGCCAGACCTCGACGTTCAACTTGTCGGCCTTGAAGCGAGGGACGAGGTAATCGCGCACGAACACGTTCATGGCCGCCGGCGAGACCGCGCACTGGGGGTAAATGTTGTTGTTATAGTTCGGCTCGTTCTGCGGCATCACAGCATAGAGGTTGATGCCCTCCTGGCGGTAGGCCTTCACATACTTGGAAAAATAGAGCGCGTAAGCCTTCAGCGTTTCCGGGTCCTGCTTCAGCTCGCCGCCTTTGTAGTGACCGGAAGTCTTCATCCACGACGGCGGCGTCCAAGGCACGCCCCAGATACCGAGCTTGGGCTGGTATTTCATGGCGGCCTTGATGAACGGGATCAGCTCGCGGCGGTCGTGCTCGATGCTGAACTCCTTCATCGCATAGTCACCGGGCGTCTCGTTGAGCGAATACCACCCGAGCGAAAAATCGTTCGCCCCGATCGGTGCGCGACCGAGGTTGAAATTGCACCCGTCGGACGTGAACAACGCCTTCAACGCGTCCTCCCGGCCCTGCTCGTCCAAGGCCAGCAAGGCTTGCCAGGCAAGGTCGTTGAAGCATCCGCCGAATCCGTCGATGGACTGATACTGTTTCGTAGGATCCAGCACGAGCAGGCCGGAGCCGGCACTCGGGGCGGACGTGGTGCCCGGTGCGACCGTCGTAGGGGCCATCGCCTTCCACCGTTCGGCTTCCGTGCTGCACACCCAGTGAAGCGACGACGGGGCCACCTTGTTGGCGGGCGTTTGTGCGTGAACCGAGACCAACGGAGCCATCAGTAGGACGGCGCTGCACCAAGCGCGTTGGCGTAAGTTTTTCATGGGTAAAATGTGCGTAACGGGAAGATCGAAAGCAGGAGCTGAAACCGGGGCGAGGAAAGAAGATGAGGTCGCATCCGAACTCGGTTGTAACGCTTAATGCCCCCGAGACTGTAGAACGTTTTACCTAGGCCAAGGCCGTTGACACGATGTCCCCTGATCGGCCGCGCTGGGATTGCCGGCACGGGAGGCGCTTCGTCAGGGAGCGACCTGCCCCGAATGTCTGTGGTAAGCACGCAGCCTATCCAAACAGGTTGCGGCGATCACAAGCACCTCTGTCTCTGTGGCGCTCGGTGCTCCCTCCTTCCGTCTCTGTGGCACACCTCCGATTCCGCTCACTTCCCAACCAGGCGCTTCGTCACAGAGGTCCGAAGAGGCTGCGCCGAGCTTCACAGAGCCAAGCCTGGATGCGTGGCGGAAACACGGCGGCAAGCCTCAACGGGCACGGAGCCGATAAAGTGCCGAGCCGTGCGGCGGAACGACGGGGGCGAAGGTGCCGCGGACATCGTCCTGAGTGCGGAGCGCCCAGAGATCGCGGACGGCGACGCGGTCGGTAAATCCGATTGAGGAAAGCTCGACCGGAACGGGCGCGGGCGCGTCGCCGGTGTTGAAGACCGCGAGGTATTTGTCCTTCGATTTCGGCACATCGGCGACCCACGCGATGAGGTCACCTTTCTCGAAAAGCTGGCGGTTGCCCGTGCTTGCCTGGTTCACGGCGAGGACCTCGTCGTTGGTCAGGAGCGCGAGCGTGGCCTCGTCGAGCTTGGTCATATCGGCGCCGAGGATGAGCGGTGAGCGGGCGATGGACCAGAGGGTCATCATGGTGCGTTGCTCGTCGGGCGTTAACTGGGAGGTGCGGCCGAAGCTGATGATGCCGAGCGGAAGCATGTCGGCGTCGGGCCACGCGCCGGGCGCGCGATACGGCGTCCAATCATTGAGGCGCTTGAACTGCTCGCGAAGCGAGGGCCACTTGTCCCAAAAATCATTGCTGATGCGCCACATGTTGGCGTGGGCGGAGATGTGCTCTCCGCGAGCGAGCGGCGTGGCGCCGGGCGAGGTGCTGAGGACGATGGGACGACCGGTCTTGTCGATGGCACGGCGGATCGCTTCGACCTCGGCCAATTGCACGTCGTTGTAGGGCTGGCTAAGGTCGTCCACTTTGATGAAGTCCACATCCCAGCTCGCGTAGAGGGCGATGATGGAATCGTAGTAGGCCTGGCCGCCGGGCTTGGTAGCGTCCACGCCGAACATGTCTCCGTTCCACGTGCAGGTGCTGGAGGTGACCGCGATGTCGGCGGCGCGGGCGTCGGAGCCGAGGATGGGCGTGTTTTGCTCCACCGCCTGACGCGGGATGCCGCGCATGGCGTGAATGCCGAATTTGAGGCCCTTGGCATGAACGTAGTCGGCAAGCGGCTTGAAGCCGGCGCCGTTGGCGGCGGAGGGGAATCTTTCGACTGCGGGAATGAGTCGTCCATGGGCGTCCATGGCGAGCGTGGGGCTCTTGCGGGGTTCGAAGCCTCTGGCGGCGGGATCATACCACTGGAAGTCCACGGTAAAGAGCTTCCAGCCGTGCGGGAGGAGTTTGTCGGCCATCACATCGGCCTGCGCCTTGGCCTGGGTTTCGGTAATCTCGGAGCCAAAGGAGTCATAGCTGTTCCAGCCCATCGGCGGCGTCGCGGCCCAGGCGCGGTGGGCGGGGGCGGGAGCCGCAACCGCGGACAGGGTGGCGGACAGGAGCGTGAGCGCGGTGAGCGTGGAACGGGCACGGCGGTTGATTTGGGGTTGGACGATGGGTGGGCTCATGGGAGGTGGTTTGTGAATTAAGAGAATGATGCAGAGTCGTCCGCGGACCTTTCGACGGCTTCGCCTAAGTGGCTCGGCCCACGGCGGGCTTTATTGCGTTGCGATTTTGAAGCCGAGGGCGGTCCTGAAGGCGGAGGTGTTGGGTAAGATGACGACGAGGGCGTCGGGTGTCTGTTTCCACGTGAGCGGGCCGGTGTAGCCGAGGAGGGTGACGGACTTGACCGGCTTGCCGAGGGCGTTGGCCGTGGTGCCCAGCGAGGTGATGCGCATCTGGGTGCCGGTGGCGGGCACGGTCATGCAGTAGGCGTAGAGGTTGCCGTCCTTGCCGACGGTGAAGCGGATGTCGGTGGGGAAGAAACGATGCTCGGCCTGGTCGCGGCCGAGCTTGCCGCCGGGAAGGACGTTGAGCTTGCCGTCGGCACCTTCGCCGAGGCTCGTCCAGGCTTTGCTGCCGTAGATGCCGGCGCCGTTGATGCGCGTCCATTCGCCGATTTCCTTGAGCATTTTGACCGTGCCGTCGTCGAGCGAGCCGTCGGGGAGAGGGCAGATGCAGACGCCGATGTTGCCGTCGCGGGACACCTCTTCGAGCAGGTTGCGAATGACCGCGCCGGAGTCGTTGGTAAAGCCGGGGGCGTAGAACCAGTCGCCGACGGGCGATTCGGCAATCCAGTCTTGGTCGCTCTTGATGTCTTTGGGGATGTCGGCTTCGGCGGTGTTGACCGTGCCGTTGGTCTTGCCGCGGAATTTGACGATGCTGAAGACGTCCACTTTTCCGCGGCGTTGGAGGGTCTTGTTGTAGAAGTCGGCAATGACGCGCTGCATGGCGTCGGACTTTTGCCCGATGCCGGTTCCGTAGCCGCTGAAGGGCTGGCTGCTGAAACCATCGGTGTAGATGAAGTCGGGTTGGTATTTATCGACGACGTCCATCATGCGCAGAGCCCACCAGGTGGCATACCACTTGGCGTAGGCGGCGTGGTTTTGAAAGATGCCGTCGGCCGGGGGGCCCCATCCTTTATTGGCGGCGGCGGAGACGCCCTTGTATTCGCGGAGGTCAATGCCGTAGAGCAGTCGCGGGTCGAGGCCTTCCCACCACTTGCCCTTGCCGTCGGCCAGGGTCAGGTGGCCGTCGTAGGGGACGCCGGGCTTGGGACCGTTGGGGCCGTCGGCACCAAAGGCGGTCTGCCACCACCACCAGGAGTATTCGTGGTGGAAGGTGACGCCGAAGCGGATGCCGTCGGCGCGGGCGGCCTTGGACCATTCGCCGAGGAAGTCGCGCTTGGGGCCGAGGCGGGTGGAGTTCCAGGGCTGATACTTGGAGTTCCACATGTCGAATTGGTCATGGTGAACGCCTTGGATGATGAGGTAGCGGGCGCCGGCGTCCTTGTAGATTTTGACGAGTTTGGCGGGATCGAGCTTGGTGGGATTCCAGTCGCGCAGGACCTCCTTGTAGCCGACTTCCGACGGGTGGCCGAAGTTGGCAAGATGGTTTTTGTAGGGGCCGGAGTCCGGGATGTAGAGATTGCGGGCATACCAGTCGCCGCTCTTGCCGGCGGCCTGCGGGCCGAAGTGGACCCAGATGCCGAACTTGGCTTCGCGCAGCCACGTGGGGGTGCCGGGGTAGTTTTTCTCAATGGATTCCCACGTCGGCGCGTAGGGGCCGGGGGTGATGGGAAGGTCGAGTTTAACTTCCGGCGCGGACCTGGAGTCGGCCATCGGCACGCTGTCGAAGGGTTGGGCGGCGGGTATGGAGGGGAAGGGCGGCAGCGGCGGCAGGGGGGCGCCGACGGTGTCGGTTGCGGACGCGAGGGATGCCAGCAGGGCGGTGGCGGTGAGGAGGATGGGGATACGGAGACGCTGGATCATGGGAAGAGTAAGGCACGGAGAGCGCGCACGAGCGCCGTTTTGAGGCCGACGTTTACCGACAAAAAGGCGGCAGGGCGCGATGACGCCTCGCCGCCCCTAGGGTGTGTCTGGTTAAGAAATCAGCCCATCGCTGGCGCTCTACGAGTGAGGGAGAAAGGGCACTGGGTCGGCGTTGCGGTGAGCAGGCCTGATTTAAGTAGGCGAGACGTGGAGCGGGCGGGTTGTATGATGATAGGAACGGGCGGATTCTATTTTGGGTGACTGTGGGCCATACAGAGTGTGGCCAATGGGAAAAGCGCCGTTCGCCGACAAATTGGGCCACGATTTTTTTTAAATGAGCACATGACTCTACCCTAGATCCGGTTGTTGGATCGGGTTATCTCACACAACCTGGTGGTCGCCTGGTCATCGCGTCACCCACTCCAAGCACCCGCCGGGTGCAGACGCCGGCGACACTTTGGATTACTTCAGAGTGATCTTGAAAACGATGGCGGCGTCGGAGGCGGGCTTGGTGACGATGTCGCGCACCTCGACGACGCGGATTGATCACCGCCCCACTGCAGTCCGGGGCGCGAGCTGCCCGCCGATCAGAATGCGATGAATCGAAAGCTTCGCGAGCGCTCCTTTCCCGTCACCAGAAGCGGCTCGCGCCTTCCTATCCACCCGCGATCCCTCGAAAGCCATTTCGTTTCCCGATTACTGATCGACGGACACGCGGTAGAATCGCTTCACAGTCGGCGCCCCGCCGGATTCAATGAAATCGATATCCGAGTCGTTCCCGGAAACCGGCGCGCCCACGCCGTCGCTCGATCCGTCGCCGCTGATATTGTCGCTATCCCGCGCCGCGCCGGTGAAATTTGAAACGTCGTTCGCGCCGGGCGTCGGCGTTGCTGTTTGATACGAAAGCGTGGCGGCAGGAAGCGCGAGAGGCAGGCCGAGGCCTACGCTCAGAAATGCCACCCAGAACGAGGTTGGGCGAAGGGGGAATGATGAAACTCTTCATAGGGGTAAAGCAAAAGGCACGCCGTGGCTCCGGTGCCGGGGAGGGGCGTCGTCCACTCGAGATGTGCAAAAAAACCACCGGGGACATGCCCCGGTGGTTCGATCTGGGTGAAGGAAAGCTCCCTAAGCGGGAGCAACCGTTCAGGCCTTGACGCGACGGCGGCGCACCATCGCTCCGACCAAGGCGAGCCCGCCGGCAGCGAGGCCATAGGTCGAGGGCTCGGGGATCGCCGAGATCGCCGTCATGGAAGCAATAAACACGTGGTCTCCGGTGTCTGGGGTCATCGTGAGGCCGTTGAGACTGGTATGATAGGCTTCGCCACCCATGTAAGTGCTGGAGACGCTCGTTCCATTCATTTCGATGAAGAAGCCTCCGCCTGCGCTCACCCCCAGATCGAAGAAATAGGAGGTATTGGCCGCCAAGGTGACCGGTGTAGATAACGTCATCGTGAGGAAGTTTCCAGTGCCGGAGCCAGGGAAACCCGTCGGGGGGCGATTCGTCTCCGTTCCCGTGACCGTTACGTTTTCCGAGTAAACCGGTGTGAGGGCTGTCCCGGAGAACGTTCCCACTCGCAACAGCAAAGTCGCAGCATCGGCCTCTTCATACTGGAGATAGGTAGCATGCTGCAGGCTTATGGCGGTGAGGCTGTAGCCAAGGACATTGGACCCAGTCGTGAAGGTTTGTCCGATGGGTCCTCTGTTCCCTGCCAAATAAGTGCTGTCATCACCGCCTCCACTCACATTGTTCACATCCGTATTCGCGACGCCCCCCGTCCCATCGTTATTCGTATCAATAGTGTCCCCGGTGAAGTTATAGACATCGTCTCCGCCCACGGAGGGAGCGGTGGTGCTATAAGTCAGCGTCGTCGCCGCGTGAGCCGACGTCGTAAAGGCGAGAAGTGAGAGCGTGACGGCCGCAAGAGCGGGCGTGAAGCGACTAGAGAGCGTATTTTTCATCATTGGGGATGTTGTTAGGGTGATCGGGCCGGGAGTGGTTAACTGTTTTCCGGTCCACTTTTGGCGAGAACGGGTGGATTCTATTTTGGGTGACTGTGGGCCATGCAGAGTGTGGCCAATGGGAAAAGCGCCGTTCGCCGACAAATCGGGCCACGATTTTTTTAAAAAATGAGCACATGACCCTACCCTGATCCGGCTGTTGGATCGGGTTATCTCACGCAACCTGATGGTCGCCTGGTCATCGCGTCACCCACTCCAAGCACCCGCCGGGTGCAGACGCCGGCGACACTTTGGACTACTTCTGATCTTGAAGACGATGGCGGCGTCGGAGGCGGGCTTGGCGGAGGTGGGGGTGACGGTGAGCGCATCGGCACCGGGGGACCACACGAGGGGTCCGGTCGAGCCGAGTTGTTCGATCTTGGCAACGGGGCGGTCGAGCAGGGCGGCGGTTTGGCCAAGGGATTTGAGGGCGACGGGGCCGGCGGGCAGGCCGAGGACGATGGCGTAGAGGGTATGCCATCCTTGGAGGTCGTGTAACGGACATCCTCGGCGGTGAAGGGCTTGCCTTTGCCTTCATTGAAACCTTGGGCCGAGATGGCGTTTCCGGCGCTGGCGGGGCCTTCGCCAAAAATTTTCACGGACGGGTGGCGAGGATCGCCTCTTTGTTCACTTCCCTCCAAGTGCCGATGCCTTCAAGGACTTTGACCTCCCGGCCGTCGATGAAGCCGTTGCCGCGCACGGGGGATGTTAATGCTTCACCCAGAGAAGCGTCATCCGTAGGAAACCCCGCCACATCTTTTGGCCGGTATCCCTTCGGGGGCAGGACCTCAGCGGGCGGCGCTTTGCGTAGCGGCGGCCAGTGCATCCGCTTCTTGCAAGAGGAGTTTTGCGAAAACCCAGTCATACCAATAGCCGTCATTCCCGGTGCCCTCGGCTACTTCCTTGGTGAATTTGGCCGCGATTTCCGCGCGGGCGGTGGCGAGCAACGGGGCGGCCTTGTCCGGGTGCCCTTCACGCAAATCGCACAGTGCGAGCAGAAGGCGGTCGCTGACGGTGAGGGCCGACGTGTGAAGGCGCTCATCGTAGCCCATTGCCGCCGCCTGGCGGGCTCCGGGGATATCTCCCTGCCGATACCGCCAGAGGGCCACCGGGAGGGATGCCCATCCACCGCTAACATTGTCGGGAAGTGTGGAGAACCAGTGTTCGACGCGTTCGCCGAGGGGCAGCAGGCGTTGTTGCAACTGCGCATCGGCCGGTCGCAGCAGGCAAAGCTTGAGCACGCGGGCGACCGCATCGCCGTTGTCCACTTCCGCGAAGCGTTCGGCGTGATCGCGGCGGAAGGTTTCGTAGCCAGGGAGGTTGTTGCTCATGAGCAACAACACACCGTAGGCTTGATGATCGAGGGTGACCGACCCCCAGCCGTCGAGCTGGCCGACGCGCTCGACGACCGCGAAGCGGTCCGCTGCTTCGGCCCATTGCTGGCGGACCGCCAGCCAGGTGCCGATGGTGCGATAGGCGGTGAGGCCCTCGAACGAGGGGCGATCAGGCGGGTGGCGCACGGTGGCGAGGAGGGCGTTGGCCTCCTCCAGACGGTTTTCACGGGTGAGGAAGACCGCAGTGGAGATCTTCTCCGCGTCCTCGGCGATGGCACGCAGGCGGGTCTGTTCGTGCAGGACGGCGCGTTCTCGCAAATAAAGCCAGGTGGAGGTTCCGAGCCCGCCGAGCAGGGTGGCGAATATGGCGGCGCCGGCGACGACCGCGAGGCGGTGGCGGCGCACCAGTTTGCCCAGTTGGTAAAAACCGCCGGGGGGACGGGCGACCACCGGTTCGTCATTCAGGTAACGGCGCACGTCGATCGCCAGTCCTTGCGCGGTGGAGTAGCGGCGTTGCCGGTCTTTTTCCAACGCGTGCATGACGACCCAGTCCAGATCGCGTCGCAGCGTCGAGATGATCGCGGCGGGCGTGCAATGACAGCGAGAGGCGGCCTCCGCCAGGTTTTCGGCGGGCAAGCTTCGCAGGAGGGCCGACGGCGCGGGCGGGTCGATCTCGCGCAGGGTTCGCCGCATCGCGTCCAGGCCGGAGTCGATCAATGGTTTCGAGTCGAACGGCGGGCGACCGACGAGCAACTCATAGAGGAGCGCGCCGAGGCTGTAGATGTCGGCCCGCGTATCCACGTCCGCCCGACCAGGCTCGGCCTGCTCGGGACTCATGTAGGCGGGCGTGCCGATGAACTGGTCCGCTCCGAGAGTGACGCTTGGCTCGTCGGCGGCCTGGCCCGAGACCGCCTTGGCCACGCCGAAGTCGATGACCTTGGGCACCGGCACGCCGTCTTGCAGGGTGACCAGCACGTTCGATGGTTTGAGGTCGCGGTGGAGAATGCCCTTCTGGTGGGCGTGTTGCACCGCCAGGCAGACTTGGATGAACAACTCCAGGCGTTCGCGCACGGAGAGGCGCCAGGTGTCGCAGTAAGTCGTGATGCGTTCGCCGGTCACCAGTTCCATCGCGAAAAAAGGCCGGCCTGCGTCGGTCGCGCCGGCGTCGAACACCCGCGCGATGTGCGGGTGGTTCATCATGGCCAGTGCCTGCCGTTCCAGCGCGAACCGGGCGATGACGCGCTCGGTGTCCATGCCGAGGCGGATGATCTTCAACGCCACTTGCCGGCGCACGGGTTCATCCTGCTCCGCGAGATAAACCACGCCGCATCCGCCTTCGCCCAGGCGGCGGACGATGCGGTAGCGGCCAATGCGCGCGGGGTCCGCGCCTGCGGTCGGCGCGTTGGCTTCCTCGGGTTCGGAAGGTGCCCCGGCCCCCGGGGGGTGGGGCACCGGCGGGACAAAGGGGAAAAAATTATCGGCCTGGATGTGCGCGGCGAGAAGTTTGCCCAGGCGCGCGCGCATGGAGGGATCGGCGGCGCAGGTTTTATCCAGAAAGGCTTCGCGCAGCGCCGGGTCGGGCAATTCAAGGGCGTCCTCGAACAGCGTCCGCGCGATTTCCCTGTCGGCCATGCCGGGGTCGGTGCTCATTGCGATTCCTGGATGAGCTGCATCAACTGGGCCCGGGCGTAGGTCCACTGGCGCTTGACGGTGCGCTCGCCCAAGTCGAGGATGCCGGCGATCTCGCTGGTCGTGTAGTTGCCGAAAAACTTCAACGTGACTACGCGGGCGCCCTCCGGGTCCAGTTGTTCAAGCCGCGTGAGCGCATCATCGACGAGCAGCACGTGTTCGTCCGGGCTGGCCCCGGCGAGCTCGATTTCGGTGAGGTCGATGTGGACGGCCTTGCCGCCGCGTTTGAGCCGGGCTTTCTGGCGGGCGTGGTCGACCAGGATGCGGCGCATGGCCATGGCCGCCACGCGGAAGAAATGGGCACGGTCCTGCCAGCGACGTTCGCCGGGGCCGGACAAACGTAGCCATGCCTCATGCACGAGGGCGGTGGGCTGGAGCGTGTGGCCGGCGGACTCGGAAGCCATGCGCGCCGCTGCGAGACCGCGCAACTCCTCGTAGACGAGAGGCAGGAGCTTCTCGCCCGCCACCGTCTCGCCGCAGGCCATGGCTTCCAGCAGCAAGGTGACGTCGTTTCTAAGGGGATCGGAAGTCATGGGGGGCAGAACCGATCTTGGGTGAGCGAATCGCGTTTGCGAACACAAGCGCACTTTCCTTCTTTTAACCGTTTAGGGGAGCCGGCCGCGCTTCATTTCATTATGACTGCGGCGTAACCGCCGCCGGAGGAGAGGTGGAGCGTGAGCGTGCGGGCGTCTCCGAGATCGCGGGTGGTTTCGACCACGGTTTCGGGCGCGGCGGGATCGGCGCCGTCGGCGAACTCGCGCAGTTGCCAGTCGCGGCCCTTGAGGCCGAGAGCGTCGAGGGAAACGTCCATCGTGAGGGCGTCGTCGCCGTTCATCGCGGCGATAAACCAGCGCTTGCCGGAGCGGCGGGCGATGACGAGGTGTTTGCCGACCTCGGCGGAGAGGACGACGCTTTCGTCCCACACGGTCGGGAGTCCGCGGAAGAACTCGACGCCGGGCTGCCCGCGATAGTTGGCGGGACTGTCGCAGAGGACGAGCAGCGGGCTGCGATAAACGACCGTCATGGCGAGCTGACGGGCGCGGGTGCCCATGACCTGGGCGGGATAGGTGACCTTAAACGTGGACTGAGTGCGGTTGAGAAAACCGCCGGGGGTGTAGTCCATCGGGCCGAGGAGGCCGCGGGTAAAGGGAAGGATGAGGGTGTGGCGGGCGGTGACGCTGCCACCGAGTTTGTTATACTCGTTGCCGAGGACGCCTTCCTGGGTGACGAAATTGGGATAGGTGCGGGCGAGTCCGGTGGGTTTGTAGGTGCCGTGGAAGTCCACCATCAGGTGATTACGGGCGGCGGATTCGAGCACGCGAACACACCACTGGACGGCTTCTTGGGAATCGCTGTTGATGAAGTCGATCTTCACGCCGGCCACGCCGAGGGAGGCGAGATAGCCGAGGGTTTTGTCGATGCCGGCGGTCTGGACATCGAGGGAGTGGCCCCAGACGAAGAGGCGCACGTTTTTGGCGCGGGCGTAAGCGACCAAGCCGGGCAGGTCGATGTCGGGGACGGATTGGGTGAAGTCACCGGAGGGCTGATTGGGCTGGGAGAAGAGGCTCTTGTGCCAGTCAGTCATGTGCTGATACCAAAACCAGTCCACGAGCTGGTAGGGCCAACCCATCTCGGAGGCGAAATCGATGTATTCGCGATGGGAGCGGTTGTCGCCGCGGGCTAGGACGGCGGTGTATTGGGGCTGGGAGGGATTGACGCCAGTCCACCACGCGTCCCAGGCGCTCACGCCAGGTTTGACCCAGGAGGTGTCGACGACACGGGAAGGCGTGGCGAGGGTGGCGACAAGGTCGTTGGTGACGAGGTCGGCGGCGGTGTGGCCGACCATGACGACGCGCCACGGGCTGACCATCGGGACGCGGCCGACGACGGCTCCGCGTCCATCCTGGCGCGGGGCGAGTTCGGCGCGCACAGCGGTTTCGCCGGTGCCGGTGAGGAAGAGGCCGGCCCAGTCGAGGAGGTCGGACTCGGCCACGGCGACGTAGGCGGAGGGCGTTTCGACGAGGAGGGGCAGGACGGAGCAGTAGGGTTGTCCGCGGCGCCAGCTTTGGGGCGTTTCGCGAGGGATTTCGGAGAGCTTGCGTTTGAAGTAGGTGTTTTCGGCGCATCCCGATTCGTCGCCCGGCCACGCGCGGTGGTCGGCGGGGAAACGGAACTCGGTGAGTTCGCGTTTCAGGGTGAATTCGCCGAGGCCGGAGGCTTCGGGCAGGTCGTAGCGGAAGGCGACGCCGTCGTCGTAAGCGCGGGCGACGAGGGCGAAGGTGCGGACGGGGGCGGTGCCTTCGTTCAGGGTGATGCGGAGCTCGCGGAAGCGGTCCGGCACGGTGCGGCGTTGGCCGAGCGGGTTATCCCAAGTGGCCTTGCGAGATGCTTTCTTGGTGTCGGTGATTTTAGCGGCAGGGCCGAGGGTGGTGCCGTCGGAGAAGGCGAGGCCGAGGACGGAGTCCGCGAGGAGGGGCTTGCCGTCGAGTTCGACGCGGTAGCGCAGGCCGGCGTCGTCGGAGACGATGAGTGTGAGCTTGCCGTCGGGCGAGCGCACGCGTTGCTCGGCGGCGGACGCCAGGGAGCCGATCAACAGGGTGGCGGTGAGGACAGCGGGGAGGAGACGCATGGAGAAAACAGAGCGGGCCGGGAGGCGAGGTCGAGATAATGCGACCGAGGTGCCCGGCCCGCAGAGGGCTTTATTGCGTTGCGATTTTGAAGCCGAGCGCGGTCTTGAAGGCGGAGGTGTTGGGCAAGATGACGACGAGGGCGTCGGGTGTCTGTTTCCACGTGAGCGGCCCGGTGTAGCCGAGGAGTGTGACGGACTTGACCGGCTTGATGCCCTGTATAGATGGAGGCACGCCCCTTGGTGCGTAAAGAGCCGGGCGCCAAGGCAGCCCAAGCACCAGGGGCGGGATCTCATCAGTGGGAAGCGGGTAGGAGAGCGGCGGACGAGGGTTTGAGGAGCCCAAGGCGGTAGGGCAGGAGGAGGTAGTCGGGCTCATGGCTGCCGACTGGGAGGCCCTGGTAGAGGAGGCGGAGGTTTTTCGGATCGACCGTCATCGTCTCGTCGCAACCTTCGCGGAGGAGTTCGCCGTGGCTGATGCCTTCGGCCCAGAGCGGACTGCCGTCGCTCGTGCGCACGTTGGCGTCGCCCGCGAAGGGGGTTTCCTCGGTGTTCGCGCCGGGCAGCGGCTTCCATTCGCCGTCGAGGCGGTCGGACACCCAGGCGCGGTAGTGGCGGTGACCTTGTTTGCCGATGCATTCGACGAGGGCGAGGAACTGTTTGGAGCCCTTGATGCGATAGACGCAGGAGCCCTCGAAGAGGTCGTTCGTGGCCTCGTGCAGGACGACGACGGGTTCGTCGAAGCCGCGCGGGAAGTCCTTGAGGAGCGTGCGGCTGCGGTAGAAGCGGCCGTGGTCGTCGGGGAAAAATAAATACGCGTGCGTGTCGTCGCAGATGATCCAGTAGTCGAGCCAGCCTTCGGCGACGCTCTTCGGGGTGCCCTCGAAGAAGTTCTGCGGCGCGCTCCACGACATGGGATCCTCGATGTTATCGGTCGTCGAGAAGCGCGGCTGCTGCGACTGGAAGATCAGATACCACTTCTTCTGCGGCCGGAAGTAGAAGGCCTGCGGCGCGCAGTTGTAGCCGGCGAGGTTGGGATTGTCGTCGAGGTAGAAGGGTTTGGCCTTCGGAGCCTTGTCCCAGTCGGAAAAACTAAAATAAGCCATGCCCCAGCCTTTGCTCCCTGCGGTGGTGGCGAAGATGTGCCAGCGACCGTTGTAGAAAACAACGGAGGGATCCTTCACGGCCACGATGGGGTGACGCTCGTCGGCCGTCGGATAGACGAGCGGGCCGCTGGTCGTCCAGTTCCGCAGAGGGGCGGTTTTCGCCCCGTTGGCCGCACGAAGCGCGGGGGCAAGGCTGAGCAGGCCGATGCAGGCGAAGGCGATTTGTCGGAATCGTTGGGTTTTCTTCATGTGAAATAATAGGTGAGGGGACGGCGCAGTTTAACCCTGAGTGCACAGGCAGGCTCGTCGCCACAGCGGGTTGCGGTCGAGCATGTTAATGAGGCAGGCCGGGGTTCATACGGGGGCTATTAGCACGATCGGGGATTGGTCATCTTGCACCTCCCTATAACTGAAATTGGCTCCGGTGTGCCATGCCGCCGGCCTGACATGGTTCAGGTGGGCGCATTAAAACGCAGCGCAGTCGAGGCCTGATGCCGCTCCGAGCACCGCTGGCACGAAGCAAACATGGAGGCTGCACGAACGCTACTGGCGGTCTGCAATGCCCGTAATTCGAGGGCGGCTTTCTCGCAGCCCTGGCATCTCGGCGTGGCTCGTCTGGTTTATTTGGACAACGTTGGCTGCGCGATTAAGAGGTTGGGGCGTGTTTAACCCCCACTACTGGCTGTTGCTTTTGTTGATGGTTTTTTCCACCGCGTCCGTATTCCCGGCGGTGAATCCCTTGGCGGTCGAGGCGGACGCGATCCCCGTGTCGACAGATTATGTTGTGCGCACTTGGGGCATGGAGGAAGGGTTGCCCAGTAATCGGGTGACGAGCCTCACGCAGACACCCGATGGTTATCTCTGGGTGGGGACTCTGGGTGGGTTGGCACGGTTCGACGGCGTGAGGTTCACGACCTTTCAGGCGGAGAGCACTCCGGGCCTGGAGTCGGATCGGGTGCATGCGCTGTTCACCGCTCGTGATGGCAGCCTGTGGGTGGGCTTGGATCGGAGCGGTGTCGCCCGGCGGGTCGGGGATCGATTTCACGTGATCGCGGCGCTCGCGCCGCTCATGACGGGGTGGACGACTTCGTTTGCCCAAGACGCTTCCGGAGCGGTCTGGTTCGGCTACGAGGATCCGATCAAGGTGTCACGCTGGGTGGATGGTCAGCTCATCGCTTACTCTGAACGGGATGGGCTGGCCGTCGGGAATCGGGGAGCCCATGACAACGAAGTCGCTTCAACGGCCAACGGAACGATCTGGTATGCCAACACGGCCGGCTGCGGCCCGTTTGACGGGAAGCGTTTTCAATCGATTGATCCAGCCGGGGGGAGCGAGCGTTTGGCGCGAGCCGGGGATGGCGGGATGTGGGCGATACGTGGCGATCGGCTGGTGCGTTACCATCTGGATGGTTCGCAGGAAACCGTGGCGGATTTGAGTGCGCTTTCCGCGCATGTGATGATGGAGGATTCGTCGGGGACTCTTTGGGTGGGGACGAGCAATGCCGGCTTGCTGAGGTTCCGGGACGGGAATTGGGCGAGGGTGCCGGTGGAGGGGGGCGCGGTGTCGTTCGTCTTTGAGGATCGTGAGGGCGACATCTGGGTGGGGACAGAGTCCGCAGGGGTGAGCCGTCTGCATGCGCGTCGGTTCCACCTGCGGCAGACCAAGGATGGATTGCGCGATGACGACACCTATTCCGTATGCGCGGACAATGAGGGGAGGCTCTGGCTGGCCGGGCGCAACAACATGCTCGTGCGTGCGACCGACGCGACCAATCGCACGTTTACCGTTCCGAGCGGCTGGTCTGACTTGCCGAGGGGCATCATGACAATCCATGCCGATCCGACCGGAGGAGTGTGGGCGGGCACCTTGCGCGGTCTCTTGCACTTGAGTGAAGGGACGTTCCGCCGTGAATCCTTGCTTAATCCGGTCACGGCGTTGCTGGTGGACCGGAATGAGGTTTTGTGGGCCGCGCTTATCAAGGGTCCGCTCGTCCGTCACCAGGCCGGGCAGGACCTTCGTATGCCTGAGACCGGCGGGTTGATCCATGTGCTTTCCTTGGCCGAAGATCCCGCCGGTCGGATCTGGGCGGGAACGGAGGATGGTTTGGTTTTCCAGAAAGCAGGAGAGCAATTTGTCCCGGTGCCATTACCAGGGGCTCAACCCGGAGACGCTATCCGGTTCATCGTTCCAGATGGTCCGGACACGGTTTGGATCGGTGCGTTGAGAGGCGGGCTCTACCGCTGGCGGGACGGCCGGATCAGTCGGTTGCCAGGCGGTGCAGGTCTGCGCATGGATGACTTGCGTTCGCTGATGATTACGGCGGAGGGAGATTTTTGGGTGGGCACGGCGAGTGGCTTGCTGCGCGTGGCGCGGGACGAGGTCGAGCCTGTCATGGACGGACGTCGGACGTCCCTTCACTTCGTGGCCTATGGAAGGGACGACGGGGTGCCTTCGACCGAGTTTTCGCTGGGGTTTCGTGGGGCCACGACCCGGACGCCCGATGGTCATCTCTGGTTTGCCACCGCCCGCGGGGCGTTGGAAATCCTGCCAAAAGAAAAGCCTTCGCCCGCTATCGCCGCGCTGCCGGTGTTGATTGAGGAGGTGCGGGTGGGCGGGACGGCAATGGGTTTAAACGGGGACGTTGGATTATTGATTCCTCCGCGTTCCGGTCCGCTGGAAATCCGCTACACGCTGGCTCAATTAAGCGCACCGGAGCGTCTTCGGTTTCG
>JAEKKV010000004.1 GCA_019510185.1 Verrucomicrobiota bacterium | reverse complement strand
TGACCACGTTCCGGCGGGTCATCGAGGACACGTCTCATTTCGCCAACGGCTATTTCTTCTGGAACATGATCCTCAACGAGACTGGTCGCAGCACTTGGGATTGGCGTCAAAACAGCCTGATCACCGTGATGCGTCGCCAGCAAAAGGTGGTCTATAACCCGGAGTTTTTTGCGATGAAGCATTTCTCCGCGCTCGTGCAGCCCGGAGCCAAGCGTATCGAAGTCACCGGCGGCTCGTTCAAGAACATCGTGGCGTTCCGGAATCCCGCCGGCGACCAAGTGATCGTCTTCGTCAACGACGCGGAACAACCAGTTTCCGCTGAGCTGGAGGTGGCGGGAGCGCGGGTGAAACTCGATGTGCCCGCGAAGTCGATGAACACTGTCACGATTCAATGAGCTCCGGGGCATACTCCGTTAAGTTCTTTCACCAGTAGCAGACGGGCATGGGACAAGAGCCGAATTCTCGGTGACACGGAGTTTTGACCACTCATGGAATCGGCCAATGGGCCGATTCTCTGGGAGCGGCTACGGCTAATAGCCTTCGTGGTGAACCGCGGCATCAGCCGCGCCTCCGCTAAATCACCGGAGTCATTGGCGAGAGGCTGCTCCCACCGAATCGCCCCATTGGGCGATTCCATTAGCGGTTAACCACTCCGAACCGGCGTCGCCCGCGCGGCGTGACCGGCCTGCGTTTGCCCGCCCGCTCTTCCAGCGGGCTGCACCCGAACTCCCGGCGAAACGCCCGGCAAAAGCTATTCGTGTTCGTGAACCCGCAATCACGGGAAATCTGCTCCACCGACATGCGCGAAAACCCCAACGCCTGCCGTGCATGCTGCAGCCGCAGATTCCGAACCATGACGGCTGGAGAGGTCCCGTAACGTTTGCGAAAGCCCCGGATAAAATGCTCCCGGCTCACCCCGCACTTCGACGCGAGTGCCTTCAGGCTGATCGGCGAAGCGTATTTGCTCTGAATGATGTCGTGGCCTTTCGCGATTGGATCCTCCTCGGCTGATCCCACCGCCTGCTCCCGATAGATCGCGTCGAATAACCGCACGAGCAGCGCCGACGCCTCGCGATCATCACCCAAAGCTCCCTCCTTTTTCCGTTCTAAGATTTCATCAAGCAACGTGCCCGCCTCCCCCCGCTCCCTCATCCTGACCACTGAGCCGAACTCGCTTCTGACCGCATCGAAGAACAACCGCACACACCGGCTCGGCATGATCAAAAGGTACACCAACTCATAAGGCTCGGTCGCCTCCTCCGGGTAACCATACGTGCTATCCTCATCGAACGTGAAGAGCATCACGTGCCCTCGCGGCACCAATTTCCGCCCGTCCGCATCTTCAAAAAACCCCGCGCCCTTCAACGTCCGCTGCACCACGAGCCACTTCGGAAAACCGTTACGCCTCCGGTTATGCCAATAATAGCTGGGATCCGTCCGCACCTCCGTCCCCATCCACGACACCCGGGAAAAATCGATCTCCTCCATGTCGTCCACAAAACGCCAAAACGAATAGCCGGATCAACCTCAATCAATCTGCGGTATCCCTCAGCGACAGGGATCATTGATCACAAAACGAATAAAAAGTGTCACATCTGGAGAGTCGTTTTCACCGGTAAAAACTGTCACCGTTCAGACGAGCTGCATCACCCCTTGATACACCTTTACCCCCCGCACTCATGACCCGCACCCGCCATCCTCTCCCCAAGTTACTCGCTCTCGCCCTCGCCCTGTTGCCCGCCGTGCATGCCGCCGATTTCCATACCTGGGCCGCCACCCCGCCCATGGGTTGGAACAGCTGGGACTGTTTCGGCACCACCGTCACCGAGGCGCAGACCAAGGCCAACGCTGACTTCATGGCGGCCAAGCTCAAGACCCACGGCTGGCAATACGTCGTCGTCGACATCGAGTGGTATCAACCGACCGCACAGGGCCACGACTATACCCCCGGCGCGAAGTGCGCGATGGACGGATACAGCCGCCTCGTGCCGGCGGTGGAGAAGTTCCCCTCCGCCGCCAATGGCGCCGGTTTCAAACCGCTCGCCACCTATGTTCATTCTCTCGGCCTTAAGTTCGGCATCCACCTCATGCGCGGCATCGCGCGCCAGGCGGTGACGCAGAACACGCCCATCCTCGGCTCCGACAAACACGCCGCCGACATCGCCGACACTTCCAGCATCTGTGGTTGGAATCCGGATATGTATGGCGTCGATGTCCGCCGTCCCGGCGGCCAGGCATACTACGATTCGCTTCTCGCCCTCTACGCCGGGTGGGGCGTCGACTTCATCAAGGTCGACGATATTTCCCGCCCCTACGACGAGGTACAGAAGCTGGAGATCGAGGCCATCCGCAGCGCCATCACCAAGACCGGCCGCCCCATCGTCTTCAGCCTCTCCCCCGGCGAGACGCCTCTCTCCCGCGGCGCGCACGTCGCCGACCACGCCAACATGTGGCGCATCAGCGACGACTTCTGGGACAACTGGTCCTCCCTCCGCTCCCAGTTCAAACGCCTCCACGACTGGACTCCGCACCGTCGCGCCGGCGCCTGGCCCGATGCCGACATGCTGCCCCTCGGCCGCGTCCAGTTCGGTCGCGAGACCCACTTCACCCGCGACGAACAGTTCACCCTCATGACGCTTTGGTCCATCGCCCGCTCCCCGCTCATCCACGGCGGCGACATGACCAAGACCGACGACTTCACGCTCTCGCTCCTCACCAACGACGAGGTCCTCGCCGTCAATCAGCGCAGCGAGAACAACCGCCAGCTCTCCCGCACCGACGACAGCCTCATCGCCTGGGTCGCCGACATCCCCGGTTCGGCCGATAAATACGTGGCCCTCTTCAACGCCCGCGAGGACTATGAGACCGCGCGCAAGCTCCAGGAGACCGAGGTCATCGACCGCCACACCCCCGGCCAGGGCGTGGAGCTCGATGTGGACATCACCGGTGCGAAAACGCTTCACCTCATCGCCGACGATGCCGGCGACGGCATCACGGGCGACCACGTCGTCTGGTCCGATCCCCGCCTCACCGGCCCGGCCGGCGAACTCCGCCTGACCAAGCAAGGCTGGGTCTCAGCCTCGACCGGCTGGGGCAATGTCGCCGTCGGCAAAGGCGCCGCCGGAGCGCCGCTTCACCTCCAGGGAAAACCGGTGGCCGACGGCATCGGCGCACACGCCCCCGCCCACCTCGCCTTCGCCGTGCCACCGGGCTACACGCGCTTCCAGGCTTTCGCCGCCATCGACGATGTCGGCGTCGGCCACAAAGACGGCGCCACGGTTCGCTTCCGCGTTCTCGCGGGCGACGCCGCCATCACCCCGTCCGCCACCGTGCGCGTGCCTCTGGCCGATCTCGGTTTCTCCGGCGAGGTCAGGGTGCGCGATCTCTGGACTCACACCAACCTCGCTCCCGCGAAGGGCGAGATTTCCGCCGAGGTGCCCGCCCACGGCGCGCGCCTCTTCCGCGTCGGGCCCGCCCGGTAAGCCGTCGTTCCGGGCTCGTCGCGCGGCCGGGCACCTCGGTCGCATCATCTCAACCTCGCCTCTCGACCCGCTCCGTTTTCCCCATGCGCCTCCTCCCCTCTCTCCTCACCGTCACCCTGTTGCTCGGCTCCCTGACATCCGCCGCCGAACAGCGCGTACTCTCGCCCAATGGCAAGCTCACGCTCGTCGTCTCCGACGCCGCCGGCCTGCGCTACCGCGTCGAGCTCGACGGCAAGCCACTCCTCGACGACTCCGTCCTCGGCCTCGCCTTCGCCGACGGCACCACCCTCGGCCCCGCCGCAAAAATCACCACCACCCAGGCGGCGGCGCGCAACGCCACGTGGGACAACCCGCTCGGCCAGCGTCGCACCGTGCCCGACCGTTTCCGCGAGCTTCGCATCAACCTGAGCGAAGGTGCCGCTCCCGTCCGCACGTTCGGGCTCATCGTCCGCGCTTACGACGATGGCGTCGCGATTCGTTACGATCTGCCGGAGGCTTCCAAACTCGGCCATTTCGTGCTGACGAACGAGCTCACGGAATTTCGTTTCGCGGGCGACTACCGTTGCTGGTTCGGCGAAGAGTCGTCCTGCGCGGAAAACCGCTATCCGGAAGCCAAGTTGAGCACGATTCCACCGGGGAAATTCAACACCCTGCCGCTGCTGGTGGAAACGCCCGGCGCGTATGTTGCCGTGGCGGAAGCGGATTTGCTGGATTGGGCCGGGATGTTTGCCACGGGCACGGCTTCCAGCCGCATCGGCGTCAAACTCGCGTCGCGCAGCGACTGGAAGGGCTTGGTCATATCGGACACGCCGCGGGTGAGTCCTTGGCGGGTTTTGATGATCGGGCGGACGGCGGCGGATTTGGTGAATTCCGACCTTATCGCGACTCTTGCCACCCCGAATCGGCTCGGTGATGTGTCTTGGGTAAAGCCCGGAGTGTGCGCGTGGGATCCGTGGTGGACCGGCGTGAACGCCACTATGCCGCAGTTCACCGGACTCGACGCCCGGGGTGACACCTCCTCGGAGAAGGAATACATCGGCTTCGCGTCCGAGATGGGCTGGCCGTATCAATTGATGGATTGGAACTGGTCCAAGGGCGATCCCACCGTGGCCGAACCGCACATGAACGTGCCTGAAGTGTTCGCCTATGCGAAGCAGCACGGGGTGCGGATGTTCGTTTGGATGCACTCGAACTCGTTGAAGAACGCCGGTTTCGAAAAGGTGTTTTCCACGATGGAAAAATGGGGTGCCGCCGGCGTGAAGGTGGACTTCATGAACAGCGACAGCCAGGAGACCGTGCAGTGGTATGAAGACTGTTTGAAAGCCGCCGCGAAGCACCGGCTGATGGTGGATTTCCACGGCGCTTACAAACCCACCGGGCTGGCGCGGACGTATCCAAATTACATCACGCAGGAAGGCGTGCTGGGCAACGAATACAACAAGCTCGGCGGCAATCAATGCACGCTGAAGCACACCATCACGCTGCCGTTCACGCGCGGGCTGCTGGGGCCGATGGATTTCACGCCGGGCGGGTTCGTCAACCGCACGCCGTCCACGTTTAAGACGACCTATCCCGCGCAAGTCATGGGCACCCGCGCCCGCCAGCTCGCCATGACGGTCGTCTATCGCAGTCCGCTCCTCGTTCTCTGCGACAGCCCCGTCAACTACCGCGGCCAACCCGGCGTCGAGTTCTTCCGCGGACTCCCGACCGTGTGGGACGAAAGCGTCGTCCTCTCCGCCGAAGTAGGGAAGCACATCGTCATCGCCCGCCGCTCCGGCAAACGCTGGTTTATCGCCGCGATGAACGGCGAGGACGCCCTCACGCTGGATGTTTCCCTCGACGCACTCCAAGCCAAGGGCCTCGGCTGGACTCTGCGCGAGTTCGCCGACGGCGCTGATCCCGCCGCGCCCGAGACCGTGGTCGAAACCACCCGCAATCTCGGTGACACCCGCACGCTCACCCTCCGTCTCGCTCCCGGCGGCGGCTACGCCGCCACCTTATCCGTAAAGCCTTAAGATCGGCTCCACGCACGCGTGGGTGATCCCTATTCGATCTATGGCATCATACCCAAAAGCCGGCCTGCCGCTTGCCTTGGTGCTGTTTGCGCTCGCGGCGATGAATCTTCTTTTCACGCCATCGGTGATCGCCGCCGCGAGCACATCGTCCTCAGCACCTCGCCCGGCGCCACGCCGCTCGCTCGTGGACAGCACATCGTCACCCACGCCAACATGTGGCGCATCAGCAATGATTTTTGGGACAAGTGGCCCTCGCTTCGCCACCAGTTCAGGCTCCTCCACGACTGGACGCCGTATCGCGCGCCCGGCGCGTGGGCCCGACGCCGACATGCTTCCGCTCGGGCACGGTCGAACTCGGCCGCCAGACACACTTCACGCCCGACGAGCAACGCACCATGATGACCCTCTGGTCCATCGCCCGCTCTCCGCTCATCCTCGGAGCCGATATGACCAAGCTCGACGAAGCCACGCTCGCGCTCCTGACCAACGACGAGGTTCTCGCCGTTAACCAAGCTAGCGAGGGCAACCGCCAGCTTTTCGAAAAAGGTGACCTCATCGCGTGGGTCGCCGATGTCCCGGAATCGAAGGACAAATACCTCGCGGTCTTCAACACCGGCGACGCCCCCGCGCCCGTCCCCGTCGAGCTTTCCGCAGTCGGGTTCACCGGCGACGTCACCGTCCGCGATCTCTGGGCGCGTCTCAGTCAGGACGATGTCCGCGGCACCTTCGCGCCCGTCGTTCCGCCGCACGGCTCCGGGCTCTACCGCCTCCGCGCCCGTTGAGCCTCATGGTCGGGGCGGAAACGCCGTCTGCGCTGCGCGCTAGAGCTACTCCGTTAAGTTTTTCCGAGGAGACAGTGTTCATTGGAGGGCGGACCGCCGTGTCCGCGGAGTCGTGCTAAAGCGCCTACTTGAACCATGTCAGGCGCGCCCGCGTGGCGCACCGGAGGCGAATTCCCCTCAGATTCTAGCGAGCCCCTGTTTTCCGACTTTCCAACTGTTCGCCAGAGAATGGTTACCCCTAGCCCGATCCCGCCACAATTGCGATGAGCCGATATTGTCCCGCCCTGTCCACTCGCCGCAAAAGACCGGACCCCGCCCAAACCTAGCAGCGCGTTTCCATTCGCTTTCTCATTTCCCCCATGCCGATCGATTCATCCATACCCCATCTCCCCTCCACCGCCGCCGGGCGCGAAATCGCCGGCCCAGCTCCTCTGCGACGATAAAAACCGAGTGGTCGCAAGGCGCCAAGGCCTTGACGCTCGCCGCGCCGCGTTCGGCCCCGAACGACATCGCGACGGTCTTCAAGATCACGCTGCGCGACCAAACTCCCGCCTCTCTCCTATCTTCTCCACCGCCGGCCCCGCACGCGGTCCGGCGGAGAATCCATTGCTACTCTTCTCGAATCACCGCCGCGGTCCTCCGGGTCGAGGAACGCGACCCGGACCCGACCGCAGCTCGATCCCCTTTTCATGCTTTCTCATCCCCCCAAAAAATCCCCATGCATACTACCCCTCACCTCTGGAACCACTACCTCTCCAAGTCGTATAACGACCTGTCTTCGCTCAAACTCAAAAAGTGCGGGAGCGCATTCCGCCTGATCAATATACTCCATTCGTTTCTCCTGATCTGGCTCGTCCTTTTGGCGGCCCCTCCAGTTGAAGCTCAATCCTATGTTTTGAAAGAGGTTGTGATCAAAGGCGGCGGATTCGTGACGGGCATCGTGCCGCATCCGAACGTGCCTGGAGTGATGTATTGCCGCACGGACGTGGGCGGAGCTTACCGGTGGAATCCCACGAGTAATTCCTGGATCCCGTTGCAAGATTTCCTCGCTCCAACGAACCAGGAATATGGCCTCTACGGCGTTGAAAGCATCGCCCTCGATCCGCAGGACGCCAACCGGCTTTACGCGACCTGCGGCTGGCTAGGCACGGGAAGTCCGAACGAAGTTTGGAGTTCCACAAACCAAGGCGCGAGTTTCACGCGCGTCACGGCACCGTTCACGATGAAAGCCAACGACGAGGGCCGCAGCAATGGCGAGCGGCTCGCGGTTGATCCCAATCTCGGCAGCACCTTGTTCAATGGCACGCGCCTTGACGGTTTGTGGAAGAGCCTGGATTACGGCGCGAGTTGGTCCAAGGTTACAAGTTTCCCCGTCAACACCACGACAAACCAAGTCGGCCTCGTGTTCGTGGAGTTCATTAAGAGCAGCGGCGTCAACGGCAGCGCCACACCCGAGATCTGGGTGGGGGTGTCCCAAGCAGGCAACAATTTATACCGCAGCACGGATGGCGGAGCCAGCTGGTCGGTGGTGTCCAGCGGCGCGCCTTCCAGCTACATGCCGCACCGTGCCTCCCAGGACGGCCTTGGAAACATGTATGTCGCTTTCAACGATGCGGCGGGACCGAACGACGTAGGTGCCGGGGCTGTTCGTAAAATCAATCTCACCACGCTCGCTTCAACGAATGCGACGCCGCCGACGGGCCAGGGCGGCTTCGGAGGCGTTTCCGTGGACAAGCAACATCCCACCACCCTCGTCGTTTGCACGATGAACCGCTGGTCACCGCACGATGAAGTCTATCGAAGCACGGACGGCGGCACGACTTGGACCGCGTGTTATGGCAGCACGCCGATCATCGACGGATCGAGCGCGCCATGGGTTAGCGGCGATCAGGCGACACCTTCCGTGCCCACTTGGATTGGCGACATCAAAATTGATCCGTTCAACTCTGACCACGTCTATCACATCGGCGGCGGTGGTGTTTGGTCGAGTTACAATCTGACGGCGACAACGCCAACGTGGCAGTTCCGCTCGGACGGCATCGAGGAAATGGGTTTGTGGCACGGCGGCGGCGCGCTCTGCAGTCCGCCCAGCGGACCTCTGTTTTACTGCGCGTTTGGCGACATCGGCGGGTTCGCGGTTTACGACCCCGATTTTTCCCCCACAAAAGAAGACCGCCTTTCGCCTGGCTATGGCAGCCATACGAGCGTGGATTTCGCTGAGCAAAACCCCGCCATCGTCGTCCGCACTCATTATGGTAAAATGCCGGATAACTCGCCTGCGAGGGGCGGGCGTTCGACCGATGGCGGAAAAACGTGGACGGAGTTCCCCACGCATCCCCCCGCTGCGGACAACGACCCTGGCGTGATTGCGATTTCCGCAAACGGCCAACGGCTGGTCTGGACGTCAACGGGTTCAGCCCCTTCGTATTCAACCGACAATGGCGCGACCTGGACCCCGTGTGTCGGCAACCTCACGCCGACCTATTCATGGGAGCTGCCGCTGCTTTTTTCCGACCGGGTCAACAGCAACAAGTTCTATCTCTACGTCACCTCCACGGGAGTGGTTTACCGCAGCACAGACGGCGGCGCGAGTTTTGTCGCGGGAGCAACGGTCAGCCCTGGAGCCCCGAACACCATCAACGTGGATAAAGCCATGCGCACCGTTTTTGGCCGGGAAGGTGACATCTGGATTCCGTGCATCGACTACGACGCTAACCGAGCAGGTCTCTGGCACTCGACCGACTCCGGCGTGAGTTTCACCAAAGTGAGCGGCATCCAGAGTGCCCAGAGCATCGGCTTCGGTCGCACCGCGAGTGGCAGCGGATATCCGGTCCTCTACATGAGCGGGCAAGTCAACAATGTCTGGGGTATCTACCGCTCCGAGGATACGGGCGCGAGTTGGATCCGCCTCAACGATAACCAGCACCAATACGGCATTGTCTCCCAAATCACCGGCGACCCGAAAATTTACGGCCGCTGTTATTTCAACGGCCGCGGCTTGATCTACGGCGACATCGCCTTCAACGCGGCGGGGACCCTCAACGGGAACAACAGAACGATTCTCGAAGCCACGGGCAATTCCATGAGCTATGCGACGTTTGCCTCAAACCTCGCCACCGCCTTTGCCAACAATACCGGAGGTGTGTGGAATTTTGACGGGCCCTCCTTCACGGCTGTGGCCGGACAGACCATCCCGCTGAAGTATGGCGCTTCCCAGACTAATACCCTGACTCTGACTTTGGACGAAGGCGCCGGCGGCGCCGGTATCAACCAAGCTTCCGTCCCAAGCGAAGCCACTTCCGGGAATTTCGTATTGGGCCTCGCCGGCACTGGCGCGACCCGAACCTTCATTCCGGATAAACCCCTGCTTGCCGTCGGCATCTTCAACACGGATCGGAATGATGCGACCCGCATTCCCGTGCTGACGGTCACCTATCAGGATAACACGACCGCCAGCACCTCGGGAGCGAATGCTGACAACGTTTACTTCCACGGCCTCTCAGGCACAGTGGCCAACCCCATCGTGAGCTTTGCGCTCTCTCAAAATAATTTTGTCCGCTACGACGACCTGGCCTTTATCCTCGCGACGCCACCCGCGCCGACGAACCTGACCGCCGCGTCGGGTCTCGCGCAGATCACGCTCTCATGGAACGCCGTGTCAGGAGCCACCGGATACACCGTCCAACGGTCCACCGTCAGCGGCGGGCCTTACACGACAGTCACCACCGTCACCGGCACGAGTTTCACCGACACCGGCCTCGTCAACGGCACCCCTTATTACTACGTCGTCAGCGCCTTGAATGGATCCGGCAATGGCGTGAATTCCAGCCAGGCTAGCGCCACGACGTGGTCGACGGCGGACATCGGCGCGGTGGGGGCGACCGGCAGCGCGAGCGCCAGCGGCGGAACCTTCACCGTGACCGGCTCCGGCGCGGACATCTGGAACGGATCGGACCAGTTCCGCTACGTGTATCAGCCGTCCAGCGGCGACTGTGAAATGGTTGCCCAAGTCACGTCGGTTCAAAATACCAATTCGTGGGCCAAGGCAGGCGTCATGATCCGCGAGAGCACGGCGGCCGGAGCCATCTCTGTTGCTGTATTCATCACTCCGGGCAGCGGGGTGAGCTTCCAGTGGCGAACCAGCACGGGCGGCTCGACCGTTAACACGGGGATCGGGGGCGTGACCGCACCTCGCTATGTGCGGTTGGTGCGCACCGGAAACTCGTTCGCGGCATATTATTCGTCCAACGGGACCAGCTGGACGCAGATCGGCTCGAACCAGACCGTCACCATGGCGAGCAACGCAACGATAGGACTGGCGGTAACGAGCCACAACAACGGCACGCTCTGCACAAGCACGATGACTAACGTCACCGCCACACCATGAGACACGACTGGTCGACGGCGGCCGGCGTTGCCTAGGTTGATCCACTGGACGCGCTCGGGACTGAGCGAGCGCGTCTCGTGGTCGTTTCCCACCACGGAGCCGAGATTGTTTCTGCGCCCGAAATAGGTTCGGCCGGATCACCGCCGGTCGCCTCTTCGCCCGCCTCTGCCTCACACAGGGCTTAGCGCGATGTGCGCGGAATCGGAGGAAGCTCAGCGGCCCTCCGAACCTCCGGGCTCTGTGAACTCGGATTGGAACTCCGGCTCGGCTCTGTGACCAATCCGAAAATCATACAGACTGCTCGTCGTAGGCTGCGTGCATGCACGCGCTCCGAGCGCGCCAGCAAACTGGCTGCCTCACCCACAAAACACAGCCAGTCCCCCTACGATTTGACCATGCTTGGGCGACTTTGGCGGGGACAATTTGACCCCAAGCTGAACCGCTTCCTAGATCTTGAAATGATAGCGAAACTCCTAAGGCGTATGCTAAGACGCTGCATATTGACGTGCGGCGCCACCGCGACTGCGGTGCTGGCGTTCGCCCAGCCGGCGCCGCTTTCGGTCGCCCATGAGAAATCGCGTTTCGCGGTGATCGATCCGACTTACGATCCATTAAAAACGAGTCCCGCGCCGGATAT
The DNA here is from genome assembly GCA_019510185.1 of Verrucomicrobiota bacterium. Taxonomy (GTDB): domain Bacteria; phylum Verrucomicrobiota; class Verrucomicrobiia; order Opitutales; family Opitutaceae; genus Rariglobus. The sequence continues at coordinate 5,208 of JAEKKV010000004.1, read as the reverse complement.
CAAAACGAACGCGGCCCCTTGGCTCTACGGCGAGGCGGAGTTGGAGTGCTGGCGGTTGCACGTGCTGCGTGAGCAGTCGAGCGCCGCGAAGCTGAAGATCGGTTATCCCGGCACCTATCATACGCCCTCATCCAAGGGGACGTTCTCTTTGACGCTCGATGCGAGCCAACGGCTTCCGGAGTCGCTCGTGCTACGGGCGGTCGGCGATGTCGTGGTCCGCTTGGCCGGGGGGCGTGAACTCTACCGCGGCGATGCATCCGAGTCCGTGCACCGCGTCGCGTTGCCGGACAACCTGCCCGGCGGCGACCACACGTTGCAAGTGGCGCTCTCGACCCGGGGCGAACCGCCCGCGCTCGTGATCGAGGACGGACCTTGCGCGACGGGCGTTGCTCCGTGGCGTTGGGCTGCCGATGGCGTCCATTTCGAGGAACCGCAGGCCTTCCCCCAAACGCTTTCCGGCGTGCCGCCTCATCGCGTGGAGTTGTCCGAAGTCGTCCTTGAGCCAGCCCGCCGCGAGGGCGACCTGTTCGACATGGGGCGCGAGTTGTTCGGGCGCATCTCCTTCGCCTGCTCCGGCCAGCCGTCGCTCTTCGTGGGCGAATCGCCGGCCGAGGCAAAAAACTCCGATCCCCGCCATTTCGAACAATCACCCGCGCTCAAAGCCAATGGCGACGGGACCTGGACGAGCGAACATCCGCTCGCCTTTCGCTATTTCCGCATCACCGGCGGCCAACCCTCGGACGTCAAATGCCAGGCCTTGTTCAACCCCGCCCAATATCGCGGCGCCTTTGCCTGCTCGGACGAACGCCTCACCCGCATCTGGATGACCAGCGCCTACACGCTCCGGCTTTGCCGCCACGATTTTCTGATCGATGGCGTCAAACGCGACCGCCTGCCGTGGGTCGGCGACCTGGCGATGAGCCTGATGGCCAACGCCTACACCTTTGGCGATGGCGAGATCGTTCGCCGCAGCCTGGTCTCACTCGGTCGCGCCGGCATCGGACAGACGCACCTCAACGGAATCGTTGATTACTCGATGTGGTGGATCGTGGCGCAGGAGTATTATCAGCTCTATTACGGCGACGAGGCCCACCTCCGCCGTGAGTGGGGGCGGATCAAGGACACCGTCGCACGGCTGGAGTCCAAGTGCGATCCGGACGGGCTCTACGTTACCGGACCCAAGGATTGGGTCTTCATCGACTGGGTGTCCGAGGACAAACAGACGGCCCTGCAAATCATCTGGTGGTGGGCGCAGACCAGTGGTGCCAGGCTCGCGGATCGCCTGGGTGACCAGGAGACCGCCGCGCACTGGAGGAGCCGCGCCGAGACCCTCGAAAAAACCCTGCGACTTCGCGCCTGGGATGAGACGGCCGGTTCATGGCGGGGCAAGCCAGACGGCACCTCCGGCCCGTCGCGGCACGCGGCTATTTTCTCGGTTGTCTCCGGGCTGGCCAAGCCGGAGCAGCATGCCGCCCTTCGCGCCGCGTTGTTGAGCGACCAGCTCAAGCCCGTCGGCACGCCCTACGTGGCCGGATTCGAGAATATCGCCTTGGCGCGGTTGGGAGAGACCGACGCCCTCATCAAGCAGGTAAGCGCCTACTGGGGAGGCATGATCGACCGTGGGGCCACCACCTTCTGGGAAGCCCTCGATGTGAAACAAAAGGGCGACGACGCCTACGGGTTCTACCAGCGGCCCTATGCAAAGAGCCTTTGCCACGCTTGGAGCGCGGGACCGGCGGCGTTTTTGCCCGCGGAGATTTTCGGCCTCCGCCCGGTCGCCGACGGCTGGTCGCGTTTCACGGTGGAGCCGCGGCTCGGTTCGCTCCAGTGGGCGTGCGCCACCGTGCCGACTCCGCGGGGCGACATCGAGATCGCCCTCACGCCCACCCACATGACCCTGCGCGTTCCGGCCGGTGCCACTGCGGTTTGGCGAGGGCGGACCTTCAACGGTCCACGCGTTTATAACTTGGACCTATAAATCAACCCGTGGATTGGCTCATGAGACCAAGGACACGCCTGTGCGCCGCGATTTCACAGTCGCGCCTCTGTGACGAAGCGTGCGGTTGGTAGGTGAGCGGATTCGGAGGTGTGACACAGAGACGGAAGGCGGGGCACCGAGCGCCACAGAGACGGAGGTGCTTGTAATCGCCGCAACCTGTTAAGGTGTGTTTGCTAAATAGGCCTGCCCAGCGCCCTTTCTCGCTTCACTCGTAGAGTGCCAGCGATGGCCCGGAACTTCCCTGACACCCTACAGGGCGGTGGCGCGGAGAGGCGGCACGTAGGCTTTTCGCGCGGCCTTCACCGCCGGATGGTTCACCTCCGCCCACTCCACCAGCGGCTCCAGTTTCGCCAACAGCGAATACCCCATCGGCGTGAGCGTGTAATCGACCCGGGGTGGCACGCTCGGGAAAACCGTCCGCGTCAACAACCCGTCCTGCTCCAACGTGCGCAATGTCTGCGCGAGCATCCGCTGTGAAATGTCGCCGATGGCGCGCTTGAGCACCGAAAACCTCATCGTGCCGTCGGACAAGGTCAGGAGCACCAGCAGGCTCCAGCGGTCGCCGATCCGATCCAGCACATCGCGAACCGGACAGCGCGCCGATAGCTCACTGCCACGCTCAACAGGCTGCGGTTTGGCAATCTTGGATTTGGACTTCACGGGCATGGGATGGAGAGACGGGGATGCGGTTACCTCGTCGTAACCAGCTTACGAAAAGAACCCCTCTTGTTCGGATTAACCTGGCTTGGTATTCTTTCGGAACCAAGCACCGAATCGGGAACCAAATCCCGGCAGTCTCTTTCCTCTTATGTCCACACCACGCACCCTCCTCGTCACCGGAGCCTCCGGTCATCTCGGCCGCCAAGCCGTCGAATTCCTGCTCGCCCGCAAGGCCGACACCGTCATCGCGGGTTCTCGCGACCCGCAGAAACTCGCCGCGCTCGTCGGCCAAGGCGCGCAAGCCCGCGCGCTCGACTTCGAAAATCCCGAGACGTTGCCCGCCGCGTTCGCCGGTGTGGATCGCGTGCTGATCGTCAGCACCGACGCGCTTGATCGTCCCGGTCGCCGCCTCGCCCAACACCAGGCGGCGATCAACGCCGCCGTGAAGGCCGGGGTTCAACACATCGTCTACACCTCGTTCGTCAACGCGGTGCCCGGCTCGGCGGTGTTGATCAACCCCGACCACCAGCAAACCGAGGCGGCGCTCGCGGCCTCTCCGATCGGCCACACGATCCTGCGCAACAATCTCTATGCCGAAAACCTCTTCGGCTCGCTCCCCCACGCCTTCGCCTCGGGGCAATGGTTCACGGCGGGCGCCACCGGAAAGGCAGGCTTTGTCACCCGCAAAGACGCCGCCCGCGCGGCCGCAGCGGCACTCGCTTCCGCATTCACCGGCACGCGCACGCTGGACATCACCGGGCCGGAACTTCTCACCCATGGCGATATCGCCCGCATCGCGTCGGAGATCGTCGGTCGCCCCCTCAGCCACGTGCCGGTGGATCAGCCCTCGCTGGTCGCAGGCATGGTGAAGGCGGGATTGCCCGAGCCGATCGCGCACGTTTACGCGTCGTTCGATGTCGCGTTGGCCAAAGGCGAATTCGCGGTGGCATCGAACGCGGTCCAGGAACTGACCGGCCAGGCGCCCTCAACCCTCCGTGATTTTTTCATCGCCCATCAGGCCGCGCTCCTCGGCGCCAGCTAGGCCGGGTTTTCACGATTCCCCGCGACCGTGTCGGCATGATCCGGAGACCTAGGTTGTCCGGGGACGTAGGTTACACTTTTGGGGATAAATGCCCTGGAAGACGTTTTATCGGGGGAAGCCCATCCCGATCCGAGTTCACAGAGTCCGGAAGGTTCGGAGGGCCGCACTCTGTGGACTCTGGTTTGGGACTCGGTGCTCTCTGTGACCCAATATCAGCGGGAGTCGCCGCCTTGCCCGATCCGGTAGTAGTCAAAGTCCACCCGGCCGCCGGCGGTCTTGGTCGAATAATAGAAGAGCGCGAAACGATAACCCATGAAGTGCTCCGGAAGGGTGTAATGAAGGGCCGAGGGACGACCGATGGGGGTCCAGGATTTGCCGTCGAGACTGTAGAAGAAGCGGGCGACGTCAGGGCCGGGTTGGAACTCGCATTCGACCTTGAGGTGAACGGTTTTGCCGGAGAGGGGAACGGAGGCGATTTCCTCGGGATTGCCGGAGTCGGCGCTCACCATGACGAGCGATCGGGTGCCGCCGCTCATCTTTACGCCCACAAACCCATAGTCTTTCTGAAACGCGGCGATACCGGCATAGTCGCCGTCTTTCATGCCGCTCACGTCGATGCTGGTGGTGGCGGAACTGCGCGGGCCAAAGGTGCGCTGGGTGAGGGTATTCCTGGCCTCTGGCAGGGTGGAAACGACCCGATTGGTGACGATGCTCAGGTAGCCCGGGCGCGCGGTGAGCGACCAGTAACGAGGTTCGGGATTGTGATTCCATTGCCAGGCGAGAGGCAGGCTGGGGTCGCCGGGCCGGCGGCTGAATTCGTCGGAGGCGACGATGCCGGAGACGCCGGACACGCCCTGTGCGCCGGCGGGGATGTCGAGCGTCATGGGCGCCTTGCCGTCTTCGCCGAGAACGGGCCAGCCGTCCTTCCACGTCACGGGCACGAGATAGGGGATGCGACCGACGGCCCCGTTGTCCTTGAAAAGGTAGGCATACCATTTGCCTTCCGGGGTGTCGATGAGGCCGCCTTGGGCGATACCGCGATCATCGAGCACGATGCGACCCTCGTAGGGACCGTCGATTTTGTCGGCGCGGTGGACGATGACGCTGCGCGCCCAGCGGCTCCCGGGCGAGGCGATGTTAACGAGGTAATAGCGTCCGTTGATCTTGAAAAGCTGCGAGCCCTCGCTGAGTCCGCCCAGGTCGGAGCCGAAGACGGTGTTGAGATTTTCGATGATGACCTTGTTCACGCCGCCGGGCTTGATTCCGGAGAGATCGGGTTGCAGCTCGGTGAGCGTGATGCGACCGGCCCCCCAGAGCATATAAACGCGACCGTCGTCGTCGAAAAACAGGCTGTGGTCATGCAGCGCTGGCTCGAAACTCGTCTCTTTCCACGGGCCGCGCTCCGGATCGCGCGTGGTGTAGATGTGGGTGCGTCCGCTGGTGGAGGCGAACGTCGAGACATAGAACACGCCGTTGTGGAAACGCAGGCTGCTGGCCCAGGAGCCGC
>JAEKKV010000003.1 GCA_019510185.1 Verrucomicrobiota bacterium | reverse complement strand
CCGGCGCCTCCGCCCCCAAATGCAGCCGCCCGGCTAATTCTTCGGTCGGCGCCACCGCCGCCGGCGCCGCCCCCGCCACCGGCTTCTGCTTCGCCCGGATCTGCGCCATCAATACCAGGATCTTTTCCACGTCTTCGTTCGCGGGATTTTCAATGGCACCGGAGACACGGTTCATGAGAAAGTCCCAAGCTTCGTTTGCCTGGCCGGCGCGGGACTTGGCTCGAGCGACCCAGTAAACCCATCCTAGGGCGAGGGGGCTGTCGGGTTGGCGGTCGAGTTGTTCGGAGAAAAGCGTGATGATCTGGTTCCAGTCCTTCTTTTCCTCCAAGAGCCGGCCGATTTCGTTGAGTGTGTAATCGAGCACCTCGTCGGAGGAGGCAACTTTTGCGGCGCGTTTGTACGTTTCGAGCGCGTCATCGCTCCGGTCCATGGTCTTGAGGACGTCACCTTTCAGCGAGAGCAACTCGGGGAGCATCGTGCCCGTCGGGTACTTCTGCTCCCATTCATCGCAAGCCGTGATGGCCTTGGGGTATTCTTGGAAAGCGAACAGGCAAACGGCCAAACGGTAATAAGCGTCGGGCAGGTAAATGCTGTCCGGGTGTTTTTGAACGAATTCTTTAATGGCTTCCTCGGCCTTGGCATAATCCTGAGCAAGAAACCACGTGATGGCCGAGCGGTAGCTGGCATTTTCGGCCCATTGGCCGGAGGGATATTCACGGACGTAGCGGTCGAAGTTTTCGCGGGCTCCTGACCAGTCGTTTTGGGTAAAGCGGGTGTTGCCCAATTGGAAAATGGCGCGCTCTTTCACCGCGCCCTGGCCCATTTCAATGGCCGAGCCGAAGAAGGCAGCGGCTCCGGCGGCATCCTGTTGCTGCAAGGCAATCTCGCCGCCGAGCATGGCGACTTCGCCGGCGAGGGGATTTGAGGCGAATTCGGTCAGGAAACGTTGCGCGAGTGCCTGGGCTTCGGCGAGGCGCTTGGCGGTTTGCCGAGCGATGATAAGCCCATGAAGAGCGTAGACGCGATCGGGGGCGGTCGGAAAGCGCGTGAGGATTTCCTGATAGGCGACGGTGGCCTCCCACGGCTGGTCGAGTTCCATGTGGCACCGGGCCTGGCGCAGCAGGCGGGGCAGATCGAAGGCGGGGTTTTCCTCGACGCGCTTGAGGGCGTCCTTGGCATCGGCCAATCGTGCGGCGAGCGCGTCGCGGTTGGTAACGAGCGATGAATCGGCAGCGAGCGCACCGGTGCCGGCGAGGGCGGCGGCCTGGTTATGAAGCGTGGTGAGTTCGCCAATACGAGCGCGTTGGCGAATCAGGATTTCCTTCCGATTCAACGCGGATTGCAAAATGGCGAGGGCCTCGTCCGGCTTCTTCTCGTCGAGAAGCGAGTCTGCGATGTCCACGGTCAGGCCGAGCAGCGAGGCGTAGTTGTCGATGCCTTGGGCACCGCCGCGGGCGCGAAGTTCTTTGAGGGACTTGAGGGCGATGAGAGCCTCGGGCATGCGCTTGGCGCCGATGAGCGCTTTCGTGAGGCCGGCGCGGGCGTCGTTGATTTGCGAACCGTTGGGGTAGAGGCGAAGGTATTGTTGGAACGCCTCGACCGCGCCGTCGTTGTCGCCTTTGCGCAGCTTGGCGTTGGCGATGGTGAAGTAAACCGGTTCCAACGCCGGGCCCGGTTTGGCCAGCTTGAGAAGCTCGCTGAAAATGCTGATCGTCAGATCGAAGTTTCCGCTGTTAAACGCCGCCACGGCGTCATTGAAACGGGTGTCGAGTTCCGCGGTGGAGGTGGGGGCGGGATCTTGAGCATATGCCAGTGGCGCGCTGCCAGGAATGGCGAGCGAGAGCAGTCCGGCGACGAGCGTACCTTTGGCGATGAAGGGGGAATGCAGGTACCATGGCTGCTCCCCACCGTGAAGCGGCCCGGTCGCATGCGGGCCTTGAAATTGCGCCTTTGTTTTCATGCTTCGGTGGATGGGAGGATCTCCCGAATTTTCGCGGCCACGGCCGCACCCAATTTGGCATGCTCCGGGGCTTCCCAATGGATCGCGTCCACCGGGCTTGAAACGATGATTTTTCCCGTGTCCAAAAAATGGCAGCCACGTTCGCTTGCGACCTGCTGATAATGCGCGCCGAAGCGCCGGGATTTTTCCTCAGCGCCGGCGAACATCTCTGTGAAGAACGTCCCGGCCAAGGGCGCCAGAGGAGGAGGCGCGAGCAGCAGCACCTGCGGCGGCTGGTTGGCGGGACCGGCGTCGCTCCGGCGACAGATGTCCACCAGCGTTCCAGCCCCACGTGAGATATCGTGGGCGTTCAATCCGAAGCGGTGCTTGAGATCGTTGGTGCCCAAAAGAATGATGACCAAGTCGAGCGGGCGGTGGCTCTCCAGCAACGCGGGCAGATAAAGCGCGCCGTTTTTATGCTGCTCTATGGGGTCTTCCCATACGGTCGTCCGGCCACTGCAGCCTTCCTCAATAATCCAATAGCCGGCACCCAGCGTGTCGCGCAGGACGCCGGGCCAGCGTACATGCAGATCGAACCGGGGGCCGCCACGGGGGGCGGCGCCATGGGTGTTGGAATCGCCGTAACAAAGAATCGTTCGCATCATTCGGGGTAACTGCAAAAAGGAGGACGCGACCCGGTTAGCGGGAGCGCGTGTCGGAGGCCGCGGAAGGCATCGCCGACGGATTCACTTCATCGGCGTGCACCACACCATCATCGAGGAGATCGGGTTTTTCCGTGCGCAAGCGCCGGAAGAAAAGACGCAGGTCATGGACGCCGCCGATGGTGAACCAGAGAGTGGTCAGGACGCCGATGACGAGAGGGAGCCAGATGCTGGTGATGCACCAGTAGAGGGACCACGTTTCGTCGCTCCACGGATGAATCAGATAAACGACCGAGCCTACGACGAAGAGGATGAACCAAAACAGGCTCCAACCGAAGAGCCCCAGCGTAACCCACCGGTCGGAGCGGCTGAAGTGTTCGTCGATGCCGACGATGCGGTGCATCCAGGAGATTTTTTTGACCGCATGGCCCGAGTCTTCCGGCTCAACCGCATAGGCGCCCCGGTTGAGGAGACGGTCCATGTCATGGGGCTGGCGGCAGGTGAACAACGAAACGACAACGTACACGACGATCGCGACCAGCGTGGCGTAAAAGGAGATTTCCATGCCGTTGAGTGGAAACTCCGGAAAACGTTTGAGTAGGGACGCGCCAAAAGCCTGCGCACCCCAGTGGGGGGCGAGCGTGCCCCAAAGAAAAGTGTGGCCTTCGCGCAAGGCGATGCCGCCGACGGATAACAGGGAGCCCGTCACCATACCGGCCCAGGCGCCGGTGGTAGTACCCCGGCTCCAGTAGAGGCCGCCGATGATGGCCACGCCTGCGCCACCAACAAAGATCGCCTGCGTGAGCGCCCACCAAAGGAAAAGCTTGTCCGTCTGCTGAAACAAGGCGCCGAAAACGTAGGCAAACACGGCGACGCCAATGATAGCCAAGCGCAGGAAGAGCAGGTGTTGTTTGACAGACAGCGGGCGCTTGCGAAACGGCACAATCACGTCCTGCACGAGAATGCTGCCCCAGGAATGCATCGCCATGCCGTCGCCGGAGATCACACCCATGAGCAGGACGGTGCAGAGCAGTCCCTTGATGCCGATGGGCAGGATATGGCTGAGCGCGATCGACCAGTGCATTTGCTGGGCGGTCTTGGCGTCGGCGATCTGGTTGACCGCATCCTGGACTTGGGCCGCTCCCGCGGCGTAGTCCGGATGTTGCAGGAAAGTGAGCGTGCACATCGCCAGGACGGTGACCATCACGCCACTGGCGAAGTAGCGCCAGCGACCGAGGATGCCACCCATGCGAGCGTCATGCGGGGTGGCGGCGGAGGCGTTGAACGCGTGGCTGTTTTGCCAAGCCATCGTCCCGTAGATGTTCAGGAACGCCAGCATCAGGACGAACCAGAGATTAAAATCCTTGGTGCTGAACGTATCGAAGGGATTGACCAAGGATTGCCCGGCGGGCTGGGCGAGGAGGACGTGGTGGATCTGCGGCCACGTGAAGACGCCGAGCATCGCGATGGCGATGACCACATAAAAAATCTGGGACATCATCCCCTCCACGCAATCGGTCACGAGAATCGTGATTTGCCCACCAAGCGTGGTGAGAATGATCGAGGCGCCGAGAAAGCAGCCCATCAACAACAGGTACGTCGGAATAGAGACGCCACCCAAGGAAACCGCCGCCGGCAGTTGGAGGAAATAAACAAAGAAACGGGCTCCCACCGCCGGAATGACGCCGAAATTAACAATACCGGCCAGGAAGCCCAAGGCACCGGCGAAGAAGCGGAACCGGCGGCTGTACCGCATCTCGAAAAATTGCGCGAGCGTGAGCGCCCGGGTCTGCCGATAGCGATAGATGACAAAGCCCGTGATGGCGACGAAGAGCCCGACCGGTACGAGAATTTGGCTCCACCAGCCGATGGTGAAACCCGCCTTGGCGAATTGCTCGAAGGTCGCGACAAACAAAGCGGCCCCTGCGAGTTTTTCGCTGGTGGCCGTCGAGAGGACATAAGGACCGGCATTGCGCCCGCCCGCCATGAAATCGGCCACGCTGCGCACATACCGCCGGGTGTAGAGCGCCAAGCCGATGATGAGGATAAACGGCAACGCAACGAGCATCCAATCAACAAAATGCATGGTAATAGCTTCGAAATTTAAAGATGGAAAAGGTCGGAAATGATCCAAAGACCATTCGCTAAATGAGAGGCGCCCGTTCACATAACCTCGGGCGGTTTTCAGGACCGACTCCTCGGGAAAGGAGAGGGTCACTCAACAGGGGTGATGCGGAATCAAGGGGTAGGGCAAGCAAGGGATATTCTTATAATATTATTGTCAAGGGGTGTTTTGATAAAAAAGTAAGCCGCTGATAGAGATTAGCTTGATGATTTATCGCTCACTCACCCATACGCTCGGCAGGGGGCATGCGCTTAGGGGAGGACTGGGTTTTCACGGGCAGACTCCATTCTCCGGTCCCGGTTCTTCAGGCCGATCTCTGGGCACAAAAAAAGAGCGGCGATTGCTCGCCGCTCTTTGAGAGCAAGAAGTTAAGGTTGGGCTTAGACCGGGACCGCAACCCGACGACGTTGCCAGCAGGCACCGGCCATGGCCAAGACGCCAAAGATCGCGGCGTAGGTGGCAGGCTCGGGAATGGCGGAGGCGGTAAGAGTGACATCGGTGCCCGTATAGTTGATCGTGAAGCTATTGGAACCAACGGAGATGGACGAACCATCGGAAAGCCCGGTGAAGGTTCCGGCGATGGAGGAGCCGTGCAGGATGCTAAAGGCGCTGGAGGTTCCCGTCCAAGAACCGCTGCCGGTGTCGCTCAACGACAGCGTGGCCGAGCCCAAGGTGACGGCGCCCGACGACGTGAGCAGATCAAACGTACCGCCGGTGCTGTTGAGCTTGAGCGATACAGTCGCGCCAGTGGTGTCGAGTGTGCTGCTGAAGGTAAGCGTGCCGATGGAGCTTGCGCTCGTGCCTGCTGCCAGGATGCCGCCGCTGGCGATCGTGGTAGCGCCGTTGACCGTGCCCGTGCCGCGCAACGTGGCTCCAGAGGCAACGCTCACTGCGCTGCCGGAAGCCAGACTGCCGGTGACGTTGAGCGCGCCTGCGCTAACCGTCGTGGCACCGGCGTAGGTGTTGGTGCCGGAGAGTGTCAGCGTGCCGGTGCCGCTGTAGGTCAGGCCGCTGGCGGTTGCCGTGCCGCCGTTTGTAACGGCACCGGTGATGTTCACATTGCCACTGCCGGTGATGGTATCAACGTAACTGGTGGCGCTGTTGCTCAGGGCATAGCTGCCAAATTTCACCACTGAGGTAGAAGTGGTGCCCGTACCGTTGTTCACCGTCAGTGTGTTGTTACCGGCGAGCGTATTCGTCATAGCTCCGCCGAACGTCAGCGCCCCCGCGCCGTTGAGAGTGATCGTTCGGTTACCGCTATTGGTGACCGTGCCCGTGCCGAGATTTAGGTTGTTAAGGGCCGTGCCTGCCGAGGTGCTGAAGGCAAAATTGCCGCCGAGAGTGACTGCAGGATTTTTAGATAGGGTGATGGCCGCTCCACTGGTATTGTCCAACGTGCCGCTATTGAGAGTTAGATTGTTTCCTGCAGCAGCACCGCCGATGGCAGCGGCGTTATTAAGGTTTAGTGTTCCCCCGCTAAGCGTGGCATAGAGACCATTATTGGTGCTACTGCCGCCAGCTTGCCCATTAGCTAGGGTCAAGGTACCGGTGTTGACCTGAACTCCTGCCCATCGATTTGAGCCTGTGGTAACAGTGCCATTGATCAACAACGTGTTGCTGCCCGCGTTCACCGTAAGTAAAGGCCCCCCCGTGACGCCATTGTAATTCGTCCCCGCGTTAAGCGTCAGGTTGGCACCACTTAAGGTGACGGTTAAAGCCCCTGGATAATTCAGCTGAGAGTTGAGCAGCAGGGTGTCGCCGGATGTGCTGCTAACCGTAAGAGTGCCCCCGCTGCTCACAAGATTAGCAGCAGTGGCAAGTGTGAGAGTTTTTCCAGCGCCCGCACCGGTAAGCTGGTTCACCGCGATGGTGTTGCTGCCAGAGCCGGTGTAGCTGGCTGGCGTGAATGTAGTATTCGCGTCCGCAAGAAGACTGAGCGTCCCTCCGCTCGCAGTGGTCAGAGCGGAGCCGGTGCTCATGGTGCCGGCTCCACTATATTGCAGCGTGCCCGCAGAAATGGTCGTCGCACCCGTGAACGTGTTAGCCCCCGTGAGCACCAATGTGCCTGTGCCAAGTTTGGTGAGACCGACGCCCGTGTTGGTGATGTCCCCGGCGTAGGTGAGCGAGCCACCAGCATTGGTGGTGTCGATACCGACGGCTGAGCCAGAATTGAGCGTCACCGTGTTGCCCTGTCCGCCCGTACCCGCATAAAGTCCGCCGATGGTGCCAGCTCCCGACGTGCCATTCGTCCATTCACCGGTTCCGCCCGCGTTCACCGCCACGGTTCCGCCACTGTTCGCAACGACCGTGCCGCTCGAAGGCATCGAGACGAGTTTGGCAAACTGCGTTGTGCTGGAAGTGATCGCCGTGCCGCCACTGTAGGTATTGGTGCCACTGAGGGTGAGTAAGCCGCCGGTGCCGGAGCCGGAATTGACCGTCAAGCCGCCGGTGCCGGTGATATTGCCGGAGATCGTGCCGCTGCGCACGGTGGCATAGGCATACCAGTCACGCAGGCCAATGATCGCATTGGCATTGAGTGTGATTCCGCCGGAGAAAATGCCCGTGGTGCCGTTCTCGAAGCTGAGCACGCTATTAGTGCCGCCACTTACCGTAATGTTGTTGGCCAGGGTAACTCCGGAGTTAACCGAAAGTTCGCCTTGGTTGCTGAGCGTAAAGGTGGCGCCTGAGGCAACCGCGTTGGCGATGCCATATTCAAAGATACCGCCGCTCTGCAGAGTCACATTTCCACTGTAGGTATTCGTTTGCGCGAGGCGCAGATTCCCAGTGTTGGCTGTCAGCGTTCCGTTTCCGGTGACCGTCAGCGCACCGCTGCCGAGCAAGGTGTTGGCCGTATTGAAGAAATATTGGCCGGTAGTAGTCACATTGATCGTACCACCACTGGCACCCACAGTAATCGCATGGGTGTTGGTGATGCCGGCCGTGGTGGTCAGCGTGCCGCCATTGAGAGAGACCGCGCCTGCCGTGCCCAAGGCGCCGCCGAGTGCGGTATTGGTGGCAATCGAGACCGTGCCGCCGGAAATCGTGAGGCCGCCCGTGAACGTATTGACCCCGGAAAGCGTCAGCGTGCCCAAGCCGCTCTGGGTCACGCCTCCCGTGCCGCTGATGATGCCTGAAACGGTGGTGGTGCCCGCACCGGAGTTGGTCAGCAGAAAGCCGCCGGTGGCCACGGGAGTGGAGACCGCCAGGGTCGCACCCGAGCCCACATTCCAGGACTGCGCGGCACCCAAGGTCAGGGCACCGGTGCCGCTGATCGTCGTTGTGCCACTGGACAGACCGCTGGCGTCGATACCGCCGGCACCCAGTGTGAGCGCGTTCGTGCCGGTGGCGATGGTGTAGCCGGTGGTGGTAAACTGCAGCCCCAGCGCATTGATCGCTGTGCCCAGCGTCGCCGTGCCAGCTGTGCCGGCGAACAGCGCGGTGTCACCGGTGATAGTATTCGTTGCCCATGTGGTGTCCGTGCTCGCGTTGTCCCAGTTGGCGGTACTCGTATTCCAGGTACCGGTGCCACCGAGGGTGCCATTATTGAACACGGCATCGGCATCCCAGCTGAGCGTGCTCGCTTGGCTAGATTGGCTGGCGAGCAGCAGGCTCGCGGAGAGCGTCGCCGTTATCAAAATGCGACGAGAGGAGAGACTACGACGACTATTCATGGAACGCATAGAAAAGGGTGGGGCGGGGGCAGGTGGGACCGGCGGGAATTAGGGGATATCCACTAACGCGGCCCATGCTTTAGGGGCTCAGTCGCCAGGATGCCTAACCCAAATCTGCGTTAACTATAACGCGCATCCCGATGGCATCACGCGGAAGCGTTTTACCTTAGCTCGATTAGCGTCGGATAGGCGCAAAAAAAGAGCGGCGATTGCTCGCCGCTCTTTGAATGAGGGAATGGGACGTGAGTCCGTGTACCGCGACTTGGCGGTGCCGCTCCGGCTCTTTATTTACTTGGCGCGCTTCTTTTTGGAGGCGCGCTCGATGTTGAGGTAGGTCTTTGAGCGCATCTGCTCTTCGTAGAACTCGACCAGGCGGACGCCTTCGCGGGGTTTCACGAGGTCCTTCTTCGTGGCGGCGTCGATCTGCGCCTTCATGCGGCGGCAGAGTTCCTCCCATTGGTATTGTACGCCGTCGATGACGTCGCGGATGCGGCTGCCGGCGAGGGTTTCCTCGATATAGAAGCCGTTGGGCTCGTCGGGCTCGAGGAAGACGTGCACCTCGTTGACGCGGCCGAAGAGGTTGTGAAGGTCGCCCATGATGTCCTGATAGGCGCCGGTGAGAAACACGCCAAGGTAGTAGGGCTTGCCGTTGAGCGGGTGCAGCGTGAGGTAGTCCTTCGTGTCCTGAAGATCGATGAAGGTGCTGATCTTGCCGTCGGAGTCGCAGGTGATGTCGACGAGCACGGCGTTGACGGTCGGCTTTTCCTTGAGGCGGTGAAGCGGAGTGATGGGGAAGAGCTGCTTGAGCGCCCAGTGGTCGAGGAGCGACTGGAAGACGGAAAAGTTGCAAACGTACTGGTCGGCGAGGAGCGCGGCGAGGCCGCGGAGTTCCTCGGGAACGTAGCCGGTGTCGCGCGTCTCCTTGGCGATCTGTTCGCAGATCTGCCAGAAAATGGATTCGGCGGCGGCGCGGTTTTCGAGGTTGAGGTAGCCGAGATTGAAGAGGGAGAAGGACTCTTCCTTTTTCTGGATGGCGTCGTGGAAGCGTTCGAGCTTGCCGAGCTTGGCCTTGTTCTTGAGCAGGGACTCGAGGTCGTGGACGACCTTGTGTTTTTCCTTGGGCTGGTGCTCGACGCCGAGGGTTTCACGCTTGTTGATGCGCTCGAAAACCTCGACCACGAGCATGGAGTGGGGGGCGACGACGGCGCGACCCGACTCGGTGACGATGTCGGGCACGGGAACGCCGGATTCGACGCAGATGTCGCGGATGTTGGCCACGACGTCGCGGGCGTATTCCGCCATCGTGTAGTTCATCGAGGACTCGAAGTTGGTACGCGAGCCGTCGTAATCGATGCCGAGGCCACCGCCGCAGTCGAGGTAGCCCATGGGGAATCCCATCTTCACGAGCTGGCAGTAGAAGCGGGAAGCCTCGATGACGGCGTTTTTAATCGTGATGATGTTGGGCACCTGCGAACCGATGTGGAAGTGGACGAGCTTCACGCATTGGGTGAGCTTGGCCTTCCGGAGTTTTTCGGTGGCGAAGAGGATCTCGGCGGTGTTGAGGCCGAACTTGGCGTTGTCGCCGGTGGAGGACGACCACTTGCCCTCGCCGCGGGTCTGGAGCTTGGCGCGGAAGCCGATGAGGGGCTTCACGCCGACTTCCTCGGAGATGGTGATAATGTCGTCCACCTCGGCGAGCTGCTCGACGACGATGATGATCTTCTTGCCGATTTTGCGGCCGAGGAGGGCGAGGCGGATGTAGTCGTGATCCTTGTAGCCGTTGCAGATGATGAGGCGGCTGCTGCCCTCGTGCATGGCGAGGGCGATCATCAGTTCGGGCTTGGAGCCGGCCTCGAGACCGTAGCCGAAGTCTTTTCCGGCGGCGACGATCTCATCGACGACCTCGCGGAGCTGGTTGACCTTGATGGGAAACACCCCGCGGTATTCGCCCTTGTAGCCCTCCTCCTTGATGGCCTTGCGGAAGAGCTCGTTGAGCTGGGTGACGCGGTGGCGCAGGAGATCCTGAAAACGAATGACAAGTGGCGCCTTCAGGCCCATACCGAGGGCTTCGTTGACCACATCCATGATGCGGATGTCGCGGCCGTCGGCGAGCGGCTGGACGTTGACGAAGCCGGCGTCGTCAACGCCGAGATGTCCTGATCCCCAGCGTTTGAAACCGTAGAGTTCTTCGGACTGCGCGACGGACCAAGTGGAGGCGGGTTTGCTTTTCAAAAGAGGGAAGAGGAACGGGCTGGGTTATGGCTTGCGTTCGGAAAGACGAACGGAGTTGTATCGCTGCTTCATTTTTTAAAAACCACAATACGAAATAACGTCATGACCTCCCTTATCGCAGCGCCCTTCATTCTCGCCCAACAGGCCGCCGCCCCCAGTCTCGATTTCCGCAGCTTGATTTTCCCGGGTCTCATGGTCGCCGCGATCTGGTTCCTGATGATCGCCCCCCAGCGGAAAAAGCAAAAAGAGCACCAGAAAATGCTCGAGACCCTCGGCGCGGGCGACGAAGTCGTGACCACCGGTGGCATCTACGGCGAAATCACCAACAAGAAGGATGACCGTTTCGTCATCCGCATCGCCGAAGGCACCAAGGTCGAAGTCAGCAAGGCCTTCATTCACGCCCTTGTGAAAAAGGCCGGCGAAGAGAAGAAGTAACCCGCCGCGGCCACGGTTCCGCGCCATCCCTCGCGTTCACGCGAAAGTCGAAACCTCCCTGCGTCCCGGATGCACGGAGGTTTTGCCACAAAAAAGGCGCGGGAAAAACAGCCCTCTTTTTGCCCCTTTCATCCCTTTAAAACCAAACAACCATGCTTAAACGCAACCTCTGGAAGATCATTCTGACCTTGGCCATCGGCCTCTGGGCGGTGTGGTCTTTGACTCCCCTGCAAGATCGCAAGTTCGACACCTACATCGGCGAACGCGTTGGCGCCAAGCCGACCGAGTTTGCCGCTTTGCTCAAAGAGGCGGGCGACGGCGTTGCCTCACACAAATACCCCAGCGTCTATGTGGCGCTGAAGACGATCGCCAACAGCCGGAAGATCGATCTCTCGACGTATTTCCCCGACCTGAACACGCGAATCGAGTCGTCGCTCAAGAATGTCGAAAAACGCAACGACATCCTCCTCAGCTACCTCTTGGAGAAGTCCAAGCGTCCGCTCAAATTGGGCTTGGATCTCAAGGGCGGTGTGGCGGTGACTCTTGAGGTCGACGAGAACGCGCTCGCCAAAGAAAAAGACGAGGATGCTCGTAAAGCCAAACTTTCAAAGGCGGTTGAAATCATCAGCAAACGCGTCAACTCGCTGGGTGTGGCCGAGCCTTTGGTTCGCGCCGTGGGCGAGAATCGCATCGAGATTCAGCTCCCCGGGGTCACGACCAAGGATAATCCGGACATCTTGGACTCCTTGAAAAAGCCGGCCCGCCTGGATTTCCGGCTCGTCCAAAAAGACGAAGAAGGCCGCGTCGATCCTCCGACTGACATTCCCCCGGGCTACGAGGTGTTGAGCACGGAGCAGGACGACAAGAACGGACGCTCGTTTCAGCTTTATTATGTGATAAAGCGGCTTCCCGAAATGAACGGGAAAGATGTGAAGCGCGCCATCGTAACCGCGGATCAATTCGGCCGCTATGAAGTCCAGTTGACGTTCAATTCCGAGGGCGAAAAGCAGTTCGCCGAGGTTACCGGGGCCAACGTTGGGCGCCTTTTGGGCATCGTGCTCGATGGCCAGCTGTATTCAGCCCCTCGCATCCAGGGTGCTATCACCGGCGGCACCGCTCAAATCACCGGGAACTTTACCCAGCGAGATGCGGAGAAGTTGGCGGGGATCCTCAACAACCCCCTCGACCTGCCCTTGCAGATCAAGGAGCAGTATGAGGTCGGTCCTTCGCTTGCACAGGACGCCATCGACAGCGGCGTCCGCGCGACTGTGATAGGCACCGTGTTGGTCGCCGTGTTTATGATCACGTTTTATGCGACGGGTGGTGTCGTCGCGATCATCACGCTCGCGATCAATCTCCTTATCATTGTCGGCGCCATGGCCAGCATCGGCGCCACGCTCACGCTGCCCGGCCTTGCCGGTATCGTGCTGACGATCGGCATGGCGGTCGACGCGAACATTCTGATCTTCGAGCGTATGCGCGAGGAGCTCGCCGTCGGTAAATCTCTTCGCACCGCCAACGAGAGCGGTTACATGAAGGCGCTTACGACCATTCTCGACGCCCACTTGGTGCAGCTCATCATCTGCGGCATCATGATCGTGCTTGGCCAAGGTCCGATCAAGGGCTTCGGCGTCACTCTCGCGATCGGCGTTATCTCCACGCTGTTCTCGGTGCTTATCACCGCCCACCTCGTGCTGGAAGTGCTCATCGAATCCGAATGGGTGAAGAAGATCACCATGCGCCGCATCCTGAAGGAAATCAGCGTGGACTTCGTCAAGTACGGGAAGCCGGCGTTCATTGCCTCGTGGATGCTCGTGCTCCTCGGCATCGCCGTGGTGGTTTACAAGGGCGACCGCATCTACGGCATCGACTTCGCCGGCGGTGACGTCGTCTCGGTCGAGTTCACGCAACGCCTCGACACCGCGGATATCCGCCGCGTCGCCCAGGCCAGTGGCTCGGGCGAGGTCAACTCCACCTACGCCAGCGCGCTCGGCGGCGGCAAGGAAGTGCTCAAGATCGAGACCGCCTTCGGCAAGTCCGGCGCGCTGCTCGCGGCCCTGCAAAAAGCCTATCCCAAGGCCGGCCTCGTCTCCATCGGCGAAAGCCGGATCGGCGCCGCCATCGGCAAGGAAATCGAGTGGAACGCCCTCCTTGCGATCGGCGCGTCCATGGCGGTCATCCTCGTCTACATCGCCTTCCGCTTCGAATTCGGTTTCGGCGTCGGCGCGATGTTCTCCTCGCTGCACGACATCCTGATGACGATCGGCATTTTCGTGCTCTTCGGCCACCAGTTCTCCGCGCCCATGGTCGCGGCCATCTTGTGCATCGCCGGCTACTCCATCAACGAAACCGTGGTCGTCTTCGACCGCATCCGCGAGGAGTTGAAGAACAACCCGACGGGTTCGCTGCGCACGGTGGTGAACAGCGCCATCAACAAGGTCTTCGCCCGCACGATCATGACGTCCACGACGACCTTCCTGGCCGCGCTCTCGCTCTTCCTCTTCGGTGGCGGCGTGCTGCGCGACATCTCCTTCACGTTCCTCGTCGGCATCGTCACCAGCACCTTCTCGGCGATCTTCATTTCGTCGCAGGTGTTCTACTGGTGGCACAAGGGCGACCGTAAGCACGTCGAGGCGCATCAGGACCTGAAACCGGCCTACTCCTGGGAAGCCGGCAGCAAGGCCTCCCAATAATCATCGCGATCCTCATCGCAGATGCGCTGGACCTATAAGCCGCTCCCGGCCGACGAGGTCGAGGCGCTGACCCGTAAAACCGGGGACAGCGCCGTCCTCGCCGAGCTGCTGCTGCGCAACGGACTCGGCGACGCCGACGTCGCCGCGAAGTTTCTCCGGCCCGCGCTGGCGGAGCTGAACGACCCGTTTCTCCTCCCCAATGTGGAAGCGGCGGCCGCGCGCCTGCGCCAGGCCATCGAGGCGGGCGAGCAGATTGTCGTCCTCGGCGACTACGACGTCGACGGCGTGAGCAGCACCTCGCTCCTCGTGAGCATCCTGCGGCGCTTCGGCCTGCACCCGCATTTCGTCGTGCCCCGCCGCATGGAGGACGGCTACGGCCTGTCTCGCAGCGCCATTGACCGTGCGCTGGAACGCGGGAAGCCCGATCTCTTCATCGCGCTCGATTGCGGCACCAACTCCCACGACGAGGTCGCCTACCTTTTCGCCCAAGGCATCGACGTGATCGTGATCGATCACCACCGGTCCAAGGAAAAACCGCTCGCGCAGGGCCTGCTCATCAACCCGCACGTGCACGGCTGCGAAGGCGACGAGGCCTGGCGCAATCTCTGCACCGTCGGGCTCGTCTTCAAGCTCGCCCACGGCCTGCTCAAGCTCCTGCGGGCCGACAACCATCCCGTGGCGCACGCGATCAAGCTGCGCGATTACCTCGACCTCGCGGCGATGGGCACGGTGGCCGACCTCGTGCCGCTCACCGGCGAGAATCGCATCCTCGCCCGCTACGGCCTGCGCATCCTCCAGGCCTGCGAGCGGCCCGGCCTGCGCGCCCTCATGCAGGTCGCCGGAGTCAAATCGGACCACGCCATCATGCCGGTGGATATTTCCTTCCGCCTCGGTCCCCGCATCAACGCCAGCGGACGCCTCGCCGACGCCGCGCTTTCCGTCGAGTTGATGCTCAGCGACGACGAGCAATTCTGCCTGGAGACCGCGCGCCAGCTCGATGTTTTCAACCGCGAGCGGCAGGACATCGAACGCCAGATCACCGAGGAAGCCGAGCGGATGATCGAGGGCGAGTTCTCCGACTGGCCCGGCATCGTGCTGTTCGGGGAGAACTGGCATCCCGGCGTGGTCGGCATCGTGGCCGGCCGCGTCACCCGCAAGTACAACCGCCCCTGCGTCGTCCTCGGCAACGAAGGCGAGTTCGCGAAGGGCTCGGGCCGTAGCGTCAACGGCGTCAACCTCGTCGAAGTCCTCGGCACCTGCGGCGAGCATCTCACCAGTTGGGGCGGACATCCGATGGCGGTGGGCGTGGCGCTCAACAAAACGCACCTCGCCCATTTCCGCCTCCGTTTCGCCGACGCCGTGCGCATCTCGGCCGGCAGCGATCTCATCGAGCCCATCCTGACGATCTCGGCCTGGATCACGCCCGATCAGATCCGCGAAAAGCTCATGGACGAGTTGGAGAGCATGCAGCCGTTCGGGCAGGGCAACCCCGAGCCGATTTTCGGGGTTCGCGGCATCGTGCTGCGGCATCGCCCGGAAGTTTTCAAGCAGACGCATTTCCGCTTCAGCTTCGACGATTCACGCGGCCGCCGTCTGTTTGGCGTGGCGTGGAAGATGGCGAACCGCCTCCCGCCCGTCGGCGTGCCGCTCGACTTCGCAGTGGAGCTGGCCTGGAACCATTTCAACGACCGCAAGCTGCTCCAGTTGGAGCTGATCGACTGGCGGCTGAGCGAGTGAGTTGAGTCAGGGATCGGAAGCGGTCACCGAGGGCAGGAGGGAGCCATCACGGAGTTTTTAACCACTGATGGGCACTGATTGTCACTGATGACGGATCGGATAGCGGCTTGTCAGCCGCGGCGGGGAGGGGGAACGGATTTTTGACCGCTCATGGAATCGCCCAATGGCGCGATTCGGTGGGAGCGGTTTCGGCCAATGGCCTTCATGTGGGAGCGGAGGGCGGCTGATGCCGCTGGGGTGGCGGAGTACAGGGGGGTTTTTTTTACAAGTTAATTACAAAAATCTCGCTTCGGGCGGAAACAGTGGCAAAACGCTTGCCATCATGAACTCAGGACTGTCCACCCTAGGCTGTGCGGGATTAAGGGCGCTGATGATACCTTCATCGTTGAAACGGCTATAAGTCGTCTCGCTTGCATTTAAAAACACCTCGAAAATTTATGACAACAATAGGAGGCATAAAATACGAAGGTGCCCTTGTAGCGGATGGTATAATCGACGCTGAAGCCGCGGCGCGTGCGCTCACAGGAATTGATCATGCGTTTCAGTATTTTATAGGCCAAGAAAATCCAACTCTTGGATCGATGGGAATGCCTCTTCCCGTAGAAATAAAGAAAGGGTCTTGGGAGGCACTTATTCCAAGCAGTATATTAGGTTGGATTGGAACTGTAGGCACAGCCAGTGCTGCAACTTACATAACAGTTGCAGCCAAAAAGCTCGCAGAGAACGGGTTTAAGGATGAAACAATAACAAGCATATCGATTAAAGCATTGGCGTTAATTCAAGAGCTTGTAAAAATCGGGAAACACTTAGGTCATTTAGAGCTAAAGAAGGTTACTAATGTACGATGGGAGGGGAAAGAAATAATAATTCCGAACGAGAGTGGAGGTGTAATCCGAATTCTGCAGGATGATTGGAATAAATTAGCCAAGGCACCTATCAATCTACTAAGTGGCATTGCTAGCGTGATAGAAGAAGAGAGGGCTTTAACGATTACGGTTACGATCGGAGGCATCACATCCAAGGTTACTGTCACTAAAAAAGAAAAACATATTTTCTCAAAAGATATTGATGACGATGATGATATTTTATTTCCAGATTTAATAGATGGTCTGGGTGTTTCCCTGGAAGGGATTGTGACTAGGGAGAACGGCCGCTCGCGAACCTTAGGGTTCTTATATAAGAATCATGTTATAACATGCTTGCCGGCTTCCGGCAATATGCTTCCTTATAAAAAGCACCTGTATCTCACATGTCGAATGGGTGGTACCGTTTCTAGAATAGACGAGTCCGGACAACCTAATGCCAAAAAGCCAAAAATAATATTTCGCGATCTCGAGATCATATCTAATCAGGAGCAATTAGATCTTGAAGGCATGGATGACAATGAGGATTAAGACCAATAGTAGAGGCATTGCAGTCAATGCTTAGCGCGATAATCTATTTTGCATGAAACCCCAAAAGGCATTGCGTAAAAAAAGTGCGGTTACAATGGATTGGGGGCATCTATTAAACTGGAAGCGCTATGAAAAAGTAGGGCCGGAGAAGGTAGATCCTATAAGATCTCCATTTCAGACGGATTATGACCGAATCGTGTTTTCTTCAGCGTTTCGTCGCCTCCAAGACAAAACCCAAGTATT
>JAEKKV010000040.1 GCA_019510185.1 Verrucomicrobiota bacterium | reverse complement strand
TACCTGCCCGGCAATCCCCTCCGAAAGCGGCGGAGCACCGCCGCACTCCAAGAACGCAGGCGTCGAGACGTCCGCGCTAGAGCATTTTAAATAAAACTGTAGCCGCAGGAGGCGAACCAAGAAGCGGCGTCTTTTGCGGTCACTTCGGCCAGGGCGGTGGCGATGGCTTTCTGGAGTTCTTCGACGGTGCGGGCGGCCAGGCTGCGCAGGCGGTTTTTCACTTTGCTCCACATTTTCTCGATCGGATTGAGATCGGGAGAATAAGCGGGCAGGAAGAGGGCTTGAGCTCCAGCTTGCTCGATCAGCGCCAGCGTCTGCGGGTTTTTGTGCGGGGTCAGATTGTCCATGACCACGATGTCGCCGGGCCGCAAGGTCGGCACGAGCACCTTTTCCACGTAGGTCTGGAAGACGATCGTGTCGGTGGCCCCCTCGATAATCAGGCAAGCAGTCGAACCGTCCAGGCGCACCGAAGAGATCATGGTGGTCGTCCGCCAATGACCGGCGGGCGCTGCGGCATGCAGGCGTTTTCCCCGCAGAGCACGCCCGCGCAGGCGGGTCATGTTCGTCTTGGCCGCAGATTCATCCAGGAAGATCAGCCGCCCCGGCTCGAAGCCTTTCTGCCGCCGCCGCCAGGCACGCCGTGCTCGGACGATGTCCGGGCGGTCCTGTTCGCTGGCCCGGAGCGTCTTTTTTTATATGTCAGTCCCATGGAAACGAGCACGTAATGGATGGCTTGCAGGGTGCACTCGACGCCCAAAGCCGTGTGCAGTTCCTGCAAAGTCGCATCCGGCTTCTTGGCCAGCAAGGCGCGCAACTGCCGGCGATGAGTCTTCAGCAGCTTCGGTTTGCGCCCCGAATAGCGATGGCGTGGAGCGATGTCTTTGGTCCATCGTCGTTGCTGCAAAAGCTTGGCCACGAACCCCATGGAGACCAGATACCGTTTTGCGATCTCCTCACGTGTTCCCTCTCCTTGATCGTAGGAAGTTACGATCCGTTGACGCAGATCTAAAGAAATTGTGCCCATGCCCATTTCCTAGCAAAAACGCCCCCACAGTACAACTACAGTTTTATTTAAAATGCTCTAGACGCCCATCGAGCGCCATGGCTCTTCTTTGGATACGTCGACGGCAAATGGTCCGCTGATTTTCGCCGGTGAGAGGATCGCGAGGAATTCGCACTCGGCCTTGGTGTGATTGATGCAGCCATGCACCACGGCGCGCGGGATGTAGATGCTGTCGCCCGG
>JAEKKV010000025.1 GCA_019510185.1 Verrucomicrobiota bacterium | reverse complement strand
GATCCAGTCTTTGGCTCTTCCTCCCATTCCATCGTGCCGGCGCATTCTCGGCGTGAATTTTTTCACCGGCTCTCTGAACGACGCCGTAGAGCGGGCGATCATGGAGGGGGGATTGGTCGTGGCGCCTTCCGCTCCCGGGTTGGCCGATGATCTGGTGCGATCATCCGCCTACCGGCATGCCTTGCAGTCGGCAGACTTGGTGCTCACCGACTCTGGCTTCATGGTCCTGCTTTGGGACTGGTTAACGGGCGAGCGGCTGCCGCGGCATTCCGGTCTTAAATTTATGCGGGCCGTGCTCGCACGACCCGAGCTCCGGATACCGGGGGCGGTGTTTTGGATCATGCCTTCCGCTGAGGAGGATGCTCGTAACCGAGCCTGGCTGAACGCCCATGGTTTTCCTGTCACAGCAGAGGACGTGTATATCGCCCCGTATTATTCTCCGCGTATGATTGAGGACGCGGGATTGGTACGGCGGATCGAGCAACGCCGCCCGCGAATTGTGATGCTCGCCATCGGTGGTGGCGTGCAAGAGCGATTGGGGGCCACCTTGCGGGACCAGCTTTCCTATCGCCCCGGGATTTTGTGCCTGGGTGCGGCGATCGCCTTCCTCACCGGCAGCCAGACGGCCATTCCACCTTGGGCGGATCGTTGTCTGCTGGGCTGGCTGTTGCGGCTGATTTCGAATCCACGCCGGTTCTGGCTTCGTTATTGGATGGCGCTGCGACTGGCACCGCTGCTGTGGCGCTATCGGGAGCACACACCGCCGCTGGCTAAGAGCTGATGCCGCTTTTCGAGAGATGAGTTTTGGGTCACAGAGAGTACCGAGTCTATTCAATCCATAAAATCTGACCTGTATTCTCTGTGATCTCTGGATTGGAACTCCGGCTCGGCTCTGTGACCAAAGTTCCGGGAAGGCCTTCTTTTCGGGAAGATGAGTTTTTGCCACAGAGTGCACAGAGTTCCCATCCGAGAGCACAGAGCCCATTCAAGCCATAAAATCCGCTCGGTCTTTTCTCGGTGATCTCCTGATCGGAACTCCGGCTTGGCTGTGTGACCGTTGGGAAAAATAACCGGGTACAAACGACTCGCACTGGACTTCGTGATTTTCCGTCTTACGCCTAGAGCGTGGTTTACGACTATGCTTATCAAGCTCTTGAGATCATCGCTTCACTCCCAAAGTCCGGCCAATGGCATGGACGCAGCGTGAGATAATGCACAAGCCATGATACCTCGCCTTATTTTTCATCCGGAGATCTGACCGCCGCCATGATTTCCCACCGGCAACGAGGTCTGATTAGCGTCTATGCCTTTACGGCCAACGGGGTGGCGATGGGCACGTTGTTGCTCTACGCCCAATTGATTTGGTTTCTGCCGCGTATAGAACTTTCGAAGACGGTCAACCTCCTGCCGTATTGCGTGGCGGTTTTTGTGGGTATGGCCGCCAGTATCGGCTATGTGCGGCATCGTGGTTATACGCTGCACCGAATCGGCTGGTTCGGCGGCATGGCCTTGGCGGCGCGCCAGGTTTTTTTCGTGGCGACATGCATCTTCGCGCTGATGTTCGCGACCAAAGATCGCGAGGTCAGCCGCCTTTTCCTAGGCACTTATCTCATTTTGCTTTCGGGCGTTTTGACCGTTTTGCACGCCAGTTTCCCCCGGCTGCTTGCGCAGATGTTGTTTTCGGACAATGCGCAGTTGCCGACGGTGTTTATCGGGCGAGGCGGTGACCTTGAAAATATCGACGACTGGATTGAGAACCGAGAGCACTTGGGCATTAGGCCGGTGGGGTTTTTATCCGAAACCAAGCCCACGCGGGCGGAACGTGCCATCGCTCCTTATCTCGGGCGCCTTGAAAATCTCCCCAGGGTTTTGCGGGAAAAACAAGTGCGGCAGGTGATCCTGTTGGAGTGGATACTCGAAACCGAAACCGTGGAAAATATCGTTGAAATGTGCGAGGCGGAGGGCTGCCGGTTTCTGATCCATAACAATCTGGACGCCCGCTTCGCCCGTCCGCTCATCCCCGTGCAGGAAGGAGGCCGGCATTTCCTGGCGCTCCAGGAAGAGCCGCTGGAAGATCCGCTCAATCGCGCGGCCAAGCGTGCGCTCGACATCGCGATTTCCCTGCCGGTGGTGCTCGTGGTCCTTCCGCCGTTGTGCCTGGCGGTCTGGCTGATGCAGCGCACCCAAGCCCCGGGGCCGCTCTTTTTCGTGAAGCCGCGCGGTGGACAGAATCGCCGGGAGTTCAAGATGTTTAAGTTCCGTTCGATGTACCTGAAGGAGCATGACATCAACCAGCAGGCGACGGCGGCGGATTGCCGTATTTTCCCTTGTGGGAAATTCCTGCGCCGCAGCAGCCTCGACGAATTCCCCCAGTTCATCAACGTGCTGCTGGGCAACATGAGCGTGGTGGGACCGCGGCCGCATCTGCCGCAGCATGACACGGATTTCAGTCAGATCAGCCGGGTTTATCGGGTGCGGGCCCTGGTCAAACCGGGCATCACCGGACTGGCGCAGATCAACGGCTACCGCGGTGAAATCACCGATCCGGAAAAATTGCACCGTCGAGTGTATTGGGATCTTTATTATGTGACGAACTGGTCGCTGGGGATGGATATCCACATCATCCTGAAGACCGCGATCCACGTGATGTTCCCTCCGAAATCGGCATACTAGGATCGAGGATCGCTCGAAGTCGCGAGATCCGGAAATGAGTTTTTGCCACAGAGAGCACAGAGTCCCCATCCGAGAGCACAGAGCCCATTCAAGCCATAAAATCTGATCGTCTCTGTGATCTCTGGATTGGAACTCCGGCTCGGCTCTGTGACCAAAGTTTCGGGATGGCTTTTACTTTTCTGGAAGGTGAGTTTTTGCCACAGAGAACACAGAGTTCCAACCCAGAGTGCACCGAGCCCATTCAAGCTATACATCCGACCTGTCTTTTCTCTGTGATCTCACGATTGGAACTCCGGCTCTGTGACTCATTCCTTCGTTAAATTTTTTTGCCTGGCCAGCGGCTTGCTGGCGGCCGGCTCGGAGCTGTCGGCGGCGGGCTATGGCTTCGATGTGCTCGAAGCGCCGACTGCGCATGCGGACAACCGTGCGCAAGCCCAGCTGACCGGAGCCAATGGTACCTGGATGCGAGTGCGCGGACTGGCGGAGCCGGGGAGCGGGGGGCCTCGTACGGTTGAGGTGGATCGCGAGGGGCTGCGGAAGTTGCGGACCCAAGGAATCAAGACGGCGGTGTTGTTACGTTGGGGGCCGGCAGACTGGAAGAGCGGTGTGCGTTCCGGCGGCGGACAGCGGGTGCCGCAGGATTTGCGCGAGGCGTTCGAACGCGGACGTACGCTGGGAAAAACCTACGGCGATCTGGTGGATGCGTGGGAAATCGAAAACGAGCCGGACATCAGCTTTGTGGCGGAAAACCCCGAGGTCTACGCAGCCTTCCACAAGGCGTGCTACCTGGGAGTGCATGCCGGTATCGCCGAGTGTCTGGAGTCGAGGGCTGAAAGTTCAGCGCAGAGCAGTCTGCGTGGGACGGACGGACCGAGGTTGCGCTATCCCGTGCATGCGGCGGATCCGGGGCGGCTGTCGTTATCGTTGTCGGGCGCCCAATCCGGGATGGACGGGCAAAATTTTTCGCCCCGCGTGCTGATGGCTCCGCTCGCCCTGCCGCCCGGGCCTTACTTGGAGCGGCTCTGGAGCAACGGCCTCGCGAGTTACACTGACGGCTTCAACTACCACTATTACGGGTACGCCGAGGATTTCACCGGCGTGTATCGGCAGTTTGAGAACGCGGTGGAGCAATTGAGCAGAGTAGACGCGGCATCCTGCCGCGTTGCCGCGGGCTCAAGCCAACGCGGCAGGATGCCGCGTCTACTGTCCAAACCATTTCCGGTCTTTCTGACCGAATATGGCTATGGGCTGTTGGACGGCGAGGCGCGCAACACCGTGGAGGGACGCGTGCGGCAGTGGCGCTGGTTTGCCGACGTGGTCGGGCAAATCTCCTCGCTCAAGCCGGAGGGACCGATGGCGTTTGTTTTCAATCCTTACTACGAGGGAAATTTAAACGAGTTCGGGCTGTTGATGCCGAAGCCGGCTGACCGGGGCCGGCGGATGGCCTTTGATGCTTCGATGCTCGGTTCCAGTCCATCGACGTCCGGCTCGATGCATTTTACCCCGGCGGATTTTGGCGAGGATCGTCTGCGGCCTTGGATGGCGCGAATCGGTCAACCGATGAGCGGCGCCGAGGCGTCGCCGGCACTGGCCTACTTGTGGGATTACGCGGAGCGGCATCCTTATCGATCGCGCCCGTGGACGGCTTCGGTCGCGTCGCCATCACCTGTCATCATCGATTTCGTAGCCGAGGCGGACATGACGCAGTTGAAGACGGCCGGGGGCTATGGACTCACGGGACGGACGGAGGAGAAGCGTACGATGGACGCTCGCACGGGCCGGGGGCGCATCATCCTTTACCATTTGGGCCAGGCGCCGATCACCGGGGATTTGAAAATGATGACAGCCGGAGGCCTGACACCGGTCGTCGACAGGCGTCTGACCTTGGTGCCGGGAGAGCGTCGGGAGATTCCCGTCGAGCTGATGGTGCCGGCGGAAACGTTTGGCGAGCATCGCCTGGAGGTGGTCTTTGCTCCGGTTGAACAAGAGCCGGCGGCGGTTTACGCCACCTCGCTCTACCCTGATACGAGCGCCATGATGCGGCGGCGGGTGGAGGCTTTCGATTTTGCCAATGAACGGGCACGGAGCGTGCGCACGGCATTGCAAGCGAGGTCGCTGGCGACGGGGGAACCACGATTGATTGCTAGCGGACGCTGGTTGGTCTCCGACGGCGTGCGGGTGGACGACGACGGGGATTGGTGGCGGTTCACGGTCGAGCATTCGCCGGCCGAACCGCTTCGGCCGGCGATGGCGGAGCTGCCGCTGCCGTCGGATTTTAAGTTCAAACCGGGGATGTTCCTGACTTTTCTGTATCGGGCGTTGGGGCAGCCGGAGGCTGCGGGAAGTCGTTCGTCCTCGTGGGCGGGCGACAGCGTCGACGTGTACTTCCGCGCCGCTAACGGGAATCTTTACCAAGTATGGCCGCGCCTGCGGCCCACGCCGGAGTGGACGAGCTGCGAGCAAAGCGCGCAGGATTTCACGGTGGCGTTTTTCGGCCGGGCGGCACTGCCTTGGCGCTTCGCCGACAATCAGCCGGCGGCGCTGGTCTTTTTTCTGCGTCCCGCGCGCTTGCCTTTCGTCTTCGAGGTGTGGACCCCGCAGATCGTGACGCTTTCCAGCCGCTAATTTCTCGGCCGGCTTTCCATCTCCGCCCAGCGACCGGTGAGGACGGCGACGGCGCACCAGAGGAGAAGAATGGCCGGGTTATGGGAGGGGAAGTCCATCCAGCCGTGAACCAAGGTTGCGCAGAGGCCTAGCGAAAGAAACATTAGGTGGGGGCGCTGATGGATGCGATGCCGCCAAAGGTGGCGGATGCCGCAGGCGAGCATCGCCAAAAGGAGGCCCGCGCCAATCAGGCCGAATTCATCGAGCCATTGCACATAGTCGTTGTGTGCGTATTGCCAGCCCAGCTGCACGTTAGTTCCCGGGAGTAGAGAGATCTCCGGATAATTGCGCTGATAAGTCGGAAACATGTAACGAAAGCTGCCGGCACCCCAGCCGGTCACCAGATTATCCTCCGCCATTTCCCATGCGGCTTTAAGGACAGTTTGCCGGCTGCTGACGGAGTAATCGATTTTACCTTCGTGCATCAGTTTCCCCAAGCGATCAAACGATTTGTCGAGATTGAGGGAGTATGCGCCCAAGCCGACGAAGACGGCGAACATGGCGCACAGCATTCCCATGATGAGGGGATTGCGGCCATCGCCGCGCGTGACACTGCAACGCACGAGAAAGCCGATGAAGGCGATCAGCGTAAACACGATCAACAGCAGTGTGGCGGCACGCGAGAAGGTGAGCAGGACGCCGACGCCAATCACCGCGCTGAAAAACGCGAAAACCGGCGCGGGGTTGGAGCGTTCCAACCGGCGTTCTCCACGGGCAAAATACCAGTAGGCGAGCGCGACGCAGAGCATGAACACGAGGTTGAAGTAGGCCCCGGCGTGATTCTTGTAGATGAACGTGGCAAAGAACGTTCCCGGCGCGCTGTTGTCGACGAACCACAGGATCTTATAAGTACTGGTGACGCGTTCGATGATGCCCAGCAGGGCGAGGATGGCGCCGTTGGCTACGATGAGGGTGAGGAGGTGCTGCAGCGCCGAGCGGCGGGTGATGCCGACCCATAGCGCGCAGACGAGCAGCCAGGCGGAGCCATAGATCATGAGCGCGCGCCAGGCGTTCATCAGGTTGAAAGGGGCTTCGATGCCGGCCGGTAACCATGTGAGATGATCGATCGGGACGAGCCAAGGCAGACCGCCGTTGACCGCATAGATCCATGCGGGGTTGAGCGCCTGGAGGAGCATATAGGCAAGCAGCCCCAGCCCGAGCCAGAAAAGAGGGAAGCGGATGAGCTTGGGCCACATGATGAGCTTGAACTCGCCTTCATGGGCGTGCTCCTCGGTGTAGCGGCGGTTGATGAGCGCGATCACGAAGCCCACGACCGCAAGGCCTAGGCTGATGCATTGGCTCCACACATGCATCGTGCCCAGCGCCCAAGACGTAAAAACCAGCTGCGCGCCGGTGATCACGAGCAAGGCTTTTTCCAGCGGATGGAGGGAGGCGGACGCCCGGGTTTCACCGCGGAAGGCTTGCAGCTTGGGATCGGTGCGAAAAGGAGTGCGGGGCAAATGGGACACGATGAGGGGCGAAAGACGACGAGAGCGAAAGACGGACGGAGTTAAAAGGATTTGGTGTAAACGTAGCCGCTGGCGTCCGTGAAACTGAGGCTCGAAGGCTCGACTTGGATCAGGCGGAGGCCGGTGGCGCGGTCCACCACGTCATGAAGCCGGAAGATACGGTCGTTCATGATGACCTTGGGGTCCGTTTCGGACATGCGGACGCCGGTCACATGCAGCGTTTCCAAGAACGCTTCCGCCTTGGGATTCGCCACGGGCACGGCGGGTTTGACCTCGGCCGCGGGAGGCGCGACCACGACCGGCACGGGTTTGACGACGACCGGCGGAGGCATCGGCGGGGTCGGTTTGGCCAGCACGACGGCCACCGGCGCGGAGTCGGGGGGCAGCACGGGCAGCACCACGGTCGGTGGCGTGACAGGCGCGGGTTCTACGGGCGGTGCTTTGACGTGCGGGGTGGCCGGCGCGATTTTGGCGACGGGTGGGAGCGGCTCGTCGAGATGGAGAAGAATAAAAGTCACTACGCCGGCCATGACCGCGACGGCGCAGCCGCCGCCAATCAGCAACATGAGGGCGCGCGCTGGCATGGGCGGGCGACGCTTGGCGATGCGCGGGGCCGGTTCTCCCGAAATGGGGGCAACGGGCGCGGGCTGGGACGCGGCCGCCGTGTCCGCACGCTGGCGCTGGGCCTTTTTAAGCGCTTCGTTGATGAGACTCATGGGTGATTAGGGAGCAGGTGGCGACCAGGTGCGAAGAAGACATCAGGACTGAACCGGGGCGGCCAGCTTCATGAAGAGAGGGGAACTTCTACGGTTGGGAGCGGGGATAAGCTTGCGGCTTGGAGAGGGGAATAGAGAGGGGATCTTTACATGCAAGCCATGGGCGGGGACGGCCGGTGGTATTTGCGGGATCAATCCGTGAGGTGCTGCATGTCCTTGTGCGCGCGACGGACGTCCCAGAAGGTGACTTCATCGGAGTCCCGGATGTAGGCGGAGAGAAGGGATTTGTCGCAAAGATTATTGATGATGCGGGGAATTCCCTGGCTGTAGCGGTGCACGGCGCGCAAGGCCCAGCGGGTGAAACCGGGGCGGCCCATGCCGCCGGCGAGCGTGAGCCGATGATGCACATAGTGGGCCACGTCTCGCAGGTTGAGCGGGTTGAGTTCGTAGTGGATGAGGATGCGCTGACGGAGCTGACGGAGCTCCTCGCGAGCCAGCACGGTTTTAAGCTCGGGCTGGCCCATCAATACGATCTGCAGGAGTTTTTGCTGGTCGGTTTCGAGATTGGAGAGGAGGCGGATTTGCTCGAGCACCTCGAAGGAGAGGTTTTGCGCCTCGTCGATGATGAGGACGATGTCGCGGCCGAGGGCGATGCGCTCCAGCAGCACCCGGTTCATCTGGGCGACAAGATCGTTCTGACTGCGGGAGAGCTTGGTTTCGCCGAGCTCGGTGAGAATGGCCTTGAGCATCTGCGTCTCGGTGACGCGCGGATTGAGGATGAGCGCGGTGTCGTAGCGGTCCGAATCCAGTTCGTTGAGAAAACGGCGGCAGAGCGTGGTTTTGCCGCAGCCGACTTCGCCGATGAGCACGATGAAGCCTTTGCGTTCCTGCACCCCGAATTTGAGGTGTTGCAACGCCTCCTGATGGGTCGGGCTGAGATAAAGGAACTTCGGGTCGGGGGTGATGTTGAACGGCATCTCGTTCAACCCGTAGAAGCTCTGATACATGGCTCATGGGAGTAGGCGCAGGGAGGGGGGAACGCACGCCAAAAGGGAAGACGCTCCCTGATTTCAACCGGATTTTACCGGAGGGCTGTTGGGTGAAACCAGCGTGGAGCGAACCGTGAGCGTCCGGAGAGAAAAGCCGGAGAACTCCGGTTCTTTTCCCGCTTTCGGCTTTCGAATTTCAAGTTTCAGCTTTCAGAAATCGGGTTTGTCGCTCTGTGTTGGAAACTCCAATTCATGCATGTGCGCCGGATCATCGTCACTTTTTACCTGCTGCTTTTCCTGAGTGTCGGCGCGGGCTCGGCGGCGTTTTTCTGGCAAACGCGCCAAGAGTATAACCAGTTAAAGCTGATCGAAGCCGCCACCCAGCGTCGCCTGAACGAGGCCGAGGAACGCCTGCACGATCAAGAGCGCACGCTCCAACGCCTGCGCAACGATCCGGCCTACGTCGAAATGGTCATCCGTCGCCGCCTGCGCTATGCGAAACCGGATGAGTTGATCTTTCGTTTCGACTTTGAGGATTAACCGGCAAGCGGCCCGCCGGCGGCCGGTTTTTACCTTCTTCCCTAGGGAATGTTTCCGGGCGTGGCCTGCGATGAAAAAGGCGTTGCGGCGCATGCGCTTCGTTCGCTCACTCGTGGCCTTATTATTATGGCCAAGTCTCCGCTTATTGAATCCTTTGAACGCGCCGGACAGGGACACGTCTTCGCGTTTTTCGATCAACTCGCGCCTGCTGATCAGCAGCGCCTCCTGGCCGACGCCGCCGAGATCGATCTGGCCGAGATTGAGCAGTTGACCCGCACGTTGCTCGCCAAGGGCGCGGCGACCGGGATCAATCTCGACGGGCTGGCTCCCGCCCCGTACGAACCGCGTCCCGAACACGGCGGAGACGCTCCGGCCTGGGCTTCGGCCAAGATCGCCGGCGAAACCGCGTTGCGCGCGGGCCGCGTCGCGGCGTTCACCGTCGCGGGCGGGCAGGGCACCCGACTGGGTTACGACGGCCCAAAGGGCACCTACCCGGTCACGCCGGTCAAGAAGAAGACTCTTTTCCAAGTGTTCGCCGAAAAGATCCTCGCCGCCGGCGTTCGCTACGGAAAGCCGCTGCACTGGTTCATCATGACCAGCCACGCCAACCACGCGGCGACCGAGGCGTTTTTCACCGAACACGCCTTCTTCGGTCTCGATCGCGGACGCGTGCATTTCTTCCGTCAGGGCCGCATGCCGGCGGTCGATCTCAACGGCAAAATCCTCCTCGAAACCAAAGCCTCCATCGCCATGTCGCCCGACGGGCACGGCGGTTCGCTCCGCGCGCTCGATCGCAGCGGCGCCCTCGACCTGATGGCGAAGGAAGGCATCGACATCCTCAGCTACTTCCAAGTGGACAACCCCCTCGTGCGCGGCATCGATCCGACCTTCGTCGGCTGGCATGTCCTGGGCGGCTCCGAGATGTCCAGCAAGATGGTCGCCAAGGCCTATGCCGGCGAAAAAGTCGGGCATTTCTGCACGCAAAACGGCCAGACTCTCGTCATCGAATATTCCGATCTGCCCAAGGAATACCAAGAGGAGATCGATCCCGCCACGGGCAAGCTGCGCTACCTCGCCGGCAGCATCGCCATCCACATCCTCGACACCCACTTCATCCGCCGCATGGCCGCCGGCGGCGAAGGCGTTGCCCTCCCGTTCCATCGCGCCGACAAAAAAATCCCGACCGTCGACGCCGCGGGCAACCCGGTAAAGCCGGACAAGCCCAACGGGGTGAAGTTCGAGATGTTCGTCTTTGACGCGCTGCCGTTCGCGAAAAATCCCGTGATCATCGAGACGCGCCGCGAGGACGATTTCTCGCCGGTGAAAAACGCCGAGGGACTCGACTCGCCCAAGACCTGCCGCGACGACCAGATCCGGCAGTTCGTGCGCTGGCTCAAGGCCAACGGCGCCTCCGTCCCCGCCGACGCCACCGGCCTGGCGCCTTTCGCCATCGAAGTGTCTCCGACTTTTGGTTACGACGAGGATTCGTTCGCCGACGCGTGGAAGAAACTCTCGCCCAAACCCGAAATCAAGGACGGCCTGTATCTCTCCGCCTGAACCCGGACCTCCTTGACTGAAAAACCGGGCGGCGGACCGCGCCAACCCGTTCCTTTCTGCCGCCGCCCGCCGATCTTCGCATCTTAAAACCGCATCCCTCTCCCGCATGAGCACCCTTTCCGCGATCCAAGCTGCCGGCCAGGCCGGCAAGCTCCTTCCCGACGCCGTCAAGAATCTCACGACCTGGCTCGGCGCCTCGCTGCCCGCCTGGGCGGTTGCCAGCATCGACGAACTGGTCGCCAAGGATGCGTGGGACGAGCTGAACAACCGCTTCTACCGGGACCTTGAGTTCGGCACCGGCGGCATTCGCGGACGCACCATCGCCCACCTGCCGACCAACGCCGAGACCGGCGCACCCTCGGCCCAAGGGACGCCTGCCCATGCCGCCATCGGCAGCAACATCCTCAACGACTTCACGCTCACCCGCGCCACCATCGGCCTGTTCCGCTACACCAAGAAATACCTCGCACAGTCCGGCCGCTCCGAGGTGCCCGCGCTGGTGATCGCGCACGACGTGCGTCATTTCTCGCGCCACTTCTGCGAGCTCGCCGCCTCCGTCTGGACGAAGCTCGGCGGCAACGCCTACATTTTCGAGGGCCCCCGCTCGACGCCGCAGCTCAGCTTCACCGTGCGCCACCTCAAGGCCCATGCCGGCGTCGTCATCACGGCCAGCCACAATCCGCCCCACGACAACGGCTTCAAGGCCTACTTCGAGGACGGCGCGCAGGTTGTCGCCCCGCACGACAAGGGCATCGTTGACGAGGTCAACGCGGTGCCGCTCGCCGATCTGGCCGCGTATCTCGTCCGGGACATTACCCGGGTCGTCACCTTGGGCCGTCCGGCCGACGACGCCTACCTCGCGGTCGCCAGCAAGGCCGCCATCGACCCCGCGGTTTTCAAGAAAACGAAACTCAAGATCGCCTTCACCAACATCCACGGCACGGGCGGTGTCATCTCGGTGCCGCTCCTGCTGCACGCGGGAGCCGAGGTGCACGAGGTGAAGGAGCAGACCGCCTTTGACGCGCGCTTCCCCACGGTCAAGTCGCCCAATCCCGAGAACGCCGAGGCGCTCGCGCTGGCCGTCAAGCTGGCCGAGTCGCAGAATCTGGACGTGGTGCTGGCGACCGATCCCGACTGCGACCGCATGGGCGTGGCCGTGCGCGGCCCCGACGGCAAACAGCACCTGCTCACCGGCAATCAGATCGGCGCGTTGCTCGCTGAGTATCGGCTTAATAAGTACAAAGAGCTCGGCGTCATTCCCGCCGCCGGTTCGGATCGCGTGGCCATCATCAAGACCTTCGTGACGACCTCGCTGCAGGACGCCATCGGCCGCGGCCACGGCGTGAAGGTCGTCAATACGCTCACCGGCTTCAAGTGGATCGCCGCCAAGATCAAGGGCTACGAAGACCGTCTGAAGGCCGTGCTGCTCGAGGAACAGGGCATCGCCCTCGACTACGACGCCACGCCCTTCGAAACCCGCGTGAAGCTGCTGCAACGCCACGCCACGTTCTACGCCTTCGGTTGCGAGGAGAGCTACGGCTATCTCCCCAACGACTACGTGCGCGACAAGGACGGCAACGCCGCGTGCCTCATGTTCGCCGAGGTGTGCGCCGCCGTGAAGGCGCAGGGCAAGACCGTGATCGAGTACCTCGACGAGGTTTACCTGAAATACGGCTTCTACCTCGAAGGCGTGGTCAACCTCTACTACGAAGGCGCGAGCGGCGCGGCCAAGATCAAGCGCATCCTGGAGACCTATCGTTCGGCTCCGCCCAAGGCCTTTGGCGAGGTGGCGGTGACGAAGTTCGAGGATTTCGGCCGGCAGGACATCCGCGACGCCGACGGCGAGCTCATTCCCAAGCAGGATCTTTACGTCGTTACGCTGGCCAACGGCTACAGTTTTGCCGCCCGCGGTAGCGGCACCGAGCCGAAGATGAAGTTCTACGTTTTCGCGAGCGCTCCGGTGAAGACGGCGGCCGAACTGGCGATGGTGAAAGGGCAGGTGAAGGCCGAGCTCGACCGGATCAAGGCGCTCATCGAGGCCGACGCGCAGAAGCGCGCGGAGGGGTAGGGCGGGTTAGAAGGTGGACGGTGATCTCCGAGCGCCGTCTGCCTTGTGGTAATGCAGAAATCCAGAATGAAAACCGACGGTACCCGGAGGCCGCCGATCCACCTTCAGTCTGATGAAAGAGTATCCTGCCCGTTTACATCATGGAGTGCCGGAGTGGGTGAAGGATAGCGCGGTGTTTCATGTGCGAGGGCGATGCGAACGTGGAAATGCGGTGGCTTTGACTGATCCCGGGGTGGCGAAGTCATTGTTGGATTCGGTCGCATTTTATCAGGCCAAGTTACGGTGGCATGTGATGCTGTTCGTGCTGATGCCTGATCATTGGCATGCCTTGCTCTCGTTTCCTCGGGAAGAGGCGATGATTCGCGTGGTGGGCGATTGGAAACGTTACCAAGAAAAACAGCACGGTATCCGCTGGCAGGAAGGATTTTTCGACCATCGTATACGCAACGATACTGAATTGGTGGAGAAGGCTTATTACATCCGGATGAATCCCGTCCGTGCTGGATTATGTGCAGGTACGGGTGAATGGCGTTGGAAGTTCGAAAGGATGGACGGCGACTTCCGGGCACCGTCGACTTGAGCATGTGACCGTGGTCGTTCGCTTGTTTCTCGAACCGACGGCGCTCGGAGATCGCCGTCCACCCACAAAAAAGCCCGGCCGAATCGGCCGGGTCTTTCAGATGACGAGCAGGGCTCGTGATAACCTCACACCAGCATCAGGGCGGGGCTTTCCAAGACCGCCTTGAGGGCGCCGAGGAACTGCGCACCCACGGCGCCGTCCACCACGCGGTGATCGGCGGAGAGGGCGAGCGTGAGCGTCTGGCCCACGACGATCTGGCCGTTCTTCACGACGGGTTTCGTCACCGTCGTGCCGACGCCGAGAATGGCGGCGTTGGGCGGATTGATGATCGGGAGGAACTTCGGAATGCCCATCATACCGAGATTCGACACGCAGAAGGTGCCGCCGGTGAACTCGGCGGGCGTGAGCTTCTTGTCCTTGGCTTTTTTGCCGAGGCTCTTGGCGTCCTTGCTGATTTCGAAAACGGACTTGTCGTGGGCGTTGAAGACCACCGGCGTGATGAGGCCGTCGGGCAGCGCCACGGCGAAGGAGACATGGGCGGCCGCATGGTAGCGGATCTCGGTGCCATGCCAGGAGGCGTTGACGTCGGGAACGCGGCGGAGGGCCTCGGCGCTGGCCTTGAGCACGAAATCATTGACGGAGAGTTTAACGCCGGCGGCCTCAAGGCCCTTGTTGAGTTGCTCGCGGAGGGCGAGGAGCGGCTCGGCGTCCACCTCGATCTCGAGATAGAAATGCGGGATGGTGGTTTTCGATTCGAGCAGGCGCTTGGCGATGACGCCGCGCATGGTGGAGACGGCGACCGAGCGTTCCTGCTGGAGAGGACCCTTCGCGCCGACGGTGCCGCCGGCGAAGGTCGCGCCGCCCTTGGCCGCGGGGGCCGCGCCGGCTTTGGCGGTGCCGGCCTTGGCGGCGGCCTCGATGTCGGCGCGGACGATGCGGCCGCCGGGGCCGGAACCGGTCACGCGGGCGGGATCGATGCCTTTCTCGGCCGCGAGTTTTTTGGCAAGAGGGGAAATCTTGATACGCTCACCGGAAGCGCGGGCGGGTTCGCTCGCGACCACGGGCGCGGCCGGGGCGGGCGCGTGGGTCGGAGCGGAAGCGGCAGGCGCAGCTTCGGGCTTGGGCGCTTCCGCGGCCGGGGCGGCCTTGGGGGCGGGAGCCTCGACCGTCTCGCCGGGTTTGCCCACGGCGCAGAGGGCGGCACCCAAGGCGACCTGCGAACCGGCGGGTGAGAAAATCTTGAGGAGCGTGCCGTCAAAGAAGCACTCGAGCTCCATGGTCGCCTTGTCGGTCTCGACCTCGGCGAGCATGTCGCCGGATTTAACGACGTCGCCTTCTTTTTTGAGCCATTTGACCAGCGTGCCCACCGTCATGGTGTCGCTGAGTTTCGGCATTTCGATGATGTTGGCCATTCGGAGTAGTCTTTAGCTGGAAACGGAGAGTTAAGGGACGGCGAAGCTCAGGCGACGGCGGCGAGGGCCGCCTTGAGGACGCGCTGCGGGTTGGGCAGCTGCTCGACTTCGACGGGGGGGCTGTAGATCGCGGGCGCGTCGATGGTGGCGAGACGGTGGATGGGGCCGTCGAGTTCGTCGAAGGCTTCCTTCTGGATCATGAACGCGAGTTGCGAGCCAACGCTGGCGAAGGGCTTCTGCTCCTCGACGATGAGCACGCGGTGGGTTTTTTTGACCGAGGCGAGCACGGTGTCGATGTCGAGCGGGCGGATGGTGCGCAGATCGACCACTTCGACGGACACGTCGTGTTCTTTTTCAAGGATGTCCGCGGCGACGAGCGAGTGCAGGACGGAGCGGCCGTAGGTGACGATGGTGAGATCGGTGCCTTCGCGCTTCACGTCGGCGAGGCCGAGGGGGATGAGCTCCTCGGTGTCGGGCACCTCGCCCTTTTCGCCGTAGAGAATGGTGTTCTCGAGGAACATCACCGGGTCGTTGTCACGGATGGCGGACTTGAGCAGGCCCTTGGCGTCGCGCGCGGTGGCGGGGACGACGACCTTGATGCCGGGGTGGTTGGCGAGGACGTTTTCCGGGGTGTGGGAGTGGGTGGCACCGACGTTGGTGCCGCCGTTGGCCGGGCCGCGGATGACGATGGGGCAGTTGATGAGGCCGCCGGACATGTAGCGAACGTTGGCGGCGTTGTTGAGGATCTGGTCGAAGGCGACGGAGTAGAAGGACCAGAACATGAGCTCCATCACGGGACGGATGCCGAGCATCGAGGCACCGACGCCCATGCCGATGAAGCCGGCTTCGGAGATGGGGGTGTCCACGATGCGTTTGGGCCCGAATTTTTCGAGGAGCCCGTCGGAGACTTTGTAGGCGCCGTGGAACTGCGCGACTTCCTCGCCGAGGAGGACGACGTTTTCATCGCGGGTGAGTTCTTCGGAGAGGGCGGCGCGGATAGCTTCGCGGTAGGTGAGGACGGCCATGGAAGTGTGGGATCTGAGATTGGAAATGAGAGACTCTCGGCGCGCGGTTTACTCGAAGAAGAGGCGGCCCTTGGAGGCGCGTTGGTCGGGATTGTCGCTTTCCCAATAAACGTCCCGCTGGATGTCGTCGGGAGTGGGGTAGGGGCTGGCCTCGGCGAAGTCGGCGGCGAGATCGGCCTCGGCCTTGGCCTCGGTGTCGATCTGTTCGACGAGCGCGTCGGTGAGGACGCCGTCCTTCATCAGGATGTTTTGGAACACCTGGATCGGATCCTTCGTGCGACGGTACTCTTCGATCTGTTCCTTCGTGCGATAGGTGTTGTCCGGATCGGCGACGGAGTGGCCGCGGTAGCGGTAGGTGTCGATCTCGACGACGGCGGGTTTGCACTGCTCGCGGGCGAGGGTGAGGAACTTGTCCATCGTGGCCCGCACCTCGTAAACGTCATGGCCGAAGCAGGTGCCCCAGTTCATGCCATAGGCCTCGGCGCGCTGGGCGAGGCCCGGGCCGGCGGAGGAACGATCCTGGCTGGTGCCCATCGAATAGCCGTTGTTTTCAACGACGAAGATGACCGGGAGGTTCCAGAGGGCCGCAAGATTGTAGGCCTCGTGCACCGCGCCTTGATTGACCGCGCCGTCGCCCATGAACGCCATGGCGGCGCCCTTGAGGCCCTTGTATTTCAGGGCGTAGGCGAGACCGGTGCCGAGGGGGATCTGGCCGCCGACGATGCCGTGGCCGCCCCAGTAGTTGAGCGAAGGGGCGAAGTAATGCATCGAACCGCCCTTGCCCTTGGAGCAACCGGTGACCTTGCCGTACAGCTCGGCCATGAGAGGTTTCGTGTCCATGCCGACGGCCATGGCGTGCCCATGATCGCGATACGCGGTGATGACATGGTCGTTGGCCCCCATCAGCGAGCAGCAACCGACGGCGACGGCTTCCTGACCGATGTAAAGATGGAGGAACCCGCCGATCTTCTTGGCCTGATAGGCGCGCAGGCTGCGTTCTTCAAAACGACGGATGCGCACCATCTTGCGATAGAGTTCAACCTTTGCTTCTTTGGGGAGATTCGCGTTGACCGGAGCTTGGGCGGAGGCGCCACAGGCGGGTACGGCATCATCCTTGGTTTCGATAGTGGAGGCGGCTTTTTTACTCACGGGAAAGGCGTTTTGAGTGTTAAAAAACGAAGTCTTCTTCAGATGCTTAAGAAATCAAGTGTTTACTCGGCTGGCGGGATTTGAATCCGCACGCGCGGTTTGGTCCGCGCAGGATTGCTCTGAAATGTCCCCGGCGGGCGTAATCTGTTCCACCTCGATGCGCAAAGGCCGGCCCGGTTCACAGTCCGCACGCAAAGCCACGAAGCGATCATGGTAGCGGTCGTAAATCGGCCACAACGCCGTACGGTCGGTTTCCGGCAGCGGCAGGGACTCGATGGCCTCCCGGGAAAAGAAGCCGAAACGTCCCTCGTCCATCGCCGGCGGCAACGCGGCGAGGGGGCGGCGGCATTTGAAAAGAAAGAGCAGCCAGTGCGCGCTGCCCTCGTAGGCCTTTTCCGCGATCATGGCGAAAAGATGCAGGTCGGCCGGGGTGATGAGGAGGCCGGTTTCCTCGCGCGTTTCGCGCACGGCGCACTCAAAAGGAGATTCCCCGATGCCGGTTTCAAGCTTCCCCCCGGGCGGGCTCCAGGAACCCAGATTGGGCGGTTTGGCGCGCAGCAAAAGCAAATGCTCGCCCATGTCATTTTCTATGAATACAAGTACAGCGATCTTATAGGCGAAACAAGGTGGCATAATGGGGATCCGAAGCCGGCCGACGAAAAATATTACGGCTTCGACGGACTTTGAGCGTGACGGAGAGAAGTCATTGCACAATGATTTTGCAGCTATCCCGTATGAACCCCTCCATTTGTCGCCCCCTGTTATGGGCGGGTGTGCTGGCCGTTGCGGCCGCACTTCCTGCTTTTGGTCAAACCGCCGCTCCGGCCGAAGTCGAAGTTTCCGGTGTGAAATTCGGCAACGTTCGCCAGCCGAATAGCCAAGTGATGTGGTATGAGGGCGTCATCGAGCTCACCACCAAACTTCCCTCCGACGGCGGCAAGTTCACCGACCGGGTCAAGGTGACCTTGAATCTCTGCACCGAAGCTTCGGCCGGGAAGAAGCAGATGAATTTCTACCGTGCGTCGGCCGAATTGGTCGCGCTGGAAAACGGCAAGGCCGAGGTGCGGTTTTATCTGCCGCCCGAGATCGCCAAACGCGACATGCTCCGCGGCGATCTCAGCGCCAAATATTACTTCGTCGAACTGAGTGTGGGTGGGAAGGCGCTCCCGACCGTCAAGAGCGACGTCTCCGCCTCATTGCCTTCTCCCGCGGCGCTGGAGGGCTTCCGTTCCAAGATTTCCTCGGAGGCCGCCGCCAACGACGGCATTCTGCTGCCGCAGTACCTTACTTTCTTCGCTTACGATTCTTCGCGTCCCTCTCCTTCTTTTGTCCGCCTCGAAAACGCGCATTGAGCTGATGGCATAAATTCAGCTTGCCCGTCCTGTGCGCTTCTGAAATCGACTCATCCCTTACCCCCTCCCTATGTCTTCTTCCCGCGTTCTTGCTGTAGACAGCGGCGCCGGTCATGTCGCTTGTGGCGTATTTGCTTCCGCCAAAACCGGCCGGCTCGTGCTCGAGCAGTTTGCCTTGGAATCTTTCAATCCCGATGCCGCCTTGGAGGCGCAATGGAGTGAACTGGTATCCCAGTCACTGGCCCCTGCGGCCAAGCGCGCCGGCGTATCGGGCCCGGCGATTCTCTGCGTGCCGGGTCATCTCACGCTGACCAAATTCATCAAGACTCCCGCAGTCGACAAGACGAAGCGGGAAAAGGTCATTCAGTTCGAGGCCCAGCAAAACATCCCTTACCCGCTGGGGGAAGTCGTCTGGGATGACCTCGTGGTGAGTGACGATGGCCTCGACCTCGAGGTCATGCTCGCCGCGGTGAAGCTCGATGTGATGGAGGACCTGTGCCGCTCCGTGCGCGGGGCGGGCATCGCCGCCGAAGCCGTTTCACCCTCGGCTCTCGCGCTGTATCGCTCCTTCAAATATAACTACCCCGAGGTCACCGACGGCGTGCTGGTCGTCAACATCGGCGCGCGTTCGACCAATCTTCTTTTCGTTAACAACAACCGCTTCTTCGTCCGCACCATCAATCTCGCGGGCAACAGCGTCACCCAGGCGGTCGCCGACGAGATCAAGCAGGATTTCGCCCATGCCGAGTCGTTGAAGCTGCAGGTGCTGGGCGGACACAGTGACCTGCCCGAGGCCTCCCCCGGTCGCGCGGCTGTGCTGAGCGCCTCGCATTCTTTCGCGGCCCGTCTGCATCTCGAAATCACCCGCTCCACGGTCAATTACCGCCGGCAGAGCGGCGCCGAACAGCCGGTGTGCGTGTATGTCACCGGCGGCGGCTCGTTGGTGCCGGATCTGGTTCCGGCCTTGGCGGAGAAACTCAAGATTGCCGTCGAGCGCCTCGATC
This sequence comes from Verrucomicrobiota bacterium, assembly GCA_019510185.1. Classification (GTDB taxonomy): domain Bacteria; phylum Verrucomicrobiota; class Verrucomicrobiia; order Opitutales; family Opitutaceae; genus Rariglobus. The sequence continues at coordinate 43,292 of JAEKKV010000025.1, read as the reverse complement.
CGCTGCGCAACGTCGACGTGGGGCCTTCGGCTCAAGATGCGCGCGCCTATTCCGCGGTGCTCGCCGATCTCGTCGGTCTGGCCGTTCCGCTCTCGCAGGAGGAATCGGCGTTCACGCTGCTGCCTCCGTCCATTACGCAGTCCATCGCCTTTCGCCGGGAACAGCCTTTCTACATCGGCGCCGCGGCCTTGGTCGCTCTCTCCCTGGCCTTGCCGATCTGGCAGCTCAATCAGCGCGCCGTCGTCGCCGCCCAGCAGGCGCAGGTGGTCGAAGCGAAGCTGCAACCCCTGCGTGCCTTGAAGACTGCGGACACCGCGAATCTGGAAAAAATTGAGGCGATCAAGAAAGAGGTCACCGCCATCCAGAGTCTGGTCGAGTCGAAGTCGAACTGGATCAATTTCTTCACCGATCTCCAGGAGCGTCTGGTGAAGGTCGAAGACGTCTGGCTGGAAAAGTTGCAGGTGCTGCGTCCCTCCTCCACCGACACGGCTTCCGCCGCTCCCGCGGCCGGAGCTTTTGGCGGCCCCGCCGTCGCCCAGACCGGCGCGCCCGTCCCGATCCTGCGCCTGAATGTCAGCGGTCGTCTGCTCGACAAGAATCATCCGGTGTCGAAGGTGAGCGAGGACTCCTATAATCGTGTGAAGTCCCTGCTGGCGAGTTTCGCCGGCTCGCAATTCATCTCCTCGGTCGAGAAGGAAAATTTCAACCCCAACCAGCCCGGCATTCTTGGCTTTGACTTCATCCTTGTCGTCAACCCCCTGAAACCGCTCTGACCCCGACTTCCCCCATGGCCAGTTTCAAGTCACACCCCATTTTTAGCTCCATTCTCATCGCCCTGGGCCTTGTGGTCGCAGGCGAAGCGTGGTGCATCTACGATCGCACCGTCGCTTCTAAGAAAAGCGCCGCCGTGCTGAACAAGAAGCGCGCCGAGCTCGTCGCGCTTCAATCGGTCAATCCCTTTCCCAGCGATGAAAACAAGGCGGCGGTGGAGGCGGATCTCCACCGCACCGAAGTCGCCCTTGCCACCATGCGCGAGGAGCTCAAGGGCCGCGGGCCGACCGCCGAGAAGATGCGCAACGCCAAGGTGCCGGCCGAGCCCACCGATATTTTCTTCGACCTGGCGAACTTCGTGGAGAAGACCCGCGAAAAAGCCCAGCAGGCCGGCGTCAAGCTCAAGGCCGACGAACGCTTCGGTTTTTCCGCCTATGCCAGCGCCGGGCCGGACCGGGAGCTGATCCCCTTGGTGTTTCGCCAGCGCCAGGTGGCCGAATATCTTCTGGAGGCGTTATTCGACGCGCATCCACGCGAGCTGGGTTTCCTGCAACGTGAGCAGCCGCTCACGAAAGCGCAGGAGGCTGCCCAAGCCGCCGGCCAGGCCCCGGCCCAGCACGGTACGACCGGCCCGGACTCGGATCTGTTCGATATCGATCCCCGCATCTCGGCCCGGGTGCCGGGCTTTGTCGCCGCCAACGCGTTTCGTCTGAATTTCATCGGCGACACCGAGTCATTGCGCAACTTCCTGAACAAACTCGCGACTTTCGAGTTACCGCTCGTGGTGCGCAGTGTCGAGGTGGAGCCCTCCGTCGCGTCCACGGCAGGCGGCGCTCAGGCCGCTCCCGATTCCGGCTCGCTGGGAGCCCTCTTCGGCGGTGCTCCCGCACCCGCCGCCTCCGAACCGGCTCCCTCCAAGCCGCTCGTCGAAAAAGTCCTTTCCAAATTTACGGTTACGGTCGAGCTGATCGATCTTGTATCCGCAACCACGACTGAAGCCACCCCGACTTCCTGATATGGTCGCCAAATCTCAAGACAAAGTCCTCTTTGGTTTCGCGCTGCTGGTCCTCCTGGCCGCCGCGGGCTGGGTGGCTCTGCAACAATCCAAACTGGCGTCCCTCCGCCAAATCCCCGCACCGCGCGGGGCCAACAGCGTTTATGTGCCCGCCGGCATCGACGCTCCCCAGGTCAGCACCAAGACCTGGCCCTCGCCGCCGCCGCAGACACGCGGACCCGAGTGGATCTATGATGTTTTCACGCCGCCCGAGATTTATTACAACGCGGCGACGCAGGAGTTCAGCGTCACGCCGCCCATCTCTCCCAAGACGGAGGCCTCCAAAGAGCCGCCTTTCGGTTTGGAGCTGGTCCAGGTCAAGCAGGACGTTTTCCGTCTCCAGCTGGTTGGCTATGTGGGCACCGCGGGCGATTACCGCGGCACCTTCGAAAATACCGTGACCGGCGACACTTTCCTGGCCCGCGCCGGCAAAAAACTTCCCGCTTTGGGTCTCACCATCCGCAGCTTTGACGTGAAGCGGAACCGGATTGAGTCGAAGGAGAGCATGCCGATTTACGACACCGTCGCCACCGCCGTGGTGGTGGACGACAAAACCGGCGATGAAGTGGTGCTGACGAATAAGATTCGCCGCATCAAGGGCTCGCCTATCGCGATCCTGAAGGCGACGGACGTGGAAAAGCCGTTCGAGCAAAAGGCCGGCACGAGTTTCACTGTGGGCACCGTTGAATACACCGTGAAAAGCGTTCAGGCCGATCCTCCCTCGGCTGAGATCGTCAAGAGCTCCCCGGATTTGAAGGAGCCCCTTGCCAAGACGCTCATTCCCCAAGCCGCCGCGACACCTGCGGTGGAGCCGGTCAAAGGCGACAAATCGGCAAAGACAGAAGCGGTCTCGACTTTCCCTGCGCCCGCCTTTCCCTGAATTCTTTTTTCCAGTCCAAAGTATCCCCCTATCCCCTCCTAGATTCACACCAGAAGAGCATCCCCTAAATGAAAAAGATCAAGATACCTAAATCGCTCGTTGTCCTGCTGGTCGCGCCGGCACTCCTGGCGCTCGTCCTTCCCGCAGGGCGTCTGCTGGCGCAAAGTCAGACCGAGACCAAGATTCGTCTCATGGCCGACGCGCTTCGTTCGCGCGACAGCGGTGATCTGGATGCCGCGAAGAAAAACCTTGAAGAGCTGCTCGCCCTCGCCCCCAACGATGCCACGGTCCAGCGTTTGTTGAACGGAGTGAACGCGGCCATTGCCGCGCGTGCGAACGGAGCCCCGGTTGCGGAGGCCGCGCCCGCCGCCGTTTCTGCGCCCGCCGCCAGTGAGCCGATCGAAGTCAGCCTGCCGAAGCCGGGCGATTCCAAGGTTGCCCAAACTCCCGTGGACGAGGCCACGTTGCAAGCCGACGCCCTCGTGAAGCAGGAAGACCAGCGCATCAAAGATCTGGTTTCCGCAGCCCGCACCAAACGTTCCGAAGCCCGCAGTCTGGCCAAGGACGGTCGTTTTGACGACGCCGCGGCCACCCTCGACGGAGCCATTAAGTCGCTCCCGTCCAATCCCGCCACCAAGGACGTGATCGCCGATCTCGAGGCTGAGAAGAACGGTCTTCTCTTGGAAAAGGCCCAGTATCTTCTCAAGCAAGGCGACACCGAGGGCGCGCGCACCGCGCTCGAGGCTTACGCGCAGGCGTCGCCGGACAGCAAGAAGGTTCAAAAAGTGTCCAAGTCGATCGATCGGGTGGAGCTGAATCCGCCGATGCAGCCGATCGAGAAAGTTAGTCCCAAGTTCATCACCGACCAAAAGGAGATCGCCAAACTTGCCGCCAAGGGCCGCAGCCAGTATCTGGCCTCCGATGTCGACGGAGCGCAGGAAACCTTCCGCTTGGTCGAGTCCATCGATCCCAGCAATCCCGAGGCCAAGAGCTTCCTGACCCGCATCGCCAGGGAGAAATCCGCCATTGGCACGCTGAATCGTGAAAAGACCCATGCCCAGCTGATCGAAGAAGTGGCCAACTCTTGGCAGCGGCCGGGCGTTTACATAGATCGTGGCGGCAAGGACGTCGTCACCGGCCCCAGCACTCCGCTGGCTCAAAAGCTCAACAGCATTCAGATCCCGAGCGTCAATTTCAACGGTGTCGAGCTGAGCAAAGTGGTGAGCACACTCACCGCCATTTCCGAGGAATATGACAAGAGCGAGGGAGCCAAGGGCGTGAACATCGTTTTGATCGACCCGAGCAACAAGAATCCCAGCGTGAGCATCACGCTTCGCAATCTTTCGCTCAAGCGCATCCTCGATTTCATCACCGATGCGACCGGCTACCAGTACGAGGTTCAGGCCGACGCCATCGTGGTGCGTCCCGGTGGCGAGACATCCTCGCTTGATACCGCGTTCTTCCCGGTCACCCGGTCCACCGTGATCCGCATGACGGGTGTCAGCGGTGCCGCCGCGAGCGCGACTCCGGCTGCCGCAGCCGATCCTTTTGCCCCCGCCGCGGCCGCTCCGGCCGGCGGTGGTGGCGCCACCGGTGGCGAGGCCCAGTCCTTGCGGGCATTCCTTCAGCAGGCGGGTGTGGACTTCGATGGCACTCCCAAGTCCAGTTTGGCTTATGATGGTGCTGCCATCATTGTCACCCAGACCACGCGCAATATTGAGCGTATTCGCAATATCCTGAACCGCTACAACGACGTCCGTCAGGTCGAGATTGAGGCCAAGTTCATGGATGTCCAGGAAGGCGCTCTCGACGAGCTGGGCGTAAACTGGCAGGCGGCCCGGACAACCGGTGCCTCTACTCAGAACTACACCACGGCCAATCGTTCGCTGGCGGGTGCTCTTACTAATTCATCGACCTCGGCCAGTGGCCTTATTTCGCAGCAAAGCGACAGCGGCATCATCACCCCCACGCCCATCACCGATAATGCGCCCTCGATCCCCGGTGGTGCCTATTTGGCCAATGGGACTTCCACCAGCGGCAGCTTCCTGAACGCAACCAACGATCTCGCGGTTATCACTGGCTTGATCGGGGGATTTGATGTGAAGGCCACCATTCGCGCACTTTCGCAGAAATCGGGTTCCGATCTCTTGAGCGCCCCCAAGGTCACGGTCCTGTCGGGAAATCCGGCCAATATCGTGATCGCCCAGGAAATGCGCTATCCGCAGAGCTACGGCGAGGTTCAGAGCCAGGTGGGTACCGGCGCCAACGGTGGTGGCGCGGCTGGCGTGACCATCACGGCGGGAACGCCTCAGGAGTTCACGATGCGCAATGTGGGCGTCGAGCTCAAGGTCACCCCCACGGTGGAAGAGGATGATTACAGCATCAGTCTGGATCTGAATCCCAAGGTTACCGAGTTCGAAGGCTTCGTTGAATACGGCGGTACCAGTGTGGCCATCTCCGGCAACACGACGGTCACGGTTCCGTCGGGCTTCTTCCAGCCGATCTTCTCGACCCGCGAGGTCACCACCAAGGTCACGGTGTGGGATGGTGCCACGCTGGTTATGGGCGGCCTCACCCGCGAAGAAATCAAGAAGACCAGCGACAAGGTTCCGATTTTGGGCGACATTCCTTTCATCGGCCGCGCCTTCCGCTCGAAGGGTGAAACTTCGCAGAAGCGCAATCTGCTCATCTTTGTGACCGCCAATCTTGTCAGCCCCGGCGGCTCGCCCAAGAAGCAGCAGCTCAAGAGCGTGGCTCCCAGCTCGATGTTCCAAAATCCGACCATCGTGACGCCGGGCAGCGCCGAGTCCCGCGTTCGTACGAAGTAAGCGATATCGGATCACGCGCATTCCTTCGCGCCGTCACCCTTGCCGGGTGACGGCGCTTTTTGTTTCAGGCTCGCCGGTTTGGCGTTTGCCAAGCACGGGAGCGGCCTTTGATTTTCGACCCATGGCGAAATGGCTTCTCATCGACGGTTTCAATCTGGCCTACCGCTGTTTTTTTGCGGTGCCCGAGCTCACGCGCGCGGATGGTTTTCCCACCAACGCACTGCATGGTTGGGTCAAATCGTTGTGGCGGCTGGCCGATCAGGAGAAGCCATATGCGACTCTCGTTTTTTTTGATTTGGGCGGAGCCCAAGATCGCCTGGCTTTGCATCCGGAATACAAGGCCCATCGCGAAGAAATGCCCGAGGCGCTGCAAAAACAGATCGAGCCCCTCAAGGCGTTGACGAGGGCGATGGGTTTTGTGGGGATCGAGCAGGATGGCGTCGAAAGCGACGACTTGCTGGCCTCCCAAGCCGTGGCTCTGGCCAAGGAGGGTCATGAGGTCATCGTCGTGAGCGCAGACAAAGATTTCGCCCAGATCGTGGGCGAACGCATCAAGATCCTTCTGCCGCCGCCATCGGCCAATCCCAAGCTGGGTTGGCGCCTCATGGATCACGCCGGCGTGCTGGAAAAATTCGGCGTCCCGCCCGGGCAAATCGCCGCTTACCTGGCGCTGGTGGGGGATGCCTCCGATAACATTCCTGGCATTGCCGGCGTCGGCCCTAAAACCGCGGTCAAATGGCTGCAGCAGTTTGGTGACATCGAGGGAGTCATCGCCCATGCGAATGAATTAAAGCCGGAGCGTTTTCAGGAGGCAGTTCGAAGCGGCGCCGATCACCTGCGCCGCAACCTCAAGCTGACGACGCTTGATCTCTCATTACCGACAGTGCCGACGATGCTGACGGATGCCAAACCGGCGGAACTGTTCGGCCTCTTGGAAATCATGGAAATGAAATCCAGTCTCGTTGAGGCCCGGGCACGGTACGAGCAGCCGGAGCTTCTATTCTGAGAGCCGCCAGGGGAGAGGTTGTATTCCTCGCTGCAAACTTCCAGCGGACGCTACTTCGTCTTGGACGAAGCTTCGTCGGAGGAGAACATATAGCCCACGCCATGCACGGTCCGGAAGTTATCCAGACTCAAGCCGTGCCGCTTGAAAAGTTCGCGGACCTTCACGATGTACTGGTCGAGCGAGCGGCTCTTTACGTCGGCATGGATGCCCCACACCGAGTGGATAAGCGCCTTGCGCGTGATCACCGCGCCACGGTTTTCGTGGATGTGGGCGAGGATGCCTAATTCCTTCCGCCCGATTTTCTCGCTCTTGCCATTGGCGAATTCGATTTCCAGCCGGAGCGGGATCACTTGGGCTCCGCAAAATTCAAAAGGCTCGTCCATGACTCTCACGTTTTTCGTGAGGTTCATGTCCGTGGTGGATTCGGCCCGGCGCAGCACGGCGCGAATGCGGGCGACCAATTCTGGAAATCCGAAGGGCTTCGTGATGTAATCATCGCCGCCCAGCTCCAAGCCGCGGACTTTGTTCACTTCAAGGGCGTTGCCGGTGAGGAAAATCGTTGGAACGAGGATGTCGTTGCTTTTCAGCTCCTCGAGCAGGGCGAAGCCGGACTGGTCGGGCAGATTGACGTCGAGCAGCAGCAGGTTGGCAAAGTTGCGTTTTAAGAAACGCAGGGCGAGGGCGCAGCGATTGTAAACCTGCGTCTGCATTCCCGCTTCTTCCAGATGGAGGCAGATGAGCTTGGCCAGTTCATCTTCGTCTTCGATGACCAGGATGAGCGGTTTGGGTTCGGAACGCATAAAAGGGCGAATGGCTTGGCCGGGAAAATTGTCGAGGGGATGACGACACGCTGTTTTTTACAAATCAAGCCCCGTTGTCAAAATAAACGTCCGGACGGTTTTACGGTAGCGCCGGTCGGAGAATAAACTTGAACGCCGTTCCCCCCACGTGTCCTTTGACCCCGTGTCTGCAAATGCTCCCCTGCTCATGCTCGGGCTGCCCAAAGGCAGCTTGGAGGAATCCACGAAAAACCTGTTCGCCAAGGCAGGTTGGAAAATCACCACGAGTTCGCGCTCGTACAAACCGTCGATCGACGATCCCGAGCTCGACGGTCGTTTCGTGCGCGCCCAAGAGGTCAGCCGGTATGTCGAGCACGGTTTCTTCGATTGCGGCCTCACCGGTTTTGATTGGGTGCAGGAAAACGGGAGCGATGTCGTTGAGGTTTGTGATCTCGTGTACAGCCGCGCGTCCACGCTCAAATCCCGCTGGGTGCTGTGCGTACCGGAGTCGTCTTCGGTTCAGAAACCGGAGGATCTGGCCGGCAAACGTGTCGCGACCGAGCTCATGAACACGACAAAGCGGTATTTTGCCGACAAGGGCATCGCCGCCGAGGTCGAGTTTTCCTGGGGTGCGACCGAGGTGAAGGTTCCCGACCTCGTCGATGCCATCGTGGACATCACCGAGACCGGTTCCTCGCTGCGCGCCAACAAGCTTCGCATCGTCGACACTCTGCTTTACACCAACACCAAGCTCATCGCCAACAAGGCCAGCTGGGCGAATCCGGCCAAGCGCAAGAAGATCGAGACCATCGCGCTGCTCCTGCGCGGAGCGCTCGAGGCCGGCAGCAAGGTCGGACTCAAGCTCAACCTGCCCAAGGCGTCCCTTGCGGCCCTGATCAAGGCGCTGCCCGCCCTGCGCAATCCGACCATCTCCCCCCTCAGCTCTCCGGAGTGGATCGCGGTCGAGACGATCATCGACGAGAGCGTCGTCCGGGAAATCATTCCACAGCTCAAGGAACTCGGGGCCGAAGGCATCGTCGAGTACCCTCTCAACAAAGTCGTCTACTGATCCCGCGGGCGCGTTCTTTTTCGGACGCGCCCCGGCTTTACCGCCATGTCCAAAGTCACCCTCGGCCTCCTTCAGCACGCCTGCGCCGCCGATCCGAAGGCCAATCTCAAGAAAACCCTCGCACTCGCGGAAAAAGCGGCGAAGCAGGGCGCCCAGATCATCTGCACGCAGGAACTCTTCCGCTCGCAGTATTTTTGTCAGAAGGAGGACCACGCTTATTTTGATCTGGCCGAGTCCATCCCGGGTCCGAGCACCGCGGCTTTCCAGAAGATCGCCAAAAAATACAAGGTCGTGATCGTGGCTTCGCTTTTCGAAAAGCGCGCCTCCGGTCTTTACCACAACACCGCGGTCATCATCGACGCCGACGGAAGTCTGCTGGGCATCTACCGCAAGATGCACATTCCCGACGACCCCCTTTTCTACGAGAAATTCTATTTCACGCCGGGCGACACGGGCTTCCGCGCCTGGGAGACGAAATACGGCAAGATCGGCGTGCTCGTCTGCTGGGATCAGTGGTATCCCGAGGGCGCCCGCCTCACCGCCATGCAGGGCGCGGAGATCCTGTTTTATCCCACGGCCATCGGCTGGCATCCGTCCGAAAAAGCTGAATACGGCGTCAACCAGCACGGCGCGTGGGAGACGATCCAGCGTTCGCATGCCGTGGCCAACGGCTGCTACGTAGCCGCGGTCAATCGCATCGGCCTGGAGCGGCCCATCGGCGGCGACGGCCTGGAGTTCTGGGGACAGAGTTTCGTGGCCGGCACGAGCGGCCAGATCCTGGCCAAGGCCAGTCTGGACAAGGAGGAAATCCTTCTTGTGCCCATCGAGCTGGGTAAGGTTGACGTCACCCGCACGCACTGGCCTTTCCTGCGCGATCGTCGCATCGACGCCTACGGCGACCTCACGAAGCGTTTCATCGATTGAGCATGGCCTCGAAAAAAACGCAGACTCCCGCCGCGCTGGGCTTCCGCATGCCCGCCGAGTGGGCGCCGCAGGATGCCGTGTGGCTTTCGTGGCCGCACAAGCGGGCATCCTGGCCCGGCCAGTTCCGTCCGATTCCCTATGTGTTCGCCGGGATCGTTGCGCAGATCAGCCGCTTCGAGGCGGTGCGTATCAATATCGCGAAACCGCTTCAGAAGCGGGCGTGGTCGCTTGTCACGAAGGCTGGCGCCGATCTGTCCAAGGTCACATTTTACGACCATCCGACGAATGATGCCTGGTGCCGCGATCACGGCCCGATTTTCGTCAAGAATGCCAAAACCGGCGAAGTGGCCGTCACCGATTGGGTGCACACCGCCTGGGGCGGCAAGTACCCGCCTTACGATCTCGACAACACCATCCCGCCGCTGGTCGCGAAGAAACTGAAGTTGCGCCGCTTCGAAAACGACATGGTGCTTGAGGGCGGTTCCATCGAGGTCAATGGCGAGGGCTTGCTGCTCACCAGCGAACAATGCCTGCTCAACAAAAACCGTAATCCGCACCTCACTCGCGGGCAGATCGAGCAGAACCTCAAGGATTACCTGGGGATCAAGGAAGTGCTGTGGGTGGGCGAGGGGATCGTCGGCGACGATACCGACGGCCACATCGACGACATCACCCGATTCTATAAACCCGACGGTTTCATCACCTGCGTCGAAACCAACCGTCGTGATCCCAACCACAAAATCCTCGCGGAAAACTTGGAGCGACTGAAGGCCTTCCGCACGCCGAAGGGGAAGAAATTCGACATCGTCACGCTGCCGATGCCGAAGCCGTTTGCCTTTCAAGGGCAGACCGTGCCGGCCAGTTATGCGAATTTTCTAATCATCAACGGCGCCGTGCTCGTACCGAATTTCCGGCAGAAAAAGCGCGATGCCGAGGCCAACGCCATCATCGCCGGTTGCTTCCCCGGCCGCGAAATCATTCCGGTGGATTGCTATCATCTCATTTGGGGACTTGGGACAGTGCATTGCCTGTCGCAGCAGCAACCCGCCTGAACATTCAGCCATGAAAACCATCCTGCTCGGCCTGATTTCCTTTTTTTGCTTCGCCTTGGCGGGGTGCGATACCGTCGGAACCGATTTTGGAACCGGTGTTCGGGAGAAATTCACGGGGCCGGTTTATCGCACGCAAATCGAGACCGCAGACGCTCGCACGACTTACGAGGCGGCACGGAAGGCGATCGCGGCGATGGAGTTCCACTTTGTGCGCGGCGGCGCGGCCCAAGGACGGATCGAAGCGTTGAGTGGCTTGTCCGCGACCGATTCGCTCAACGGCGCGCGCCAGCTGGCCATGACGATCAAGCTTACTCCTGTCGCCGGCGGTACGGAAGTCGCCGTGCTCATCACCGAGCAGGTGCAGGATGACTTCAATAAAGGTCCGGCCGGCCAAGCTATTGAGACGCCCTTGCGCGATACGCCGCTGTACGATGTTTTCTTTCGTAACGTTTCGCAGGCTTTGAGCGCGAAGTAAGGCGCCCGATTTTGCTCTTGCGAAGGCGGCTCTCCTCCGGAGATTCTGTTCCTTCGCGGCATTCAGTCGGTTCCGGTCGGTGTCGCCGCGACGCTCCCATCGACCCTCAACGTCAGTGCAACCTTCAACCCACGACCCTGCAAAGGGTCATCGCGGAAGGTCGGCGCTTTGGAGCAAGCGACGGCGTTTCGTCCTGTTCACATGAGTTCAGTAATGCAAGAGCTGCTCGCTCAATCCGCCTTCGACAAGCTTAAGGAAGGCGCAATCGTCCCCGGTATCATCACCGAAATCCGCCAGAACGACGTGGTCGTTGACATCGGCGGCAAATCCGAAGGCGTCATTCCCGCCAACGAGTTCATCGACATCGGCGAACTCCAGATCGGCTCCTCCATCGACGTGTTCGTCGAGAAACTCGAGGACAAGAGCGGCGCGCCCGTTCTTTCCTTCGACAAGGCCGAGCAAAAGAAGAACTGGGATAACATCCTCACCAAGTTCCCCGAGGGCTCCATCGCCGCGGGTCGCGTGAAGGCCAAGGTCAAGGGCGGCCTGATCGTTTCGATCGGCGTCGACTCCTTCCTTCCCGCCTCGCACATCGACGTCCAGCCCCCCAAGAACCTCGATCAATACGTGGGCCAGACCTACGATTTCAAGGTTCTCAAAATCAATCTCGACCGAAAGAACATCGTTCTCTCCCGTCGCGAACTCATCGAGGAACAGCGCGCCAACAAGCGCAAGAACCTCCTCGACTCCATCCAGCCCGGCCAGGTCCGCAAGGGCGTGGTCAAGAACATCACCGATTTCGGTGCGTTCATCGACCTCGACGGCATGGACGGTCTTCTCCACATCACCGACATGAGCTGGGGCCGCATCACGCACCCGAGCGAAATGCTGAAGCAGGGTGAAGAGATTCAGGTCATGATCATCGAGGTCAACCGCGAGAAAGAGCGCGTTTCCCTCGGTCTCAAGCAGACCACCAAGAATCCGTGGGACGAGATCGAGCACAAGTTCCCCGTCGGCGCGAAGGTTCACGGCAAAGTCGTCAACCTCGTTCCCTACGGTGCGTTTGTCGAAATCGAACCCGGCGTCGAAGGTCTCGTGCACATCACCGAGATGTCCTGGACGAAGCGCATCTCCAAGCCCTCCGAACTTCTCAAAGTCGGTCAGGAGCTCGATGCGGTGGTCCTCGGCATCCAGAAGGAAGACCAGAAGATCTCCCTTGGTCTCCGCCAGCTCGAGCCCAACCCGTGGGACATGGTCCGCCACAACTATCCGCAGGGCGCCCGCGTCCGCGGCAAGGTGCGCAACATGACCACCTACGGTGCCTTCATCGAACTCGAAGAAGGCATCGACGGCATGGTGCACGTCTCCGACATGAGCTGGACCCGCAAGGTCAACCACCCCTCCGAAGTCCTCAAGAAGGGCGACGAAGTGGAGGCCATCGTTCTCGACGTGGATCCCAACCAGCAGCGCATCAGCCTCGGCATGAAGCAGCTCGCGGTCGATCCTTGGACCGACATCGACAGCTTCTTCAAGATCGGCGACGTCGTCACTGGCGTTGTTTCCAAGATCACCTCCTTCGGCGCCTTCGTGGAGCTCAAGGACGGCATCGACGGCCTCGTGCACATCTCGCAGATCAGCGAGGATCGCATCGAGAAGGTGAAGGACGTGCTCAAGCCCGGCCAGGAAGTCACCGCTCGCGTGATCAAGATCGACCGCGAAGAGCGCCGCCTCGGCCTCTCCGTCAAGGCCGCCAACTACTCCGAGCAGCAGCTCGCCGCCGAGACCGCCTCCTTCGAGGCGCTCAATCGCGACAGCAGCGGCGACATGATGAACCTCGGCGACATCCTCGATGCCGCCGCGGACAAGAAGGAATAAACTCCTTTCATCAACGTCGTCATCGGACGCGTTTAAAAACCGGCGCCCGGTTCCGCTTCACGCGGGACCGGGCGCTTTTTTTGTGCGCAGATCGGCCGATGATACGGCGGTTCAGTTGCGTCCGCCCTTCGCCGACTTCGTTTCGATGAACTCGCGGATGACCTGCTGACGGGCCTCGGCGCGTTCTTCGATTTCAATTTCCTCGATGGTGCGCTGGTGCTCGTGACTGGCCATCGCCTTTCTCATTTTGGAGAGGGCGATATTTTGCAGCTGGCGTACCCGTTCCCGGGTGACGCGGAACTTTTGGCCGACTTCCTCCAGGGTGAGTTCGTCGTGGCCGTCGAGGCCGAAGCGCAGCCGGATGATCTCGGCTTCGCGCGGTTCGAGCGCGGAGATCATGGAACGCAGGTCGGAATTGCGGTTTTTCTCGCGGAGATTTTCAAACGGACTGATCGCATTTTCGTCCCCCACGATTTCGCCGAAGGTCGAGGAGTCGCCGTCCTCGCCGATGGGCGCGTCGAGCGAGGCGGGACGCACGCTCACGGATTTGAGGTGGGCGACCTTGCTGGTGGGGATCTGGAGCTCGATGGCGATTTCCTCGTCGGTCGGTTCGCGGCCGAGTTCTTCGGTGAGGGCCATCGCGGTGCGGCGCAGCTTGGAGATCTTGTCCACGAGATGGACGGGCAGACGGATCGTCTTGGACTGGTTGGCCAGGGCGCGCTTGATCGACTGTTTGATCCACCAAGCGGCGTAGGTGGAGAGCTTGCCGCCCTTGCTGGGATCGAACCGCTCGACCGCCTTGATCAGGCCGATGTTGCCCTCGGAAATCAGGTCGAGGAGCGGCAGGCCGAAATCCTTGTAGTCCATCGCGATTTTCACGACGAGGCGAAGGTTGGCCGAGATCATGTGGTCGCGGGCGGCCTTGTCGCCGCGCCGGATGCGGCGGGCGAGGGTGACTTCCTCGGCGGGCGTCAGGAGGGCGGTTTTACCGATTTCTTGGAGGTAAAGCTGGAGATTGCTGCGTTCCGAGGAACCGGTGTCGCGTTCGCGGGCGGAGGGCTCGTTTTTTTCCAAAAAAGAGGGAGGCGCGTCGAGTTCGACGGCTACGACGGGCGCAAGGGCGGCGGGTGCCTCTTGCTCGTCGGTGTCGCCGAATTTGCGGAGGGATTTTGTTTTAGCGGCCATGGCAGGAGGGATTTGGGCGTTTGGATGGCGCTCCCGGCGATCCGGGTGCGGAAGGATTTCAACTTTCGACCGAGTCGAGCTGGAATCGTTCCATGTTAGACAAACAGTCAACTACTCCTGAATGCCCATCAAAACGAGCAAATTATGCGTCATGCTGGCGCGAGCACACCCGGCTCGGTGACGCTAAACGGCGCAGCTGCGCACCGCGGGTTCCTCCTCTTGGCACGGGTTTTTCCGCGCAATCATCCCCGGCGTGACGAGGGCCGGCGGAAGTTTTTAAACGCCTCGCGAGAGAGGCTTAAAACTGTTCCGCCATCGCGACGGCCTTGAACAAAGCGGAGGCTTTGTTGACCGTCTCCTGATATTCCGAGGTGGGGACCGAATCGGCCACCACACCGGCGCCGGCTTGAATATGGACTTGGCCGTCCTTCAGAAGGGACGTACGCAGCATGATGCAGGAGTCGAGATTGCCGTCGTAGCCGAAGTAGCCGAGGGCGCCGGCGTAGAAGCCGCGCTGGGAGGGTTCATTGGCAGCGATGATCTGCATGGCGCGGATTTTCGGAGCGCCACTTACGGTGCCGGCCGGGAAGGTGGCGCGCATGAGATCGAAGGACGTCTTGTCGGGCGCGATCTGACCTTCGACTTGGGAGACGATGTGCATCACGTGCGAATAGCGTTCGATGATCATCATCTCGGGAACGGTGACGCTGCCATAGGCGCAGACACGTCCGATGTCATTGCGGGCAAGGTCGACGAGCATGAGGTGCTCGGCGCGTTCCTTCTCGTCGGCGAGCAGGTCTTTTTCGAGCGCGACATCTTCCGCGTGGGTAACGCCGCGTTTGCGCGTGCCGGCGATGGGCCGGATTTCAACGAGGCCGTCGGTCAGGCGCACATGGACTTCGGGCGAGGCGCCGACGATGGAGAAATCCCCTGTCTCCAGAATGAACATGTAGGGAGAGGGATTGACCGTGCGGAGCGCGCGATAGAGATCGAGCGGGGTTTTGTCGAAGCGCTTGGTGAAGCGCTGGGACGGCACGAACTGGATGATGTCGCCCGAGCGGATGAATTCCTTGCTGTCCTCGACGACCTTTTCGAAGGCGGCCTGGGTGAAGTTGCCCGGCGGCACGGTGATCTTGGGCGGTTCGATCAGCGGGGCGGGGGCGAGGGCGCGCGGCTCGCGCAGCAGGGCGTAGAGCGAATGGAGTTCGGCGACGGCGGCGTCGTAGGCGGCGGCGGGCGATGTGTCGCGGAGGTGCGCGTTGACGCAGAGACGGAGGGTTTGCTTCGCGCGATCGAAGATCAGCAGCGAATCCGAGAGCATGAAATAGAGTAGCGGCGTGCCGAGCTCGTCGGTTTTCGCGGCGGGAACCGTGGGTTCGATGCGCGTGATGTATTCGTAGCCGATGAAGCCGACGGCGCCGCCGGTGAAGCGGGGCAGGCCGGGCAGGCTCACGGGGTGAAAGCCGCTCATCTCCTTTTCGATGAGGGTCAGGGGGTCCTGCGGGGTGGGAATGGTCTGAACGGGCTGCCCGGGAACACGAACCTCGGTGGTCTGCTGGCCGCAAACGAAAACTTTCCGCGGACGGCAGCCGATGAAGCTGTAGCGCGAAAGCGTTTCGCCGCCCTCGACGGATTCAAGCAGGTAGGAGGGGCCGGCCGCCTTGAGCTTGGCGTAGGCGGAGACGGGCGTCTCGAAGTCCGCCATGAGATCGGCGTAGACGGGGATGACGTTGCCTTGGGCGGCAAGCTTCAAGAAGTCTTCGCGGCGGGGGACGATGTTCATGCTGGAGGCTGGATTGTCGCTGGAGGCCGAGGTTACTCCACCGTCACCGATTTCGCGAGATTGCGGGGCTTGTCCACGTCGCAGCCGCGTTCGCAGGCGATATAATAGCTGAGAAGCTGCACCGGAATGGTGGCGACGATAGGCAGCACGGCTTCATGACAGTCGGGGATGGTGATGATCGCATCGGCGAGGCCGGGAGGCAGTTCGCAGCCTTCGGTGATAATGGCGATGACCGGGCCTTTGCGTGCCTTCACCTCCTGCATGGAGGAGACGACCTTGTTGAAGATTTCGCCTTTTGGCGCGAAGAAGACGCTGGGGCATTGCTCGTTGATGAGGGCGATGGGGCCATGCTTCATCTCGGCGGCGGGATAGCCTTCGGCGTGGATGTAGGAAATCTCCTTCAGCTTCAGCGCGCCTTCGAGCGCGATGGGGAAGAGCGACAGGCGTCCGAGGAACAGCATGTCGTTGTAGGCGGCGAAGCGCTTGGCGACGGTCTTGATGTGGCCGGCCTGCTGGAGCGCGGCGCGAACGAGATCGGGCGCCTTTTTCAGCGCGTTCACGTAATCGACGCCGTCGGCAAAGCTCATGTCGCGCATGCGGGCCACATGCAATGCGAGCAGGGCGCCGATGAGCAGTTGCGAGGTGAACGCCTTGGTCGAGGCCACGCCGATCTCGGGGCCGACGTGCTGATAGATGCCGCCGTCGGCCTCGCGGGCGATGGTGGAGCCTACGGTGTTGTTGATCGCGAGAACCTTGTAGCCCTTGCGCTGGGCCTCGCGGAGCGCACCCAGGGTGTCGATCGTCTCGCCGGACTGGCTCATGACGAAGAACAGCGGATTGCCGGAAAGCGGGGCGTTGCGGTAGCGGAACTCGGAGGCGTAATCGACCTCGACGGGCACGCGGGCGAAACGTTCGATCAAGTGCTCGGCGACGAGGCACGAGTGCCAGGCGGTGCCGCAGCCAAGGAAGGCGAAGCGGTCGATCTGGCGGAAGTCGACGGGGCTGAGGTTGAGGCCGCCAAACTTGGCGGTGCTGCCGTCCTCCGAGAAACGTCCGCGCATGGAGTTTTCGAGGGCGGTGGGCTGCTCGAAAATTTCCTTCTCCATGAAGTGCGCATAGCCGTTCAATTCGGCGGCATCGATCGCCCAGGTGACCTTGTCCACGACGGGGGAGACGTCCTCCTGATCGAGCGTGGAGATGGAAAATTGCTTCAGAGTGACGTGCACGACCTCGCCATCCTTGAGGTAAACGACGTTCTGCGTGCGGCTGACGAGAGCAGAGACGTCGGAGGCGAGGATGTATTCGTGGTCACCCACGCCGAGGATGAGCGGGGAGCCTTTGCGCGCGGCGACGATCTCGCCGGGGTTGTCGCTGGAAAGGACGGCGATTCCGTAGGTGCCCTCGACGTGGCGAAGGGCCTTGCGAACGGCGTGGAGGAAGCGGCTTTCGCCGTTGGTCGCGGCGGGCTCTTTGGTATAGTGGTAGGCGATGAGGTTGCTCAGCACCTCGGTGTCGGTCTCGGACTGGAAGGTGTAGCCCTTGGGCAGGAGGAATTTTTTGATCGCGACGTAGTTTTCGATCACGCCGTTGTGCACGAGGGCGATCTGGCCGTCGCTGCTGAGGTGGGGGTGGGCGTTGGCCTCGGTGACGCCGCCGTGGGTGGCCCAGCGGGTGTGGCAGATGCCGGTCGTGCCGGTGAACCGATGACGCGCGGCCTCCTTGACGAGATTGTCGACCCGGCCAATTTTCTTGGTGATTTCAAGCCGTCCGTTTTGCTGCACGGCCAGCCCCGCGGAGTCGTAGCCGCGATACTCCAGGCGTTTTAAACCTTCGAGCAGGATGGGGGATGCTTTTTGAGTACCGACGTAACCAACGATTCCACACATAATTTTTACCTCTTTTGGCTCGCGAATTTACGGGACGCTTGAACCGTGGGGCAAGGCAATTGGGCCCAATTACATAACTACCCCTAATCTTTATGAGCATGCAGAAGAAAGTCCTGGCAGTGATCATGGGCGGCGGGCGCGGAACGCGCCTGTACCCTCTTACGATGGAGCGGTGCAAGCCGGCCGTGCCCCTCGCGGGCAAATATCGCCTGGTCGATATTCCGATCAGCAACTGCATCAACTCGGAGGTCAACCGCATCTTCCTGCTCACGCAATTTCACACCGCCTCGCTGCACCGCCATATCCAGAACACCTACCATTTCGATCCGTTTGGCGGCGGCTTCGTCGATATTCTCTCCGCGGAGCAGACGGAAAAAAACGCCGACTGGTATCAGGGCACCGCGGATGCGGTGCGGCGCAATCTCCAGCATTTCCGCAGCTTTCCGCATGACTTGGTGCTCATCCTTTCGGGCGACCAGCTTTACCGGATGGATTTCCGGAAAATCGTCGAGGAGCACGTCGCCAGCAAAGCCGACGTCACCATCGCGGCGATTCCGTTCCCCGTTTCGAAGGTCGAGGGTCTCGGCCTGATGAAGGTCGCGGACGATCTCACCATCGAGCGTTTCGTCGAGAAGCCCAAGGATCCGGCGGTGATCCAGAGCCTCACGCTCAGCCCCAAGGTCGAGGCCAAGCTCCACTCCTCCGATGGCGAGAAACACTGCCTGGCCTCGATGGGCATCTATGTTTTCAACCGCCAGGTTCTGGCCGACGCGCTCGACAACAAGATGACCGATTTCGGCAAGGAGATCATCCCCGGCCTGCTCGGCAAAAAGAAGCTCAACGCCCACGTGTTCGAGGGCTATTGGGAGGACATCGGCACGGTGCAGGCCTTCTTCGAGGCCAATCTCGCGCTCGCCGATTCGCTGCCGCCCTTTAACTTTTTCGATCAGAACGCGCCCATCTACACGCAGGACCGCTACCTGCCGGCGTCGAAGCTCAACAAATGCAGCATCGACCACGTCGTCATCGGCGACGGCTCGATCATCACCGACTCGCAGCTTACCCGCTGCGTGCTCGGCATCCGTTCGTTCGTCGGCGAAAAATCCGTGCTGGATAATGTCGTGATGATGGGGGCCGATTACTACGAGCCCGCGGAAAAGAAGTCCGAAAACGCCCAGCGGAGCGTTCCCAGCATCGGCGTGGGAAGCAACTGCCAGATTCACCATACGATCATCGACAAAAATGCGCGCATTGGCGACGGCGTGAAGCTTTCGCCGGCGGGCAAGGCCGACGGCGACTACGCCCATGGCGTGATCATCCGCGACGGTGTGCTCGTCGTGCCCAAGGGCGCGGTGGTGCCGAGCGGCGCGGTGATCTGAAGTCCGTCGCGGTCCTTACGACTGCAAAAGAAAAGGCGCGGCTCGTGTGAGCCGCGCCTTTTTTGCGCGCATACCAGAACAGGACGATGAAGCCGGTCGGTCAGTTGTTGAATCTGAACAAGGCGACGTCGCCGTCCTGAAAAACGTATTCTTTGCCTTCGAGGCGGTATTTGCCGGCCTCACGGGCGGCGGCGGTGCTGCCCAGCCGTGTGAGGTCCTCGTAGGAAACGATCTCGGCCTTGATGAAGCCCTTCTCGAAATCGGTGTGGATCACGCCGGCGGCCTGCGGGGCTTTCCAGCCTTTCTTGATCGTCCAGCAGCGCACTTCTTTTTCACCGGCGGTGAAGTAGGTCTGCAGGCCGAGCAATTCGTAGGTGCCGCGGATGAGCTGGGAAACACCGGAGTCGGTCACGCCGAGATCCTTCAGGAAATCCTTCGCCTCTTCCGGCGAGAGGTCGATGAGCTCGGCCTCGATGCGCGCGCTGATCGGCACGTAGGCGGCGTCGTGGTGGGCTTTCACGAACTCGGCGACTTTCTTCACGAACGGGTTTTCCTCGGCGTTGGCGAGATCGCTCTCGGCGACGTTGCACGCGTAGAGCACCGGCTTTGCGCTGAGGAGCTGGAAAAATTGAAGCAGCTTCTTCTCCTCGTCGGTCGCGGGCAGGACGTTGGCCGGCTTGTTGGAGTTAAGATGAGGGACGAGGCGTTCGAGCAGCGCGTACTCGGCCTGCGCGTCCTTGTCGCCGGATTTCGCGAGCTTCTGGGTTTTGTTGAGGCGCTTCTCCACCGCATCGAGATCGGCGAGGACGAGTTCGGTGGTGATGACCTCGATGTCGCGCACGGGATCGACCGCGCCCATGGTGTGAATGATGTCGTCGTCCACGAAGCAGCGGACGACATGCACGATGGCGTCGGTCTCGCGGATGTTGGCAAGAAACTGATTGCCGAGACCCTCGCCTTTGCTGGCTCCGGCGACGAGGCCGGCGATGTCGACGAATTCGATCGCGGCCGGCACGACGACGTTGGTCTTGGCGATGCCCTTCAGCACATAGGCTCGCTCGTCGGGCACGATCACCACGCCCACGTTGGGATCGATGGTGCAAAACGGGTAGTTGGCCGCCTCCGCTTTGCGGGAGCGGGTGAGGGCGTTGAAGAGAGTGGACTTGCCCACGTTGGGCAGACCGACGATGCCGGCTTTGAGCATAAGGGGTGAAACGTCGCAGCCGGGCGGGGGAGCGGTCAAGGTTTTCATCGGTTCTGACCACGAAGAAATGGCTGCTTGACATCGCCGGCGGCGTTCGGTGGATTCCACGGCTTTTCAACAAACGAAACTCGTCCGCACCACCCTTCCATGGCTCTCAAAATCCGCCTTTCCCGCATCGGTTCCACGCACAACCCGGTTTACCACGTGGTCGTCGCCGAAGCCCGCTCGCGTCGTGACGGCGCTGCGACCGAAGTTCTCGGCACCTATAACCCGCGCGCCAAGAACGACTCCCTCAAGCTCGACACCGTTCGCGCCGATTATTGGGTGAGCAAGGGCGCGATCCCCACGGACACCGCCCTGTCCCTGATCAAGAAGGCCAAGAAGGCCGCGGTGGTTGCCTAAGTTTCCGCCTAAAAGCAGAATCCTTTACCAAGGCCTCGGATTCGTCCGGGGCTTTTTTGTTTTCCGGCCCTTTCATCCGTTCCCATGCCGCTCCATATCGACGTCCTCACGCTTTTCCCGCGGATGCTCGACGGATTTCTTACCGAGAGCATGCTGGGCAAGGCCTTGGAAAACCAATTGCTCTCCGTCAAGGTGCACGACACCCGGGCGTGGTCGACCGACAAGCACCGGACGGCGGATGGACGTCCGTTTGGCGGCGGCGCCGGGATGGTGATGAAGCCGGAGCCGGTTTTCGCCGCCATCGAGCAACTGCAGACGCCTGGTTGCCGTCGCATCTACCTGACGCCAGATGGGGTCCCTTTTTCCGAAAAGCTCGCCCGCGAGCTCTCGCAGCAGACCCATTTGATCCTGCTGAGCGGCCATTATGAAGGCATCGATCAGCGCATTCGCGACCGGATGATCGATCAGGAGATCAGCATCGGCGATTATGTGCTCACGAACGGCACGCTGCCGGCCGCCGTGGTGATCGATGCGCTCGCCCGTTTTATCCCCGGCGTCTTGGGGGAAGAAAAGTCATTGACGCACGAATCCTTCACCGGCAAGTTGCTCGACTTTCCTCAATACACGCGTCCCGCCGAATATCGAGGCATGTCCGTGCCGGAAGTGCTCCTTTCCGGCGACCATGCCGAAATCGAGAAATGGCGGAATGCGCAACGTATCGAGAAAACCCGCCAGGTCCGACCCGATTTACTCAAATAACACACTGCCATGAGCACTCATTCGATCCTCAAAGAAATCACCGCCTTCCAGGTGAAAAAAGACACCCCGGCTTTCAAGGTCGGCGACGGCGTTCGCGTTCACACCAAGGTGCGCGAAGGTGACAAGGAGCGCACCCAGATTTTCGCGGGTATCGTGATCGCCCTCAAGGGCAGCGGCATCCATGAGACGTTCACCGTCCGTCGCATCAGCTACGGCGAAGGCGTCGAGCGCGTGTTCCCGGTCAACTCCCCGAACATCGAGAAGATCGAGATCGAGCGCACCTCCGAGCCTGTCCGCGCCCGTCTTTATTATCTCCGCAGCCGCCTCGGCAAAGCCGCCATGGCGATCAAGGAAAAGCGCGTCGAGAAGGCCGTCGCCACCAAGTAAACGCATTGCGTTTCTTTTAAATGAAAAAAGCGAGTCATCCGGACTCGCTTTTTTCATGCCCGTTTGGACTTCCCCCGAACGGCTTCAGCAATTAACCCGTTTCCTTTCCGCTTCATTTTCAATTTTCCAACCATGAAATTACAGACCGATATCCTCGCTCTCGCTGCTAATCAGGCCAGAGGCCTTGCCATGGACGCCGTCCACAAGTGCTCCTCCGGCCACCTCGGCCTTCCGCTCGGCTGCGCGGAAATCGGCGCGGTATTGTACGGCAACGCCCTCGTGCACAACCCCGACGCGCCCCGCTGGCTCAACCGCGACCGTTTCGTTCTCTCCGCCGGCCACGGTTCGATGTTCATTTACAGCTGGCTGCACCTGAGCGGCTACGATCTGTCGCTCGACGAGGTCAAAAATTTCCGCGCCCTCCACTCCAAGACCCCCGGCCATCCTGAGTTCCATGAGACGCCCGGCGTCGAGTGCACCACCGGCCCCCTCGGCCAGGGCATCGCCAATGCTGTCGGTCTCGCTCTTTCCGGCCAGATGGCCGCCGCCCGTTTCAACACGGCCGAGCACAAAATTTTCGACAACCATGTCATCGCGCTTGCCGGCGACGGCTGCATGCAGGAAGGCGTTGCCCTCGAGGCGATCTCCTTCGCCGCCCACCAGCAGCTTGATAACCTGATCCTCATCTACGACTCCAACGACGTCACTCTCGACGCCATGGCGAACAAGTCGCAGAGCGGCGACGACGCCAAGCGCTTCAAGGCCCTCGGCTGGGACGTGCAGGTTATCGACGGTCACGATCTCGCCGCCATCCTCAAGGCGGTCAACAAGGCGAAGAAGGCCGTGGGCAAGCCCCAGCTCATCATCGCGAAGACCACCATCGCGAAGGGCATTCCTGAAGTCGCCGGCACCGCCAAGGGCCACGGCGAAGGCGGCGCGAAGTTCATCGACGCGGCCCGCGCCGGTCTCGGCCTGCCCGCCGACCAGCATTTCTTCGTGAGCGACGATGTCCGCGCTTATTTCGCCAACCACAAGAAGGCTCTCGTCCGCGCTTACAAGAAGTGGGGCAAGACCTTCGAGGCTTGGAAGGCCGCCAATCCCGAAAAGGCCGTGTTGCTCGAAAGCCGCAACGCCCATCCGAGCGCCGCGCACCTCAGCGAGAAGATCCCGCTTTTCCCGGCCGACGCCAAGCTCGCCACCCGCGCCGCCGGCCAAGCCGTGCTCCAGCCGCTCGCGGCCGAGCTCCCGCTCCTCATCGGCGGCAGCGCCGACCTTTACGGCTCGACGCTCAACTACATCGCTTCCGACAAGGACTTCGAGCCCGCCAACCGCGCCGGCCGCAACATCCGTTTCGGCATCCGTGAGCACGCCATGGCCGCCATGGCCAACGGCATCGCCTACGACGGCATCTTCCATCCCTCGGTCGCCACCTTCCTGGTGTTCGCCGACTACTCGCGTCCCGCGATGCGTATCGCCGCGCTGGCGAAGCTCCCGGTTGTTTACATCTACACGCACGATTCCGTCGGCGTGGGCGAAGACGGTCCCACCCACCAGCCGGTGGAAACGGTTTCCGGTCTGCGCGTGATTCCGAATCTCGATGTGATCCGCCCCGGCGATCCCGAGGAAACGGCCGGCGCTTTCGCCGCCGCCTTCGAGCGCGCCGACGGTCCCACGCTGCTCTCGCTCTCCCGCCAGGCCGTGCCGCTGCTCAACGAGATTCCCCCGCACATCCGCCGCGCCGGCGTGCTCAAGGGCGGCTATGTCGCCGTGCAGGAAACCGCTCCGCTCACGCACATCCTCCTCGGTGCCGGTTCCGAGCTGCAACATGCCGTCGCCGCCGCCAAGGTCTTGGGCGCGGGCGTGCGCGTGGTTTCGGTGCCGTCCTTCGAGCGCTTCAACCGTCAGTCGGCTGAATACCGTGAGGCGATTCTGCCTTCCTCCTGCCGCAAGCGCGTCGCCATCGAGGCCGGTGTGACCGCCCTCTGGCACCAGTACGTCGGTCTCGACGGCAAGGTGATCGGCATCGACCGTTTCGGTATCAGCGCCCCCGGTGGCACCGTGATGAAGGAACTCGGCATCACCGCCGACGCCGTCGTCAAGGCTGCCCAGTCGCTCTAAGCGATCCGCTCCTGCGTCCGACAACTCGCAAAGCGCGCCGTGAAAACGGCGCGCTTTTTTTGTCGGTGGCAGTGGCGCGCAGGGCGGCTTTTCCGGGCGGCGCACGCGTCTTTGTGAAATCGGCTGAAAATCACAGATCGTGACTTGCGCTTTTAGTTAGGCCCCTAACTGTAAGCCTCCTTATTTATTTCAGTCTTCGATTCCCTGTTGCCGCTCATGCCTTTGTTGATGCTTAAAGATCTTCCTCGCTACGAGTGCCTGCTGGCGGCGGCGCAGCAGTTCCCGGATCTGGATCCCTCGGCAACCGAAGCCTACTTGCATCTGCTTCGTACGAGCGATGAAGCTTTTCGAGTGATCACGACGAATCTTAACCAGAACGGCCTTTCCCAAGGCCGGTTTACGGTGCTGATGCTGTTGCTCGACAAAGGCACGGGCCGGCCTTGCGCCTCCACTCCGGCCGAACTGGCGGACAAGGCGGGTGTCACTCGGGCGACGATGACCGGCTTGGTGGACACCTTGGAGCGCGACGGCATGGTGACGCGCCAGCCCGATCCGGAGGATCGGCGGATGATGTCGGTCGCGCTGACCGACAAGGGGGTTGCCTTCATCAAAGAGGTGTTGCCCGGGCATTTCCGTCGCATGGCCGCGCTCATGGGATCGCTCTCCGAATCCGAGCGACAGATTTTGGTGCGTTTGCTTACGAAAATCCTGACGCAAGCCGACACCGTTGAGCCGCCTCATCGGTCCGACACCGAAGGCACGTTTCCTGTGCACGTCTGAGTCCCCCCCCGTTTTCTTTTCCACCTCTTCCTTTTTTATGATCAAGAAGCTTCTCCTGGCCTTGGCTGGTTTCATTCTCGTCGTCGTGACGCTGGGTGCGGTGAAAGTCGCCCAAATCAAAGCGGTCTCGCAGCCTCACGTGATGCCGCTCACCGCAGTGACCACTCTGGAGGCTCGGCTTGAGACCTGGCAGCCGGTGCTGTCCGCGATCGCCACGTTGGCCCCGGTCGAGGGAGTTACACTCGCGACCGATGCCGAAGGTGTCATCAGCCGGATCGCCGTTGAAAACGGCGCCGCCGTGAAGGCCGGCGACCTGCTGCTAGAATTCGACACGACCGTGGAGGCCGCCCAGCTCGCCGCCGCCGAGTCCAAACTCGCTTTGGCGAAATTGAACAGCCAGCGCGCCGCCGAGCTGCGCGAAAAAAACACGGTGAGCCAAGCCGACCTCGATGACGCCATCGCGCAGCGCAACCAGGCGGAGGCGGATGCCGGCGCGTTGCGCGCCCAGCTCGCCAAGAAACTCGTGCGCGCCCCCTTCGATGGTCGCGTGGGTATCCGCCTCGTCAACGTCGGTCAGTTTGTCGCCCGCGGCTCGCTCCTGCTGCCTCTGCAGCGCCTCAATCCGATGTATGTGAATTTCACGATTCCGCAGCGGCAATTGCCGCAGCTCAGCGTGGGGCAGGCCGTGAACGTGAAAGTCGATGCCTTCCCCGACCGCACGTTCCCGGGGACGATCAACGCGATCAATCCCGAGGTCGACGCCGCCTCGCGCAATGTCTCCGTCCAGGCGCTCATGGATAATCCTGCCGAAGTTCTGCGCGCCGGCATGTTCGCCCACGCCGAGGTGCTGCTGCCGGTCGCCAAGCCGGTCGTCGTGCTGCCCGCCACCGCCATCGCCTACGCCTCCTACGGCAACTCCGTCTTTATCGTGGAAAAAATGAAGGACAAAGAAGGCGCCGAGTACCTTGGCGTGCGCCAGCAGTTCGTGAAGCTCGGCGACACGCGTGGCGACCTCATCGCCATCACCGAAGGGGTCAAACCGGGCGAGCAAGTGGTCACCGCCGGGGTGTTCAAGCTGCGCAATGCCGCCCCGGTGCAGGTCAACAACGACGTCCAGCCCAGCGATAATCCCTCGCCCAAGCCGGCCAACACCTGAGCCAAACCCGAGAGGCCTTCGCCATGTTATCCAAGAGCTTTACCGACCTTTTCATCCGCAAGCCCGTCATCGCGCTGGTGGTCAACATCGTGATCCTGGTGGTGGGCGTTGTCGCCTTCCTCAAGCTGAACACGCGGCAATATCCCCGCAGCGACAGCGCGGTCGTCAACATCAGCACCTCCTATTTCGGCGCGAGCGCCGATACCGTGCGCGGCTTCATCACCACGCAGCTGGAGCGCAGCATCGCGAGCGCCGACGGCATCGATTACATGGAGTCCACGAGCAGCGCGGGCGTCAGCACGATCCTCGTGTACCTGCGGCTTAACTACGACACCAACGCCGCGCTTGCGCAGATCAGCTCCAAGATCGACCAGGTCCGCAACCAGCTCCCGGCGGAGGCCGAGGCCCCGACCATCAGCGTGCAGACCAGCGACAATCAGTTCGCGTCGATGTACCTGAGTTTCTACTCCGACAAACTCGATCAGAATCAGATTACCGATTACCTCAACCGCATGGTCCAGCCCCGGCTGGCGGCCATCGCCGGGGTACAGCGCGCCGATGTGCTCGGCGGCCGCGTGTTCGCCATGCGCGCCTGGTTGAAGCCCGACCAGCTCGCCGCCCGCGGACTCAGTCCGTCGGATGTGCGCTCCGCCCTTGCCGCCAACAACGCCTTGGCCGCCGTCGGCGCCACCAAGGGTTCGATGCTGAGCGTGAGCCTGGTGGCCAACACCGATCTGAAGAATGTCGATCAGTTCAAGCAGCTCGTCGTCGCCCGGCGCAACGGCGCCATCATCCACCTCTCCGACGTGGCCGACGTCGAGCTCGGCGCCGAGGATTACAACACCGAGGTGCGTTTCGGCGGCAAGACCGCCACGTTCATGGGCATCTGGGTGCTGCCGACGGAGAGCACTCTGGAGGTTATCAAGCGGGTGCGCGCCGCCATGCCCGAGATCCAGCGCGGCCTGCCCGCCGGTCTCGAGGCGAAGATCGCCTACGACGCGACCCAATATATCGACGACGCGCTCCGCGAGATCCTGCGCACGCTCATGGAGACGCTGCTCATCGTGATGATCGTCATCTTCCTTTTCATGGGCTCCTTGCGCTCTGTGCTCATCCCCATCGTGGCGATGCCGCTGTCGCTGATCGGCGCGCTGTTCCTGATGCTCGTGTTCGGCTTCACCATCAACCTGCTCACGCTGCTGGCCATCGTGCTGGCGGTGGGCATCGTGGTGGACGACGCCATCGTCGTCGTTGAAAATATCGAACGGCACATCCGCGAGGGACTGACGCCCGTCGAGGCCGCCATCAAAGGTGCGCGCGAACTGGTCGGCCCGGTGATCTCGATGACGATCACGCTCGCCGCCGTTTATGCTCCCATTGGTTTTCAGGGCGGGCTCACCGGCGCGCTCTTCCGCGAATTCGCCATGACGCTCGCCGGTGCGGTGGCCGTGTCCGGTTTTGTGGCGCTCACGCTTTCGCCGATGATGAGCGCTTACCTGCTGAAGGACCACCAGCACGAGGAGGAGGGGCTCACCGGCCGTATCAACCATCTTTTCGACCGTCTGCGCAGCCGTTACGAGCGCGTGATCGGCGCGAGTCTGGGTTGGTTTCCGGTCACCATCACCGCCGGCGTGATGCTCACCCTGTTGTTGCTGCCGTTCTTCATGATGGCGCAGCATGAACTCGCGCCCAAGGAGGACCAAGGCGTGGTCTTCAGCATTCTCCAGTCGTCGCCCACCTCGACGATCGACCAGAACGTCCTCTTCGCCACGCAGGCGCAGCGGATGTTCGAAAGCGTTCCGGAGTACGAGAATTCCTTCCAGCTCACCACCCAGGCGGGCGGTTTCTCGGGCATCCTGCTCAAGCCTTGGTCGCAGCGCACCCGCACGTCTCTCCAGATCATGGATTCCTTGCAAGGCCCCGCGGCCCGGATTGCCGGCTTGCAACTGATCGTGACCACGCCCGATCCCTTGCCCGCCGGCGGCACGTTCCCCATCGAATTTGTCCTTCGCTCCACGGCGAGCCATCGCGAGATGCTCGACTATGCCGGCCAGCTCGTGAGCTACGCCAATGGCGCGGCCAACGATCCGCACGGCGCGCCCACGTTTTACTTTGCCGACACCGATCTCAAATTCGATCTGCCGCAGGTCGAAATCGCGATCGACAAGGACAAGGTCGCCTCGATGGGGCTGAACCTCAGCGATATTTCCCACGACCTCGGCGCCATGCTGGGCGGCGGCTATGTGAACCGTTTCGTCAACGACGGCCAGAGCTACCGGGTCATCCCGCAGGTCGAGCGCAGCCAGCGTCTCAACGCCGGCCAGTTGCTCAATTATTACGTGCACGGCCCCGACAGTCAGCTCATCCCGCTTTCCACCATCGCCACGCTGCATGAAACGGTCGAGCCGCGCACGCTGAACCGCTTTCAGCAGCTCAACTCGGTGAAAATCACCGGTGTCGGCCCTAGCATCGACGTCGCCTTAAAGAAACTCGAGGCGAAGGCCGCCGAGATTCTGCCGCCGGGCTATTCCATCGATTATGGCGGCCAGTCCCGCCAGCTCCGCCACGAGGGTAACGCCCTGTGGACCGCGGGCGCGCTCGCCTTGATCCTGATCTTTCTCGTGCTCGCGGCGCAGTTCAACAGCTTCCGCGATCCCTTGATCATCCTGCTGGGCTCCGTGCCGCTCGCCCTCGTCGGCGCCACACTGCCGATCTTCCTCTGGAAAACCTCGCTCAACATCTACTCCCAGATCGGTCTCATCACGCTGGTCGGCCTGATCGCCAAGAACGGCATCCTCATCGTCGAGTTTGCCAACAAGCTCCAGGAAGAGGGCGTGGCCAAGATTGACGCCATCCGTCGCGCCGCCGCCACACGCCTGCGCCCCGTGCTCATGACCTCCGCCGCCACCGTCTTCGGTCATCTCATGCTGATCTTTGTGACCGGCCCGGGCGCGGCGGCGCGGAACAGCATCGGCTGGGTGCTGGTCATCGGTATGGCCGTCGGTACGGTCTTCACGCTGTTTGTCGTGCCCGCGTTCTACATGCTCATCGCCAAAAATCGTCAGGCCGTTTCCGTGCCCTCCTCCGTGCCCGTCGTTCAACCGGCGCCGGCCAAGTAATCCGCCCTGTTCCCGCATGAAATCATTCTCCTCCCTTCTCTTCGTGGTCGTCGCCCTTGCGGCGGCCGCCGTGCTTCCCGTTGGCGCCGCCGTCCCGGTCACGCCCGACATTCCCGAGAAACTCGATCTCAAGAATGCCATCGGTTACGCGCTCGAAAATAACTACTCCATCCGTCTCGCCCGCGAGCAGATCAAAGAGCAGGAGGGGCTGACCGTGCAGGTGCGGGCCCTGGCGCTGCCCAATGTCAGTCTCAACAGCAGCTATACGCAGCACGACGAAGCCCTCAACCAGCCGTTCACCGGCAGCGGCGGCAACACCAGCCCCGATTATCAGACCTGGGGCATCGCGCTCCAGGTGACGCAGGCGCTTTATGCCGGCGGCAGCATCAGCTCCGCGCTGGCCAGCCAGCGTTTCTCGCGCGAAGCCGCCCTGCTCAATCTCCAGGCCGTGATCAACGCTGCGCTGCTCGATGTGCGCACGCGGTTCTACGACGTCCTGCTCGCCCGCGAGCAGATCAAGGTGCAGGAGCAGAATGTCGGGTTGCTCACCGAGCAGTTGCGCAACGTCCGCAACCGCTTCGAGGCTGGCGCCGTCTCGAATTTCGAGGTTCTCCAGGCCGAGGTGCAGCTGGCCAACGCCCAGCCCACGCTCATCACCGCGCGCAACGCCTACCGGATCGCCGTCGACCAGCTCCGCCAGTCGCTCGGCTACAACAACACCACTCCCGGCAACCTCCGCAAGATTCCAGAATTCATCGGCACTCTCGATTACACGCCGGCTTCGTACGATTTCCAGCAGGCCCTCGACACTGCCCGGGCCAGCCGTCCCGAGTTGCTGCGCCTCGCCAAGCTGCGTGACGCCAGCGAGGCGGGCGTTCGCGTCCAGCAGGCGGGTTACAAGCCGACGGTTTCCCTGGTTGGCGGCTACGAGGTGAACAAGGCGAATAACTCCAATCGCTTCAATGATTCCCTCAACGGCTGGACGGTGGGCGTGCAGTCGACCTGGGCGATTTTCGACGGTCGTGCCACCGCGGGCAAAGTCGCCCAGGCTCGTTCCCAGCTGGCCCAGGCCAATCTGACGCTCGGCGAACAGATGCTCGCTGTGGAGGTCCAGGTTCGCACCGCGCTCTCGTCCTTGCAGGAGGCCGACGAACTCGTGCAGGCGACGCTCAAGACCGTCGGGCAGGCGGAGGAAAGCCTGCGTCTCGCCAACGCCCGTTTCTCCGCCGGCACCGCGACCCAGCTCGATGTGCTGACCTCGCAGGTCGCGCTCACGCAGGCCCGCACGAATCAGCTTCAGGCCAACTATAACTACAACGTCGCCCTCGCCACCCTGCGTCAGGCCATCGGCCAGGCCGACGTTTACACTCAGGTTAACTGAGCGGGTTTGCCCGTCCGGCGGGGGAGCGGTGGCGCTCCGCCGGACGCCGCCTCGCTTGCTTTGTCTTTTGGGGCTGGCACAACTCTAGGCGCCCCCGGCCTCCGCCCATGAAGCTTATGCGTTTTCTTCTTATCAGTGTCGTCGTGATCGTTGCCGTGCTGGCCGCGGTGATCGCCCTGACTTTCACCCCCGCCGTGCAGACGTGGGCGCTTCACCGGGTCCTCGCCGGCCAGCCCGGTCTGAATGCGAGCGTCGGTTCCGTGAGCGCGGGTCTCCACGCCACGCACGTGGAAGACGTTCGCTTCAGCCGGCCCGGCGTCGCGTTCACCCTGCCGTCTGCCGACGTGGAGGTGACGTTGCTGGACGCCGTGCGCCGCCGGGTCGCTTTAAAACAGATCGTTGCGAAAGGCTGGACGCTCGATCTCACTGCCGCCGGAGCATCCGCCGGTTCGCCGCCTCCCGTGCACCCTGCCGATTCCGCCCGCCAAGCGTTCGAGGGATTTTTCAAACAGCTCCGGCTGCCCGTCGATCTTTCGCTGGACGCGCTGGAGCTGGAAGGCGATGTGATCCTGCCGGAAGGACGCGCCCACGTGGTCATCAGCGGAGGTGGCCTGGCCGCCGGTCAGGACGGACAGTTCACCCTCAAGGCCGGCGTGACGCCCGCGAAACAAGACGGCCTCATCACCGCGCTCACCGTGCACAGCGACATTCTTGTCCGCATGGATACGCCGCGTTCGCTTGAACACATCGTTGTCACCACCGATGCGACCGCGACCGGTGCGAAACTGCCGAAGGGGGCCAACGTGCGCGTCATTTTGGATGCCGGTCGCGCGACCGGCGGGGCTGAATCTTATTCGGTGATTCTGCGGGCGGAGGACAAGGAGCTGGCCAGTCTTGGCGTGCAGCTTCCGGAGGGTGCCGCGCCGCTGGCGGGCACTTGGAAACTCGATGCGCGCGACACCGATCTCGCTCCGTTTGCCCTGGGCCGGGCGCTGCCGGTGTTCACGGCGACAGGGCAGGGGACGTTTTCGGCCGATCGGGTCTTTTCAGAAATCCACGCGGCGGGTCAGCTCAACGCAACCGCCGACAAACTGGCGGCCATCGCACCGGAGTTTTCCGCCATCGGCCGGGTTAACTTCGTGACGGATTTCGATCTTTCCCAGCAAGGGAAGGAGGTCCGGATTCAACGTCTGAACGCGAACGTGTCCGGCGACCGTCCGGTGGCCGGCATCGAGACCTTGCAGGAAATCGTGTTCAACCTCGGCACCCGTGAACTCAAGGCGGCGGACCCCGCGAAGGATTTGGTGCGCATCAGCCTGCAAGGCGCGCCGCTCGCCTGGGCGCGGCCGTTTCTTCCGGACATCGAGCTCACCGGCGAGGACGTGCGCGGCGAGTTTGCCGCGGCCGCGCGCAAGAACGGTTTTACACTGCGCACGGTCGCTCCGCTGACGCTGACCCAGCTCGGCGTGGCGCGGGCCGGCCAGCCGCTCGTGCGTTCGCTCGATGTGGTGCTTAGCCTGGGCGCGGATTACACGCCGGAAGGCTGGCAGGCGGAGGTGACGGATCTCACGGCGAGCAGTGGCGGGATCAACGTTTTCAAAGGCAACGCCCGCGCCGGCCGCGCCGCCGGACCGGGGCAAACCCTCAAGACGACCGCGGCGTTCGAGGCCGACCTGCCGTTGCTGCTGGCTCAGCCCGTCGCCGCCCGGTCCGGTGTGGCGCTCACCCAAGGCGTCGTTCGCGGTGACATCAGCGCGAGCCTTGGCGAGAAACAGGGAATCGCCTGCACGCTTCAGCTCGCCGGTCTGGTGGCGGCCAGCCAGGCGTTGCCTGAAGTTGACGTGTACGTGCGCGCCGACCGCGACAGCGCCGGCCGCATCGATGCGCAGGCTCCGATCGTGATCACGCAGGCGGGTCGGAAATCCGACCTCACCCTCGGCGCGGTCATGCAGCCGGCGCCGGCCGGCTTCAAAGTCGATGCGCAGGTGAAAAGCGACCTGCTCTACCTCGAGGATCTCAAGATGTTCGCGGGCTTGGTGCCGCCGTCAGCCGCCGGTCCCGCCGCAACCGCGAGTCCAACGGCAAAGCCTGCGCAGGCTCCGTCCGGTCCGGTGTGGGCCGGCGTTTCCGGCGAGCTCAAACTCGGGCTCAAAAAAGTCGTCTACAATGCCGGGTTCCAGCTCACCGACATTGGCGGCACTTTGAAAATCGATCCGGACATGCTTTCGCTCGAGGCCTTGCGCGCCGTCCTTGGTGACGAGGGCAATCTCAAGGCCGACGGCAGTCTGCGCTACAATGCCAACGTCGCCGAACCGTACGAATTGAAGGCCGACCTCGCCGTCACCGGGTTCAATCCCGCGCCTTTGCTGCGCTCCCTGAATTCGAACCAACCCGCGGCGGTCGATGGAAAGTTCGATCTCGCAACCCATCTCGCCGGCCGCGCCAAGGAGCCGGTTGATTTTACGGAGAGCGCCTTGGGTGACGTGACCCTGACCAGCCGCAGCGGCACGTTGCGCGCGCTGAGCGTCAAAACCGGAAAAATGGCGGAGACCACATCGACCGCCGCCACACTGATGGGCATTGTCGGAGCGCTGACCGGCAGTCGCAATGCCGTGAAGTACGGCGAGCGTGGCCAGGCCGCCAGCGCTGTCATCCAGCAACTGGGCGCGATCCGCTTTGATCAATTCAACGTGGTCGTGGCGCGGGACACCGGGCGCAATGTGGTCATCAAGGACCTCACGCTGATCTCGCCGACGGTGCGGCTGGCCGGTTCGGGCCAGATCACCTACGCGCCGGGAGTCCCGCTTGTCCAGCGGCCGCTGCACGTCGATTTGCAGCTCGGGGCGCGCGAGCAGCTCGCGGAAAACCTGCGCACGATCAATCTCATCAAGGGCGACGACAAAGATGCGCTGGGCTATGCGCCGATGGTCGAGCCGATCAAGTTGGAGGGCTCCTTGCAGGCCATCGGGAACGAACAATTGAAGCATCTCCTCGATCTCATGCTCGCCAATTGACGCTTCGTTTTTGGCCGTGCCGTCCAGCGAGGAGTTGCGGTCTCCGCACCGGGGCCCCATGTTTGAGCCGTGATCGCCTCCGTCGCTTTCCGGAATTTCAAGGCGTTGCGCAGCACGAGTCTCGCCTTGGCTCCGTTTAATCTCGTGATCGGCCCCAATGGCTCGGGCAAGACGAGCCTCATTCAGGCCATTCTCCAATTGCGCGCCTTGGCCAAGTTGCCGTTGCGCGAGGCCGTGGCGGACAACGAGCGGCAGCCGGAAGGCGCGGAGATTCTCTTTCGTTTCAATCCGCCGTTCGACGGGTTGGAGGCTTCGCTCACCTGTGTGTCCGAGGCGGTTTGCGATCTGTTGCAGGTGACGCCGCTGCCGAGCGGGGAGGGCGTGGACGATTGGGCCGGCCTGCGCACCCGACTTTTGAGCGTGCGCAGCTACTGTTTCGACCATGAGGCCGTTGCGTCCACGCCCGCGCTGAAGGACGGCGCCGAACTCGCTTCCGACGGGTGCAATCTCGCGGCCGTGCTCGCCGCCCGCCGGCAGGCTTTTCCGGAGGCGTTTGCCCGGTTCACCGCCGAGCTGTTCCGGCTGCTGCCGGAATACGACGAGCTCAGCCTGATCGAACGCGCCGACCAATGCGTGCAACTCGGCCTGCGTCTCGCCGACGGCGCCGAGCTCATCCCGGCGGGCGATCTTGCCCAGGGGACGCTTTGCAGTCTGGCCATTCTCGCCCTGGCCTTCGATCCCGCCCCGCCGGCCATCGTGTGCATCGAGGAGATCGACCGCGGGATTCATCCGCGCCTGCTGCGCGACATTCGCGACCTGCTTTACCGCCTCAGCTATCCCGCCGAGGCCGGGGAAACGCGCGCGCCGGTGCAGGTCATCGCGACCACGCATTCGCCGTACCTGCTGGATCTTTTCCGCGAGCATCCGGAGGAAGTGGTCGTCACGGAAAAACACGGACGCGCCGCGCGCTTCACCCGGTTGGGCGACCATCCCGATCTGCCCGGACTGCTGGCGGGCGCCTCGTTGGGCGACCTGTGGTTTTCCGGTGTTCTGGGCGGCGTTCCGGAGGACAAATGAGTTCTGCGCAGCCGCCCCTGAAGATCGCGATCTTGAGCGAATCGCCGGCCGACGAGGCCGCGATCGCCGTGCTCGCGGAAGTTGCGCTGGGCCGGCAATGCCAGCGGGTGCAACCGTCTCTGCGAGCGCGGGGCTGGCCCTCGGTGGCGCAGGTGCTGCCGGCGATCATCCGCCACCTTCATTTCAACACCGATGCCGCCGGCCTCGTCGTGGTGGTGGACAGCGACAATTCCGTGGTGCACCTCCCGTCGCATGACGCGCCGGACTATTTTCATCCGTACTGCCGGATGTGCCAGCTGCGGGCGGTTTTCAGGCAGACGACCAAAAAACTGCCGCCCGCCAACGGCCGCGAGCGGGTGCTGCGCGGCGTCGGCGTCGCCGTGCCCGCCATCGAGGCCTGGTATTTGTGCGGCCGCGACGAGCAGGTGACCGAGGCCGCCTGGACGGCGGGGCTTGAAATCGACCGGCCGCCCTACACCCGTCCGCAGCTCAAATACCGCGTCTATGGCACCGACCGGCCGAGCCTTTATCTGGAGACGCAGCTGGCCTTGGAGGCGGTGCGTCGCCACCAAGGGGACCTTCGCCGCCTGGAAAATGATTTTCCCGGTTTCGCCACGCTTGCGAAAGATCTGCGATCCTGGGGACAATAACGGCTGTCAGTACTCGCGTTGGGTTTTCACCATTCCTCGATTTCCTTCCTTTCATGACCGCCTCCTCGGCCCGCCGTACGTACGCTCCTTGGTTTATCTCCATACCGGTGATCGCGCTTGCCCGCCTGCTCTATCGGGTGCGCTCGCGTGGGGCCGAGCGCATCCCCGAGGGCGGGGCGTTGCTCGTGGCCAATCACCTGTCGTATGCGGACGTGCTCGTCCTTCAACTCGCGTGCCCGCGTCCGATCCGCTTTGTGGGCGGGGAGATCCTGCTCAAAAAGGGCTGGTTTTACCGGCTCGCCTTCAAGCTCACCGGCACGATTCCCGTTTCACCCGCCAACGCGCTTGAGACCACGCGCCGGGTGGCGCGCTCGTTGCAGGCGGGCGAGCTGGTGATGATTTTTCCCGAGGGCTCGATCTCGCGCACCGGCCAGCTCATGAAGCTCGAGCGCGGCTTCGAGCTGATGGCCCGCCGGGCCCATGTGCCGGTCGTCCCGGTGGCCCACGACGGCTTGTGGGGCTCGGTCTTCTCGTTCTCGGAAAACAAATACCTCTTCAAATACCCGCGGGTCATGCGCACCGCCGTGTTTGTCGTGTGGGGCGAGCCGATCCCGGCGGACAACGCCGATCCCGTGACCGTGCGGCGCGCCTTGCTCGACCTGGGCTGCGAGGCTTTCGAGGAGCGTCCGCAATTGAAACGCAACCTCGGCCGGGAAATCGTCCGCGGACTTGTCCGCCGCCCGGGTCGCGTGGCGGTGATCGACCGCACCGCGGGCCGCCGCGCGTTTACGGCTGCGCAGTTGTTCGCCGCCGCCGCCGTGTTGTCGCGCCACCTGCGGCGCACCGTGCCGGAGAAACGCGTCGGCATCGTGCTGCCGCCGGGCGCGGGCGCGACCATCGTCAATCTCGCGATCCTCTGCGCCGGCAAGGTTCCGGTGAACTTCAACTTCACCGCCGGCCGCGCCGCCAGCGAAACGAGCCTGCGGCTTTCGGGCGTCAAAACGGTGATATCGGCGGACGCCCTGCGCACGAAGGTCGCCGATTTCCCCTGGCCGGAAAACACCGTGGACCTCGGGAAAATGCTGGCCGGGCTCGGCGGAAAACCCGCGTTGCTCCCGTGGTTCGCCATCGCCTGGCTGCTGCCGAACCAATGGGTCGCGCGACTCCTCGGCCTGCCCAAGTACGGCGATCGCGACGAGGCCGGCCTGCTGTTTACCAGCGGCAGCTCGGGGGAACCGAAGGGCGTCGTGCTCTCGCATCGCAACATCCTCGCGAACTGCTGGCAGTTTTCCTCGCTCTCCATTTTCCCCCAGTCCGCCGTCATGCTGGGCTGCCTGCCGGTGTTTCACAGCTTCGGTTTCACCGTGAACCTCTGGTATCCGCTCCTGCGCGGCTGTCGCGTGGTCACCGTACCCAGTCCGCTCGACACGCGCAAAATCATCGAAGCAATCCGCGAGGAGGAGGTCAGCGTCATGGTGGGCGCGCCGACGTTCATGCGGCCGATCCTGAAAAAGGCCGAGCCGCGCGATCTGCGCACCTTGCAGATTCTCGTCTCGGGCGCGGAGAAGCTGCCCATGGATCTTTACGAGGGTTTCCTGGAAAAATTCCACCTGGAGATCATGCAGGGCTACGGCATGACCGAGGCCTCGCCGGCCACCAACGTCAACCAGCCCGATCCGCTCGTCACCACCGCGACGGCGGATCCCCAGGCGGGCAAGCGGCTCGGGACGGTCGGCCGCATGATGGCGGGCATGACCGCCCGGGTGCTTGATCCCGAGACCAAGGAGCCGGTTCCCGCCGGCCAGACCGGCGTGGTCGCCTTCCGCGGCGCCAATATTTTCAGCGGCTATCTCGATGATGAGGAAAAGACCCGCGCGGTCTTTCACGACGGCTGGTACGTCACCGGCGACCTCGGGCGTTTTGACGAGGACGGGTTTCTCACCATCGAGGGGCGTCTGTCGCGTTTCTCAAAAATCGCCGGCGAGATGGTGCCGCACGGGACCGTCGAGCAAAAGCTCATCGAAGCCTTCGGCCTGGATCAGACGGAGGGTTATGCCCTGGCGATCGTCGGCGTGCCCGACGCCAGCAAGGGCGAGCAACTGGTGTTGCTCAGCGCCCGCGATGAAGTCACCGCCGCGAGCGTGAAGGAAAAGCTCTCCGCCGCCGGCGTGCCCAACCTGTGGTTTCCCAAGACCGTCCTGCGTGTTGAAAAAATCCCCGTTCTCGGCACCGGGAAACTCGACCTCAAGGGCTGCAAGGACCTCGCGCAGCAGGCGGGCAACAACAGTTGATCCGGCGACGCGCAATCTACGCTCCAAACAGCCCTTCCATGAAAATCGACATGCACGTCCACGTCGTGGGCACGGGGACGGGCGGTACGGGCTGCTGGTACCGTCCGCGCGGGCTCACCCGTCTGGGCGCCCCGTTTCTCGTGCGCAGCGTGGGGCTGACTTCCCGCGACCTGGCCGGACCGGATTTCGACCGGGTGTACGCGAAGCGGCTGCTGGGCTTTGTGCGCGGCTCGTCGCTCGACCGCGCGCTGCTGCTGGCGCATGAGCTACCCTACCGCGACGACGGCACGCCGCTGCCGGAGCGGGCGTCGTTCTACGTTCCGAACGCCTATGTGCTGCGGCTCGCCGCGGAGCATCCGGAGTTCATGGCGGCGGTTTCGATTCATCCTTCGCGCCGCGATGCTTTCGAGGAACTGGAGCGCTGTCTCGCGGCCGGCGCCGCCGCGCTCAAGTGCCTGCCCAACGTGCAGGGCATCGATTGGAATGATCGCCGGCACACCCGATTTCTGGAGCGCATGGCCGAGGCCGGCCTGCCCTTGCTGGCCCATACCGGGAGCGAGCGGACCATGCCGGTGATGGATGCGAAGCTGGCCGATCCGCGCGTGCTCACGCGTCCGCTGGAGATCGGCGTGACCTGCATCGCCGCGCACTGCGGCACCGGCACGATGCTGGTCGATCCCGATTACCTCGACGTGTTCGCCGGGATGACGGAGCGGTTTCCCCATCTGTATGGCGACAACAGTGCCCTGGCGGCGCTCAACTTTCGCCTGCGGCCCTCGGCGTTGCGCCGGCTGACCTCCGGGCCGCTCGCGCAACGCATCCTGCACGGCAGCGACCTGCCGGTGCCGGTGAGCGGACTGCTGGCCTGGGCGGGCGGGATGTTGTCGTGGCGCGATTGTCGCGCGGCAGCCCGCATTGAAAATCCGCTGGAGCGCGACGCGCAACTGAAGCGGCGGCTCGGCTTCGACGCGGCCACGTTCACGCGGTCGGCGGACGTGCTGCGCGGCGCGCGGGCATGAAAAAGCCCGGGCCGCCAAGGCCCGGGCCGGAAGGGTTGCGCGGTGAGTTGGGCGCGGGGATCAGCGAACGACGCGGGCGCCGCCGCCCTTCATGAGCTTTTCCACTTCCTTCTGCGTGGCCATCGAAGTGTCGCCGGGGGTGGTGCTGGCGAACGCGCCGTGGGCGGCACCGTACTCGACGGCGGCCTGCGGATCGTTTTTCGAGAGGAAGCCGAACTGGAGGCCGCTGGCGAAGGAGTCGCCGCCGCCGACGCGGTCGAGGATTTCGAGCTCGGGATATTTGCGGCTTTCGTGGAACTTGCCGTCGTGCCAGAGGATCGCGCTCCAGTCGTTCTTCGTCGCGGTGATGACGCGGCGGAGGGTGGTGGCGGCGACCTTGAAGTTGGGGAACTCCTTCACGGCGGTCTCGATCATGGCCTTGAAGGCGTCGGTCTCGATGTGGCTGAGATTGTGGTCCGCGCCCTTCACCTCGAAGCCGAGGGAGGCGGTGAAGTCCTCTTCGTTGCCGATCATGACGTCCACGTACTTGGCGATCTCGCGGTTGACCTCCTGGGCTTTTTTCAGGCCGCCGATGGTTTTCCAGAGCGAGGGGCGGTAGTTGAGATCGTAGGAAACGACGGTGCCGTGCTTGTTGGCGGCCTTCACGGCTTCGACGGTGAGGGCCGCGGTCGTCTCGGAGAGGGCGGCGAAGATGCCGCCGGTGTGGAACCAGCGCACGCCGAGCTTGCCGAAAATATGATCCCAGTCGAAGTCGCCGGGCTTGAGTTGCGAGGCGGCGGTGTTGCCGCGGTCGGGCACGCCGACGGCGCCGCGGATGCCGAAGCCGCGTTCGGTGAAGTTCAGGCCGTTGCGCACAGTGCGGCCGATGCCGTCGTCCTCGCGCCATTTGATGAAATCGGTGGCGACGCCGCCCTGCATGATGAAGTCCTCGACCAGACGGCCGACCTCGTTGTCCACGAATGCGGTGCAGACGCCGGTCTTGAGGCCGAAGCATTTGCGCAGACCGCGGGAGGTGTTGTATTCGCCGCCGCCTTCCCAGGCGGTGAAGCTGCGCGCGGTGCGCACGCGGCCCTCGCCGGGATCGAGGCGGAGCATGACTTCGCCGAGCGAGAGCTGGGCAAACTGGCATTCGGAGGCGGATTTGATCTTGAGGCTCATGAAAAAGGTGAGGTGAAAGGCGTGGCGATCTAAAGGAGAGCGCCCGGGCAGGGTCAACCGGGGACGTAGTTAACAGGGAAATATCCGCCTCTTTTTCAGGCCGGCGCTGATTTTCCCGGTTCGCAAGCGCCGGACGACGGTCGTCTTAGGCGAGGCCGGTCTTCGACGCGTCACCCGGAGCAGGCCGTTTAATAAGCAGCGGGTTTCGGGAAGATAAGCGGGCGGGGGAATCCGTCGGAGAAACCGGGAGCCCGGGCTTATCGGATTGAAGGCGGCCGTCGCCGGTGGCTGATTGGACCTTCCGCCATGAACAAAATCCGTTCCGCGACCACCCAGCTCAAGCGCAAGCTCGGCCCCGCCGTCAGCACGGCGCATGACGCGCTGTTCGCCGCCTCCTTCGACGGCAGCAAGCTCTCCTTCCTGCCCGACGCGGTGGTGAAGCCGCGGACCAACGCCGACATCGCCGCGCTGCTCGCGCTCGCCAACAAGCACGGCGTGCCGGTGACCACGCGCGGTGCGGGTTCGTCGCTCACCGGCTCGGGTTCGCCGGTGCAGGGCGGGTGGGTCCTTGATCTTTCCAAGTGGAACCGCATCACGGTGGACGCCGACGCCGGCTTCGCGCAGGTGCAGGCGGGCGCGGTGGTGGGCGACGTGCACAAGGCGGTCGAGGCCAAGGGTTGGTTTTACCCGCCCGATCCGGCGTCGAAGCAATATTCCACCATCGGGGGCAACATCGCCTGCAACGCCGGCGGCATGCACGGCGGCAAATACGGGGTGACGCGCGACTTCGTGCTCGCGCTCAAAGGCTTTTTGCCGACCGGCGAGTACGTGGAGTGGGGGACGGCGACGAAAAAGTTTTCCGCAGGCTTCAACCTGCGCGACCTGTGGATCGGCAGCGAGGGCATGCTCGGCGTGGTGACAGAGGCGACCTTGAAGCTCATTCCGCTGCCGGCGGCGCGCTGGACGCTCCTCACCGCCTTCGAAGACGAAGTGGCGGCGTTCCGGGCGGTGCGGGCCCTTTTCGCCCAACGGGTCCAGCCGGCCATCTGCGAGTTTCTCGACCGTTACAGCGTGGCCTGCGCCGAGCGGAAGAGCGGGAAGACCGTCTTCGAAGGCCAGGCGGGCCGTCCGGTCGTGCTGCTGGAACTCGCGGGTTCCGCCAGCGAGGTGGCGGAGCAAAAAGAGACGGTTCTGGCCTGGGCGAAAGGGCATGCGCTGGCGTTTCGCGAGGCGCGCGACCGCGCCGAGGCGGAACAATTGTGGGACGTGCGCCGCAAGTGCTCCGGCGCGATGTTCGCGCTCGGCGACTCGAAGCTCAACGAGGACATCGTGGTGCCGATGCGCAACTACGAGAAGTTCGCCGTGTTCCTCGACAAGCTGCGCCGCACCTCGAAGCTCTCCATCCCGACCTTCGGCCATCTGGGCGACGGCAATCTGCATGTGAACATCATGTACCACCGCGACAACCGCGCCGAGTACCTGCGCGCCGAGAAAGCCGTGGGCACTCTGATGGCGGAGGTGGTGAAGCTCGGCGGCGCCATCTCCGGCGAGCACGGCATCGGCCTGGCGAAAACGCCGTTCCTACGCCTCCAGCATTCCCCCGCGCAGATCAAGGCGATGCAGGCGATCAAAGGCGCCCTCGACCCGAACGGCATCCTCAACCCGGGAAAGATGTTCACCTTGTTCAAAGTCTGGGAGCACCCGCGCCTGAAGATCGCGCTCCCTTGGGATCACAAGTGAACGGTCGGCAGGGTCGGTAGCGTTGATAACCGCCAAGCTGCGAAGACGGCAGGGGGAGTGCCCGCAGATCGACACAATGGGCGGACGCGCCGGCGGGATTCGGTCTCCCAAGTTTTACAACTTCCCGGCGGCCAATAATAAAAACACGGATGTGATCGGATTGCGTCTTTACCGGGGCATGGGGTGTGCTACACCCAAACGTAATATAAGCCCTTATATTCGCGTGATGATCTCCCGATCGCATTCCATTTTAAAGACTCATTCGGGTCTCTCAGTTCCACGTTCCAACGCTTGAACGAAATCACCTCCGTTTCCACGAGTCCTGTCTCTCGACCGCAGTAATACTTTAGCAAAAACATGACGCCGAAAGATCCCAAAAAGATTCTCATATCGAAGTCACTGCATTTCACTCCAGAAGAAATAGAGCGCATGACAGTAGCTCAGGCATGGAAGGCTGTTTATGCTGAGGAAGCTAGTCGTTCTCGATTTAAAGATCTCCGTCCGACAGTTTGTTTCACGGGATTTACGGCACCCGAAAAAGTATTATTGGAGTCTGTCGCGAGCGAAAAAGGAATGCGCACCGTTCACGGCGTTACCCAGACGCTTAAGTTTTTATGCACCGGACCGAATGCTGGCCCCGTAAAAGTGGAGACGGCGAGACAGCAAGGAACGTTAATTTTATCAGAAATAGAATTTTATGCGCTCTAATGTAGAATTCAAAGATGGATATGCGGTAGGATTTTCATTCGCGATACCGGAATGCTTTCGCGACGCCATAGAAAGGAATAGGTTTTCAGTTGGAGATATTTTTTACGATCATATCGCTCCATATGAGAAGGTTTGGGACGAGGCTTTGCTTGAGTTATCCATATCGTTGCAAGTGAACGAAAGCTTAGGTGGAAGAGTTCGTTTTGCTATTTATGAGTCAGATAGCGCGAAGAAAACTCTGATTTTTAGAGGCGAGAAGACCGTGTCCGAAGATGAGTTCGGGGATATATTGAAATTTGGAATGAAATGAAAACCACGGAGTCTAGCTGACCTGTAATGTTCGGCAAAAGAGAAGTTGCAATGCCCACATATTCCGAAATTCAGGGCTTCGTGAAGAAGCGCCATCAGCGAGTCGTAAAGACATGCCATATTGCGCACGTAAGGTCGGAACTCGGTCTGCCGATGCGCGAAAGAAAGAGTGAGGGCCCGAGGAAACATCCATGCCCCGACACGTATAGACCATGGATAGAAGAAGCGTTTCGCAGCCTCTCCAGTAGTCGAATCCCCGGACGAAAAGAGATTCAGGGATAATCATATGGACCGCCTGCTGGAAGACAGACGATTCTAAGAAATGAAAACCACGGAGCCTAATCACAGCTGTCACGGTTCATCTTGAACGTTCAGCAAAATAAAGATGATTTTTTCCTCGTTGTCCTTACTGTTTGTTAGCGCCTCTATTATGGCAGTCTGGTCGTCGCTTACCGCTGACCGAATTCGCCGTCGGCGGTTATTGCTTGCGGCTTGGATCCTCACATTCACGGAGCTTTGTGGCACAGGAGTAATTTTCTGGGTTTTGAGGGATGGGCTTGGGCCAGATTCCGTCACGTCCCATGGAGTCGATGCAGTGGAGAAATTCGGTCGCTCTGCTTGGTTCCCAATCCTCGTCATCATCACATTACCGTCCATTTGTTCGGTGGCATCGCGAGTCGCACGGCCCGCACCAGCTAGGACCGCGGCTTACCTTAAGCGTCCGGCAAAGAAATGAAAAAGACTGCTCTTGTTCTTGCCCGCATTATCTGGGTCCTTTGGGCTCTTTCATGGTTATGGGGGCTTACGACGGGTAATCTTGTTCGGACATTTCATCCGGTGAACCTACTCACTAACGTATCGATTATCGCGGGATCTATCTGCGTTTGGCCCACAAAATCAGTTTACCAGCTTATCGCAGGAGCGGCCGGAATCACTGCGTCGCTAGTCATGGGATTTCAGTTTACCATGTTGCTATATGCATTTCCGGATGGCTCCCAAATTCGGACTAATTGGGGGCCGATAGAGTTTGAAGGCACCATTTCGCTGGTAATGTTTTTCACGCCACTTCTTATC
>JAEKKV010000002.1 GCA_019510185.1 Verrucomicrobiota bacterium | reverse complement strand
GTGAGCTGGGCTTCCGCGCCCCAGGAGTCGCCGTCCCAGTTGTTGTTCACGCCATTGTTCAGGGGGTACCAGCCGACGGCGGAAACCTGCGGGGGTTTGTTGAGGATCCAGATGCCGGTGCGGGGGCCTTGGAGGTTGGCGGGCAGGTCGGAGAGATGGGTACCGGTGCCCCACATGTTGGACTGGCCGGCGAAGAGGTAGACGTCGACATCCTCCGCCCGAACGGGCGAGGCCCAAGCAACCCAGCCGAGCACCGCCAGGAGGAGCGCCGGCAGCCAGGAGAGCCGACGGGGGCGGCTTCCGGCTGGTTGAGGGCGACGGACGGCTAAATGAGGGAAATAACCACCGTTTAGGCGGGAGGAGGAGCTTTCAGGGCAGGCGGATGCACCAAGCAGGGGTAAACAAGGCATGACTGGGGTTCCATTGGGGGTTAACGAATAAAGGCCTTCATTCCTGCGTGTTACCGCAAGTTGGGGTAATGAAGGCCTTGAGCTTGCGACGAGGGGGTCTCCGCAAACTCAGTGAAAACCCTGCATGCGAACTAGGGGAAATCAACTTAATTGGTATAAGGAAATAAACAAATACGGCATGGGGGAATCTCCCAAAGGTTCTAGCTCGTTCTGCCGCAAGGAGACATCCCCGCACGGCGGGACTGCGCGATTTTGTCGTGCCGAAGGCGCACCCCCGCCCTTTTCAAAGGGCTCTGCTTGGGTTCGCGATCGGAGCGGCAGCCGGACGGGGCTCCGTCAGGATCATCGGAAGAACGGAACCCGCGACGATGAGCAGGCCGCCGGCGAGGTCGGTCCAGCCGAGAGATTCGCCGAAGAAGAGCACGCCGCCGGCGGCGATGCCGAGCGGCACGAGTGTCTGGATGAGCGCACCCTCGGCGACGGCGAGGTGACGGTAGGCGGCGGTCATGGCGAGTTGCCCCGCGCCCGCGCAGAGTCCGGCGCAGGCCAACCCGATGCCCGCGCCCGGTCCCGGCAGCACGGAGTGAAAGACGAGGAAAGGCGCGCACAGGAGCAGGCCGTAAACGCATTGTGCGGCGAAGATGGTCGCGGTGCTGATGCCCTCGCGATGGAGTTGGCGGATGGCGACGATGATCCAGGCTGACGCGAGGGCGACGGCGAGGGCGATCCCGTCATAAAGCCCAACGCGCACGAGGCCGAAGATCGCCCCGGTGAGCAGCCCGAGTCCGATCACCGCAGCGATGGCGCCCAAGGCGAGCGGACGCCGGAACGGTTCGCCGAGAACGATCACGGCCAACAGCGCCGCGAGGATGACATAGGTGCTGTTGAGGAAGACGGCGCGCCCCGCTCCGAGGTGCACGATCGTCAGATAAAAGCCGTAGGTGCCCGCGCTGCCGACCAGCCCGCGCAGGATAAGACGCGGCCTGGTGGCGAGCGCCCTGACGTCCAGCGTGCGACGGTGCAGGACGACGCAGATCGCGAGTCCCGTGGCGAAACGGAGCGCGGAGATGATCCAGACATCGGTGCCGACGCGGCCAAGCGCGCGAATGAGGAGCACGTTCGCGACAAAGCAAACGGCGGCGAGCAGCATGAGGCGGCGGCCGGAACGAAGGGAGG
Organism: Verrucomicrobiota bacterium; assembly: GCA_019510185.1. Lineage (GTDB taxonomy): Bacteria > Verrucomicrobiota > Verrucomicrobiia > Opitutales > Opitutaceae > Rariglobus. The sequence goes on along the minus strand of JAEKKV010000002.1, from coordinate 17,487 downwards.
CGTGGGAGGACATGGCGGTGGCGGTGCGCCCGTCCGGTGCGACAAAAAAACCGCACCGGTGAAGGGTGCGGTTGGGATCGGTTTGTCTGAATCGTCAGTTCAGCACGCCATATCGGCCAACGCACACCCGGGCTCGCGCCAAATGCGGCGAGCAGCGAGGACGGCGACGGCTTTGACGTGAAGAGACATGCGAAGAGCTGAAACCATTGAGGCGCTCGCCGGCGCCGCGCAAGCGAGAAGTCGGACGAAATCGCGAGGCGAAGTCTGCGCCGCAACTATCAGGCCGTCGCGGTACCGGCCAGCTTTCGGGTTGTTTCCACCAGCGCGACGGCGAGGGTGCGCACGGATTTTTGCGCGTGGACTTCGGTGAGAACGCCGTTCGCGTCGAAGGCCTTGTCGGCATGCGGAAGCACGGTCTGGCCGGGCACGACCTGGCAGCCGAGGTGCAGCAACAATTGCTGTGCCAGTTTCAGCGAACGCACGCCGCCAAATGCCCCCGGCGAGGCCGACACGACGGCGGCGGTCTTGCCCGTGAAGGGGTTCTCGTCGCCGCGGGTACACCAATCGAGGGTGTTTTTCAGCAGCGGCGTGATCATCGAATTGTATTCGGGAGAGGCGATCAGCAGCCCGTGATGTTGCTGGATCAAATCGATTAGCTTTGCGGCGTTGGCGGGCAAACCTTCCGCGTCCTCGAGATCGCCGTGATAGAGCGGCAGCGCGTAGTCGTTGAGGTCGATCAGCGTGACGGTGCCGCCGGTTTCGCGGACGGAGGCGACGGCAACGGCCAGCAACTTTTTGTTCAACGAGTCGCGGCGGGCGCTGCCGGAAAAAGCGAGGATCAGGGGTGAGGTAGCCATGCGGCCAGTCAACAACAGCCGCGTGTTTCCGGCAAGCCCGGCGGACGATCTGCCTTCGCCGCCTCGGCGCTGATCTAGCTGATCAGCAGCAACCGCGGCGGACGTCCGGGCACGGTGTCGGGAGCGCGGTGGATGCAGGGAGGGACGGGGCTGCCGGGATACTCGGTGGCGATGCGCCAGAGATTGCCGAAGCCGAACGAAAACGGCCGCGCGTGCGGGAGCGGGGCGTAGTGCAGGTCGAAGCAGTTTTCGTTCAAGTAGACGAGGAAGTCGTCGTCATCGGGCCCGCCGTGGAGCTTGAGAAGTTCGGCGCGGACTTCGGGGATGTCCACGCGCCGCCGCGCCTCGTCGTTGCGCAGTCCTTCGGAGGCCGCCTCGGTGTAACTGCACAGGTACGTGTCGGCCATGACCGTGGCGCTGTCGGCGTGAAACCCATAGACATCGGTGACCACCGGACCGCCCTCCGCGTCACGCGGGTAGGCGGGGATGCAGTTGAGGATGGGGGCGACGCCCGCATCGCGGAGCAGTTGCTGATCCTGGATGAGAATATCGCGGGCGATCCGCCCCGCCGCGCTCAAGGGCAACGCCAGGAGAAACGCGTCTTCCAACGTGGTGATTTCTTCGGGGGAGCCCAGGTGGGCCACGATCTCGTTGAAGTCTCCCGGCAGCGCGCGCGGCCAGCAGAGCGCGTTCACGCCGCCGGCGAACGGCGTCGAGATCAGCTCTTGAAAACTGCTCACCACTTTGACGCGGTCGTAGCCGGCTGGCGGGGTGAACGGAGGCGTGGGCGTGGTCATGAAGGCGGGAGCGTTGGAACTTCACGCCAAGACGCCAAGAGGGAAGCGCGCGAAAAACTGCCGGCCGGACCACAGCCTATCGCGTGAGCACCGCGCGTTCGATGCGACGGTCGGGAACCAGCCAGATCACCGCGACGGCGAAGTACAGCGCGAGGGCGAGCCAAGGCTGCCAGCAGGCGAGGGGGATGCCGACGGCGTAGATCGCGACGGAGACTTTTCCTTTGGCGTCCGAGCCGATCGCTTTCGCCAGCGTGGAGTCGGCGCCGTGGCAGGCGATCAGACTGCGCACGAGCAGATAATACGCGCACGCCGCGCTGATGAGCACGCCGCCGTACAACGCCACGGGCAACGGTGCGAAATGATTTTCCCCCATCCAGCCAGTGACAAAGGGCAGCAGCGAAAGCCAGAAGAGCAGGTGAAGATTAGCCCACAGGATGCCGCCTTTCACTTGGGTGACCGCTTGGAAGAGATGGTGGTGATTGTTCCAGTAGATGCCCACGTAAACAAAGCTCAGCGCATAACTGAGCAGCACCGGAAGCAACGCCAGCACCGCGTGCAGCGTCGGCTCATGCGGCACCTTCAACTCCAGCACCATGATGGTGATGATGATCGCGAGCACTCCGTCGCTGAAGGCCTCCAGCCGTCCTTTATGCATGCCGGAGAAAACCGGTTGCGGACGAAGCCCGCAAGCTCTCGCCAACCTTCTCCGCGCTCAGTCCTGACCGCTCCACGGATGGCTCGCGCGGTCGTCGGCTTCCAGCATTTCGAACAACGTCGTCCGGGCGGGATCCAGGCCAAGCCGCCGGCATTCTTCGTCAAACCATTCCCCTTTTTCGGGATCGTCATGGAGGCTTACCTGTTCCAACTGCCGCGACCACTCCTCGATTTCTTCGGGCGTTTTGGGCGTGCCATGCGTGTTGAACCACGCCGCCACCTCCTCGTCGCTGGCGCCGGAGAGCAGGACTTTGCGGACGTCATCGCCGTTCACGCCCTTGAAGCCGAAGAGCATGTTGTCCAGCGGGCAGTTGAAATGATAATCACCCTGAATGCCGTTGATCGTGGCGCGACCTTTGTCCGCCATGCGCGCCAGAAGCGCGTAGCCGCCGATGCGCTGCCGCGGGCTGCGCGGCGATTCCTGCATGAGATCTTTCGCCTTCGGAAAATGCGTGGTTGTGGAGTTCATCGGGTGACTAACCGTCATTCCGGTCGAATCGCAACCGGCCGCGCGGTCGTTTCCGAAAAACCGGTGGGATGCAGGCGCGCCTCCTTGGAATTTCCCCCATGCCCGATTGGTAAAGGCCACGCCGTTGCGGAGCCGGATCCGCTCGTGTGTTTTCAATAAAAATACCAATCTGTCCGGCACAATTCCGGTGCGTTGGCTGACTTATACCGTACGTTGGCCGGCAAATCGCATGGGGCTATTTGCCGATTTAAGCATCGGGTAAACATTATATCTCTTATATGCGTGCGAAGTTCGAAGCGCTCGCCGGGTCCGCGATGCTGATGACGGCATTGCTGGCGGGCTGCGTCTCGGCGCCCCCGGAGTCGCCCGCCACCAAGCGTCTGCGGCTCCAGCGCCGCGCCGAGATCGCCACGCCGCTTGAAGACCGCGTGGCGCAGATTGAGCGGCGGCTCTTTGGCGATTTTTACGAGGAGAGCATCGGCCTGATCACGCCCTTCACCCTCGTTCGCGACGGCCGGACGGAAAAAGGCCCCGTGCAGGTCGAGGCCAACGCCCACCTGCTCATCGGCTTGGCCTGCCGCTACGCCGTCACCCACGACGCCGAGACGCAGGAGCGCGCCCGGCGTCTGCTTGCGGGCTTGGAAACACTCGACCGGGCCAATGGCCTCGACGGATTTCTGCCGATCGAGGCGCGCATCGTGGACGGCGATGTCGAGGTGACCAGCAGCCGTTGCACCTCCAGCGTGTACACGCAGCTCCTCTACGCCGACGTGCTCGCCTGGCGTCTGTTTTCCGATCCGCAGCTCAAGGCGGAGATTCGCACGCAAGCGCTGCGCATGCTCGATCACATCCGGTCGCACGGATTGATCGTGGTGGACCAATACGGACGTCCGCTGCCGTACTCCGACGCCTCGTTGAGGTTTCGATTCTTCGGGACGGGGCGGGAACTGGAAACGCTCTCCTTCGTGAGAACGGCCTGTTTTTTCGCCCAAGACGACCCGGTGCAGTCGCATGCGTGGCAGGAGCTCCGAAAGCGCATGGAGGACGACTACGGCTACGCCCGCATGCCCTACATCCTGCATCTGTCCACGCCGTTGCTGGAGCTGCCAACCGTCTCCAGTTCGTGGCTCAACCTCATGAAGCTGGCCACGCTGGTTGAAACTGCCGGCTCCGGGAAATACCGCCGGTTGCTCCATGAGCTGGCGGACGATTACCGCTCTTATCAGAACCCGTTTTTCATCGCACTCGATCTCCTCTACGGTCCGGCTTCCCCCGAGGCGGAACGTCTGGCCGAGGAGCGGATCGCCTGGCGGCGCCTGGGGTCGTATCCGCTGACCAACGACTCGCATGAAGTGCAAAACGCCGGGCGCTATCACCTGCGGATGCCGCCGTATTTCATCAAAAACTCGCTGGCTCTCCACGCCACGCGGCCCATCCCGTTCTACGATGTCCCCGGAGATACGTACCAATGGAAACGCGACCCCTTCCTCCTGCAGGGCAATCACGGTGGCGACGGCAGTGTGGTGTACTCCGGGGTGGATTGCTACGAGGCGTTCTGGCTGCTGGCGTATGCCAAGAGCACCGCGTCCGGGAGTGCGCTGGTAAAATCCACCACGGGCATCCGATCACGTTGGGATGTCTCCAGCGGGAAACCCGCTCCGCGTTGAGTTTTTCGATGAGTTCGCCACGTTTCAGCCAGAAGGAGAAAAACCATGTCCACCCACACCATTCGCCTGCACCGTGTCCTGCGTTCCTCCCCCGAAAAAGTGTATCGCGCCTTCATCGAAGCCGACGCGCTCGCCCGCTGGCTGCCACCCTACGGCTTCACGGGAAAAGTTCATCACCTCGATGCCTGGGTCGGAGGCCGCTTCCGGATGTCGTTTACGAATTTCACCACCGGCAAGAGCCATGCGTTCGGCGGGGAATACTTGGAGCTGATGCCGCACGAGCGCATCCGCTACACGGACAAATTTGACGATCCCAACCTGCCGGGGGAAATCCAGGTCACCATAACGCTGAAGGAAGTGTCGTGCGGCACCGATCTGAAGGTCGAGCAGGCTGGCGTGCCCGCGGTCATTCCGGCGGAAATGTGCTATCTCGGCTGGCAGGAGTCGCTCACGCAGCTGGCAAACCTCGTCGAGCCCAACATTCCGGAGTAAGCGAGGCGGGGTGACCTGTTTGCCTTCGGCTTCGCGCGTGAAACCTTCGCGGTCCGTCGTCGTCTCGTCGGACATGCGTCGTCGTTTCATCCGCAGGTGGCTGATGTTGCTCTTGCTTGGATGGTTTTGCGCCGAGGCCCGCTTGCGGGCGGATAATCTGGAGCTGCGTTCGTGGGTCGTCGACGGAGTGACGCGGGAGGCGTTGGTCAGCATTCCTGCGAACGCCGCCGGCGGCGAGGCGCTGCCCGTGGTGTTTGCCTTTCATGGTCACGGCGGCTCGATGCGACAGGCGTCGCGCAGTTTCCCCCTCCATCAACTCTGGCCCGGGGCGATCGTGGTCTATCCGCAGGGCTTGCCCACGCCGAGCGCGCTGGTGGACCGCGAGGGCGAGCGGGCGGGGTGGCAAGGGGCGGCCGGCGAACAGGGCGACCGCGACCTGAAGTTCTTCGACGTCATGCTGGCGGACTTGAAGGCGCGGTACCATGTCGACGAAAAACGCCTCTACGCGACAGGCCATTCGAACGGCGGACTGTTCACCTACCTGCTCTGGGCGGAGCGGGGCGATGTGTTCGCCGCGTTCGCGCCCTCGGCCGCGCTGCTTCCGCGCGGTTTTGAGAAAGCCAAACCCAAGCCCGTGCTCCACATCGGCAGTCCGCAGGATCCCTTGGTCAAATTCTCCTGGCAGGAACGCATGATCGAAGCCGTGCTCAAGCTCAACGGCTGCGGTCCTCGCCAGCCCGAGGTGACCGGCTACACGAGCTATCCGTCACGTCTTGGCGCCGAGGTCGCCACCTATCTCCACGCGGGCGGACATCGCTATCCGGCCGAGGCGACGGCACTCATCGTGAAGTTTTTCCAAGCCCACGCGCGCTGAGCGTTGGGCCACAGCCTCGGTTGGTGAGGACGCGCGAAACTCTCGGATGATCGAGGTCGGCCGGGCGCGAATCAGGCCAGGCCCTTGGCTTTGAGCAGGGCGGCCAGTTCGGCGGGATCGGCCTCGCCTTTCACGGTGTTGAGGAGACCGAGGACCTTGAGACGCTCATCCGCGCTGCAGCTGGAAATCTCGATCATCCAGTCCTCGGACTTGGGAGCGGAAACGATCACTTCGTCGGACCACGCGATGACCTCGGCGGCGTCGATGACGCCGGACGTGATGCCCTTGATGTAGTACTCAGCCTGGGTGCGATAATTCATGGAAGCAGCGACTGTGGCGCCGGGGCGAGGGGAGCCAAGGCGGAAAGGTACGTTTTCGCTCAGAATTCGGGCAGATCGCTTTAAGCGAAAACGGAACTGAATCCCAAGGAGTGCGGCCTACGAAGTAGCTAACAATGATCCGACTCCTTGGGGTAAGCAGGCCATCTCAAATGGCTTTAATCCGGGCTGCGGTGATCCGGCGTGGAGGATCAGTCCGCTTTCGTGGACTTTTCGATTTGGCCGGTCGCCGCTATGGCTACGCCGTCGGCAAAAGTTTTCTCGATGTCCTCGATGGTGGTGGCGCCTCCATACATTCCGCCCCAAGCAAAGGTCTTTTTGAGTTCGAATTCGCCGGCCAGCGTGTGGGCGGGTTCCACAAAGATTTTGATGGTTCCGTCCATGTGGATTTGGCCCAAACCGGCGAGCATGGAGCGGGCGAAGGCGTTCCCCTTTTCATATTGGGTCAGATACACCTCGACGCTGAAATCCCGGGATGCGGTGCCGTGTTGAGCAGCCTTATGCGAGGCAATGCGTTCCTCGATGCGTTGCGCGACGCGGGTCTTCTCGACATCTACAATGTCCAGACCGGGGGCGGACTCTACCTTGGCCTTGGCATGATCCTCGGCTTTGATTTGGTATGCAGGTGAGAGAGCTTGGGAAAATTTGGCATTAGGCACTGTCGAGGCGCAGCCGCCCAGAAAAAGTGCGCCGATGGCGCAAAACAACAAGCCGCTGAGCTTAAGGCTGACCGAGTAATTTGTGTGCATGTAATGTGTTGCCGCCGGGGAGATTGGGCAGTGGCTACTTTGCTGCAAATGGAAAGCAGAGACATGAGTAATCTTCACTTCTCCGGCGCATCCACGCACATGCCAAGAGGTCCATTTGGCGGTAGACCGCTGGGCGAAATTCCCGCCTTCGGGCTTAGCCAGTGCTTCAGAGCTCGGGCAGCAGGAGGCGGCGGTATTGCATCACGACATAGCGGACCTCGTCCAAGGCCGCCTCGCTGTCATACGCCAAGATGGCATTGAACAAATCCGCGGCACTGAAGCCGGGCATGGGGCCTTGCCTGACGAGCATGCCTTTCACCGCCAGAAAATATTCGGCGTCGGCGGAACACTCCGTGACGACCTTTTCCCCGTACTCGTCGAGGGTTCCGAAAAGCGTGGCCAGTTCGACGGCGACCAGCGGATAAAGCGTGTTGAGCACCTGCTCCAGCGTCCGGCAGGCCAGCAGGCGTTCATACTGGGTGTACCAGATCAGATACCGCCTCAGCCGCGACTCGGTGATCTGCGGCATGGCCTCGGGGTAGTCCATCTGGTCGAAGATCTCGAGTCCGCGGACGCAAATGTACCCGCAGTTCTTGGCGATCACTTGGACCGGCACCTCGGGATGGAGCCGGCATTGCCAAGTGATCAGGGTGCTCGTCGCAAACGCGTCCGCATAATAATCCATCTGTTCGAGCACCACGGCCGCAAATTGGACCCCATACCAATTGGTGGAGTACAGCCCTTGGTCCACATGGAGGGTTTCATGCAACAAAAACTCCTGGGTGAAGCGCACGACCTGCTCGGTGCTTTCGAGCAGTTTGATCGCGTCCAGCATCGCCGTGCTGAACTTAACGTAGCCCTCTATATAATCGATATAGTAAAACCCGGGCGCCGGTTCGTTGGAGATATGCAGCCGGCAGAGGTTGCTGAGGTAATGCGGCGAGTGGGGGTACAACGCCGTGGGCGGGAAATCGGCCTCGGTCAGCGTTGCCTGCAATTCCTGCAAGGCGGCCTGCATGATCCCGATTAACTCCGAGTGCTCGCTAGTCCACGGTTTGTCCGTGGTTCCCGTATAAGGCCGGTGAGTGGAGGGGTTCGTCGAAGGCAGCAGGTGGGTCATTTTTGGCGAGGTGATAAGGGGAGCGGCGATCAAGGGAAGTCCTTGAAGACGGTAAACGCCTCCGTAGGTGCCAAGAGATCAGCTGCTTGGGATTTGGCAATCGATTAACTTTAACTGGGCAAGGGTCAAAGCCAGTCGAAGTTGGGAGCAAATACCCATCAGAAATGCTTAAGTCCTAAGAGGAATTGCTTAAACACTTCTTATAGTGGGAGGAGTCCGAAGAGGAAAAACATGAACCCCTCTAATAGGTGCTTCTCCACCTACAAGAAGTGTTCATGTATTTTCGACTTGGGCTCAAGTCCCCGCGAGTTGGACTCAAGTCCGAAGAGGAAACACTTAAGTCCGAAGAGGAATCGTTGAAGTCCGAACGAGTCGGACTCAAGTCCCTGCGAGTTGGACTTAAGTCCGAACGATTCCCACTTAAGCCCGAACGACCGGAATTGAAGCCCAACTTCCCCGGATTCAAACCCGTCCGTCTGGGGCTCAAGCCCGAACGCTTAGCCTTTGAACCCCTCCGAAAGACCCTTGTCCGTCAATTCGCGGCAACCTCACCTTCACGGTGAGTGGCGAAGTGATAAGTACAATGGCCTGGCACCCCATCGGTTTGAGGGATCCATCGCTCGACGGGGGTTCAATTAGGGGTTGTCGGGCTAATTCTTGGAGAATACCTCTACGATCGTGGATACCTTCCTTGCTTTTTTACTTCTGGCCGTGGTGCTGATTCTGCCTGCTTGGAGTGCTTATCGGCTTTCGGTTACCGTCCATGGCGCGCTCAAAAAGAAAGAAAGCAAATGGGCTATGACGGCAGGAATTCTTACTTTTATCGGGGCTTATCTCGCGATTCTTTGCGCTATCGTCACCGCTATGGCCTATGCGGGCCTCTTCCGGCGATAGTCCGTTTCCGCCGGCATATCAGCCACTCCGCAAAGAGTAGGTTGGGGACAAATCCCATCCACGCGTCGATCATGTAAATAGTGGATGGATCGAGGTTGGAGAAGCTGGTGAACAAGAGTCGCCAAGTTCTCAGCGTGACGGCGGAGAAGGTGAGGGCATAGCTTCTCGTCATGTAATCTCGGTGACTGGGAATGTTGCCCTTTTTCACTTCGAGCACCGCTTTCAGTGTAAACCAGAACCACAGGCAATCCAGGGTGAGAAAGGCGATTTTGGATGGGATATGGCCATTGGCATATATGCCCATTATCAAGCCGGAGGGGAAATTGATGAGCAGAACATCCCAGACGTAAATGCGGCCTACCCATTTGTGAACACGTCTATGTTCTTTGAGGATTTCCGGGGAGAACTGACTGAAGCCTGCGAGAAGCGTGAGTATGCTGGAGAAAACGTGGATATAAAAAGCGACCCTCCAGATCGTGATATGGATGTAATCCTGTTTTAACTCGAGGAATCCGACATGAAGATCGAAGGTCGCATATTGAATAATGAGGTTCAGCAGGAGCAGCGTCCCAATGTTCAGAACGATATATAGCCCCAAGGTCTTTAACGTTTCGACTGCGAGATTCTGGGGCCTAGGTATCACGTTCAATGAGTTTGCCGGCTTCTGGTGACGGAACTGTGGTCACATCAGTGGACGAGGGAGTCAAAATTCGACTGAAGGCCGAACTCCTTCGGCTCGACGCATTAGAGGGTAATCCGACGGCCGATTTTTTCCCGGGCAAAAAACACGGCTGGGCTCCTCAGTGCATCGCGGAAACTGTCTCCATCCACGCCTTGGCCATGAGGTCATGGCCGGCGTAGTGCGGGTGCACGCCGTCCCAGGTCCAATGATCAGCCGGGGCGCGGCGGCAGGCGGCATCGAACATCTCCTGATACCGGATCACGGGCAGATGGTATTTCGCGGCGAGGCGATCAACGACTGCCTGGCGCTCCTTCAAGTGGGCAAACGAGACGGAGTAGGTGTCCTTGAAGTTCCCCACCGGCAGCAGAAAAGGCTGGCCAAGCACGATCTTCACGCCCGGCAGCGCGGCGAGCGTCTCGCTCAACAACTTGTCGTAGCCCTGTTCGTAGCGCTCGACCGTTTCGCCTCCTCCTTTCGGGTACAACGTGTCGTTCACTCCGATGAGGATGCTCAGGAAGTCCGGCTTCAGATCGAGCACATCCGTTTTCCAGCGTGCCTGGAGATCGGGCACGGTATTGCCGCTGATGCCGCGGTTGATGAACGTGATGTCGCGCTCGGCGAGCTGATCGCCCAGCATGGCTGAGAGTATGAACGGGTAGCTCTGCCCCATCGTGTGGTTGTAGTCCCGCCCCGTGCGGGCGCGGCCGCCGTCGGTAATCGAGTCGCCAATAAAAACGACGGTGCTCTTCGGGCGCAGGACGGGGAACGCGGCGCTCATCGAAGCGGGAGCCGCACACAGGGTCGCAGTCATCGCCACCGTGAAAAGGAAGATGGAACGGAACATCATTGGGATAGGTGCAAGGTTGAGCCCAAAGCGATAGGCCTCGCAACGGTGGGTCGCGAGCCTGATGACGCGATCTCTATGAAAACAAGTATTCCGCGGCCTGACCTCATCAGGCTCGGCCCTTGATTCGTCTGGCTGAGTCAGGCGCCAAAGTCGGACTCGCGTGGCTTCCGCGGTTATCGATGCCAGTGACCCCTTTGGCCATTTTCTTCCTCGCAGGGGCCCCTTGGTTTTAAAGCTCCCAATAATTCCTCGTTCGCGTGTCTTAGGAGATATGAAAGCCCTGTCTGCGGTTGGTTCGAGACCGACGTCAGGCGGGTGACCGGCAAGCTCGCCACGGATCTGTTTCCGTGGGAGCGCTGCCGGTCGGTTTATAGCGACAAGCTAGGCGCTTTAAACGTGCGCCCGTTTGCCGGCCGTTCGCTGCGGGTGGGCGTCGGACTGGAAAGGTTCGCCAGCTCTTCCGTGGTGGGGAGCAGATAGGTGATCTTGCCTTCGGCGATTTCGCGCAGCGCGGTGTCCTCGGGCGAAAGCTTTTCGAGGGATTCCACCAACGGCCGGCTGCCTTGGCGCAATTGCTTCACGCGTCGTGAGACGAGGTTGATTAAAATATTGGGGTCGTCGATGACGGCGCGGGCATTCTGCAGGTAATCGTCTCTCATAAGCTGAACGGATTTCCGCTCAACATGAGCGGCTGGCGGCCACTCTAAAACCGACCTCGACAAGACACGATGAATATCCCGGTTGCATTGAGTCCAATGCGGACTGCGCGTTGCGCCGTCATGCGCTTAACGGACGTAATATCTGACGTGTGGCCGTGTTACCGTTCGCGTATTCGTTCGTTATTACATGACAACCTTGTCTTTTGATCGATGAACTTGGGCGGCGTGTGACCATCGTGAAGAAAGAGCCTCTCTGCGTTCGTTGAGAAGAGTCTGGCTATACACCGCGGTCTGCCGGATAAACCCACACGCTCTCGGGAAAACGAACATTCCGACAGTGAGGTCACTTACGAACGACTCCCTTGGGGGCCGCTCGAACCAGCAACGCGCTCACTCTCTACGTTCACCGAACCAGTCTCTTCTCAATCATTATGGCCAAATCCCAAAACTCACAGAAACAGCTCAAGAAAAAGCCGCTGAAAACACCGGCGGAAAAGAAGGCCGCCAAGCGCGAGAAGAAGAACGGACGCTAGGCGTTGCATTCACCTGGCCGCCAGTTGAGGCCAGCTGGTCAGATCGGCGCCCCCCGTGGGCCTGGCCGGAAAGCTGAAAACGCCTGCATGTCAGTCGCGACATCCACCACGGGCCCGTCCTTTCGGCCTTGTTCCTGCTATCGCCGGGACGTGTCCGGATGTTCATCTCTTTTGGCGAAGGCGCCCTTATGCCGTCGCCATGATCTCTTCGCCTGAATTGGATATCACCGTGCGTGCAGGCTGCAGTCTGGCCTACGAGGTCACGGGCACGGCTTCATTGCTGCTCAACGTAAAGCTGCGTTCGGATCGCAATCACCGCGTGATCTTTGAGTCCTTGGTCGTGGGGGAGGACCTTGAAAGCAGCGAGTTCACGGACAGCCACGGGAATCGCGTGATGCGGTTCAATTTAGGCCGCGGCATGCACTTCATCCGCCACGACGCGATCGTCGCGTTGTCATCGCTGCCAGACAACCACGATTTGCCGGCGTCGGCGGCGCTCGCGCCTGACAAGCTGCCTGCGGACGTGCTGCGTTATGTGATGCCGAGCCGATACTGCGACTCGGATAAACTGACGAACTTTGCGTGGGAAAAATTTGGACAGGTTGAGCACGGCTGGCCGCGCGTAACGGCGATCAGCCGATGGATACACGACAATCTCGAATACCGGTACATGTCCGGCCGCTCCGATCTTTCGGCGTGGGATATCCTCCAACGGGGTTATGGCGTATGCCGGGATTTTGCGCATCTCGCGATCGCCTTGAATCGTGCGTTCAACGTGCCTGCCCGCTACGTCACGGGCCACTTGCCGGATATCGGGTTTCCCGATCCGGACGGCCACATGGATTTCCACGCCTACGCCGAAGTTTATCTGGGCAACCACTGGTTTACGACCGATGCGCGCTTCCATGTGCCGCGCATCGGTCGCATCAAGCTCTCGTGCGGGCAGGACGCGGTGGACAGCGCGTTCTCCACGATTTTCGGCGCCGCATCGCTCAGCTACTTCCAAGTGTGGGCCTACCAAGTGGCGCGCGGCACGGTAGGGGTGGGCGATCCGCTCGATTTTTCGAAACGCCTGGACAATCAAGTGACCGTGGTGACGGAAAAGCCTCTCTGAGCAGAGGCTTTCGTGCGCGATTAGATTTCTCTCGCCGCCGGAGAGGGCAGCATCTTCATTTCACCTAGGTTTATCGCTAAATCTAGGTAGTGAGCCGCCCTCTATCCCATGTCCACCGCCCCTTCCGTCCTTTCCGCATCCACAGCCGGCGCGACCGCGCGTGAAGATCGCGTGCCGCGCGTCCAGAAATTTGGCTACGGGCTCGGCAGCGTTCACGATATGTGGGGCCACTGGCTCTACATGGGTCTGGCCTTCCAGGTTTTTAACATTTACCTGCACGTTTCGCCGGCGTGGATTTCACGCGCGTTGCTTTGCAAACTGGTTTTTGAAGCGGTGTGGGATTCGGTCTTCGGCTGGTGGTCCGACAACACCCGCACGCGGTTTGGCCGGCGACGTCCGTTCATTCTGGTCGGTTCAATCCTCTCCGGCCTGATGTTGCCGATGATGTTCGTGGTGCAACACGACTGGTCGGAGATTCACTATTTCTGGTTCATGGTCGGCTCCATGGCGTTGCTCGTGCCGATCATGAGCTGTTTCTACATGCCGTTTCAAAGCCTCGGCTTCGAACTGACCCCGTCCTACACCGAGCGCACCACGATTTTCGCCTGGCGCAGTGCGATGCAGAAGGTGCCGGAGCTGGCGTTGTTTGCCGCCGCCGCCTTCACCACCGCGGGCGTCTGGGTCGGCGCCACCTGGACCAATGTGCCCGAGCGACTCTCAAATTTGGCCGGTCAGACCCTTCACTGGTTCATGGATCTGGCGGCAGGCCTCTTCACTTTGGATTTTCCGCGTCTCGGCGTGTTGGCGAAGACGCTCTTCGGCTGGACTCAGGGAGCAACCGGCGCGAAGCCCGACATTCTGCTCGGGGCGCAGGTTTACACGATCATCCTCGGTTCCATCATGGTGGTTGCCGGAGTCGTCGTGTTTCTCCTCACCCGTGAGCGGTATTACGACAAGCTCGTCGTGGAGCAGCATCAGGGAAAAATTTCCATCAAAGCCACCTTGGGGCAGGCGCTTTCGTGCCGCCCCTTCCGGGTCAATCTCTTCATGGCCCTGGCGTATGGCATCGGCACCAGCATGGTCAGCGCCCTCGGCTACTACGCCACGGTTTACTTTGTCTGCAAAGGCGACGTGGCTGCGGGAGCCACCTGGAATTTCTGGATGGGCCTCACGGGTATGGCTCTCGGGCTGGCCGGCATTCCGGTTTACTCCTTTTTGGCGCGTAAGCTGGGCAAGAAACTCGGCATGATTGCGGTGCAGGTGTGTGCCATCGGCGGATTCATCGCCACCTGGTGGCTCTACACTCCGAGCATCCAGTGGCTCCAAGTCGTGTCCTGCGGTTTGACCGCGTTCACCGGCTCGGGTTTTTGGATGCTCTACGGCTCGATGACCGCCGATGTGATCGATTACGACGAGTTGGAAAGTGGCAAACGCCGCGAAGGCGCTTTTGCCGCCTGCGGTTCCTGGACCATGAAGGTCGGCATCGCCTTGGGCAGTTGGGCCTCCGGCGAAATCCTGCAACGGACCGGTTTCGATGCCACCCTCGGTGGCAATCAGACCGAGCATGCCATTTTCATGATCCGCATCTTGCTCGCTTCCATTCCGGTCATCGGTCTCGTCGTCGCCTTGATGTTCCTCGTCCGGTTTCCGCTCACGCAACAAAAGATGGCCGAGATCCGCCAGAAACTCGAAGCCCGCCGCGGCACGGTGTAGCCGCTCTGCCCGCCGTCGCCTTCCATAGTGCTCGGCAGAAAAATCAAAACCCGCGTCCGCGCCCGGCTGGCGAAGATCAAGCAGCGCTGAAACTGGCCTCTGGCGGACTGAGCCCCTCGGCTCGTTAGAGGGAAACCCGGATCGGCGCGTAACGTGAGGGCATCACGGACGTCTCTCGGTGCATGGAAATTGACGTGCGTCTTTGTGTCGGCCGTCCGCTCTTATCGGCTTTCCGTCACAGGGTTCTCACCGGTGCGTGGATCTTGTTGAGCGTTCATGCATGCGTAGGCGCCCAACCGCCCGAGGGGCCGGCGGGCATCTTTGTGATCGGGGACACGCACCCTGTCGCGGGCGAGGTGGCCAAGTTCGATTTCGACTTCGTTTCCGGTTACACGCTGCGCGTGCCGTGGGGTGATATCGAGTCGTGGAACACGACCACGCAGGCACCCCAATACGACTTCTCCCGGGTCGACTCCACGCTCGAGGATCTGCGCGCCCGAGGGAAGCGCATGACCCTGGAAATTTTCGTCAACAAGGTGCCTGACTACATCCTCTCGCTTCCGGGCGTCGTGACCTGGAACAACCCGAATCCCAATCAGGGCGGGGTGCAGGTCGTGCCGTGGGACGCCACCGCGCTCGCAGCCTATCGCGCGATGATACAACATCTGGCAGACCATCTGGTCGCCGGCACCTCCTGGCGCGTGGCCGACCACCCTTCGCTTCAATCGGTGGACGCGCCTATCGTCGGATTGCAGGGATTGCGCGAGCTTTCAAACACCCTTGTCCACCACCCGGACTACACTCGGGAACGGTTTATCCAAAGCGTGGTGGATGCGGTCGCCGCCAGCCGGCAGGCGTTCGTGCAAAAATACGGGTTTCTGGCACTCTTCGCCATGACCGACGCCACCGCCTCGCCCGCGCTCGACGCCACCGTTTACGCGCGGCTCATGACGGAATTCAACGTGTCCGGAAAACCCTCGCTCGGCTTCTTTCAAGAAACGCTCTGCGACACCGGCCCGCGCCCTGATATGCTGGGGCAGTTGCTCGCGACCGCCGCGCCGAAAACCTACCTCCTGTTTCAGGCCCTGCGCCCGTGGGCCCTGCCTCAGGGGAGCACTCGTCCGCCCGAAATTGCCAGCGGCACCCCGGTGGCCGGGATCGAATTCGGCTGGGCCAACTACGGAGCTTCCTATGTCGAGCTTTACGGTGCCGACATCCTTGCCACTGAGAATGCCGCCGGCCTGCGCGCTTGGAACCACTACCTGAACGCAGTGGCGGCGGTGCGGGGCGGACGCGATGCGCTCACCCTGGATTTACAATCGGACGGCGGCCTGAGACTGCGCTGGAACGCCGATTCGCTGCTGCAATACCGACTGTGGAAATCGACCGATTTGGCCAACTGGAGTCTGCTGGATACGGCGGAACCGATCGATGGAGATGTCCCGCTGCCGCCGAGCACGGAAACGCGGCGGTTTTTCCGCACTGAAATCCTCGCCCCGGTGCGGTGAACACGCCACTGAAGCGAGGACCTTGTTCATGGCTTCGGGGTTTGCCAGCCGCTCAGTGGATCTCGGAGATCCCCCTCGCGCGCAGAGGCAATCCCGAGGAAATTGCTGCCGCCGTCGTGTTCCTCGCCTCCGAGGAAAGTTCATACATCACCGGCGTGGATCTCGCCGTCGATGGAGGCATGGCGCAGGTCTAACGAGAAGAGGCTGGGCAAACGGGGTCCGTTGCCTGGCTAAGCCGCGAATTGGGCCTCGGCGCAGAAGCCACCGCACGCTCGATGATGAGCCGGTTGCGAAAACAATAAAACTCGGCCTGTCGGCTCGATGACACAATCAACTCCTCAAAAAACCTGATTTTACGTTCGCCTGAAAGACCGTTGCTGACCTCATTGGCTCGACGCATACCATAGAAGAAAAAGGCCGACTAATTAGGTGTGCCCTAAGTTTAGATGAATATGAGTGGACTCTTCATCCTCTATACTAGAGGGAAACCGGGTATGGTTTTCCCAGCCACTCAATGTTTCTATCAACTCGTCACGCTTGGATGAGTAGAAATGACTAACAACAAAAACAAAGAAGGATCGTGGGTCGAGTGGGGTGTCTACGCATATTCTGCAGTCTTCCCTGTCGCTTAGATGTAAGTGGGTTCTCGGGTGCTTATGAGCCTCAAATCGTGAAGGATCATAGTCCACCCGAAACGAGACTAGTTCACTGATAGTGGGAGATTTTACTCCGAAAAGTTGCCAATATTCAGTAATGCCTACCTCAGATCCAGTTTCAATAACCGCATATAAGTCTTCGGATTCATATGATTTGAAAAATGGGCTTTGCTTGTAGGTTATTCTTTGTTTTATTAATTGGTCATTGCGGAAGGTGCATTTGAATTCAGCCAAGGCAGAGTCGATGAACTTTACCGTGTATTCTTTTGTAATATCCCTCGATATGAAGGAATCCATGCCCGAGGTATTGCCCCATCCTTCCTTAACCTTACTATAAAGTTCTTTAAGCTCTTCCGGGCATTCAGTGGAATCACGGGGTTTTGCGTCGATATAGCGAACTCCGTCGCCAACTATAGATTCGTGATAGTTCGACTCCCAGAGTAGTCCTATTGATCGCATAGCGACTAATACATGATTCAACTGCTCGAATTCTGGAGAGGCCATTATTTAAGCCATTTTTTTAGATTTTCTCGCAGCTCCGGGTCAAGGTCATCGGCCTCTAAGCGTCCGCTTGCGAACAGATTCATCAGGTCTTGAGCGTTTCTCTCTGCGGTTTTACGGGCCCTTTTTTCCTCTTCCGACAGCTCTCGGTGCAGCCTTCGCATTTGCTCTAAGGCAGCGACGGACGGCCACTTGAAACTTAGGGTGAACTTTACCTCTTTGACGGCTTCGTATTCTTCGAGAAGCGTGTCGAACTCCGAACCCCAGCCGCAGACTGCAACCCAGGCTCTTGATCTGGTGATC
>JAEKKV010000039.1 GCA_019510185.1 Verrucomicrobiota bacterium | reverse complement strand
CCGATCCTGCATCGGATTTTATCCGAGCGGCGGGGAAGCGGAAATTAACCGCAGAGGCGCAGCGCGGGAAAGCCGCAACCAAAGGAGGAGGTCCACGAAATACACGAAAGAGCACGAAAAAGGAAACTGCGAATGGACACCAATAGACGCGAATCAAAGAAGCCAATTCGTCTTCTATTCGCGTCCATTGGTGGTTAGAGAATTGAGGTGCGCGAGATTTCTGGACCGCAAAAATAAAGGAATAAGAGAAGATGAAGTTCGTGCCCAGAAAACGATATACCGCCGAGTTCAGAGCCCAGGCCATCGAATTGGTTCGCATGGGCAAGCCCGTCAAAGAGGTAGCCGAGGATTTGGAGGTTGGCGTCAGTTTGCTCTACGGCTGGGTGCAGCGTGCCGCCCAGCCCGCTCCAAGGCAGAGCCAAGAGCTCGAGGCCGTCGGCGAGGAGTCTGCTGCAGTCGAGTTGCGCCGGCTGCGCCGTGAAGTGGCCAACCTCCAGCTGGAGAACACCATTTTAAAAAAGGCCGCCGTGATCCTCGGCACCCATCCCCCGCAGACGCCCGCTCGATGATCCAACTCATCGCCCAGCAAAGTGGCGGCAGTGTCCGCAAGGTCTGCCAGGTTTTGAAACTGGCTCGCAGTAGCTTTTACCACGCCGCTACTCCCACTGCCTCCCAGATCGCCGATGAGACCATGGGCGATCTCATCGAAGCTCTCTTTCGTCTTCATCGACGCCGTTACGGCTACCGGCGCCTGGCCGCAGAACTGGCCGATCGCCACGTCTCTTGTTCTCCGGCAAGGATCCGGCGGATCATGGCCCAGAGAGCCTTGCGCGCCCTTCAGCCCAAGAGCTTCGTCCCCAGAACCAGCGACGGCCGGGCCGACAAACCTTCTCCTAATCTCCTGACCAACCAGCCCCCGCCCAGCGCTCCCAACCAAGTTTGGGCCGGAGACCTCACCTATATCCCCACCCACGGCGGGTGGCTCTATCTGGCCGTAGTCATCGATCTCTGCTCTCGTCGCATCGTCGGTTGGAGTCTCTCCCGCCATCTACACGCCCAACTCGTCGTCGACGCCCTCAAACAGGCCCTCCTGACACGCCCAGCCAAGGATGTCGTCTTCCACAGCGACCGCGGCAGCCAATACTCCAGTACCGCCTTCCGCAACCTCCTGACCAGCTCCGGCCTGCGCCAAAGTATGTCCCGCCGGAACTCTTCGATTACATCGAGGCCTACTACAATACCCACCGCAAGCATTCCTCCCTCAATTACAAAACCCCTTCCCAGTTCGAGGCTCAGCTCTCCTCCCACTAATCAACCCACTGGTCCAAAAATCGGTTGCACCTCATCACAGGATTTTCAGGATTACAGGATTTCGCCTTCCTTCGCTTATCGCCTTTCTCTTTCTCGACTGTCGGTTCCGCCTCTTCGATTCGTTTATCCGGAAATCTATTTTGGCAATCGCTCTAACTCCGCCGTGAGGCAAAGTGGCTCACGGCTTGCTCCAAAATTCCGCCCTGGCTGCTCCACTCCCCATCCAGCACCATCCCCTCGCGCCACACCCACCCAACGACAAAATGAGCCTGCAAAAACTACAGGAAGAGATCGCGAAGCTCTCTCTCCAAGACCGAGCCAAATTGCGTACCTTTCTTAACTTCCTGGATGCCGCTCCGGCGGCATTGGCATCGTCACCAGTTCCAGTTCCCCATCCAGCGCCCACGCCCACGCTCAAGGCCTCGCCGAAACCGGTGCATGGCAACCGCGCCGCTCACGCTGGTGCGGCCGTCTCCCGGGCCGCCGCCCTCGATCGCCTGAAAGCGGCCCGCAAGCCGAACAGCTAAGCCGTGGGGTGCGGCGCCGGTTTCTCCCGTTTCCCCTCGTTCCGAAGTTGCACTTCGGAACGCAATCCTCCCGCGAAGTTGTACTTCGCCATCCGCTGCCGAAGCATCAGCGGCCCGCCCGATTGATCCGCACCCTGGGTCGACTTGGAAGCTCAGCTTCCCCAGAGCAGGGCATTCCGAAGTGCAACTTCGGAACGAGGGGGGAAACGAGGGGGGAGGAAAAGGTAATCAACCACGAAGACGCGAAGGCACTATGGTGGGAGAAATCTCGGCAACGGCCCTCGCACTTTGCTCCTTCGTGTGTTGTCCCCATTGCACCATGGACCTGTCGCAAAGCCTCCATTCGCGTCTTCGTGGTGATCTTCCTTCTCCATGCCCGATTGATGCAGCGCACTTCCATGACAGGACACCATCGTG
>JAEKKV010000001.1 GCA_019510185.1 Verrucomicrobiota bacterium | reverse complement strand
ACCTTGAAGCCGCGCGGGTCGTCGAAGTTCGTGAAAACGATCGGGAAATACCCTCCCCTGCCGGGCTTATCGACGAGGAGCGCCCACTTCTGCTCCTGGTTGAACTGGAGGAAAGCCGGGCCCTCAACCTGTCGGCCAGGGTAGCCGAGCTGGGCAATGTCGCCGATACGCTCCCAGGGGCCAGTGAGGGAGTCAGCGCCTTCAATCGTGAGCTGGGTGTTGTCGGCTGGCGGGGCGGGCGGAGATGATACGGGTGAGAGGCAGTTCTGCGCCTCATGCAACACTACTCGGCCCGAGCCCATGGGCTCGATTGATTTCGCTCATTTCGCATTCGCCGGAACTTCCTTGCCGGTCAAAGCCCGATACACCGTTTCAGCCATCAGCTTCGCGCCGGCCGGATTCGGATGCATCGTATCGGGAAACAAATTCTTTTTCCCGGTCAACGCCGTGTTCAGATCAATGATGCCGGCCTTTGAATCCTGCGCCACCTGGCGAACCATGGGAATGATTTCATCGTGAATGGTTTTATTGTTGATGCCCCAGCGTCCGGGAAAACATGGCGTGGGCAGACACACATAAACTTTAACCTGGGGATTCGCCTTGCGGAATTCACTGATCAGCTCCTCGTAATCGGGAACGTAATCCGTCTTGTATTGCCAGTTATCAATGGCCTGGCCGGATTCGAGGCTGCCATCGCCGCGATGTTTGCTGTCATTGGTTCCCAGCATAATCACCACGATGTGCGGTGCGAAGTTCAGCGCTTCAGCGTGGGCTTTTTGTTTGAAGTAAGGCCGGTCCCCCTTCTTCAAAAGGGTCGCGCCTCTGACGCCGAAATTCTGCACGTTCCAGCCGGTCCCCAGCAATTCTCCCAGCACCACGGGATAAGAATCATGCTGTCGGTCTTTTATTCCCGCGCCATACGTGATGCTGTCACCCACGCAGGCGACGCGAATGGCTTTTCCCCCGGCAGCTTCCGCCGCCTGGCCGGCCGGCAAATCGGTTACCCAGACAAGAGATGTCAAAATGCCGAACGCGACCGGCAGGGAAAAAATAAATTTCCGGTGGGAGAATGTGGCGGATGAGGTTTCTTTCATTTTATTGGGCTGAGCTTCGCTTGTGAGGCTCCTGCCTTATTATTTTTTGGTGATCAAAACGTACGCGCCGCCACCGGGGGCCAATTTAACGCGCAGCGTGTCGGCGGACGAACCGCAAAACAACGCGGTGATGACGAGCGGCAGGTGACTTATTTTCATTTCGGGCAGCTGCTATCTTTTTGGCGACAGTTTCAGCAGAACGACGCCAGAGGCCGGAATGGTGAAAGTGGATTTCATCGCGTTGAAATCAGGGATGTCCTGCTGGCGCCAGAGATCGCGCGCTATCACATTGTCTCCCATCCCCATCGCTTTCTTCAGCTTGTTCATGCCAACCTGGACCGCCTGCTCGCCTCGATTGAAGATTCCCAAGGCTTGGGAGCCATCGGCCAACGGCTTCAGGTAAAAGTCCACCGCTCCGTCGGTTCCGACACGAATAGCCTGTTTTCCCAGTTCATCCTGATTGAGAGCCAGCACCTCGTCGTTGGTGAGAAGCCCTTTGGTGAAGGCATCCAGCTTCTCCAGATCGCACCCGATCATCAAAGGAGACGAGAGGAGGCACCACATACTGATATGGGTGTATTGCTGGTCGGGCGTCAGGCGCGTGGGATGCGTCTTCGTCCAGCCATTCCCGCCATTTCCCACCCCCACCTCTCCGACGACCAGCATGTCGGGATCGTTCCAATGACCTGGACCGGCAAAGGGCGCCCATCGATCCTGGCTGAAAGCAATTTCGCTGACGGAGTAATGCCATTCCCGGTCGCCGCCGCGCCAGACATCATAAATATCCCCAGTCGTGCGCCAGCTTTCGCAGAGCCGGGCGTAGGCCTCCGCATTCTCCACGGTGCCATTGTTGGAGATGCTGAAGACAATATCTCTGCCCGTCGAACGGATGGCATTGCTCATCACGGTGGCGTGGGCCAGATCCATCGGCCACCAATCGTATTTGAGGTAATCGATTCCCCATTTCGACCATTCGCGCGCATCGATCTCTGCAAAAGAAACCTTGCCCATGCCCTTTTCCCCCATGCCCTTCACTTTCTTATTCCATGTGCCATTGGTGTCTTCCGCGCTCCCTCCTGGAAATCCGTCATAGGAGGTGGCCCACGGAGTCGAGTAAATCCCCGACTTCAACCCCAGTTGATGAATCGCCTTCACCATGCCCGGCACATCGGGAAATTTCTCATTTCCCACCAGGGCATGATTGGGGCCGCTTCTACTTCCCTGCCAGCAATCATCCACGTTGATGTAGGTCCATCCATGCTGACTCAGTCCACTGGAGACCATGGCTTTCGCCATGCGGAGAATCTTGTCTTGAGTGACAGTTTCCGCAAAACAGTTCCAACTGCTCCACCCCATCGCTGGGGTGAGGGCAATCCGATCTCCCACGATGACCCGGAACTTCTTCTCGGCCGCACCCAGCTTGTTGGTGGCGTGCAGAGTAATGGGGTATGTCCCCTTTTCTTCCAAGACTCCGGAGATGAATCCGGTATTGGCATCGATGGAAAGCGTGGGGGGCAGGCCGTCCGCAGCAAACGTCATCGGCCGATCACCCGTCGCAGGGACGTTATAAATAACCGGTGATCCCGGACGAACTCCGAAGACGGCCGGTCCATTAATCCGTGGCGTCGAAGAAGGCGGCGGAGTCAGCGGGGCCGGCAGGGTCTGTGGCGTCACATTTTCGACGTTTCCACCATGCCCGGGAAGCGCGAGAACCAGCGGGAGGAGGAGATAGAACAGGAGGTGTTTTCTCATAGATAAATTTGAGCGGTCCTTCGGAGAAGGTTGTGATCAGGGGATGACGATCCGGTAGAAGTGTTTGCTCTGCGCAGCCGCGCCGATGTCGGTGACCTGCACGGTGCCGCCGGTGCCGGTGATGTTGTCCAGCAAGGTAGTCCACGAGCCGGCTTGGAGCGTGTCGGAGCGCTCGACGCGGTAGGTCTTCCCGAGGACGGCCGCGAAACTAACGATGTAGTCGTTGCCACTGACGTCGGCGTTCACGCTCGAGCCATCGATGTTGGCGGCGTCGAAGGTGGCTCCACTCCACTGGGCGACGCTATCGGCCGCACCGGAGGGCTGAACGGCGGAATAGGTGATCGTGGAGCCGAAGGTAAGCGGGTGCGCCAGCGCTGCCGCCGAAAGGAGCAGTCCGCCGATTGCGGAGCAAAGAAACCGAACGGGGATTTTCATAAGTGCCGGTCTTGTACTCCTTGGGTTTCGGCGAGGGCCCGGGTTTTCAGTCTATCGTCCCGAAAGGAATCGGCCCAAGCCTTGGCGGTCTCGGGATCTCGCAGCGTCCACTGGTGCAGGACGGAGATCATCGCTTCGTCGCGAGCCCGCCCCGGGAAGATGTCGGTCACCGCGAGGCGGGCGGCCGCGAGCGGATCGGCTGTGACGGGAACGCGGTGGGCGGGACGCATGTTTGGAAAAAGAGAAGGCCGCCCCGCGCTCCTTTGGTCGGAGCACGGGACGGCGGGGTTAGTTACGGAGCAATGGAGATCTGCCACAGCTGGTTATCAGAGCCACTGTAGGACCATTGTTGGACGTTGGCCCCGTCGGCGGTGCTGCCGCCGCTCACCTCGGCCGCCTTGCCGCTAACTCCGTTCAGGAACTTGTAGTTTCCATTGCCGACAGGAGTGAGCGTCCACTTCTGGCGATTGGTATTGGTCGAGCTCCAGATTTCGATGTTCGCACCATTGGCGGTGGAGGAAGCCAAAACTTCGAGCAACTTGCCGCTGCCAACACCCATGGCATTATATTGGCCGTTGCCCAAGTAGGTGAGCGTCCATTTCTGGTTGTTGCCGCCGTTCCAGCTCCACTGATCGACATTCGTGTTATCGGCGGTGCCGTTGTTGTAAACGTCGAGGGCCTTCCGGCTATTCTTATTGATGACGCGGTAGGTGCCGTTCGGGACCGTGCGACCGGTGTCGGACCAGAGGCCGAGTTCGGCGAGCTGCAGGCTGGTGGTGTTGCCGTTGTTCGCGGTGACGTTCAGCCGGTAATAGCGATACGAGGCCGGGCTGGTGATGGAGTAGATGTTCGTCTGGTAACGGGCGGCGAATGCCTGGTTGCTCTGCGTGTCGAGCGTGGTCCAGGTCGAGCCGTCGTTGGAGCCTTGGAACTGCCAGTTCTTCGGATCGCGGTCGGGCATGTCGTCGGCGCTGGTGAGGGTGTAGCGCTTGATCGTCTGCGCGTTGCCGGAGCCGAAGTCGTATTGGACCCAGCCCGTGCTGCCCGCGCCGTCGAACCACTTCGTCGTCGCGCTCGCGTCGAAGGCCTGAGCCGCGCCTTGGCCATTTACGGTCCCGGCGCTGACGGTGGCCGTGCCGCCAAAGGCGACGTTCACCATCGGGCTGATCGGCGTCGCGCTGTCCTCGGGCGAATTGGCGCTCGTGCCGGCGGAATTAACCGCGTTGACGACGTAATAATAAGTCGTGCCGTTGGTCCCGGTCGCGTCCGTGTAGTTGCTGGCGGTGATGCCCGAGGCGACGGTCGAATAGGTGCCGCCGCTGGTGGTAGCGCGCTTGATCGTGTAGCTGGTGGCGCCAAAGGATGGCTGCCAGCGCAGCGAGACGGCATTCTCGCCGGACGCAGCCAGGAGGGCGGCGGGCGCGGCGGGAGTGACGATGGGCGCGCCGCCGTTGCCGCCGGTGATCTGGACGTTGCTGAAGGTGGAGGTGTTCAGCGCGCCATTGACCGAGTCAACCACCAGGCCGACATACCATGTGGCCGGAGGATTATCGAGACGGCCGACGTCGGTGGCCGCCCAGTTGGTGCCGTCGGGGGAAACATAGCCGGTGACGATGTTGCCGATGCGCTCGAGCTTCACCCAATACGAGGCGCTGGGGATACTGTAGCTTTTATTGCTGTAGTTAATGCCTCCATACACGGAGAGCCCCTCGATGTTCTGCTCGAAATGGATACTGGGAGTGACGGCCATCCAGGCCCGGGGAGCGCCCTGGCTGAGGCTTGTGCGGATCATCACGCCGGCTCTGGCGGACGCGTGGGTGTTCTGGACCGACTCGACTTTCGCGATGATGGCGCAGTCACCGGTGACCGCTTGATAGGTAAAGTGGCAAGTATCGCCGGTTGCGCCCCAGATGTTGGTGCCGCTGCCCACCACCGTCCAGGTGCCGCCGGAGTAGGAGGAATTGCCGGTGGGGGAAGCACCCCCGATTTCGACGTCGGTGAACCCCGAGGTGATCGAGGTGGTGGCGGGAATCGCCAGCGCTGCCGCCGGCGTGGCCGTGGAGGAGTCGGCATCCTTGAGGAACACGAAACTGGCTTCATCCACTGGCATATCCTGGAGTCTCTGAGCGATACAGGGAGCCGGGAGGCCTTTGCGGACGACATAGGCGCCCTGAAGGATACTGAGCCCCAGGTTTCCGCCCGTAATTTGGTCAGTGAACCAGGGGGTGGGGTAATAGTTATCGGTGGATCCGAAGGGAAGAAACGGCGTGGGGGTGAGGTTGTTCACCCGGGCGAAATATTCGCCGGCCGCGAGCAGGCGGTTATTATAGTCGGAATAGACGTCGATGCCCTGCTTCCAGAGCGCTTCGGCGAGCATGGTCAGCGACAAAAGCTGCCCGTAGGCGTGGCCCTGATCGCGGCCGGAGTCGCCGATCTGGCCGATGTCATTGGAACTGCGCAGGCCGATGTGCGCGAGCGTGCGAATCTGATATACGACCGTATCGAGCGTGGTGGCGTCGTCATTGAAGATCGCCATCAGCCCCTTGGCGCAGAGGGACAGCGCTCCTTTGTTGGCGGCTCCAAACATGCTTTCGCCATACGGATTGGTTGCGGGCATAAGGACATTGCCGAAATAAGCCTTCACCGCGGTCGTGTCGGCCGCCGTCCAGCCCGGCCAGGTGCCGCGCAGGATGTCCGCGGCGCCCACGAACTTGTAGGCGTAGTCGCCCAGCTCGAGCATCGATTCGCCGCCGGTAAACGAGGTCTGCGTGTTCGCCCACGCGAGCAGGATGTCGTGCGCCTTCTGCGCGTAGGCGGTGTCGCCAGTGAAATTCCACATCAGCGAAAGATTCCAGATCGCGTTCATGTCACTATCCCATTGGGTGCGGTTTACATCGGGGTTGCGGCCGACCTGCGCGAAAGGCCCCCGCATGGTGTAGGGGAGTTGGGAGTGCCCGTCGGCTACCAGCGCCGCGTAGCCGGATTTCCACGGCTCCTGGTTGGCGTCGACTTTCCCCTTCAGGGCTTGGAGATCCGAGAGGGAAAGCGGTGCGCCGGGGTGGACGTAGGCGAGGGCTTGGGGTTGTCCGAAGGCTAACAGGAGCAGGGATGCTCCGATGGTTAGAACTGAGTTTATGGGTTTCATGTTTTTTTGGGGGGGATAGAAAGCAGGCCGGCCGGGAAGGCTCTAGGGGGTGCTACTGTGCCGGCTGTCGGCGTCAGGCCAGAGCTGGGCGGAGTAAATCGTCACGGGCTCGGCGCGGGCCCTCGCGAAGAGTGTGAGCGCGGTTGTGACGAGCAGGAGCGTGAGGTGCATGAAATCAGTTTTTCCAGACGTTGCTGACGGGTTGATCGTAGACCACGGCGATGACCGTGTCGGCGGGCGAGGATTCGCGGTCGATGCCGGCCACCGTGATGCCGCCGTCGCGCACCGTGAAAGCCAGCGGTTTTCCGGTGTAAACGTCGTGGACCTCCACGACCTTTAGCCGGCCCATGCGCGGGATCGAAAAGCTGTCACCGGCGTAGCCCTTGAGGAGGTGGGCGAAGACCGTGGAGTCCTTGTAGGTGTAGCCGTATTGGCCATCGGTCGGCTGCCAAGGACCGCCGCGCGTGCCGTAGAACGCGTCGTCGGTCTGCTTGAGCCAGGCGCCGATCTGGAGGAGCCGCTGCTGCTGAAACTTGGGGATGACGCCGTGGCGATCGGGCGAGACGTTGAGCAGGAAGGTCATGTTGCGCACGGCACAGTTGGCGAGGTAAACGACGAGTTCGTCGGCACTCACGGTCTTGGCCTCGCTTTGAGCATTTTTGTCGTAACCCCACGCACCGCGTTGGAGGGTCATGCACTTGTCTTGATAGAAGGAATCGCGAATAGGCCCCGTCGTCTCGCGGTGGCCCTCTTCCTCGGTGATGTCGCCGATCCAGCCATAGCGGAGGTTCGTGATGGCATCAGGCTGGTATTTGCGGACCATGCCCATGATGCCGAGAGGCTTGTTGGTGCCGGGTTCCAAGTCCTGATATTTGGCCGGGATGGGCCAGGCGTTTTGCGGATCGAGGTATTTGCCGGGCTCGTGGAAATAGGCCCCCGCAGCGTCGGAGCCTTTCTCCGCTAGCCAGGCTCCGTCCCAGAAGATGTGGTCGATTTTGCCATACCCGGTGAGGAGCTTTTTTACGTTCACGTAGTTCTCCTCCTTCATCAGCCGGGCGTTTTCTTTGTCCGACGGGTCCTGCTTGTAGCCAAATTTGTTTGGCTTCATGTCCTGGCCGGTGACGTCGTAATAGCCAGGGTAGCGCCAACTGAGCGGCGAGTAGTAGATGCCGACCTTGAGGCCGGCGGCGCGGACGGCCTTCACGTATTCGCCGACGAGGTCGCGGCCGAGGGTCTGTTGGCTGGTGAAGGCGTTCGGGTGCGGGCTGTCGAAGAGGCAAAAACCGTCGTGATGACGCGTGGTGAGGCACATCCACTTCATGCCGGCTTCGCGGGCGAGCGCGGCCCATTCCTCGGGGTGAAAGTCCTTCGCGTCGAAGTAGTCGTTACCGCTCTCGGGTGACGCGTATTTGCGGTAATTCTCGGAGGAGATGCCTCGATTGTGCATCATCCACTCGCCTTTGCCCGGACCTGAGTAGAGCCCCCAGTGAATGAACATCCCGAACTTCGCATCGAGGAACCATTTCATCTGCTCGTCGGAGAGCTGGGTGACGCCCTGGTCCGTCTTCGGCACGCGCACGGGTGGTTGCGGCGGCTTGTCAGGCACGAGGGCGGCGGACGCGTTGCACGCGAGAAACGCAGCGCCAACCGGGACCAGACGGAGTAGCCGGGGAAGTGTATGCCGGATCATGGGTAACATTTTCATGGATGCTGAGCGGAGAAACTTCATGATATCCATTATTCGACACGACTGAGATTGGGGCCGAAGCGGTAGGACTCGCCGCGGCGCGTCGGTAGCTCGACCACGCGATCGCCGAGGCGAACCTTGAGCGGTTCGCCGGCCAGCGACTGAATCTTGGCGGAAGAGAGCACTCCGTTGGCCCAAACGAGATCCACCTCGAAGCCGCCACGGGCGCGCAGACCCGACACCGAGCCGGCCGGCCAGGCCGTGGGCAACGCGGGCAGGAGGTGGAGCTCGCCGGTCTGCGACTGGACCAGCATCTCGGCGACGCCGGCGGTGGCGCCGAAGTTGCCGTCGATCTGGAAGGGCTGACAAGCGTCCAAGAGATTCGAATACACACCGCCGCCTTCACTCTTCTCAATGCCGGGGATGTTCACGACGGTGAGCAAGGCGCGGAGCATGCGGTAGGCATGGTCACCATCGTGGAAGCGCGCCCAGAAGTTGATCTTCCATGCGCGGCTCCACCCGGTGCCGCCGTCGCCGCGGGCCTTGAGCGAGACCTTGGCCGCTGCGAGGAGCTTGGGCGTGGCCAGCGAGATTTGTTTGCCGGGATAAACGGCGAAGAGGTGGGAGACGTGGCGGTGGTCGTCCTTGGGATTGTCCCGGTCGGTCTCCCATTCCTGAAGCTGGCCCCAGCGGCCGATCTTGGGCTTGAGGAGCTTTTCGCGTAGCGCGGCGATCTTGTCGCGAAAGGGACCGTCGATTTTCAGGAGATCGGCGGCCTCGATGTAATTGGTGAAGAGATCGTAGATGATCTCCTGGTCATAGCTGACGCCGGGCTCGGTGGGGCCGTGCTCGGGCGACCAGCCCTTGGGCGCGACGACGGTGCCGTCGGGCCGGGTGACGAGGTTGTCCACCCAGAATTCGCAGATTTCCTTGAGCAACGGATAGCCCGTTTTCGCGAGGTAGTCCCGATCTTGGGTAAACGCGTAGTGCTCCCAGAAGTGTTGGGCATACCAGGCGCTGCCGGGCGGATTCCAGTTGTAGCTGCCGCCGCCGAAGATGCCATTTTCGGTGCGCACGGTCCAACCGCGGGTGTTGGGGCCGTAATCCTTCTCCTCACGGGTGCGCAGGCGGTAAACTTCGCGCTGGCTGTCCACGTAATTGAGGAACGGCAGGTGGCACTCGCTGAGGTTCGTCGGCTCGGCGGGCCAGTAATTCATCTGCACATTGATGTTGGAGTGATAGTCGCAGCGCCAAGGCGGGTTGTTGGATTCGTTCCACAGACCCTGCAAGTTGGCGGGCAGCCCACCGCGCGAGCTACTGATGAGCAGATAGCGTCCGTATTGGACGAAGAGCTTTTCCAGTTCGGGGTCGTCGGTCTTCTCCTTCGTGTAGGCGAGAAGACGCTGGTCAGTGGGCTTGGCGGCGAGGTCGGACGCGGTGGCGCCGAGGTCGAGGCGGAAACGATTGAACAGCGACTGGTAGTTGGCGACGTGTTCGTCGAGGAGCGTTTTTACAGACTGCTTGGCGGCGGCATCCACGCGCTGGGTCACGACGGCGTGAGGGGCCGGGCCGCGCCAGTTTTGGGCGCGATCCGCGAGGTAGTTGGTATCGGCGGCGAGAACCAGGGTGAGGCTGGAGCAGCCTTCGAAAACCAAACAGGTGGCGGGGAGCTTGGTTTTCTCCGTGCCGGGGACGCCGGCCAGCGGAGTGTCGCCGGTGGCGGGAGATGAAGTCGTCTCGATACGGACGCGCCCGCCCGCGTTGATCACGAGGAGTTGAGACTCGTAGTCGAGGCCGTCCCGTCCGAGGCGACCGCTCGCGGTGAGACGGCTGCCATCGGCGGTTATCTTGGCGCCGTGCATGTCGGTGAGCCACAGGCGGCCGGTGTAGCCACCGGATTTGTCGGCGGAAAAATGCATGATCATGACCTTGGCCGGATGGCTGGCGAAGGCGGTGCGTTGGTAGTTCACTCCGGCGCTGGTGTAGCTGACGCGCTGCACCGCGCGGTCGATGTCGAGTTCGCGCCGGTAGCCGGTCGGGCTGGTGTGATTCAGCTGGATGAAGACGTCGCCAAAAGCCTGGTACGAACCGGTGTCCGTCTCGCTGCCTTTCCAGAGGGAGTTGGCGTTGAATTGAATGCGCTCGGTGCCGGTGAGCCCGAAGAGCATGCCGCCGAGCGACCCGTTGCCGAGCGGCAGCGCCTCGGTCATCCACGACCGGGCGGGCTGGGCGTACCAGAGGACGTTTGTTTGCTGCGCAGACGACGACTGGCCGAACGCGAGGGAAACGAAGATAACGGAGAAGGAAAGGAGAAGAAAACGAGACATGAAAAGTCGAGATGCCAAGAGGAGGCGTGGCGTTACCGGACTCGCGATCTGAAGCGGTGATTCGTCGCGGGGCATCCGGATTATTTCGAATTTGACCAACAACTCCGTGAGGGTGGTTGGGTGGCGGCACCAAAGGTCACAGAAAAGGGAGGGGAAGAAGCGAACTCATCAACGGATAGCCGAAGGATCAGCAGTTCCCTGTTTATCGGACGCAGGTTTCTCCTTCCTCTGACGAAGCACGGTGACCTGGACTTCACCGGCCGCCTCGCCCATGTCGTTGCGGAAGAACTTATAGTCGCCGCTCGAGAGGATGACCATGGCCTGTTCGTCTTCGTGGAGGGTGAAAATATTGTCGAGTAATCGCTTCCATTTATCACCTTTGTAGGCGGCGACTTCGATGAGGAGAGACGAATCGGTATTCGGGGCGACGACTGTGCTTTCGTTGGGTTTGAGCAGGACGGCTCCGCTACGGTTGAACTTAATCGCGAGCGGCTGGTTGTAGAGGTTGACTAGCTTGGCTTGCCCGAAGGGAAACTTGGTCGGGTCGCCCGGGATTACGAAACCTTGATAATGGCCGGGATCAATAGGTGCCAGCAGGATGGTCGCGCGGGTTTCATCGGCGGGCAAAAGCACGCGGCAGGCTTCGATTTCCCGGGGTTTTTCCGGCTTTGGATTCGTGCTGACCGCAGCCGGGAACTCGGAGCCATTCGAATCCGAGGTCGGGGCCTGACGGGAGTAAAACACCAACTCGGCCGGGCCCGTGTATTGCATGAACGCGGAAGGCGCGAAGGCCGGTGCGACGATCTTTTTGTGTGTGCCGCCCGATTTGTAATAAAGATCGGAAATAGCATTGCCCCAGCTCACGACCGAAAAAGTCAGGCTGACGGGCGGTTTTGGAGGCTCTTCAACCGCACGAAGCGTTGCCACCAGAGACAGACAAAGGAGAAGAAGACGTGTCGGCATGATCAGATATCGTTGGAGGTGAGCCAGCGGAAGGATACGACTTTGAACCTCCGACCGTAGGTGCGGTTGATGCTTGCGGCCGGAAGGTTCACGGGATCGACCTCGGCGTTGTCGCTGGTATCCACATAGTCAGGGAGGCGTTGCACCACCGCTTCGCACCAAGCTTGGGAGATCGGGGGCGCACTCGCATCAAGCGGGTTTTTTACGTCGCCGTAGGTGCGGATAACAAACGTGTCGGACCTCGTGGACAGCGCCGGCCCGATGACTTGCAGAAGATCGGCTTGGGTCAGCCAGCCGGGAGCTGCGGTCGAGCGATAGCCCTGCTCACTCACATTTACCGGCGGCGTAGCGTTCGGGAAAATGGCAAAGGTGCCAGTGCTGGAGCTCGACCCACCGTCTTCGTCTACCACTTTGATATCGATTGGGGCGTCCGCCTTCGTGAAAATATTAATTCCAGTGGCGGGGAAATCGATCGCGGTTTGATCGATCGCGGTTTGGAGTGGTCCTTGGAGCGCAAGCGACGCGGTGGTGGTCAGCGTCCGATTGACGAACTGCGCCAGAGAAACGAAGGGCCCGCGGAGACGCACTTGTTTCACGATCTCGGTCGCCAAGGCGGTGAGTTGGGCGTCATTGAGCCGGCGAAAGCCAGTATAGGTATCGGCCTCGTCTCCCGAGGCCTTTGGCACCTTGGCCTCGTCCGGTTGCCGCACGCTGCGGGGGAACGCGGCATCGGCTTGGCTGTCTCCGGGCATTTTAAGGCCCCTGGAGCCGCCCAGCACGGCCTTCCATCCCTCAATGGAGGTGGAGTTTATATTAAAGGCTCCTTCCACCATCATATAGCGGGCGGTGAGCGTCGGATTATGCAGGGCCGTGGCTTTGTCAGTGGAGCTGGCTGCTGCGAGAGTCGTGTCGGGCAAAAAGCGATAGCGGGGGTTCACCGATTCGTAGCTCGTCGCGGCTTGGGGGATCGCGGAGAAGAAATATTTATCCCACAACGCACAGTTTAAGCGATAGCTGATGTCGTAATAGTTACGCTGCACCTCGGTGTTGCCGTCGGTCTGGAGTGAATACCAGTCGGGGCGTTGTTGCTTGGTTTGATCGCGCGCCAGGTAGGGGGGGCAGGATGAATTTCCCACCGCATAACCCGGCTGATGGCCCACCCCGACGTCGTCGTCATCCGCCGTCAGGTCGGCATGCTGCAACTGGGCGAGCGAAAGCAGCGACATCTCGGTGCCTGAGGCAGGGGGAGTCGGCAGGTCAAATAAACGGGCCTCGTGCAATGCGTTCTTCGTATCGCGTCCCCAAAATGCTCCCGTCCCAAGATATTGCGTGAAAGCGGAGGGGACATCTTGTGCCGCCGTGCCTGCAACTGAAAGCCATTGATTATAAAGCGGCGGGAGAGAGAACATGTAAAGAATCCGGCGGTTATTTACCGCCCTCAGGTTAAAATCAGCGAAGGGGCGCAACGTGCGGTTGCGATTCGGGTCGGTAGCAGAAGGCGGAGCATCGTCCCCGGGATAATTTACGTTGGCCTTGAACATGCCGATGACGAAGGCTTCGGGTTGTCGATTGATATTATTGTTCCCGGGCGCGTTCTTTTTGATGTCGATTGCCTTAAGATACTTCACATCGCCAGACGCATTGCTGAACACAATATCGATAGGGGCCGAATTGGCCCCGTCTTCCGTTTTATATGTAGGGCTATTCATATTGGAGCCCGTCACGGTCTTGCCGTAATAATGGAATGTGTTACCGCTTGGCGGGCCCGCCGTCAGTGTGGCGGTGTCGCCGACATCCACCTGATTGCTTGTGATCGAAAAAACCTCGGATTTTCCGGGCTGAAGGATGATGTTGTTGGGAAATTGAAACTTAACACCATTTAGCAGCGTTTTGGGGCCGCGAAGTGGGGCTCCGTTGCTGTCCACGCGTGACAGAGCACGATACTCCAGATCAGGAGTGCGGGGGGTGCTTTTGATATTGGTAAAGTAGGGTTCACCTCTAAATTGGGCGGTGCTGATGTTCGGGGTCACCGTAACCTTGAACTCCATGTTCAGAGCGCCGGCCGACCCGCCAGTCAAACGGAGCGGGACATTATAGGGGTTGGTCAGAACGATCAGCGGACAAAAAAGAGCCTGAGCCTCGCTGGTTGCATAATCCGCATCCGACGTGATTGTGTTCTTCGGCTTCAGCCCGAAGAGCAGGCGCACGTCCGACACGATCGGGAAAATACCCATCTGCGTCGTGCTCGCGGGGCGGATGGAGACATCCGCCGCAGTCGCGAGATCAGTGTAGGACTTCAACAACCCCCAAGTGGGCCCTTTGGTGGGACTGTAAGTGGTGGGAATGATTTTGTTGGCTGCGCCCAGATCCCCCGTCGTCAGGTAGGCTGTGAGATCTTTGCGCAGGCCGCCTTCCATCGTATTGGCGAACACTCCCATCGAAGTTGTGGTGAGGTCGTGGATGCGCTGCTGTTGGGCTGGGGCGTTTACCGTGGTCGAGCCGGCGAAACGCATCTGCTCAAGATTCAGCACCCGGCCGACTTTGGTATCGTTGGCCTGATAGTTCAGGTCTGCGAGTCCTTCGATGCCGTTGCGCTGGGAGGCCATGAGCCGGTAGCGCGCCAGCGCACCGTTGGTGGTGGATAATGTATTACCCTCTCGGGTCTTGAAATCCACGGCGGTGTTATCCGTCGGCGAGGTGTAGCTCGCGTAGGTATCCACGAGATTGTATTTCGCCTTCACCCCTTCGTCGCCGATCCAGTAAGCGTAGCGTCCGATGGTGCTTTGGCCGGAACTTCCCAGCCCGGGAATGGTGGCGTTGTCAGCCTTGATGTCCACCAACGGAGCGGCGACATACCGATCATAATAGTTTTCCGTGCTCCCATCGGGCAGCGTGCGGTTGGTGGTGCCCGCCGAAGCCGCACCTACAAGTAAGACGACATCACGGCTGGCGTTCGTCCTGTCCTTGATGGTGCCCGTCGTGGTGGCGTCGGGGGGAAGGACCGGGGCGATTCCCGGATTAAACAAAGGGGCCGTGGTGCCCGAGACTCCGTTGTAGCCCGTGATTTGGCCGAACGTGCCCGCAGCGGTCGAGGCATTGAAGGTGGTCGTTTCATTGCCGCTCACCAACCAGTTGAGGAGAACCGGGCTCGGGGTCTTTTCGTAGATGTTGCCGTTGCCGCTGGTCGGAACGGAGAGATTGGAGTTACCCCAAATGCCGGTCCAGTAGCGGGTGCCGGGTTGGACCTTGACCAGACCGTTGGAGATGCCGTTGACGCTCGTGGTATTGGTGGGTGCGTCAACGGTGGACGTCAGACGGGCTCCGGCGGCTTTGCCCGCGAGGTCGGCAGTGCCGGTGACACGTTGGTCGGGGCCGGCGGTTTTCTGCAATTGACCTAGCGCGATGTTCAGCGCCAGGAGTGCGTTCTGCCGCGCTTGGGCGAGTTGCTGGCTATTCGAGGCAACTTGGGTCTCAACGCGCGTCAGCGCCGCGAGACTCACCAACAAGAGCACCAAAAATGACAACAGCGTGATCGTGATCAGCAACGCGAAGCCACGTCGAGAATCCCGGGCGCCTGAACGAACATAGGGGGTAATAGGCATCAAAATACTTTCTCTCGTAAGGGTACATGAGTCCGCACCGCCTGCGCCGAGGACGGCTGCCGCTTACAAGGCGGCCGCCTCGGGAAAGGCGAGCAGGACGCCGCGGTTGTTCCCCCACTCTGTCAGCAGCCATTCGGCAAATTCTCCCGGTGGGATGGGCGGAAAAGGAATCAGGCTCACCGGCCGTTCATCACGCCAAGCAAATGAGCCTTGAACGTGATCCAGTGCCGCCCGATGCCGGAACCGAAGAAAATAAAGGACGGCCGGCAGGGATATCGGAATGCGAGTCGTCCGGACCAACCTCCGGGCCGCGTCATAGATGTCGGGCAGATGCGCCGACTCATGCGCCGCCCAGTCTTCGCAGACGTCTTCCCACGGTGTTCCCGCAGGCAGGACCGGCGGCTGCCAAGCGCTGTCGAGTGCATGCCCGGCATCGCGCAGTGGCCGATGGAATCCCGTCAGCAGCTCGGCCATTTCATGCCATTTCCGGCCGTTGACGAACGGGTCGTTCATCAGCGGGGCGCCTTCCAGGGAAGTGTCCGGCAAAGAGATCATATCTTGGCCGCCAGAAGATTGAGGGTTTGCTCAGACCGCCGACTGGCAACGACGACGCATCAGACCCATGCCCAGTGCCAAGGCGCCGAAGATTGCGGCGTAGGTGGCCGGTTCGGGGATGGCGGAGGCGGTAAGAGTGACGTCGCTGCTCGTATAGTTGATCGTGAAGCTATTGGCCCCGACGGTGATCGTCGAACCATCCGAAAGCCCGGCGAAGGTTCCGCTGATGGAGGAGCCATGCAGGATGGTAAAGGCGCTGGAGGTTCCCGTCCAAGAACCGCTGCCGATGTCGCTCAAGGACAACGTAGCCGTGCCTAAGCCCAAGGTGACGGCATCCGACGACGTGAGCAGATCAAACGTGCCGCCGGTGCTGTTAAGCTTGAGCGAAACGGTCGCGCCGGTGACGTCGAGCGTGCTGTTGAAAGTAAGGATGCCGATGGAAGCTGCGCTCGTGCCTGCTGCCAGGATGCCACCGCTGGCGATCGTGGTGGCTCCGTTGATCGTACCCGTGCCGCGCAAAGTCCCACCCGAGGCAACACTGACGGCGCTGCCGGAAGCAAGACTGCCAGTGACCGAAAGCGTGCCGGCGGTGACGGTGGTTGCTCCGGTGTAGGTATTGGTGCCGCCGAACGTCACCGTGCTGGTTCCCGGGCTGCTGCTGCTGCTGATGTTAAAGCCGCCCACGCCGCTGATGGCGCTATTGATGGCGACGGAGTAGCTGTTGGCGTCGATGGTGGAGACGGACGTGGTCGTCACCGAGGAGAGCGCCTGCGCGTTGGTGTTGACGGCGGTGCCGCCCTGGCCAGCGAGCGATGCGGTCGTTGACTGGAGCCAATCTGTCTGGTTTCCGAGAGCTTTCAGGGTGCCGCCGCCGAACACGAAATTCGCGACGCCCGCGGTCCCACCGCTGCTTCCATTACGAACGAATTGGCGGTCGGTGGCCAAGGTGCCGCCGTTCAGGTTGATTATGCCGGTATTGCCGCCGTCGACACCGGGGGCCCTACCCATCATGATCATGCGTGCGTCCACGGTGTTCGTTGTCGTCTCCGTGGTGCCGCGATTGATCGTGGCGGTGCCAGAGGTGATCGTCAGCACACCCGTTCCGGATGAGGCGTTGGCGAGAGCGAAGCCAGTGTTGGCGCCAATCACCAGATTGCCGCCGCTGACGTTGAGAGTGGCGGTGCCCGCCGCGTTTTGGCCGACGACAGAAAGTGGTTTGGTGCCGCTCGTCGTACCAAGGAAGGAAAAGGTGCCAGCGGTCACATTGAGTGTGTTGCCGGCAGCGCTGGAAGCGAGGTTGAGGTAGCCGGCGTTGCTAGTTGATCCACCGTCTTCAGTCAAGGTGCCGGTGCTGTTGACGACTCCGGTGATACTCAAACCTGCGCTAGCCGTTGTTTGGGTCTGCGTAATTGTCCCGCCGAGGGTCAGCCCGCCAGTGCCGCCCGCCAAGGTTCTATTACCCGTCGCCATAGTCATGCCGGTGCTGATCGTCTGCAGGCTGGAGCTGCTGTTCGTGATGTTACCCGTCAGCGTGAAGCTGTTGCCGGTAATGGTGAACGCGCTGGCGCCGCTGTTGAACGTGAGGCCGACGAAGGTAGCGCTCGAAATGTCGTTGTTCAGGGTAGTGCCGGAGGAGCCGGCGGTTCCGAACTGGGGGGTATTGCCACTGGGCGCGACCGAACTGGTCCAGTTGGACGTGGTGCTGAAGTTGGCATCCGAGTTGCCGACCCAAAGATCGTTGGCGGCGTAGGCGGAAGAGGCAGCGGCCAAGACGGCGGTTAAGAGCGTAACCGCGAGCGTGCGGCGATGGCAGGGGGCACAGAGGCGGAATATCTTTTGCACGAGAAGGATACAGGTTTGGGGTGTAGGTGAGGATGCAGTCGATTCCGACGGGGCACCCGGGCACCGCTCATAATGCCTCATCGATGGAACCCTGAACATCCGATGAACATCAGAGGCCGCCTCTCTCAGCGTGGCGGCATAGTTGGTCAACGGCCTCCTAGCCAAGTAGCTACCGCTGCCGACCGACGACGCGCGGCACGAGAAAATCCTCGGCCAGTGTGCCCCCGAGATCACCGTCATGTGCCGCCATCCCGTGCGTGGCTGGCGCCGCCCTGGTCGTCTGTAACAGGTCGTTTTCCGGATTTGTCACAGAGCCGAGCCGGAATTCCGATCCGAGTTCACAGAGCCCGGAAGGTTCGGAAGACCGCACGCTGTGGACTCTGGTTTGAGACTCGGTGCTCTCTGGGACCCAATATCATGCGACGGCGCCGCCACCCTCCAGAATGCTGAACTCCAACCAAGCGGGACAGCGGAGCGCCCGCCTACTTGGAAAGCAACTTGAGCACCGCCTCGGTCCGGGTTTGCACGTGGAGCTTGCGATAGATGGCCTCCACATGCGTGCGCACCGTGCCGATGCCAATCCCCAGACTCTCGGCCACTTCCTTGTAGAGAAGCCCTTTGGCGAGGTGTTGCAGCACCTCCAGCTCACGCTGCGTAAGATTTTCCACCTCGTTCGCCGGCTGGTTAAACTGACGAAAATGCGTGACGACCAGGCGGGCGATACTCGGGGACATCGGAGCGCCGCCGGCATGCACCTCCTCGACAGCTTTCAGCAACTCCTCCGGCCGCGAACGCTTGAGCAGATAGCCGCTCGCACCGGCACGCAGCGCCTCGAAGATGCTTTTGCTTTCGTCGTAGGTGGTCAGGATCAGCACCTGCAATCCAGGATGCGCGGCCTTGAGTGCAGCGGTGCATTCGATGCCGCTGCGCCCCGGCAAGCCGAT
Organism: Verrucomicrobiota bacterium; assembly: GCA_019510185.1. Taxonomy (GTDB): domain Bacteria; phylum Verrucomicrobiota; class Verrucomicrobiia; order Opitutales; family Opitutaceae; genus Rariglobus. Next base: position 1,810 of record JAEKKV010000001.1, on the reverse strand, counting down.
GTCCATCAACAGCACATCGGGCAGGCGCTGGGGAACTTCGCACAAGGCCTCTTCGGCGGAACCATAGGCACCCAAACATTCAAAATCCGGGCTGTCCTCGATAATCCCAGCCAGACTTTTGCGAACTGCCGGGTCGTCTTCTACTATGGAAATACGGAGGGGCATTAGGGGGAGTCGGGCTTTGGTAACACGGAGCCAGTGGAAAACCAAGGCACAATCAAGGTAACGCGGGCTCCGGCTCCCGGCCGACTGTCGATGCGGCACTCGCCACTCAGGGTTGCGGCCCGCTCGCGCATGTTGCTCAGTCCGTTTCCACCCTTCCCGCAAGTTTCTGGATCAAAGCCACGGCCATTGTCGGCAACGGTGATGGTGAGAGCCGCCGGGCTAAAGGAGGCGCCCAAATGAATTTCGCTGGCTGCGGAATATTTGACGGCGTTGTTGAGCGCTTCGCGCACCACCAAGAGGACATGGTGACGGAACTCCGGCGGGAGAATGCGTGACGGCACTTCAATCGGGAAGTCGATACGAAGCCGGACGTTCGCAGGTTTTAAAAAGTCCCAGGAAAAACGCACCAGATACTGGAGTAAACTGTCGAGGGTATCGTTGATGGGGTTCGTGGCCCAAACAACCCCGTCGAGATCATCCACGGTCTGGCGAACGGAGTCGGCCAGCCTTGCACGACTGTCTGGACTCGTTGCTGCCTGCACTTGGAGCGCGATTTGCGTGAGGCTCGCCCCTACTTGATCGTGCAGATCGCGCGCCAAGCGGGTGCGTTCGCGCTCCAGCGCATTCTCCTGTTCCAGCCTGCGCATGCGCGCACGCATCCGGCGCCTCACCCCGAGTCTCACCAACGCGGCCAGCGCCAGCGCGCCAAGCAGGCCAACACCCGCGCGAAACCAACTCGTTTCCCACCACGCGGCGCGGACCGTAAAGGCCAGCGACGCCGTCGTGGGCAGCCATGGTCCGTCCACCGCGGCGGCGGCGACCTCAAACCGGTAGTCGCCCGGCGGCAGATAGGTAAACAGCGCCGTCCTTTGGTGATCAGCATCGACCCACGCACCGCTCCCCGAGCCCGACAAACGATAGCGAAACCGAAGGCGCTCCGGTGCGCTCAATTGAGCCAGCGTGTAGCGGATTTCGAGCGGACCGGAACGCGGAGGAATCAATAATCCAACGTCCCCGTTTAAACCCATTGCCGTCCCGCCCACCCGCACCTCCTCAATCAACACCGGCAGCGTGGCGATGGCGGGCGCAGGCTTTTCTTTTGGCAGGATTTCCAACGCCCCGCGGAGGGTGGCAAACCAGAGATGACCATCGGGTGTCCTGGTCGTGGCCCCACGAAACCCCAGCGAAAACTCGGTCGAAGGCACCCCGTCGTCCCGTCCATAGGCCACGAAGTGAAGGGACGTCTGACGTCCGTCCATCACAGGCTCGATCTCGTCCCGCGCCACACGCCGCAAGCCACCCGCCGTGCCCACCCAAAAATCCCCCTCCTCCGTAATGATCAGCGAACGCAAGTCATCAATGCGCAGGCCTGCGCCGCCTGGCAACCGACTGATCCGGCCGTCCCGCCAGCGGTAGAGCCCGCCTCGGAGCGCACCGATCCAAACCGTGTCCGGGCCATCTGGAACGATGAACCGGATAGCGTCTCCGGATTGAGCCCCCGGTAATGGCACCGGGACAAATTGCTCTCCTGATTTCTGGAAAACCAAACCGTCCTCCGTTCCCGCCCAGATCCGACCGGCGGAATCTTCGGCCAAGGAAAGCACATGGGTCAACCCGCCGGTCTCAGGCATACGCAGGTCCTGCC
>JAEKKV010000038.1 GCA_019510185.1 Verrucomicrobiota bacterium | reverse complement strand
AAAGGCACGGTCTGGAGCGTCGCACCCAGCGGCACGCCTCGCGAGCGCCATGAAGAAGCGGGCTTCAACCACGCAGGGCTGTCATGGGGCACAAGCCGTGACGAGCGCCGCGCCAAGCCTGTCTGATTTCAATCCCCGAAAGCTATCCATGACCCGAACTGTCATGCCCATCATGGGCGCCACCATCGTCAGCGAGATCCCGTTCGCGCTGATCGCGCCGCACGAGAAGCAGGCGCATACGAACCACTATCAAAGCCTGGACAAGCTGGCCTCTCGCGGTGGCTTGAGTGCCTGTGAGGCGCTGGCCATCCTCGAAGACCGGCGCTGGCACGCCATGCCCGACAGCCTGGAGGCGCAGCGCCTGCTCATCAACAAGGTCCGCGAGTGGCGTGCCGTCTGACTTTCCTATCCCCGGAACTGGCAAAGTCTGACCATGACCATCTGCAACGAAACCCTGAAGCTCCAAGGCAAGTCGTACCCGCGCACATGCGCGAAGTGCGGACTGGGCCCGTGCGTCGGCAGCCCAATGCCGGCGCCTGCGCCCACGCTGGCGGCGCCGGCCCTGGTTCACGTCGTCACCTGGCGGTACGGCGACAACAGCGCCTTCGGTGTCGTGAGCGTTCACCCCACTCGCGGCGGTGCCGAGCGCATGGTGAACCTGCTGGAGAAGCACGCCGAGACGAAGCAATTCAAGATCGAGCCGGCGCCAGCCGAGGCGACCTAAAACCCCATCCCCGGGAAGAGAGTACGACCATGACCATGCCACACCTCATGAACTGCAACCACATCGCCGATGGCTGGTGCCTTGACTGCGTGGGCCAGCAGCACGCCGAGCTGGAGCGGCTGCGCACCGACAACCGCCAGGTGGCGCAGCAGATCGTCGACAACGACCGAGCCGGCGTCGTGAAGTGGGCGACGGGTCTGGTGACATCGCTGGACGAGATGCACGTCGAGCGGCTGCGCGCCCAGGTGGCGCTGGCCGAACCCTTCTGGTACGCCGTCATCAGCGAGCGTGCGCCGGTCATCAATGCGACCTACCGGCGCCAGGACGTGGCGCTGGAGCGACTGGCGCGGATCCAGGACGAGCGCTCGGACATCACGGATGCCGAGGTCGTGCCGTTGTATCGCCTGCCACCGGCACAGCAGGCCGAGCCGGTGGCCATCGTTAGCGGCATGGACGAGTACGGACCGCTGCTCGAATGGCGCAAGCATTGGACCACCCTACCAATCGGAGCAAAGCTGTATGGAAGACCCGAAGTGGCTCATCTGGGCCGACAAGAACCCGCGCAAGGCGCTGGTGATCGCGATGTGCGTGGTGATGGCATTCTGGGCGCCGCCGCGCAGCTGCTCAAGGTCGCTGCGAGCAGCAAGAGCCCGGCCCTGGTCAGCGGCCTGAGCCGCGGCGAAGTTGTCGAGCTTGCGGATGGCGGAGACTGCGTTTTCACGTTCGTCCTTTCGTGCCTGCTCCGAGGCTTGCAATGCGGCCTTGGCGGCCTTGGCGTCGGCCCAGCGCATGTGCGAGTAGGCGCCGGCAGAAAACAGCGCCAGGGCCAGCGCTGCAATGGCGCCGAGCTTGATGGCCCAGAGCGGGATCACGGATGGAACACCCGGCGGCCCGACCCCGGGGGCACGATCTGCCAGTGGCTCCATCCGGCCGTGGCGCCCGGGTCCTCGATCCACACGCCGAGATCCACCAGCGCCTGTTGGCCACGCTCGCTCAGCAGCCACGCGTCGATCTTGCCGGCCGGGTCATAGACGTCGACGGCCAAGCCGGTCATGTGCTTGGAGTTCGTGGCCGCGCCCTTGGTTGCAGCGTTCACGGCGGGCGGTCGCCAGCCGCTGCTGACCGGGCTGCCGGTCTTGGGGTTGCTGTCGAAGTGGATGCCGGCGCCCATGGCCCGGGCCATCAGCGCATTGGCCACGGCCACGGTGCGCGTCGCGTTGCGCTCAATGTCGGTAGACAGCGCCAGCGGGTGCTGCTCGCGGCGGCCCATGAAGTAGTCATCGACGGTGATCATGGCGTGGTCTCCTGCGCCTTGATTTCGGCGCGCTTCTGAATCACGTTCCCCGCGATGTAGGCCCCGACCGTACCGAGGATGAAAGTCGTGTATGCGGTGCCGCCCGGGTCGAGCTTTGCGTGCCACTGCAACAGCGTCGTGAGGGCGCTGCTACCAACGGCCAGCAGGAAGCGGCGGCCACCGAGCCCAGCCAGAGCGGTGGCGAGCGGGTTCATTCCGCCAACTCCCCGGCCTGGGTCTGAATGACGCGCATCCGCCAGGCCGACTCCCTCGCCTCGCGCTCATCGCGGCGGCGCTGGTAGTAGGTGTTGACGAAGAATCCGGCCAGGGCGATGAAAAGCCCGACCAGCGGCAGCGCCATGCTCCCGGTAAACAGTCCGCCCACCGTGGCGCCGGCCCCGGTGTACATGACCTTGCTGGCGCTGGCGGCTGCTGCGGCCTCAAATGCAGCTTGGTGGTCGCTCATGACTTCAATGCCCCTTGATGAAGGCCAGGCCGGAGATAGCCAGGCCGGCAGCAGATCCGGTTTGCGAAGCCCGCAGTTCCCACACGGTGCCGCCGATGTTGACGAGGGTGAACGTCACTGTGCTGGCGCCGAGCACGAGCGTCGGAGCGCTGGCCGTGGTGGCGAACAGCACCGACGAGAATCCGACCGGTTGCGTCAGGGCGGCGCCCGTGCTCTGGTCGTCGATGGC
>JAEKKV010000013.1:0-242500 GCA_019510185.1 Verrucomicrobiota bacterium | reverse complement strand
GCATGCGCATCGCCCACAACGACATTTCCTTTGCCAAGGAATACCACGTGGCGCGCAACGAAGCTGAAAAAGCTTTCGGCAACGGCTCGGTCTACATCGAAAAATACATCGAAAAGCCCCGCCACATCGAATTCCAGATCCTCGCTGACAGCCATGGCAAGGTCCTGCAGCTCGGCGAACGCGATTGTTCCGTGCAACGCCGTCACCAAAAGCTCATCGAGGAGTCGCCATCGCCGTTCCTTACGCCCGATTTGCGCAAGCGCATGGGCAAATTCGCGGTGAAAGCCGCCGAGGCGGCCGAATACGAGAACGCCGGCACGATCGAGTTCCTCGTGGATGCGAAGGGTAATTTCTACTTCATCGAGATGAACACCCGCATCCAGGTGGAGCATCCGGTGACGGAGGAATGCACCGGCATCGACCTCATCAAGCAGCAGATCCTCATCGCAAACGGCGAGAAGCTCGCCTTCGACCAAAGCGACATCAAGTGGGAGAAGCACGCCATCGAGTGCCGCATCAACGCCGAGGATCCCGCGCGCAACTTCGCTCCCTCCCCGGGCACGATCGGTCTTTATTACGCTCCTGGCGGCCATGGCGTGCGCGTCGACAGTCACGCCTACTCGGGCTACACGATCCCGCCGTATTACGATTCGATGATCGGTAAGCTCATCTGCTTCGGTCGCGACCGGCCCACCGCCCTCCAGCGCAGCTATCGGGCGCTCAGCGAATATCTTATCCGTGGCATCAAGACCACCATCCCCCTCCATAAGGCGATCATGAGCGATCCCACCTTTATCGAGGGCAAGGCCACCACGGCCTACATGGAGGACTTTTTCGCCCGGACCCCCACCGATCTGTTCTCCTAAAACGGATCGCCCGATTCCCCCCTCCCGCGCGCCCTTGGCCGCGGGAGTTTTTTTGCCCAATATTTTGCGCCAGCTTGCAACCCCTGCGCCAAATGGGTTACTTAGAAACACATATCATGCAATCGCCCGAGTTCACTTCCCCTCCCCGCTTCGACGACCAGCCGGAGCTTGGCGACATCAAGATCAACCACACGGTCGTGGCGAGTATCGTGCGACTGGCGGCTTTGCAGATCCCCGGTGTGGCCGGTGTAGGCGGCGGGCTCGTCGACGGCATCAGCGAGCTTTTCGCGAAACGCGAATCCGACCACCGCGGCGTCAAAGTTACGGAAGACAACGAGGACACCTATTCCATCGAGCTGCGGCTCGTGGTGAATTACGGGGCTGAAATCGGCAAAACCGCCTACGATGTGCAGCTCGCGGTGCGCAAACAGGTCATCGCGATGACCGGCAAAAACGTTTCCAAAATCGATGTCATCATCGAAGGCGTACGGCTTCCGTCCGATCTCACGGCCAATCGCGACAAGTCCGACGATCTCTGGCCCGACGCCCCGGCCACCGATTAACTTTGGTTACCGTGATCGCCTCCTGGTCTGATTTACTCCATTTTTCCTCGCTCCAAGTCGTCGTCCTGTGGACGGGCTTGGCGGTGTTGGCCATCCTGATTCTGCTGCGTCAGCCCAGTACGCTGGTGCTTTCCACAGATGAAAAAGGCCGCTTGGCCATCTCCCGTCAGGCATTGCACCGGCTCGTGGAAGCCTGTTGCGAGCAACTCAAAGGCGTGGCCTCGGCCCGCGCCACGGTTTCACGTCGGCGCGGCAAGTTGGAAACCGTCATTCGCCTGAAGGTCCGCCCCAACGCCAAATTGGATGCCATTCAGGGCTATCTGACTCAGGAAGTCGGCGATATTTACCGCCAAAATCTCGGCATCGAGGCCGTCGGTCAGATCGAAATCAAAGTCGTGGGAGTCGCGCCTGAAGCCAACGGCTTCTAAACGCGCTCCCGTTTCGACCCCAAGTCCTTAGACCGGCTTGGTAAGCGCCAGATCGCTCCACTCGCCCATCACCCGGCTTTGGACCGTCCAAGCCGGCACGGCAGCCGTAAACACCTCGCGGACGCGTTCGAGCTCGATCGCCAGAATCCCGCTCAGGACCAAGGCGCCTCCCGGTGCGACCGCTGTCGTCAACTCACGCACAAAACGCATCAGGACATCGGCTTGAATATTGGCCAGCAAGACGTTGGCCTGCTGTCCCGCGAGACCGCTCACAAGGTCGCCCGTGAAAAACCGGACCGACCCCGTCAGGTCGTTGAGCGCGGCGTTTTCCTCGCTGACACGCACCGCCTCCGGGTCGTTGTCAAAACCCTCCACGCGCTGGAAACCCAGCTTGGCCGCCGACAGAGCCAAAATTCCCGAACCGCATCCCGCGTCGATGACACGCAAGCCGGCGACCCGATCTCCCGCCTGCTCCGCCAAGGTCACCAGCCGTTCGCAGCACAAACGGGTGGTTTCATGATTGCCCGTGCCGAAGGCGAGACCCGGATCGAGCCAGATGACCACCTCGCCCGTTCCAAGTTGAAATTTTTCCCGTTCCCAAACCGGCACCCAATGCAGACGGCCGAAGCGGGAAGCCTTGAAATGAGCCTTGTAACTGTCGCGCCAGTCTTGATCCGCCAAGGCACGGACCTCGGGCTCGCCCGCCAGAGCGATGCCCGCCGCACTCAGCAACGGACGCAATTCCGCCCAACGCGCCTGCGCCTCGGCCGCCGAGGGGAAAATCCCGACGAGCCACGCCCGGCGGATGATCACGTCTTGAAGCAAACTCCAGCCCTCCACGCCGAGCTCCAGCAACACGTCGTCGATCGCATCGACGGCTTCAGGAAGGATCTTGGCTTTGGTTTCAAACAAGCTCATCCGGAAGAACGTCCCTGCCGCGTGCATTCGCGGCAAGGCCAATAATCCCCGGCGCGCCCGCAGCGGCAGCAGTCCGCACAACGCACAGTGCAACCGGGGCAGACGGCAACGTCTCACGCCCCAGCCTCCTCGTTTTCCGGCTTGGCCGAGCCGGCATTAAGCTTTCGGGTCGCATACATGACCGCAGCCAAGACCGCGAACAACGCTCCCGTACCTGCGAGCAGAGCGAAATCCTCCATTTGCAGCACGAAATAGAGGTAACCATAGACGCCGCCGAGCATCCCACCCACGAGCCACGCCCGACGTCCGCTGTGAAGAATATGCCAGCTATAAAGTGCCACGAGCAGGGTGGAGGCCCCCGCCGCCAAGGCATAAGCCAGAGCGAACCGCACGAGTTCGACCAGGGCCAGCGCACCGAGATAAAACAAACATAAGGCGCAACCGACCAAAAGGTAGTTAAACGCGCTCAGCCTTACCCCGCACACCGCCTCAAACAGGAAAAAGGTCGTGAAAACCAAAGTGATAAACAGCACGCCGTATTTGATGGCCCGCTCGATCGTGCGATACATGTTCACCGGCTGCATTAGGCTCACGCCAAAGGCGGACTCACCCAATTCTTTGGCAGACGGTGCCACGTTACCGCTGCCGGTCGTTCCCCAAGCCTGCGAAAAGCTCCGCCCATAATACGAGACCTGCCACTCCGCGTTAAATCCTTGAGGTCCGACCTCACGGGCAATGGGCAAATATGCTCCGCCAAAGCTGGGATCGGCCCAAGCGGACCTGATTTTCACGTTGGTCTGCCGCCCCAAGGGCACAAATTGCAGACCGTCACTGCCGTTGAGCGTCAGCTCCAGCGCGAACTCGCGACTCTCACCTGCCGCCTGCTTTACCGGTGCATACACCCCCGTGCCCATGTCGCAAAAACGTGCGCCGGGTTGCAGGGGCACGTCGTCTGTCCCCCAACGCAGCACCAGATTCTCCCGCGTTCCTCTCAGATCGCTGATCATGAAGGAAACGCGCGCCTGCTCCCATAGCGGTTGCACATTGCGCCCGGTGATAAATTCAAACGTGGGCGCAGCGAACTTACCGGAGAGCTTCAATCGCGCGGCGTAAACGGGTGTCGTGTAAATGCCGCGCCGGCGCAGCGACGGATCCACTTGGCCCTGCACATCGAGCTGTTCCGGCAAAAAAACCGCCTCGCCTCGCATTATCCGCTCCCGGAGCTCCTTCACCGGCTGACCGTTCACAAACCGCGTCTCCTCCACGTCGGCCCTATAGGTGTAGGGAATGAGCAATACCGGACCCGCCACGCGTTGCGAACCGCCCCAAGTCGCCGTCACGTCCACCACCGCTTCGCGGTAGCGTGACTGACGCTCGCTCAGCGTGGAATCCACCATTCCCAGCGGAATGAGCAGGAGCAACCCGAGCAAGGCCACGCCGATGATTTTGAAAAAAAGAGCGCGCCGCTGAAACCAGGTGCGGCCTTCGGAAACCAGTGAGGAGGTGTTCATCCCCGCCATTCTGCCTGACGCAGATGAACTTCCCGTGAAGCGGGCATGAAATCTCCGTGAAAACGATCTTCGTTAAACCGCCGGTAACGTCAGCACCGCCTGCGCTCCCCCTCCGGTCCGGCTCTCCACGCTGACACCGCCGCCGTGCAACGCCGCGATTTCATGCACAAAACTTAACCCCAAGCCCGTGCTTTTTCGTCCGCCGTCCGGACGCGGCAACGAGTAAAATCGCTCAAAAACTCTTCCCTGGGCATAGGCCGGTATTCCCGGCCCCTCGTCGTCGATCACCACCCGGACATTTGGAAAATCCGGTTCCACACGAATCACAATCATTCCGTCCTGAGGCGAAAATTCGATCGCATTTTGCAGGAGATTTGTGACCGCCTGCACGAGGAGGAAGTGCTCTCCTTTTGTCCGGCATCCCTCGCCGGCGGCGGCAATTTTTACGGTCAATCCGCGTGCCAGCCAAACCGGACGTAATGCCTCGACCGCCTCTCGCACGCACGTCTCCACTGCCAGCACCTCCGTCGTTTCCAATCCGCGGCGCGCCTCCAACGCGGCCAGTTGCAACATGCGATCCACAATCTGCTGAATGCGTCCGGACTCCGCGCGTAAATGCGCCAGAAACTTCGCCCGCTCCTCCGGAGGCATAGTTTCCTGCAACAATTCCGCCGCGCCACGAATCGCCGAAAGCGGCGCTTTCAACTCATGGGCCAGCGCCTGGGTGTAGCGTTCCACGTACGCTTTTCCCTCCAAGGCCACCCGCATTTCCTCAAACGCCGTCACCAGCGCCCCCACTTCTCGCGCCCGGGAAACCGGAGGCTGCGCGGCCTTTCCATCGCGCACGGCCTGCGCATAGGCCGTCAGCCGCTCCAGCGAATGCGTGAGCTTCGCCGCGATCCACCATCCCGCCGCCGTCATCAGCGCCGCAACCACCAGTCCGCCGGCCAACAGGCGCAGACGCGCCCGCAAAATCGCCTCCGTTACCGAACTGAGCGAACGTGCCACGCCCACCCGGCCAACGACTTTACCCGCCGCCCTTACCGGTGCGGTCACCCGCACCTCGCCAGCCGCCACGCTCGCATTCTCCGCAGGCTCCCCGCGGCTGAAATACGCGCTCATCTCCGGACGCCAGGAATAATCGCGCCCCACGTCCCGGCCTCCCGCCGAATCGAAAACCACGATTCCCCGCGCATCGGTCACATAAACGCGCAACGCGCCCGATGCCTTCTCCAAGGCGTCGAGATTGCCCCGCCACGCCGCGGCGGGTTCCGCCGCGGGCTGTCGCGCGAGATCGTTTTCCAACAGCGCCGCGAGCAACCCCGCCGTATCACCCAGCGTACGTCGCATGGATTCCACATAACGCGGTCGCACCTCGTGCAGAATGAACGCCATCAACACCGCAAAACCCGCCGCCGAGGCCGCCAGATAAACCCCAAAAATCGCGGTGCGAATTTTCACCGTTCAATGCACACCGAATACCCCTCGCCCCGATGCGTACGGATGACTTCGTCCGTCTCGTCTCCGTTTTTTGCACCGGTTGCGGCGCGCAATTTCGCCCGCAGCGTTTTGATATGCGCGTCCACCGTGCGATCGAGACTCGCGCCTGGATCCTCCCAGGCCTGCGTCATGAGCTCGTCGCGCGAATACACCCGGCCCGGCCTCGCCAGCAGAGCCTTGAGCAACCGGTATTCGCATCGCGTCAGCTCCAACGTTACGCCGTGAAACCGCACCGTCTTCCGGTCATCGTCCACCGCAAACACATCGTTTTTTAATCTCACTCCCTCTTGAGGCGGCGAAGAAAGGGTGCGGCGGAGGATGGCGCGGACGCGAGCGGTCACTTCACGCGGGCTAAACGGTTTGGTTACGTAATCGTCGCCGCCCAATTCCAAGCCCACCACGCGGTCAATTTCCGCGTTGCGGGCCGTCAGGAAAAGCACCGGCACCGATGTGCGCGTCCGCAGTTCACGGCACAGGTCGAAACCGCTTCCATCAGGCAACCCCACATCGAGAATCACGAGGGCGAACGACTGTTGCGCAAAGGCGGCAAGCCCGTCCCGCCCGTTGGCGCGCCACTCGGGAACGAAGCCTTCGGTGCTCAACGCGTAAACCAAGGCGTCGGCGATAGCCGGCTCGTCTTCGATCACCAGGATGCGTGACGGCTCGGCCATGGCAGGATTTTAAACCGCCAGACCGGCGCCTTCGTCGAGGTCCAGATGCAAGTTCATCGACTGGATGGCCGCTCCGGAGGCGCCTTTGCCCAGATTATCGAGGCGCGTGATCACGACAACTTGTCCGGCGTGACCAAACACGCCGACGTCCGCACGGTTCGTGTCGTTGCACGCCTGCACATCAAAAAATCCGCCGTCGAGCACGCTCTCATCGCCCAGCGGTAGCACGCGTACAAACTTTTCGCCGGCATAGGCCGCCATCAGCGCCGCATGAATCGCCGCGGGCGTCGGAGCGCCAGGTAGTTTCGCCAGTGGCAGCGGCACGGTCACGGACAGGCCTTTGTAGAAATTGGCCACCACCGGACTGAAGATCGGGGCGGCGGCAAGGCCGGTGTGCGCGCGCATCTCCGGCAGGTGCTTGTGCGCGAGTCCGAGCGCGTAGGGCCGCGGACTGTGCAGGGCCGGAGGCGTGTCCGTTTCGTATTCGGCGATCATCTTTTTGCCGCCGCCGCTGTAGCCAGTGATCGAAAAACAAAAAACCGGGAAATCCGCGGGCAGCAGACCGGCGAGCACAAGGGGACGGACCGCCAAGGTGAACGCGGTGGCGTGACAGCCGGGGTTGGCGATGCGTTTGGAGGTGCGGATGCGGGCGCGATAATCGGCGCCCAGCTCGGGCAAACCGTAGGCCCATGCCGGATCGACACGGTGCGCGGTGCTGGCATCGATCACGCAGGTGCGCGGATTCGTGACGAGCGCGACAGATTCCTTGGCGGCCGCATCGGGCAGGCAGAGAAAAACCACGTCGGCCGCATTCAGGCAGGCGGCGCGGGCAGCGGCGTCCTTGCGCTTCGCCGGATCGATGGAAATGAGTTCCACGTCGGCGCGCGGCGCGAGCCGCTCATGGATTTGCAAGCCGGTGGTGCCTTCCTGACCATCAACAAAGACCTTGGTTTTCATCGGAGGCGAGAGCTTCGCCTTCCGGCGCGCACGCCGCAAGCCTCTGTCTCAGCGATGCTCACTCAGCCGGGCGATCACCGACGGCAGCAGGGCGTGCTCGGCGGCGTGGATTTTTTCAGCAAACGTTTCCAGCGTATCGTCCGGCTCGATGCGCACCACGGACTGGTCGATGATCGGACCGCCATCCACCTCGGAAGTGACGTAATGCACGGTGCAGCCGGAAATTTTCACGCCGCGGCGCCAAGCCTGGCCGATGCCGTCCAATCCGGGAAAGCTGGGAAGCAGACTCGGGTGCAGGTTGATGATCCGGCCCGCAAACGCTTCCAAAAACCGCGGCTTGATGACGCGCATGAAACCGGCGAGCACGAGGATGTCGGGGCGGCAGGCCATGATCGCCGCGATGTAGTGCTCCTCGGCGGCACCATCGAGCTTGGTCTTGTAGGGTGCGGCGTCGAGGAAGGCCGCGGGCACGCCGAAGCGCGGGCCAAGTGCGAGAATGCCCGCGTCGGGCCGGTCGGAGAAAATCTGCACAACCTCGGCGCGCCCGAGCCGACCCGCCTGCCGGGCCAGCAGAATCGCCTCGGCGTTGGAGCCGCGGCCGGAACCAAGGATGACGACGCGCATGGTCAGAAGAATTTTTTCGCCTTCTCGAAGAAGCTCCGGGACATGGGCTCGTCGGCGTCGCCGCTCACGCGGGCGAATTCCTCAAGAATTTTCCGCTGTTCGGCCGAAAGCGATTGCGGCACCTCAACGTGGACCCGCACGAGCTGGTCGCCGGCCGAACCGCCACGCAGCGAAGGCATGCCCTTGGCCTTGAGGCGGAAGGTCGTGCCGCTTTGCGTGCCGGCGGGGATTTTCAGCGAGGCCTTGCCGAATAGCGTGGGCACCTCGAGCGCTCCGCCGAGCGTGGCGAGGGTGAACTTGATCGGAATTTCGCAGAAGAGATCGTTGCCATGGCGCTCGAACAGCTCGTGCTCGCGCACGGTGATCACGATGTAGAGATCGCCCGGCTGGCCGCCGGCCATACCAGCCTCGCCGTTGCCGCTGGAGCGGAGACGCGAACCAGTTTCCACGCCCGGAGGAATGCGAACGTTGAGCTTGGTGGTCTTCGCCGTACGTCCCTCGCCGCGACAAGCGGTGCAGACTTTTTCAATTTTCTGGCCGCTGCCGCCGCAGGTCGGACAGGTCTGGGTAAAGGTGATGATGCCGCCGGAGCGACGAACCTGGCCGTGGCCTTTGCAGGTCGGGCAGGTGACGCGCTTCGAGCCGGGTTCGGCACCGCTGCCGTTGCAGCGCTCGCAGGTGACGGCCTTGCGAAAGGTGATTTCTTTTTCGAGACCGCGGGCGGCTTCCTCCAAAGTGATTTCCAAATCGTAGCGCAGGTCGGCGCCGTCACGACCGCTGTCGCGCCCGCCGCCTCCGCCACCAAACATCTCGTCGAAAATCCCGCCGCCACCACCACCGCCGCCGGCACCGCCGAAGACATCGCGGAAAATATCGAAGGGGTCATGAAAACCGCCACCGCCGGCGGCGCCACCCGGACCGCGCGGACCGGCACCACCGGCCTGCTGGAAAGCGGCGTGACCGTAGCGGTCGTAGGCGGAACGTTTTTCCGGATCCTTGAGAACCTCGTAGGCCTCGGAAACCTTCTTGAACATTTCCTCGGCCTCTTTGTTGCCGGGATTTTTGTCCGGATGATATTGGACGGCCTTCTTGCGATAGGCCTTTTTCAGCTCCTCGTCGGAGGCTCCTTTTTCAACGCCGAGCAGTTCGTAGTAATCTTGTTGGGCCATGATGGTCGGTCAGACGCAGCGTAAAACGCGCCGGTAAATTAAGAGTTCGCCGCCACCGGGGCGGGACCGCTGGACACGACCACCGACGCCGGTCGCAGCAGGCGTCCGTTCAGGGCATAGCCGGTGCGCACGACGGTGATCACCAAGCCCTCGGCGACCTCGGCGCTGGGTTGCTGGGAAATGGCTTCGTGAAGATTGGGGTCGAAGGGCTGGCCGACCGGGTTGATCTCCTTGAGACCATGGGAGGAGAGCGCGCTCTTGAATTGCTCGGCGACCATGCCGATGCCGCCGACGAGCGTTTTTACGTCGGCGTTGGGCGCCTTGGCTGCAGTGAGCGCAAGCGCGAGATTATCGACCACGGGAAGAAGATCCTCCAGCACGCGCGAGGTGGCGAACTGGCGCAGCTCATCCTTCTCGCGCACGGTGCGGCGGCGGAAATTATCCATGTCCGCCACGGAGCGAACGTAACGATCATAGTTGTCGGCCGCTTCCTTTTTGGCGGCGGCGATTTGCGCGGCGACATCGGGGGCCGGAACGGACGCCGCCTCGGCGGCGGGAGCGGTCACAACCGGTTCAGCCGTGGTGGCTTCAGCGGTTTTTTGAGACGGAAGATCGGTGTCGGCAGACTCAGGCGCGTTCATAGAGCCGAACACCTAATCAAGGCTTCGGCGTTTCTTCAAGTTTCTCAATCAGCTGGTTCACAGTTTCACTTTTCTTGCCGGGCGCCGATTTTCCACGGGCATTGGGCTGGGTCGCCTCACCGATAATCCGGCCCAGATCGCCCGGGATCAGGGCCTGCAGTGCCTTGCCCACCACCGCGAGGCCCGGAAGCGTTTCAGAGGCGAACTGGCTGGTGCTGGTTACGTCTTGATAGGTGTGATGGAAGCGCAGGTGCACCGTGCGCTCCACAGGGCGCGGACCACGCAGGTCGACCAAGACGATTTCATCGAAGCGGATTTCGAGCCGGCGGATGTAAAACCGAAGCGGCTCGGGAGCGACGGGCGCGGCCGCCACCGGTTTGCCCTTGGCATTGGTGTTCTCGGCCAGCGGCGCCAGACGCTTGTAGATGAGGTCAACGTTGTTGGAACCGTCGGCATTCGTCACCACCGTCACGCGTTCCACGTCGATAAACGCCTCATCAATCACCGGACGGTCCCCAAAAAACGAAGCGGTATCGGTCTTGGCGTTAAACTGGCGCACCTCCACGAAAGGCCTGGGCGAAAAGCCCGCGGGGTTCATCAGAGTGAGACCGAGCAGATCGATGTCCCCTTTGAACGGATTGGCGTAAAACGAGACAACCTTCGCCGGGAAGCCCGTGCGGCGCTCCAAGGCACTCGTAAGCAGCCCGGGGAGCAACAGCATCCAACCAAGGACCAGCATCCCGGCAAAAGCGACAAGGCCAACGAGGAGCTTGAACAGAATGCCGCCTTTGAGCGGACGACGGGACGGGGAAGGCAAAACCATGGGAAATTAGACCACAACCATCAGCTAAAGTTCTCGGTGAGAAGCAGGAGGGATTTCTCCTCGGAAGCGAAGGTAAAAGCGCCGGCATAGGGCAGAATGACGTTGTCGCCACGCGCGAGCACATCACCTGCGGGAGTGACCACACGGCCTTCCACCACGCTGAGAATCCGCGCCTGCTCGCCGGCGGCGATGGACAGCTTTTCGCCTGCGGCCAGCGACAGGCGGCGGATGCGAAACTCCTTGGCGTCCGCGATCACGGCCGTCGTCCGTTCGCCGCGCACCGGCGCGGGCTCGAAATCGTCCCACTTGATGGACTGGAGCGACTCGGACACGTGCATCTGGCGGGGTTTACCGTCGAGACCGACGCGGCCCCAGTCGTAAACGCGATACGTGGTGTCGGAGTTCTGCTGGATTTCGAGGATGAGATTGCCGCCGTCGATGGCGTGAATCTGGCCGCTGTGCACGAGAATCGAATCGCCCGCCGTGACCGGAAAGCGATGCACGCACTCCTCCAGCGTGAGATCGCCGAGGGCTTTTTCAAATTGGGCGCGAGTGACGCCGCGTTTGAGGCCGACAATGAGGTGCGAGCCGGGGGCGGCGGCGGCAATGTACCAGTTTTCCGTCTTCGGCTCGCCTTTGAGCGCGGGCGCGACGGCGGCGGGCGGGTGCACCTGCAGGCTGAGACGCTCGCGGCAATCGAGCCACTTCACGAGAATCGGAAACGGTTTGTCCGACGGCCACCGCGGTCCCATCACCGCGGCGGTGCGGGCGGCGATGATCTGGCGCAGCGTCTGGCCGCCGTATTCTCCGCCTTCCACGACCGACTGGGCCTCGGGCCGGTCGACGATCTCCCAACTTTCGCCAATCGGACGCGCCGCCGGCAAGGTGCGGCCCAGCGCCGTTTCGAGTCCGCGGCCGCCCCAGACGCGGTCCTGATAAAGAGGTTTTAGGCGCAGGAAGGAAGTCATGGAGGAAATTGAATTTAGCGTGAAAATCCCGCGGGGGAATATTGCGTTTGACCGAGCTTGGCGTTGGCGTGGAATTCGACTGGCTGACCCAAAGGTCGCAAAACCACATGCCCAAGCCCCCGAGTTCAAACTCAAACAACGTCCCCTCTTGTGAGCCTCCGCGTCATCGTCCGCGGTGGATAGCCGCAAGCGCCTGTTTCCTAACCGGGCTTTTGGTCACGGTTGCCTTTTTCTTTTTCGATCCGAAGCAAAGCCGGCAGACGAGCACGGACTACCTTCACGCCGTCCCCAATCCGGTTGGCAGCCTCGGCGCCGAACTCACCTGGTGGTCGCTCAACATCATTGGCATCAGCACCTGGCTGCTGCCGATTTTCCTCTTCTGGATGACCTTCGTCGCGTTGCGCAATGCCAAGCAGCTCGCCGCCACGCGTCTCGTTGCCATGGGCATCTGCATCGCCACCGCCTCGGGACTGGCGGGCATGATCGAGAGTTTTGGCACCAGCCAGTATTTCACCCAAGGTCTCGGCGGCCGGCTCGGAAATCTTCTCTATCAGGACATCTTCAAGGACACCCTCGGCGGCTTCGGCTCCCTGCTCCTTCTTGGCGTGGTCTACTGCCTCGCCCTGATGTTCATCTTCACGAAAGACATCACCGCCGAGTTCGAAAAACTCGCGCACGGCTTTCAGGAATGGCGCGACCGCCGCTCCCAACTCAAAGTGCAGGCCGCCGAACTGCGCCGCCAAATCAAGGAAGGCGCCGAAAAGAAGCAAACCGAAGCCCGCGCGGCCGCCGCCCCGCCCGTCGTCACCGCGCCGCCGCCGGTCAAAAAACTCACCCTGCCCCGGACCGGCCTCACCAACGCCCCCTTCGCCCCCAAGCCGGAAACCTCCGAGGCACCCGCGCCTGAAAGCAAACCCGCCAAGCCCGAGCCCAAACCCGCGCCAAGTGCCACGGCCACCGATCCCAAAAAACTCGCGGTCGAAGCCGGTGGAAAATTCGAGCTCAACATCGTCAAGCCCGAGGAAACCAAGAAGGCCCGCGCCAACGTCCCGCAGAGCAACGACGCCGATTACAAGTTCCCCCCGCTCTCGATTCTCAAGGAGCAGGTCCGCCCTTCCGCCGAAAACTCCGAAGAAGAGCATCGCCGCAACGCCGAGAACCTCCTGCGCATCCTCAGCGAATTCGGCGTCGAAGTGACGCTCGGCGAGATTCACGTCGGCCCCGTCATCACCCGCTACGAACTCGCCCCGGCCGCCGGCGTGCGCGTCGAGAAAATCTCCGGCCTCGATAAAAACATCGCCCTCGGCATGCGCGCCCAGTCGGTGCGCATTCTCGCGCCCATCCCGGGCAAGGCCGCCGTCGGCGTCGAAGTGCCCAACCAGCATCCCACGCCCGTCGGCATGCGCGAGATCATCGAAAGCGAAGACTGGGTCGGCGCGAAGAGCGAACTGCCCATTGCCCTCGGCAAAGATGTCTCCGGCAAACCGCTCATCAGCGATCTCACCAAGATGCCCCACCTGCTCATCGCCGGCGCCACCGGCTCGGGCAAGTCGGTGTGCATTAACTCCATTGTCGCCTCCATCCTCTATTCGAAGAGCCCGAAGGACGTGCGCCTCATCATGGTGGACCCGAAAGTCGTCGAGTTGAAGGTGTTCAACTCCCTCCCGCACATGCTTATTCCCGTCGTCACCGAACCGAAGAAGGTGCCCGGGGCGCTCAAGTGGCTGCTCGGCGAGATGGAGCAACGCTACCAGATGTTCGCCAAGTGCAATGTGCGCAACATCGTCGGCTTCAACCATCGCAAGAAAACCCCCGGCCACGAATTCCCGCCCGCCTCGGAACAGGGCGCACTCGCCGGCGTGGACCCCGCCACGCTCGACCTCGACGAGCCGCTGCCCGAGCGCCTGCCCTACATCGTCGCCATCGTCGACGAACTCGCCGACCTCATGATGGTCGCGCCCGCCGAGATCGAGACGAGCATCGCCCGCCTCGCCCAGCTCGCCCGCGCCGCCGGCATCCACCTTATCATCGCCACCCAGCGCCCCTCGGTGAACGTCATCACCGGCGTGATCAAGGCCAACCTTCCCTCGCGCATCGCCTTCCAAGTCGCGTCGCAAGTGGACTCGCGCACCATCCTCGACGGCAAAGGCGCCGATACCTTGATCGGCCGCGGCGACATGCTCTTTTCGCCTCCCGGGAGCTCCCGCCTTGTGCGCGCACAAGGTGCCTTTGTTTCCGACGAGGAAATTCTTGAGCTGGTCGAATTCCTCAAGGTCAACGGCCCGCCCCAGTACGCCCAGTCCGTCCAGCAGCAGATCGACCGCGCCGCCTCGGAGGACGACGAGGAGGACGAAGGCGGCGATGGCGACTTGGGCGACGACGAAGAACTGTTCCAGCAGGCGCTCGACGTGCTCAAGTCCACCAAGCGCGCCTCCACCTCCATGATCCAGCGCCGCCTCCGCATCGGCTACAACCGCGCCGCCCGCATCATGGATCTCATGGAGGACAAGGGCATCGTCGGCCCCGAAAACGGCTCCAGCCCCCGCGAGATTTTGAAGGATTTGGACACCCTCTGAAGACGCTCAAACTGAAAATCCGGAGATCAAACACCCGATCCAACCCCCGCCCGATGACCGTTTCCTGATTTCCTGCATTCCACATTCCGCCTTCCCCTCTCCCTTCCTTTTCCTTACTCACACCTTATGCAGACCATCGGCGAACGCCTCGAAGAAGCCCGCAAGCGCAAAGGCATCTCCATCCGTGAAGCCGCGGAAGCGACCAAGATTCGCGGCGACTACCTGCACAAATTCGAGAACAACCAGTTCGATATCCGCCTGCCGGAAATTTACGTGCGCGGCTTTCTTCGCACCTACGCCGTTTACCTGAAACTCCCGGGCGACAAAATTTCCAACGACTATCTCGCCCTCGGCCTCGGCGACGCCAAAAACGCCCGTCCGATCAATCGCGAGATCTACGGCCGCATGGATCTCTCGGTCGCCTCCGCCAGCAAGACCGCCGAAGAAACCCGCCCGGCCCCCTCCGCCGCCGCGGCCGCGATGACGCCCGGCGCCGAGCCGGTCGCGAACGACAACAACCCCGCCACCTTCCGCCCCCGCGCCACCGGCAACGGATTTTCGATTGATCCCAACCTGCTCTTAAAAGGCGCCGCGCTCCTCGGCGGCCTGGTCGTCCTCGTGCTCGTGCTCGTCTGGGGCATCGGCGCGCTCACCAAGGAGAAATCCTCCGGTCCGGACATCACCTGGGTCAAACCCCAGGCCGGCGAACGCTCCCTCGCCCTCGTCGCGCTCGCGCCCGTCGATCTCGTCAACGTGACCGACAGCAGCGGCACGGTGCTTTACCGCGGCCCCCTCAAGCTCGGCGAAACCAAATCCGTGCCCTGGACCCAGGAACTCATTCTCACCACCCAGACCCCGCAGTCGCTGGCGGTCGAGTATCGCGGCAACCGATACCCGCTGAAGGACAACCCCACGCGCATGCGCGCCCCCAAGGCCACCGAATAACGGGGCCGGCCCCGTTCACGAAAAAGGCGCGACCCGAAAGTCGCGCCTTTTTCGCGTCTGCAACATGCTCAGCGCAAGGCCACCGGCGGGCCCAGCACTTCCCGCAACACGATCGCCTGTCGCAGCGAGCGCGCCGTGCGCAACTCCTGCAGCAAGGAAAGCTCGCCCGCCGGAGCTGTCACGACGACGGACGCCGGGGTCCGCACCGTCTGCGCCTCGCGCACCGCGGCCGCCCGGCTGGCTTCCAGCGCCGCCAGTTGCGCGGCCAGCACTCGCTGACGTTCCAACACCGTCTCATCCATCCATTTTTCCGGCTGATAAGCCGGAGCCGCGAGTTCGTCGTTCCGCACGATCACAACCGGAGCCGGCGCCTCGGCTTGCGACCGGACCGGCTGCACCGGAGCAGCGGGAGCGCTCGCGCCGCGGCGCTCGGCGATTTTGCGACGGATCTCCTCCTGGATGCGCCGCGTGCGCTCGTCGGCCTCCGCCAATTCGCCCAACGGATTTCGCTGCGGGCTCTCTTCCGAACGCGCGGCGGCGTTCTTGCGCAGCTGGTTTATCCAGTAGGCCACCACACCGGCGATGCCGATGAGGATTTGGAAATGATCAAGAATCCAGTCCATGAGGGTTTTCCCCGGGCGGTCCTCTGCTGATTTTCAGCGAGAACCGCACGAAGTTTTGGATTTCACAGCGGCGTTACTTTTTGTCCTCCGGCCGCGCGATGTTCTGGCGCATCGCGGTGTCGGACTGGATGTTTTCCATCTTGTAGTAATCCATCACGCCAAGACGGCCGGAGCGAAACGCCTCGGCCATCGCCTGCGGCACCTCGGCCTGGGCGGCGACGACCTTCGCCTGCATCTCCTGCACGCGGGCCTTCATTTCCTGCTCGAGCGCCACGGCGGCGGCGCGGCGGATTTCCGCTTGGGCCTGCGCGATGGATTTGTTGGCTTGGGCTTGCGCTTCCTGCAGTTTCGCCCCGACGTTTTCGCCGACGTCCACGTCGGCGATGTCGATCGAGAGGATTTCGAAGGCCGAGCCCACGTCGAGACCGCGCTTGAGCACGGTCTTGGAAATGCTGTCGGGCGATTCGAGCACGACCTTGTAGCTTTCCGCCGAGCCGATGGTCGTGACGATGCCCTCGCCCACGCGCGCGATGATCGTCTCCTCCTTGGCGCCGCCGACAAAGCGGTCGAGGTGCGTGCGCACGGTCACGCGCGCTTTCACCTTCACTTGAATGCCGTCCTTGGCGACGCCGTCGATCGTCAGGCGGCCGCTCTCCGGATTCGGACAATCGATGACCTTCGGATCGACCGACGTGCGCACGGCCTCGACGACGGATTTGCCGGAGCCCTTGGTCGCAAGGTCGATCGCGCAAGCCCGGTCCCAAGGCAGGGGAATGCCCGCTTTTTGCGCGGCGATCAGGGCCTGCACCGTGGGCACGACGTTGCCGCCCGCCTGGAAATGGGACGCGATCTGGTCCGCCGAGACGTTGATGCCCGCCCGCACCGCGGTGATGCGCGCATCCACGATCAGGCTGTAGGGAATGCTGGCGAGCTTGAGCGCCACCAGCTTGGACATGGGCACGGCCGCGCCGTTGAACAGCGCCTTCACCCAGGCGCCGATCAGGCTGAAAATAACGGCGCCCACGACCAGCAAAACAATGCCGGCGAACACCAGGAGGATAAGAGTCAGACTCATGAGGATTTATTGGATTTGGGTTACAACGAGACGAAAAGTATCAACTTCCACGACCCGCAGGCGCGCGCCCGCGGCCGCGTGGCCGGACTGGCAAAACGCCTCGTAGCGTCGGCCGTCGATTTCCACGTAACCGCCCGGCGCCAGCGTGGTCACCGCCACCGCCTCCCGGCCCAGCACCGCGGCGCGCTCCGCCACTTCGGGCTGACTCCGGCCGGCCACCGTTTCGGTCATGGAAAACGTCCGCGCCAGCCGGGTTTTCGGCAACAGCACGAATTCGAAATACAAAGTCAGCGCGCCGATCAACAGCGCGATCCCGGTCGCGACCAACCCGCCGACCGCCCCGAACTGAAGGAAGGCCGTCACAACTCCCGCCAGCAGGCAAAGTCCGGCGAATATCCCGAGCAAGCCGCCCGGCACGAGGATTTCCACCGCCACCAGCAGCAGCCCCAATCCAAACAAAACAAGAACCGTGATCATGATTTTAAAATCTCCACCACCAGGCTGAACTCGTTGTGTTGCACGACTCGCACCGGCGTCCCGGCTTCTGCAAAGCCCATCTCAAGACGCGCCTCGTAGCGGCGGCCGTCGATCTCGACCTGCCCGCTCGGGAACAGCGCCGTGACCGCCACGCCCGTCTGGCCCGCCAGCGCCTCGCGCTCGCGCGCGACTTCCGGCGTCCGCCCGGCGCCCGAGACGGCGCCGCCCACGGCCAGCCGCTGCCAGATCCAGCCGTGCGGCAAAAAACGCGCCACAAGCACCAGCACGACCAAGGCGACTACCAATCCCAGCAGTAAATTCTCCGCGGGGCCCTTCAACAAGTCGCCCGAAATCACCACCGGCTGGTCCGGCCAGATGTCCGCCATCGACCACAACAACGAACCGAAAACGAGCACGAGTCCGGTCAGCGCCAGCACCGCCGTGCCCGGGAAGAAAAACAGTTCCAGCCCGACCAGCAGCACGCCGAGCGCAAAAACCAGGAGCGGTTCATGTCCCGAAAGGCCCGCGACGAAATTGCCCAAAAATACGATCACCAGCAGCGTGATCCCGGCGATGCCGAACACGCCGAAACCGGGTGTCTTGAATTCGATGAACAGCGCCACCAGCCCGAGCCCGAGCAGGATCGGCGAAATCGCGTTCAACCACACCGCCAGCCGCTCCGACCAGGTGATCTCCAGCGTTTTCACCGTGTAGCCATGGGCGCCGTATTTTTTCGCGAGCAGCGCGTCGATATCCTTGGCGATGCCCGCGGCGAGCAGCGGACGCGCCGGCTCGCCATAGGTGGCGGCGGCCTCTGTCGCGGTCAGCGACAACAACTCGCCCTTTTCCTTCAAAACCTTGCCATCGATCTTCAATTCATAATCGGCATCGATCATCGCCGAGATAACCTGACCGCGATAGCCCTTGCCCTCGCTGATGGAGCGCACCCGCGCCTTCAGGTAGCTCACGATCTTCTGCTTCATGGTCACGTCCACGTCCTTGCCCTCGGAGGTCACCGGGGCGGCCGCGCCGATCACGCCATCGGGAGCGAACCAGATTTCCTCGGTCGTCGCCGAAATGAAGGCCCCCGCCGAAACCGCCTCGGGATCGACGTAAGTGATCGTGGTGCCGGGAAATTTCGCCAGCGCCTCCATGATATCGAAGGTCACATCGAGCGCGCCTCCGGGGGTTTTCATGTCGAGCACCACCACGTCGGCTTTTTCCTCGATGGCTTCTTTCAACCCGCGGCGCAGCACGTAAAGAATCGGTTTGGCGATCTGGTCGCGGACCGGAATCACCACGACGCGCTTGGGCGCAACGGCAACTGGCGCAGGCCCGGCGACAACGGCGGGTTCCCCGGCGGCGACGGCGGCGAGTCCCAACAACGCGCACAGGGCGAGGATAAGGCGAGGCATCACTGCCAACCCATAACCCGGTGAAAGCGGCACGCAAGCATCGCTCGTAATCCGAAGGTTACAAAGCCCCGGCGCCTTTCTATAAAATCCCTTTGCATGCCGGCCCGCGCCGCGACAACACAGAACGTTCCCATGGAAAAGGTCCCTTATCTTGGCCAAACGCTCACTCGCTGGCAGGTCGGCAACTCGACCTTTCTCGCCATGCCCGAACGCGGAGCGCGCCTGATGAACTGGCACCTCACGCTCGGCGACGGCTCGGTGCGCGACGTCCTCTACTGGCCCGAGCTCAAGACGCTCGACGATTTTCACAAGGTCCGCGGCGGCAACCCCGTCCTGTTTCCCTTCTCCGCCCGCACCTTTGACCGCGGCGAAATCGGCTTCTGGCGCGATCCCGCCGGCGTTCGCCGGCCCATGCCCACGCACGGCTTCGCACGGCAAGGCGAATTCAAGATCGTCCGGCTCGACGCCGGCGGCTTCAGCGCCGTCCTCATCCCCGGCGCGGAGGCCCGGGAGGCGTACCCCTTCAATTACGAGTTCACGGTGGCCTACCGGTTCGCGCCGCTCGGCCTTTCCTGCGAATTCACGCTGCGTAACTTCGACCGGCAGCCGATTCCGTGGAGCGCCGGCCACCATTTCTATTTCACCGTGCCTTGGACCGAGGGCGCCACGCGCGGCGATTATGCCATTCGCATTCCGTCCACCAAGACCCTGCGGCAGGATGCCGCCGGACGGCTCGTGCCCGGTCCGGCGCTGAAGCCCGAGGAACGCCTCAACAACGAGGCGCTTCTCGACACCTTCCACCTCGGTCTAAAAAACAACACCGTCGTCTTCGGCCAGCCGGGCACGCAAGGCCAGGTGTCCGTGCGCCATGGCACCGCCCCCACTCCGCCGCCGGAGGCCACGGTGGTCACCTGGACGAGCGACGCGCAGGCTCCGTTTTTCTGCGTGGAGCCTTGGATGGGGCCGCCCAACGCCCTTGAAACCAAGGTCGGCTTGCATTGGGTGCAGCCCGGCCAGGCGCAAAGCTTCGTGGTCGACATCGCCGTGAAGTGATTTTCGCCGCCTTCATTTTTAATCCGCCTCTTTCCTCCATGCTCCCGACCTCCTCTCTTTTCGCGTTTATGGGTTTCGGCGGAGGAGAGGTCGTGGTGATTTTCCTGATCGTGCTGCTCCTCTTCGGCGGCCAACGCATGCCGGAGCTCGCCCGCGGCCTGGGCAAGGCCATCCGTGAATTCAAGAAGGCCACCGCCGGCGTGGAAGAGGAGCTCAAGCGCGCGCTCGCCGAGCCACCGCCGGACCGCTCCATCAAACCCGCGCCTCCGGCGGATCCCGCGCCCACGCCGCCACCAGCCCTCCAGCCGCCGGAAACTCCGCCAGCGGATAAGGCCTGAAAGGGAGCGGAGACGCGATCCCACCGCGTCTAACCTCCGCCGCCGGTTGCGCGCAGACCAAAACTGACAACCGTGACGACCATGTCTTCCTCCGCCACTCCCCGCCGCGCCACTTCGGAGCGCGGCGTGTTGTTCACTTTGGCCGCCGTGCAATTCACGCACATCATGGATTTCATGATCATGATGCCCCTCGGTGCGGGCCTCATGCGGGTGTTCAATATTTCCCCCGGGCAATTCAGCCATCTTGTGGCCGCCTACGGGCTCGCCGCCGCCATCACGGGCTTTTTCGGGGGATTTTTTGCCGACCGCCTCGACCGCAAGCACGCGTTGCTCGCGCTCTATGCCGGCTTCGGCCTGGCCACGCTCGGCTGCGCCCTCGCCCCCTCTTACCACTGGCTCCTGGTCGCGCGACTCGCGGCGGGCGCCTGCGGCGGCGTCGCCGGATCGATCGTCATGGCCATCGTGGGTGACGTGATTCCCCCCGAGCGGCGCGGCCGCGGCATGGGCATGGTCATGACCGCCTTCCCCATCGCGTCTGTGCTCGGCGTGCCCTCGGGACTTTTCCTCGCCAACACCTTCGGCTGGCACGCGCCGTTCCTGCTGCTCGCCGGCCTAAGCGTGCCCATCTGGTGCGTCGCGGCGCGTTTTCTGCCGAACCGGCCGCCCGCGGCCACCAGCGCCCATCCCGGCCGCCAGATGTGGGAAATTCTCACGCATCGCGTGCACGGACGTGGTTTCCTGCTCACCGCCATGCTGGTGTTTGCCGGTGGCAGCGTGATTCCTTTCATGGCGCCTTCGCTCGTGGCCAACACCGGCCTGAGCGAACATCAGCTCTTCTACATCTATCTGTGCGGCGGACTGACCTCGCTCTTCACCACGCCGATTTTCGGCCGGCTGTCGGACCGGCACGACAAACTTCACGTGCTCGCCTGGGTGACGCTCCTCGCCATCGTCGCCGTGCTGATCCTCACCCGCCTCGGGCCGGCTCCGGTCTTCCTCACGGTCGGCATCACCTCGCTGTTTTTCGTGGCCATGTCGGGCCGTTACACACCGACGATGGCCATGATCACCAATTCCGTGGAGGCCCGCTATCGCGGCGGTTTCATGAGCGTGAACTCCGCCGTCCAGCAGGCGGCCAGCGGCGTCGCCAATCTCACCGCAGGCATGCTCGTTACCCGCGACTCCTCGGGCCGGCTCGCCGGATACCAGCAAGCGGGCTACGTCGCCGTGGCGGCGTTCGCCCTTACTTTGGTGCTGGCGTGGCGGTTGCGTGCGGCCGTCCCGCAGGCGGCGAAACCCGGGCACCCCGGCGGCGTCGCCCTGGCCGTGGTGGCCGATTGAGCGCTCCGGACCGCCTTTGCGGTTGCCCGGGGGAATGATCGGCATATCCTCGATTCACCATGATCGACGTCATTAAAAAAACCCTTCTCGCGGGCGTGGGCGCCGCTGTCATCACCAAGGAAAAAGTCGAGGAGGCCCTCGGCGACTATGTCAAACAAGGCAAGGTCAAGGCCGAGGACGCGCGCATCATCGCCGACAAGATCGCCGAACAAGGCCGCAAGGAATTCGACGAGGTCAGCCACACCCTCGGCGCCAAAATCAAGGATTTTGTCGCGCGTTCCGACTCACAAACCACCGCCCGCCTCGCCGCACTTGAGGAACGCATCCTCGTGCTCGAAACGAAGCTCGCCACTCCCCCCACCCGCTCCGGCGAGCCGTGAAGCCGCTCGGTTTTTTCAGCAACGCCGTCCGCGCGAAGCAGATCTTCACCGTGCTCGCGAAGCACGGCTTCGCCAACCTGCTCAACCAGATCGATCCGCAGGGCGGCTGGTGGCAGCGGCTCGTCCCGCAGCCGGTGGAGCGCCACACCATTTGGGAGCGCATCCGCCTCGCGCTGGAGGAGCTGGGCCCGACCTTTGTGAAGGCCGGCCAGCTCATGAGCATGCGGCCCGACGCGCTGCCGCCCGCGCTCATTTACGAACTGCGCAAACTGCAAAACGCCGTTCGCCCGCTCCCTTTTTCCGAAATGCGTCCGGTGCTCGCGGAAGAGCTGCCCCTCGATGCCGCCCGGGTGTTCGCGGAGTTCGTGGAGATCCCCATCGCCAGCGCCTCGCTCGCCCAGGTTTATTTCGCCCGCCTATACGACGGCCGTGATGTCGCCGTCAAAATCCAGCGACCCAATCTCCATCGTACCATTCAGGCCGACCTCGACCTGCTCACCTGGTTCATCGGCCAGCTTCACCAGCGCGTCGCCATCCTCCAGCCCTACGACCTGCCCGCCGCCGTCGAGGAGGTGAAAATCAACCTCCTTCGCGAACTCGATTTTCGCCACGAGGCGCGCAACCAGCGGTATTTCAACGCGCTCAATCCCCACGCCGATCGCGTCTTCGCGCCCGGCGTCGTCGACGAATTTTCCGGCGAACGCGTGCTCGTGACGGAACGCATCACCGGCGAAACCGTGCATACCGCGCACCTCCCGCCCGCGGAAGCCCGGCGCATCGCTGCCAACGGCGCCACCTCCCTCATCCACCAGGTGCTCATCGCCGGCTTCTTTCACGCCGATCCGCACGCCGGCAACGTGCTCATCACGCCTGACGGACGCCTCTGTTTTCTCGACTGGGGCATGGCCGGCCACCTCACCCGCCGCCTGCGCCTCGGCCTGGCCGATCTTTTCCTCGCCGCCGTCGAGCAAGACGCCGAGCGCATCGTGCAGATCGCCGCCGAGCTCGGCAGCCCCGCCGGCCGCGCCGATCTGCGCGCCATGGAGCGCGACGTCACCCTCGCCCTCCGCGAGGATTTCAACAGCGCCATCGGCCACGTGCAACTCGGGCGCGCGATGCTCAAACTCCTCTTCATTTTCGGCCAGAACGGCATCAGCGTCACCCGCGACTACTCGCTCATGGCCAAGGCCGTGCTCTCCATCGAGGAGGTCGCCCGTACGCTCGACCCCGGCTTCGACCTGCGCGCCGTGGCCCGCCCCGTCCTGCTTGAGTTGCAACGCGACCGCAGCAGCGTCCGCGCCATGCTGCGCGAGACGCGCGGGCTCATGCGTTCCCTGCTCACCGGCGCGCGCGAGCTGCCCGGCGACATTTTCCGCATCATCCGGCGTATCGAGCACGACGACCTCACGATCAAGTTCCAACACCAAGGCCTCGACGATCTCGACGACGCGCTCAAGACCGCGAGCAATCGCATCACCCTCGGCGTGATCATCGGCTCCTTGATCATGGGCTCCTCGCTCATCATCACGACCCGGGTAGAGCCGCATCTCTTCGGCTATCCCGCCCTTGGCATGGTTGGCTACATGCTCTCCGCTCTCCTCGGCCTGTACGTCATCTGGGACATCTTCCACCACGGCCGTCACAAGTGACGTCCTTCGGGCCGCCCCCGATCCCCGCTCAAACGCATCCAACCTGCCTTCAGACCGGTTTGTCACGTAATACGTGACAAACTTCCGGTGCTTGCCCCGACGCCGGGCAGGCACATGGTGTCGCCTCCGATGTCCGCCACCTCCCAGGCCGTTTCCGCCTCGTCCCCGCCGCGCCCCCTGCCCGCGCGCCCGGAGTTGCTCGCGCCCGCCGGCGACTGGGAATGCGTGCATGCGGCGGTCGAAAACGGCGCCGACGCCGTTTACTTCGGCCTGGAACGCTTTAACGCCCGCATGCGCGCCAAGAACTTTACGCTGGCCGATCTGCCCGCGCTCATGGAGTTCCTGCACCGACGCGGCGTGCGCGGTTACGTGACGTTCAACATCCTCGTCTTCACCCCCGAGCTGCCCGACGCCGAGACGTTTCTCCGCGCCATCATCGCCGCCGGCGTTGACGCCGCCATCGTGCAGGACATCGGCGTCTGCCGCCTTATCCGCCGGCTCTCTCCCGATTTTCCCATCCACGGCTCCACCCAGATGAGCGTGACCAACGCCGCCGGCGTCGCCTTCGCCCGGGAGCTCGGCGCGGAACTCGTCGTGCTCGCCCGGGAAAATTCCATCAAGGAAATCGAAGCCATCCAAGAATCCCAAAAAGCGGACCCGCTTCCGCTGGAGGTCTTCGTCCACGGCGCGCTTTGCGTCGCCTACTCCGGCCAGTGCCTCACCAGTGAATCGCTCGGCGGACGTTCCGCCAACCGCGGGGAATGCGCGCAGGCCTGCCGCCTGCCCTACGAACTCGTCTCGGACGGGGCCAAGGTCGATCTCGGCGATCGCAGTTATTTGCTCAGTCCGCAGGATCTCGCCGGCCTCGATGTGCTGCCCGAGCTGGTGCGCTCCGGTGTCGCCTCGCTCAAAATCGAAGGCCGTCTCAAAAGCCCCGAATACGTGGCCAGCATCACCCGTGTCTATCGACAGGCGCTGGACAAGATTTTCACCGCGACCGACACCGCCTTCGATCCCGCCCGCGCCCGTTACGAGCTTGCGATGACGTTCTCACGCGGGCTCTACACCGGATGGTTCCGCGGCATCCAAAACCAGGAGCTGGCCCACGGCCGCTTCGGCACCAAGCGCGGCGTGCTGCTCGGGAAAATCACCCGCGTCGGAGACGATCACGTGGCCGTGCACCTGGAATCCGCGCTCAAACCCGGCGACGGCGTGGTCTTCGACGCCGGCAACCACGCCGCCGGCGAGGAAGGCGGCCGCGTCTACCAAGTCGAGCCGCAGCCCACCCGCGACGGCCGACCTGCCGAAACCGTCCTCCGCTTCGGCCAAGGCGACATCAATTTCCGCCGTATCCGACCGGGCAACCTTCTCTGGAAAAACAACGATCCCGCGCTCGATCGCGAACTCCGCGCGACCTTCGAAGGCGAAAAAATCCGCTTCACCCGTCCCATCGCCGTCGAAGTGCACGGCCGCGCCGGCACGCCCCTCACGCTCATTCTCGACGACGGCGAAGGCCACGTGGTGCGGATGGATTCCCAAATCCCGCTCGCGGCCGCCCAAAACCAGCCGCTTACTCCCGAACGCCTGCGGGAACAGCTCGGCCGGCTCGGCGGAACGCCCTTCCGGCTCGACACGCTCGCCTCGCATCTCGAAGGCGCGGCGATGCTGCCGATGAGCGAACTCAACCGCCTCCGCCGTGACGCGGCCGCGGAACTCGACCGGCTCCGCATGCAACCGAAGCGTTGGACGCTTACGGATTACAGGATTGCGGAGAACCCGCTCCCGAAAACCACCGTGCCTCCCACGGAGCCTGAGCTTGTCCTCGTCGTGCGAAGCCTCGAGCAGCTCGATGCCGTGCTCGGCACAAACGCCGTCCGAACCGTTTACTGCGAATTCGAAAATCCGAAGCACTACCGCGATGCCGTCGAGCGTTTCCGCGTCTGGCAGGCCGGCGCCGCGGCCGGCACCAGTATCTGGGTGGCCCCGCCGCGCATTTTCAAACCCGGCGAAGAGTGGATCCTCAAGCAGGTGCGCTCGTCGGAGGCCGACGGTTATCTCGTCCGCAACCACGAGCACCTGCGCTTCTTCAAGGACGACCGCAAGCGGGGCGACTTCTCCCTCAATGTCGCCAATCCGCTCACCGCGGAGTATTTCATCGAGCATTACAACCTGGAGAGAATCACCGCCAGCTACGACCTGAATGTCGTCCAGCTCGAGGCGCTCCTGCAAGGCGCGCCGGCCGCCTGGTTCGACCTGACGATCCACCAGCACATGCCCATGTTTCACATGGAGCACTGCGTGTTCTGCGCGTTCCTCTCGTCGGGCAAGGACTATCACGACTGCGGCCGGCCCTGCGAAAAACACCGCGTAGCCCTGCGCGACCGCGTCGGCGCCGAGCTGCCGCTCAAGGCCGACGCCGGCTGCCGGAACACCGTCTACAACAACCGCGCCCAGACCGGCGCGGAGTACCTGCAGCGTTTCCTCGCGTTGGGCGCGCGGAGCTTCCGGGTCGAATTCGTCAACGAATCCGCCGACGAGGTTGTCCGCACGGTGGCGCGTTACCGGCAGTTGCTGAGTGGCGAGATCAGCGGAGCCGATCTCTGGCGTGAGTTGAAACTCATTAACCAGCTCGGTGTCACCCGCGGACAGATGGAAACCGCGCCGCAGGCGATTACCCGCAAGCGTTGATTTCCGTCAGAGCGGTCGTCTGGCCAGAACGCCGATGCCGCCGGCCATCAGTACGACGCCTCCGATGATGTAATAATAATGGGCGGGAATCCGGCCGCCGCCGTCGACTTTGTTGGCGACACTGGTGCCCACTTCGGCCGCGCCGCCAGCCAGGGAATCCTTGCGTGACACTCCTTTGATGAGGAGCGCGGCACCGACAACGATAAGGAGAATGGCGATAAATTTGTTCATGATGGTTGGGGGAAATTGGAATTTGCCGGCGATCTTCAACGACCCGCGCGGAGCTGGCTCAGAATGAACGGCGTCCAGTGCAGCAGGGGGCGGAACAGCCGGGCCTTTGGAAAGAGCGCGCGTTTGACGAGCAGGAAGAGCGGGACTGCCACGACCTTGGCAAGAGGCGGCACCCTGTGCCATCGGAAGCGGGCGCGATCAAGCCAGGCAAGAGGACGGACAAGCCGAGCCAGATGTCCGGCACATTCCTCGCGGTGGACTCCGATGCGTCCGCTGATCGTGAGTTTGCGCCGCGCGAGATGCTTCAGTTCCTCCGCCGGATACATGCGCGGTCCTCCTTGATTTCTTCCAGCGTACCGGCAAAGGGCTTGGGCTGGCGGGCCACCATGCGGCGGAAACCGACGATAATGACCACGAGCAGCACCGCATAAAGACCCGTCAGCCCGAGGAGAACCCCGAGGCGGGCGTCGGTCCAAAAAAAGTAGGCCACCGTCACGCTGGCCATGAGCAGTGTCATCACGCCGGCGAAAACGGCGGCCGCCACCCAGATGATGAGCTGGATGAGCCGGAATTTTTCTTCCTGCACTTCAATCGAAAGCAGCTCGAGGCGGTCCTGGAGGGAACCAAGCAGGCTGTCGCCCACCCCGCGCAACGAGTCGATGAAGCCGCCGGATGCTGAACCCCGGGATTCCATGGGGAGAAAGCGGGGCGGTTACGAGCGGCGACGCAGCAATGCGCCGAGAAGCACGCCCACGCCCAAGGCGACGGCGAGCGATTCGTAGGGATGCGAACGGATCGTGGCGTCAGCCTGCTTGGCGCCGGCTACGACCTTGTTTCGCGCCGAAGCCAATGCCTCCATCGCTTGTTCACGCGCGTTTTGCAGGCGCTCGCGCAGGTTGGAGAGACGGTCTTGGGCGCCTTCGGAAAGGCCTTCGTTGATGGTTTTTTCTGCCTCCGCGACCAGTTCGCGAAGTTGCTCAAGGAGTTCCTCGGGAGAGTCGGTGGAGGCGGTGTCGTTCTTTTTCATGGCTACAGGGGGTTGGGTATTACGGATGATGCAGGCCGCCCGGAAAACGAACGGGCGCCGCGAGGGATTTCGCCGAAAACCATAGCCTACCATGCTCCGTGCCATCGTCGCCTTTGCCCGTCACAGACCGCTCCGCATAAACCGCTAACGCAGCATAAAGTTGTTTTCCCCGAAGGATCCCCGCGACCGATTTCGTGCAAGCTGCATGAGGTCCGAAATCAGCCTGTGCAAAGCGCATGGCCGCTGGCGGCGTGCGTCGTTTGAGCGTCAGGTCTCGGGCAGGAGAAAATAAAAATCACTGCCTTCACCCAAGGTGCTGATGCAGGCGATGGAGCCACCGTGCGCGACCACGATTTCGCGGGCGATGGTCAAACCGAGGCCGGCGCCTTTTTTCTCCTGACCGTGCACGCGGTAGAACTTCTCGAAAATAAAAGGGAGGCTATCCTCCGGTATGCCCGGCCCGGAGTCGCGCACACCGAAACGGATAAATCCGTCGGCGGCCGGCTCCCCGTAAAGCGTGATGCGGCCGTCCTCCGTCGAATATTTGGAGGCGTTGGTCAGCAGGTTGATGAACACATGGCGGATGCGCTCGGGATCAACGCTCACGGTGGAGAGCGACGGATGAACGATTACCCCGATCGTTTGTCCCGCGGCCTCGACGATGGGCTTCATCTCCCGCGCCATGTCGTCGAGCAGCGCGGCCACCGCGACGGTGCGCCGATGGAGCGCGGAGACGCCGCTTTCGAGCCGGCTGAGATCAAGCAGGTTGTTGATGATGCGCAGCAGGCGCTCGGAGTCGTCGCGGGCGGTCTCGAGCAGGTCGTGCTGCTTTTCGGTGAGCGGTCCGAAGCTTTTTTCGAGCAGAAGATAAACCGCCATGCGTAGGCTGGTGAGCGGCGTCTTGAGCTCATGGCTCACGGTGGAGACGAGATTGCTCTTCACGTCATCGAGCAGACGAAACTTGGTCACGTCCTGCAGAATGAGCGCCGCGCCGCCGAAACCCGTCAGTTCGTCACCGATGGCGAGAATACGCGGTAGAAAATGGCGCTCCTCGCGGTCGATCCGGAAGGTGACCACCTGGTCGTAACCGGCGGGCAGGTAATGAACGCCCGTGGCCAGCACCTGCCGGAGCGGCTCCGCCAGCGCGGCGGGGACGCCCTCGCCCCACTCAGGAGCGGCGGCCAGCGTCTCCGCGGCGGGGTTGCGCACTTCATGCCGGCCGTCGCGCCCGATCACAAAAAGCGGATCCGGGGTGGAGGTGAGTGTCGCCTCCATCGTGCGACGGGCACGCGTCACGCGCTCAGCCATGGCGTCGCGATAAACGCGAAGCTTGGACGCCATGATGTTGAAGGTGCGGGCGAGGTCGCCCAGTTCGTCGGCGGAGGTGACGGGCACATCGCGATCCAGCTGGCCCTCGCCGAGCGCGGCGGCGGACGCCTTGAGCACCTGCAGCGGCTGCAACAGCGAACGGGCGAGACGATAGGAAAGATAAAGCGACAGCAGGATGGCCCCGACCATCGCGAAAAAAAGAAAGTTGATGCTCAGGCGCGCCAGGCGCGCGGACCGTTCGGAGGCCTCCTGCACATCCGCAAAATCCCGCTGGGTCAGCGTCTCCACGGCTTTGAGCGTGCGGAAGAGGCTCGTCTCCGTCTCGTGCAGAGAGGCGATTGAAAAATCACCGCCGCGGTCCAGCGGGACGCGGGCGAGTTCATCCAATTGGGTGAACGCGGCATCCACTTTTTCGAGCAAAGGCGTGCGGGAGGTGCCGACGGAGGCGACCGATTGCTCAAAAAAATTTCTCTGGAAGCGCGCCCGCTGCTCGGCGTAGGCCTGCTTGGCGGTGATGATATCGCCGCGCTGCGCGGTGGAGAGTGCGCCAGCCATGAAAGTGGCGGCCTCGCGCATCTCGTAGCAGCTGATCATGGCGCGGTAATTCGTCCGGATGTTCCGGTCGATCAACCGCGCGAGATCCCGATACAAAAGGGTGGCCGCCGCGCACACGACGATGAACAAAAGCAGAAGCGGCAGCAGTCCGAGATAAAGACGTGTGCGCAACATGATGCGAGTTTCACAGGACTTCACGTCCGGGCACAGCCAGGAAATTCTTCCCGGCGGTGCATCCGAAGGCGGAGCAAAGGCGGCTTTTTCGAACGTCGGGGTCGGTTGCTGTACGCATGGTCACATCAGGCCCAGTTTCTGGCGCTTGCGGTAGAGCGTGGCCGGATCGATGCCGAGCACGCGGGCCGCGTCGTCGAGCGTCTTCGTCATGGTAAGAACACGCCGCAGGTGCTCGGCCTCGAGTTCCTCCAGCGTCACGCGGGCGCCCACCTGGACGCGGGAGTCGGCCGGCTGGGCGAACTCCTCCGGCAGGTCGGCCATTTCGATCTGCTCGCCGCCGGCGAGGATCACGGCGCGCTCGATCACATTGCGCAGCTCGCGCAGATTGCCGGGCCAGGGATAAAGGCTGAACGCGGTCGCGACCGAGGGCGAAAAGCCCCGGATTTTTTTGCCGATCCGCCGGGAGAAAAAATCGAGATAACTGCCGGCCAGCCGGTCGAAATCCGCCGGCCGGTCGCGCAGACCGTTCAACGTGAGCGTGATCACGTTGAGGCGATAGAACAAATCCTCCCGGAAACGGCCGGCCTTCACCTCGTCGGGGAGATTGCGGTTCGTGGCCGCGAGGATGCGGACGCTGGCCTTGCGCACGCGCGCCTCGCCCACGCGCTCGTACTCGCGCTCCTGGAGCAGACGCAGGAGCTTGGGCTGGATCTCGAACGGCATCTCACCGATTTCGTCGAGAAAAAGGGTTCCACCCTCGGCGGCGGCGATCTTGCCGAGCGTGTCGGTGATCGCCCCGGTGAAGGAGCCCTTCACATGGCCGAAGAGTTCACTCTCCAGCAGCTCCTTGGAAAGACTCGGGCAACTCACGGTCACGAAGGCGCTCTCTTTCTGCGCACTGCGTTTGTGGATTTCACGGGCGAGCACGCTTTTCCCCGTGCCGCTGGGACCCAGGATGAGAATGCTGGCGGAGGTCTCGGCGGCCTTGAAGGCGATGGTAAGCGTCTTCTGCATCGCGCCTTCGGCGGAGGTGAGATCGATCGCGGGGGATTCCTCGGTGATCTGCGACTCCAGTTGCTCGACGCGTTTTTCCAGCCGCCGGCTGCGGATGATCTTGTCGATAACCTGCCGGATCTGTTCCGGAGTGAAAGGCTTGGGGATAAAATCAGCCGCCCCCCGCCGCATCGCCTCGACCGCGGTGCTGATGTTCGCGAACGCGGTGACCATCACGACCGCGAGGGAAGGCTGCGCCTTGAGCAATTTTTCCAAAACCCCAAGGCCGTCCTCCGCCCCCAGTTTCAGATCGAGAAAACACGCGTCGAAGACGCCAGTCTCCAATTCCTTGAGCGCGCGCGATCCGTTGGGAACGCCCACCGCCTCATGCCCCATGGCCTCGACCGCCAGGCCGGTGGTTTTTCGAATGGCAGGCTCATCGTCTACGATCAAAACGCGCATGGTGGGGCAGGGTGGCGAAGTAAGCGGCTGAGTTCCGGAATTTCGCAAGATTCGAGTTAGAAGCCCCGCGCCGTAAAAGCCAAAGCGGGGCCACCGATAAAGGTAGCCCCGCCAGGTCCAGCTTCAACTAACAACCCCGGAAGTCGCACCTCCGGGAAGTGATAAGAACACATGCGGTCTAATGGAGATTCCGATGCCTGCGCCGGATAACGAGGAGGATCAGCGCGAGCACCAAGAAGCCGACGGTAGCCACACGCCCCAGTAGACTCAGCAGGCCGTCCAAGGTTCCGCCAAAAGCAAAAATCGCGAAAACCAAGGCCAGCAGGAAAAACGTGATCGCCCAATTGACCATGCCGTGAATCAGACCGGAGGCGTCCGGTGGCCAAAAAGAAGCGAAACCAAAAACAGGACGAGAAAGATGAAGAAGAGAATCTTCGCGATGCCCGCCGCCGTTCCCGCAATGCCGCCAAACCCCAGCGCTGCAGCGATGAGGGCCACGATCAGAAAGATGAGAGACCAGCTTAACATAAGTATAGGGGGTTGAGGGTTTGTATCATGTTTACAGGACAACCCCTTTGTTGCCCGATGCATGCCAGCCATCCCCAATGAAAACGCTTCCCACTGAATCAAAGGGTCTTGCGGTTTTATAATCCTGACCGACAGCGACCAAATCCCGGGTTTGCCGTGCGATTTGCAGGCGCCGCGGCTGCAAATCGCAAGACGCCCCCCCCGGCAAGAGGCGTGTAACAAACAGGCTTTGTTCAAAAAGCGCATTTCTAGTGTCGAAGTGCGAAGGCGAATCCCTCTAAAGATGAATCCACCATTATGGACCTCCCTTCCCTGGACCCTGCCGCGACCACTCCAGCCGTCACCGGCGGCGCGGCGGCGCGCCACCAAGATCTCGAAATCAAGGACGCGCACCTGATCTTCAGTTCGGTCTGGCAGGCACTGGAGGCCGATGTCGGCCGCGAGGCCCTGCGCTTCCCGAAGGAGATCATTCTTCTCGGAGGCGCCCCCGGCTCAGGCAAAGGCACCAACACCGATTTCATCGCCAAGGCCCGCGGCCTCACCTGCGAGCCCATCGTCGTCAGCTCGCTGCTGGACACGCCGGAAGCCCGCCGCATCAAGGATGCCGGCGGCATGGTCGGCGACCGCGAGGTCATCAGCCTGCTGTTGCGCCGCCTTCTCGAGCCGCAGTTCCGCGACGGCGTCATCCTCGACGGGTTTCCCCGCACGAAGGTCCAGGTCGAGTGCCTTAAGCTGCTCGTCGACCGCATCCAGACTCTGCGGCGCGATTTTTACCACACGCCGCTCGGCATTCATTTCCGCCAGACCACCATTCACATCATGGTGCTCTTCGTCGACGAACACACCTCGGTGGAACGCCAGCTCAAACGCGGTTGCGAGGTGAAGGCACATAACGAGGAGGTCCTCCGCACCGGCATCGGTGAGTTGCTCGAGGAGCGCGCCACCGATTATGACGCCGCGCTGGCCAAGCGCCGCTACCGCGTTTTCAAGGAGCAGACGTGGGACGCCCTCCAGTCGCTGAAGGAAATCTTCCACTACCACTTCATCAATGCGCAGGGCGACATCAACGAGGTGGAGCGCAACATCCTCACCGAGCTCCAATACCAGAGCACGCTGGAGCTCGATTCCCGCACGCATGACATCTTGCGCGTCGTGCCGGTCGCCAACGAGATTATCGTCCATGCCCGCCAGGAAATGGTGAAGCGCCTGGACGCCTACGCCTTCGAGCACGCCGAGCTGTTCGCGCGGGTGGTTACCTTCATCGACAAGAAAATCGTGCCTATCGTGCTGCGCCACGCCATCTCCGGCGTCGCCCTCGTCAACACCGAGGACGCGCTGCTCGACGACCCAGTCGCCCTTGCGATGTTGATCGATGTGTTTTCGGAACGTGGCTATCACGCGGTGGTGGATCTCCACCGCATCGAAATTCCCGAGCGTTTCGATCTGACCACCGGCCTGATCAAGTGCCGCATCAAAAAGGTCTATCGCATCCAAATCCGTTTCCAGGGTTCGGAAATCCGCCGCGGCAACTAAACCGCGCCGGGCTTCCGGAAGCGCGCCGCATCCACCTCCGCGGAGAACGGCACGCCCTCTGTCAGGTGATTGAGCCACTGGTGGGCCAGCCACGGCGCCAGAAGCGCGCCTTTCGAGCCCAGCGCGTTGAAAATGCCGAGGCGCGGCTCCCGCGGGTTGCGGCCCGCCAGGGGAAAACGATCCGCCGAGGCCACGCGCACGCCGATCTCCTGCGCCGCCACCGTGAACGTCCGCCCGGCGAGCAAGTCGGCGGCGCTGCGCTCAAGTTCCCGGCGCGCGTCCCCTGTTGGGCGCAACGCGGCCCGCGCCGCCGTCGAATCCGCCCCGCCCCGCACATAGGTGGCGCCTGCCTTCGCCCGTCTGGGCTCCGTCGGCAGGACCCAATGCCCGCGATTCAACAGGACATCGGGGGCGAGTCCGTCGACCGCCAGCGTCAGAATTTCGCCGACCGCGCGTTCGCAAGCCGCATCTCCCCAGGCCAGCCCGCCGCAATCTTCCGCCCCCGTGCAAAGAATCACCAGATCATGGCGGGCCAGCGCCGCAACCGGATCAACGCGTTCTTCGCGCAACCGGCCGGCAGCCAGCCAGCGCCTCCGCGCCTCCGTGATCAGCGCCGCCGTGTCGATCCTCGCCGCGGACTCGATCCAAAAGCCGTCCGCATCGGCCGCTCCGGCATATGGCGCAAGTTCACCGGACGCCTTCTTCTCCGCCAGCACGCGTCGTTCGCGTTCGTCCTTGAACAAGCGCCGCACGCGCATCGGCCGCACCAAGGGCATGCCCCACTGCGTCTCCATCGTGCGATAAACGACGAGCGCCCGCGGAAGCAGCGCATCCACGCCCCGGCTCTTCACGATCCGCTGGCCGGTGATCGGATTGATGATGCCCGCGCCCACCCGCGAGGCCGCGCCGGCATGGCCGGCGTCGGCGATCTCGAAGTCGATGCCCGCCTGCTCAAACGTCCATGCCAGCACCGTCCCCGCGAGCCCCTGGCCGACGATCAGAATGGGCGCGGGCATGGACTCGAAGGGCGGCTTTAGCCGCCTTATTTTTTAACCGCCAACGCGGCGCCAACGATGCCCGCCTCGTTCAGAAAGCGCGCCGGCACGATGGGCGTGCGGAGTTTCAGGTACTTGAACCATTTTTCATGGTCCGCGCTGATGCCGCCGCCCGCGATGATCAGATTTGGCCACAGCACGGTTTCGAGCGTGTTAAGATAGCCGCTCACCCGGTGCGCCCATTTCTTGTACGAGAGCCCCTTCCGGTCCCGCGCGGCAGCGGACACGAAATGCTCGGCATCCTTGCCCTTCCCCGCCGGCAGATGGCCGAATTCGCTGTTCGGATACAAACGGCCGTCGACGAAAAGCGCGCTGCCCACGCCCGTGCCGAAGGTCAGGAGAAGAATCGTGCCGCGAAGCCCCTTGCCCGCGCCGAAACGCACCTCGGCAATGCCGGCCGCGTCGGCGTCGTTCACGAGACTCACCGGCAGGCGGGTGGCCTTGCTGAAGAGCTTGCCCGCGTCACAACCGATGAAGTCCTTGTGCAGGTTGGCCGAGGTGAGGATCACGTTGTCGTGAACGACTCCCGGGAAGCCGATGCCGATCGGGCCCTTCCAGTGGAAATGCCGGGCGAGCTTCGTCACCGCAGCCGCCATCTCCTTGGGCGTGAGCACGCCGGGAGTCGGGATGCGATGACGCTCCGCCAGAAGCTTACCGGTCTTGGTGTTGACGGGCGCGCCTTTCAGCGCGGAGCCACCGATGTCGATGCCGAGGATGTCCATGAACAGAATTTTACGAACCGCAGATCATACGAATGCGAAAATAAACCGTGCGCTTTATTTGCAGCCGCAATCGTGGCTGCCGCAACCGCCGTGGCCGGCATCGTGGGCATGGCCGTGCGTCAATTCCTCCGCGCTGGCCGCACGCACCGCAATCACCTCGACCTCGAAAACCAGATCCACGCCCGCCAACGGGTGGTTGGCATCCAGCAGGATCTCGTCGCCCTCGACGCCGGCCACCGTCACGATGGGCGAGTACGCGTCTTCGCCCGCCTTGAATTGATCGCCGACGTGAAGTTCGCCCTCGACGGGCAGCAGGGCCTTGAGCACGCGCTGCACCTGCGTGTCATCGCGTTCACCGTAGGCCTTGGCCGCGGGCACCTCCACGCGCTGCTTCACGCCGGCCGCCACGCCGCGCAAGGCCTCGTCGAGTCCATCGATGATCTGACCCGCCCCTTCCAAATAGCTGACCGGCCGCCCGCCTGCCGATGTGTCCAACAAACGGCCCTGCGGATCGCGCAACGTGTAGTGAAAGGTGACAACATTTCGGCTCATAAAGAAAAAAGGAGCCTCCCAAACCCGCCCTTGGCGGCGCAAGGGGATTAATCCGCGCGTTTCCTGACGACCCGCGTGTCGCAGAGATGATCGTGCAAGCTGCGCTTCTCCTCATCGAGGGGGATGACCAGGAAACTGATGCCCAAGGTGATCCCGTTCAGCGAGAAGGCCAGGTACCGGCCGATGATCCGGCCCAAGGAAAGCATCGAGCCATCTTTACGATAAACCCGGAGACCCAGCGCCCGTTTGCCCGGAGTCGCGGCAAACCGCTGGAGAAAAAAGCAGTCGTAAACCAGCCCCAAGCCCAGATAGACGCCCGCGGCGATGGGCAAAAACGAGAAGAAGATCTTGAACTCCTCCGGAGTCAGGTTGGGCCCTTTGATCTGTTGCAGGGCCATCATTGTGTCGCGGAAGAACACCACACCCAGTATACCGATCAGCATCTGACCCGCCACCCAGAGGATCACCCCATCGATCAGTCGGGCCGCGACGCGACGCCAAAATCCACCGTAAACCACCGCGGCCGCTTCCTGCGGCATGAGCGGAGCCACTTCCGTTTCAACCGGGGCTGACGCCGGCAAAGGTGGGAGCGCGAGCGCCTCCGCGACCGTGGGATCGGCGGCGCATACGTCGGCCAGCGATTGCCAGCCGGTCATGGGTTTGCGCCACACCAGCGTGGCCGGCGTGATCGTACCCGCGTGCACCAACTGCTCGAAACGAGCCTGGTTCACCGGTCCCTGACGCTCCCCGTCGCTCGCATAATACCATTGCATACGTGAGCCGTCTTCAAAGGCCCGCCCTCCCCTGCTGGCAACGAAATAGCACCGGCCGGGGAACCGGCCTTGCCGCGGGTCCCGGCGGCGGCTTGGCTCGCGACGCCATGTCGCACCGTCTTTTCCCGGTCCTTGCAGCCGCGCTGTTGGTTCTCACCGGCTGTCACAAGCGCGAGACGCCCGTCGAGGCGGGCCTGCGCACCCACACGCTCCTCCTCGGCAACGGCGCCGAGCCGCGCGATCTCGATCCTCATATCACCGTCGCCTACACGGACTACAACATCCTCGTCGCCCTCTTTGAAGGCCTCACCGTGATCGATGAGGCCACCTCGCAGCCGAGGCCCGGGGTCGCCGAACGCTGGGACATCTCCCCGGACGGACGCGTTTACACCTTTCACCTCCGCGCCGACGCCGCGTGGTCCAACGGCGATCCGCTCACCGCCCGGGATTTCGTGTTCTCCCTGGAGCGCATTCTCTCGCCGGAGCTCGCCTCGGAATACGCCTACATGCTCTTCGTGCTCAAAAACGCCGAGGCCTTCAACACCGGCAAGCTGGCCGATTTCGCCCAGGTCGGCGCCAAAGCCCTCGACGCTCACACGCTCGAGCTCACCTTGGAGCAGCCCACGCCCTACCTGCTCTCGCTGACCGCGCATCAAGCCTGGTTCCCGGTGCACGCGGCGACACTCCTCAAGCACGGCAAGGCCCACCAACGCGGCACGCGTTGGACGCGCCCGGAAAATTTCGTGGGCAACGGCCCGTTCACCCTGGAGGAATGGACGCCCGACCAGCGCATCGTCGTGCGAAAAAACCCGCATTACTACGGCGTCGCGCAAAACCAGCTCGAACGCGTGATCTTCTACCCGGTGGCCGATCTCGGCGTGGACGAACGCAACTTCCGCGCCGGCCAGGTCCATCTCACCTACGACGTGCTCCCCGACCGGCTCGACGCCTGGCGGCGCGAAGCCCCGGACCGCCTGCGCGTGGATCCGTTTCTCGAAACCTATTTCCTCCGCTTCAACGTCACCCGGCCGCCTTTCACCGACGTGCGCGTGCGCCAAGCGCTGGCCCGCGCCATCGATCGCGAGGCTATCGCCAAGTCCGTGATGCGCGGCAGCCGCGTGCCCGCCTACAGCCTCGTCCCGCCCAACACCGCCGGCTACACCTCCGCCACGCATGTCTCCGGCGACTGCGACAGCGCCAGGAAATTGCTCGCCGAGGCCGGCTACCCGGGCGGCAAGGGCTTTCCCAAGGTCGAGGTGAAAATGAACGCCGATCCGATCAACACCCAGGTCTTCGAAGCCATCCAGCAGATGTGGCACAAGGAGCTCGGCATCGACATCGCCCTCACAACCGAGGAATACCGCGTGTACATCGACAGCATGCAGACGCTGTCCTTCAGCCTTCTGCGCTCCCGCTGGGTCGGCGATTACAACGATCCCTCGACCTTCACCGACATGTTCACCTCCGGCAGTGGCAACAACAACACCGGTTGGAAAAATCCGGCCTACGACCGCTTGATCGCCGCCGCCGCCACCGAACAGGACAGCGGCCGGCGCTTCGCCCTCCTCCAGCAGGCCGAAGCCCTGCTCCTCGACGAAGCCCCCATCTCGCCGATTTTCTTCGGGGCCCGCACTTACCTGATCCATCCCGCCGTCAAAGGCTGGGCCCCCGCCCTCCTCGGCGTCCACCGCTACCAAAACATCCGCCTCGAACCCTGAAATTCACCCCGTCACTATGAATCAAACTCACACTTTGGCACGCAATCTGCGACGGGCCTTGTGCTGCGCGGACCGGCCGCGTAAGACCTTCCGCATGCGTCCCATCGCCTCCCTCCTGACCCTCCTTCTCCTTGGCACCACCGCGGCTTTCGCCGGCGAACTCCAGGTCGTGCGCGTCATGCCCCAATACCAGCCGGCCGACGCCTTTGTACGCATCTCGGAATACTTCAGCGGAAAAGAAAACACCGGCGGCGCCACCATTCTGCGCACCCAACCTGCCCAACGCGCCGGTTATTATTTCCTCGTTCGCGTCAAAACGACCGCGCCCGTCGAGGTTGCCTGGATTGAAACGCAAGTCATCAGCCCGGCCGCGGCCGAACCGCGGACCGACAGTTTCGCGGTGTCCCTTCCCGCCGGCAGCCACGTCATCAAGCTCGGTCTGACCGGCACCGACTGGCCCGGACCCAAGGCGCGGCCGGTCGCCTGGAAGCTCCGCATCCTCGGCGCGGATGGCAAGGAGCTCGCCAGTGAACAAAGCTTCC
Organism: Verrucomicrobiota bacterium; assembly: GCA_019510185.1. Taxonomy (GTDB): domain Bacteria; phylum Verrucomicrobiota; class Verrucomicrobiia; order Opitutales; family Opitutaceae; genus Rariglobus. Next base: position 204,107 of record JAEKKV010000013.1, on the reverse strand, counting down.
TTTGGTCCAAGCCTGACGCCGTTGTCGCGGCCAAGTAACGGACGACGAAGGCCCATGACGCACCTCCCAAGCCCCCCGGCCCCCGCGAGCCACACCGCCGTCATCCTCCCCTAGCCCGTCGCCATCCTCCTTTCCATGCCCGATCTATTCGCGAACTACGAACACGGCCGTTTCTACGACGAGATGTTTGCCTCCCCCGGGAAGGCCCGTCCGCATTACCGCCGTCTTTATGAACGTTTCGCGTTGATGGAAAGCATGGGCGAGCTGTTGGACCGCCAGCGCACCGCCGACCAGACGTTCATCGACCGCGGCGTCACCTTCACCGTTTATTCCGACACCGCCGGCACGGAGAAGATTTTCCCCTTCGACCTGATCCCGCGCATCGTCCCCGCTCACGAGTGGGCCCACCTTGAGCGCGGTCTCACCCAGCGCATGCAGGCGCTGAACCTCTTCCTCGCCGACATCTACAGCGAGCAGCGGATCCTCAAGGAAGGCGTCATCCCCCGCGAGATGGTCGAAAGCTCGAAGGATTTCCGACCCGAGATGCTCGGCTGCAAGATCGCCCGCGATCTCTACGTCCACATCAACGGCTCCGATCTTATCCGCGACGAAGCCGGCGTTTACCGCGTGCTGGAGGACAATCTCCGTACCCCCTCCGGCGTCAGCTACATGCTGGAAAACCGCCAGGTGATGAAACGCGTGTTTCCCACCATGCTGCGCGACTACCGCGTGCGGCCGGTCGAAAACTACACCAACGATCTCCTCAATCTTCTCCTCCATCTCGCGCCCGCGCACGTGCCGGACCCCACCGTCGTGCTGCTCACGCCCGGCGTCTTCAACTCCGCCTATTTCGAGCACAGCTTCCTCGCCCGCCAGATGGGCATCGAGATCGTCGAAGGCGGCGACCTCGTTGTGGAAAACGACAAGGTTTACATGCGTCGCACCGACGGACTCGCGCCCGTCCACGTCATCTACCGCCGCATCGACGACAGCTTCCTCGACCCCACCATTTTCCGCAAAGACTCGCTCCTCGGCGTGCCCGGCCTCGTCAACGCCTACCGCAAAGGCAACGTCGCGCTCTGCAACCCCATCGGCACCGGTGTCGCCGACGACAAGGCGATGTATTACTACGTGCCGAAGATGATCAAATTCTACCTCGGCCAGGAAGCCCTCCTGCCCAACGTGGAAACCTACCTCTCCTCCAACGACGGCGAACTCCAATTTATTTTGGACAACCTGCCGAAGCTGGTGGTGAAAAGCGTGAACGAGGCCGGCGGCTACGGCATGCTCGTGGGCCCGCATTCGACGCAGGCGCAGATCGAGGACTTCCGCGCCAAGATCATCGCCAACCCGCGCAATTTCATCGCCCAGCCCACCATCGGCCTCTCCCGCGCGCCCAGCGTGTGCGACAACGCTACGATCGAAGGCCGCCACATCGACCTGCGCCCCTACATCCTCAACGGCGAAACCATCAAGATCGCCCCCGGCGGCCTCACCCGCGTCGCTCTTCGCAAAGGTTCGCTCGTCGTCAACTCCTCCCAAGGCGGCGGCTCCAAGGACACCTGGGTCCTCAACGACGACATCACCAACCCGCCGGTGCCGCAGCCGGAAAAAATCATCGTCTAACGCCATGCTCTCCCGTGTCGCCAATCTCGTCTACTGGATGGCCCGCTACCTCGAGCGCGCCGAAAACACCGCGCGCATCGTCGACGTCAACGCGCAGCTCGTCCTCGACCTCCAGTCCCGCCAGGCCGCGGACGACCCGAAATCCTGGGAGCCGCTCGTCTACGTCACCGGCGACGACGAGGAATTTTTCGAACTCAACGGCGAAACCGTAAGCGAACGCGCCGTCGTCGAGTTCATGCTCTTCGACCGGCGCAACCCCAGCTCCCTCCTCTCCTGCATCGGCTTCGCCCGTGAAAACGCACGCTGCATCCGCGACCAGCTTTCCAGCGAGGTCTGGGAAACGCTCAATACATTCTACCTGAAGCTCAAGGGCGACGACTACGCCCGCTACGCCCAGCTCGGCTCGTCCGAATACCTCAACCGCATCAAGTCGCAGATCCAGCTCTTCTACGGCGTGGCCGAGTCCATGATGCCGCGCGGCGGCCTGTGGTGGTTTTTCGAACTGGGCCGGCACCTCGAACGCGCCGACAACGTTTCGCGCATCCTCGACGTCAAATATTACATGCTCCTGCCCGACCTCCACGCGGTCGGCTCCGCCCTCGACATGATCCAGTGGGCCTCCGTGCTTCGCTCCTGCTCGGGCTTCGAGGCCTTCCGCCGCAGCCGCCGCGGGCAGCTCAACCTCGAACGCGTGGTGGACTACCTCCTCCGCGACAACGAATTTCCCCGCAGCATTCTCTTCTCGATCAACGCCGCCAGCCAGGCGCTGGACCAGATCACCGCCCATGCCAGCCACCTCGACAACAATCCCGCCAGCCAGCATCTCGAGGAACTGATCGCCGAATTGGAAATGATCGACGTGCCCGAGGTGATCGCCGACGGCCTTCATGAATTTCTCGACGACGTGCAGATGAAAATCTCGGGGATTCACGAGGCAGTGCAGGCCACCTTCGTGGATTACCCCACCGCCAGCGCCAAAGTGCTGGCGTGAGGCCGGCCGCGCCGCTCTGATGGCGCCGCATGCCATCCGCCTTGAACTGGAGTGACTGGACGCCGGTGCCCGGTGCTCCACATCTTGCCCCGGCCACCCTCGTCGAGCTGCTCGACGGCGGTCAGGCCTTCCGTTGGCGTCCCGAAGCCGGCGGTGTCTGGCTCGGAGCATGGAGCGACCACCTTGTCCGGCTCTCCCTGGACGAGGCCGGCGCCCTCCGCTACTCCGCGCCGAAGCCCATCGCCGCCCGCGTGGCGGCGGCCTTGCCACGGTATTTGTTTGGCCATGACACCCTCGCGGCTGTTGACGCACTGCCTTGGCGAAGCGACCCGCATCTCGCCCGCTGCCTGGAGGCTTTTCCCGGACTCACCATCCTGCGCCAGCCCCTCGGCGAGACCCTCCTCGGCTTCCTGTGCAGTGCAACCAAGCAAATCGTGCAGATCAAACAGATGATCGCACTCCTCGCCGAACGTCACGGCGCATCGATCATGCCGGGCCTAAACCGGCTGCCGACCTGGGCGGAACTCGCGGAGATTTCCGAACCGGACCTGCGGGCGTGTCTGCTCGGATTTCGCGCCCGATACATTCATGACACCGCGCAATTTCTCGCCGCGCACCCCGGCTGGCTGGAGGAGATCGAAACCCTGCCCTACCCCGAGGCGAAGGAGCGGCTTCGCCTGCTGTCGGGCGTGGGCGAAAAAGTCGCCGATTGCGTGCTGCTCTTTGGCGCCGGCCGTCTCGAGGCCTTTCCCGTCGACACCTGGATCCTCAAGGCGATGGCGCGCCGCTACGGACTCGAGGGATGGACGCCCGCGCAAGTCTCCCACTTCGGACGTGTGCATTTCGGTGCGCAGGCAGGCTTGGCCCAGCAATACCTTTTCGCTTACGAACGCGCACAGGGTCGCTGACACCGGCCGACTTCAGACCGCCGGCTGGGCTCGTTGGATCAACTCCACTTCGTAACCTTCGGGCGCGTCGATGAAGGCGATGAGGGAACCGCTGCCGGTCACGGTGGGGCCATCGCTCAAGGCCATGCCGCTTTTCTTCAATTCCGCGGCAAACGACTCCAGGTTTTCCACTTCGAAAGCCAGATGCACGAGATCAGGCTGCACCTGCACGCCGGGGGAGCCGGGCGGCAGCTGGCAGATTTCGATTTCCTCGTCGCTGTTGGGCGTGGCTAGAAATGCGAGCTGCGCTCCGCGCGGCGACGTGTGGCGGCGGGTGACAACGAGACCGAGCGCCTGCCGGTAGAAAGCTACCGTGCGTTCGAGGTCGTTGACGCGAAACCGCGTGTGCAGGAGTTTTTTAACGGTGGGCATAAGCTGGTGCCCGGGACAGGACTCGAACCTGCACGCCTTACGGCAAAGGCTTCTAAGACCTTCGTGTCTGCCATTCCACCACCCGGGCGGGCGAGGCAGAGTGCGGATTTTGACTCCAGGCTGGCAAGACCGAAGGCGCCCGGCCGTCGCGCGCCGTTTTTACGACGCCACTCCGAGCCGGTCGCCCATGCGCGCGTACGTTTCAATCTGCTGTGCGCTTTGCGCCACGAGATCTTCGTCGAAACGGATCCTGCCTTTTTGAAACACCGTGATGACGCACGAGCCGCCGAAGGTGAAAAATCCCTTTTCCGCGCCCTTCGCAACCGGCCGCCCTTCCGGGAAAACATTCTTGATGCTGCCCACGCAGGTCGCGCCCACCTCGAACATGGCCACGCGTCCAAACTGCGGCGTATCGATGAGCGTGACCGCCCGCTTGTTTTGCACGAGATAACCCGCGTTGCGGCGCAACGCGATCGGGTTGACCGAGAAAAGATAACCGTTGATCAGCCGCGGCTCGGACGGCGTGCCGGCGACCGGGAAATGAAACCGATGATAATCCACCGGGCACAGCCGCGAGATCACCATCGCGCCTCCGGCGAAGGTTCGCGCGAGATCTTCGTCCCCGAAAAGCTCTGCCAGGGAAAACTTCACACCCTTCACGTAAAATCCATCCGTGGCATCCACATCGGGAAACATCAGATGCCGTCCGTCCGCGGGCAGCACGGCAACTTCGTCGCCCTCCGCGATAGGTCGCGCCTCTTTTTTGAGCGCGCGATAGAAGAACTCGTTGAACGTCTGGAACTCGAACGGCCCCTTGGCAAACTCCGCCGTATTCAGGCCGTAATCGAGAATGAAGGGGACCACCTTTTGCGCGCTGATGCTCCGATTCATGCGCCATCCATACCAATGCGAGAACCAGGCGCGCTTGAGCAGCGCCGCCACCGCGAGCCGGCCGAGCGCCGTTTCGTAGGACCAGCGCAGCCACTTCTCGCCATACACCTGCTCGGTTTCAACTGATCGGGTGTACCGGTTATAAAAACGAATGGGTTCGACGGGCATGTCCCACCTTTTCACAACCGTGACCCGCGACGCAAAGAAGAATCGCGCCGGCGACCGCCACTCCACGTCACACGGCCAAGGCAACCGCCCGCCTGCCCGCCCCGGCAGGCAAGCGGCCAGAACTTAGCGCGCCGCACCCGCAGGGCTCGCGTTCAAGAATTGCTCGGGGGAGAGCGGCCCGTTGCTGAAGCGTACCTCGTCAAGATCGCCCAAGAATTTGTCGCTGGTTTTTCCCCTGAATTGCCCGCGCCCGAAAGTCCATGATCCGTTGCCCGAGTGAGGCGTGAGCAGGCCGGTGAACCCGTTCGTGCGACCCGCCAATTTACCGTCCACGTACAGTGACAAGGTGCCCTTTTCAACGTCGCCGACCGCAGCCACATGGTACCAGCTGCCCGCAACGGGCGCGACCGAACTGTTGACCGCCAGAGCTATGCCGTGATTGGTGATCACTTCGATCCGAAACCCGTTTTTCGAGTAGATGCTCTGCGCAGGCTGGTTCGTCGTTTTTGAAAAATACATGAGCGACTTGTGCTCGGGCGCTTCCGGCTGCTGGAGCGAATCGTCGCGCCCGATGAAAGTCTGCCACCCTTCCAAAGATTCGAACCGAACATACGCCTCGATCGTGAAACTGTTAAAAACCACCTGACTCAACCCTTCGTTCGGCGGGCTATAGATGTCGTTTTGGGCGGTGAAATGGACAGAGCCAACATTGGTCTCGCCGATCCCTGGCACGACGGCCACCGGCACGTCCGTGCTATAAACCGGCCCCTTGTAGCCGTTGAGGTTATGGCCGCCGCCTCCCGTATCGATGATGGTGCCCAAACCGTTCGCGCTTCGTCCGGGAACCCCGTTTTCAAAACGAAAATAGGCGACGGTCTGCGGGCGGACAGCAACAGGTTCAGGTTTCTTCGCCGGAACTGCCGGTGCGACCGGCGGCAACGGCACAGCCTGCGCCACCGGCGCGGCAGTACGACTGCCCAGCATCATGACGCCGCCCACCACGGCGGCCAAAACCACCGCGCCGATCACGCCATAAAGGACGGCGTTGTTCTTTTTCTTCTCTTCAGGGTTGGCTGCCACGGGAACGGGAGCCGCCTTGGCCGGTGACGCGGCCGCTTTGACCGGGGTGGGCGCCGTCACCGCGGCTTTGACGGGCTTGGCTGCCGGTTTGGCTGCCACCGAAGCGGAGGCGGCGACCGTCTTGGCCGGAGCGGTTTTCACATCTGTGGCCGCCCGGACGGTGACACGAGCAGGCGCCGCGGCAGGCGGAGGCGGCGTGCTGGCGGCGGGAGGCTTGCTGTTCGCATCCAGCCAGGCGGGCAGCCAAGCCGCTTGCGCCAGGTTTTGTTCGCAGGCGAAAGAAGCCAGCCCCAGTGCGCCGGGTGTCAGCTTCAAATCGGGCGCCGTCTCCAGCCCCAAATGCGCGCAGAGTGAAGCGCTCTCGGGTGCCCATACCAAGGAGCCGGCGGCTTGGGCCAACTCGCGACCGAACCACGCCTGCTTGGCGGGAAGGCCCAGAACATGGAACGAACCGGCTTTGGCCTCCAAGCCTGCCAGCACGGGGGTCACCGCTCCGGCGATGCGGCCGGCGATCTTTCCGGCGGCCTCCCCGAACTCATACGCTTCGTTGAAAAATAATTTCGCGGCCGCCGCCCGAAACTTAAGCCCGAGCTCAGCCTGCACCGCTTCGAAAATCTGCGCATAGCCCGTCGGCACGCTTTGCACCGCCTCCACTCCGCCGGCGGACACCAAGGCCAGCACCGAGGCGTTTTCGCCCAAGGTCAGCACCGCCACTCGCGTGGACTCGGGCATGTCCTGCAACGCCACGACCACCGCACCGAGTTGCGCCGGCAACGCCAGGCCGGTGCGCACCGACACCACGCCCAGCGCCGACAGCTGTTCCCTCGCGGCCGTCAGCGCTTCCGCCGTCGTCCCCGCCAATAGCCACGGGCTCTGCCCGGCTTCCTCGACCGGCTTCCCCGTCACCGTGTCGCACGCCACCGCCGCCAGCGGCGGCGCAAATCCTGTCGCCACCGTCTGCGCATATCCCAGCAGTTCCGCCGGCGAACGGCCTTGGCCCGCTTCCGCCTCGCCCGCGCGATGCGCGAACAGCGAGCGCGGCGCGATCAAGGCCACGTCCGCCTCCTTCACTCCATTCGCTTCCAAAAACGCCGCCAGAGCTTCCTTCGCGTCCAATGCGTATTCGCCGCAGGCGACCAGCTGACGGCCGGCGATGATCGCCAGCTGCACCGAATAGGGGGATAGTTCTACGACAACACGTTTAAGGGGGGCCATGACGGGGAAAATAAGAATTTACTGGCGGTAACAGAATTCCATCACCCTAAAACTCGGGCCTTATTTCAACGTTTAACCGCCGTGCCAGCGCTTCCTTCACGTCCAGCACGTATTCGCCGCAGGCGACCAGCTGGCGGCCGGCGATGATCGCCAGCTGCACCGAATAGGGGGATAGCTCTACGACAACACGTTTAAGGGGGGCCATGACGGAGCGGACGATCAACCTACGTTGAGAAGGGTTTTCATGCTGTCCTGAAACTGACGGCGCTTGGCCTCAAACTCCTTTTCTTTCGTGGCAAATACGGAGGCTTCGGCTTCAAGCGCCTGCTGCTCCGCCTCGATCTGGGCTTTAACGTTCTGCAAGGCAGTTTGCTCTTTTTTGATTTGAGCCGAGACGGCGGCCTGCTGCGCCTCCGCCTTTTTCAAAGCCGCTTCATGGCGGGAAATTTCCTCGGCGCGAGTGCGAAGCTGCGTCTCGGTCGCGGTGAGCGATTCCTGTATCTCCGCCATGGCCGCAGACTCGGCTTCCACCTTCGCACGTTCGCCCGCGAGACCGCGTTGGGCGACCTTGAACTGCTCCTCGGACTTGGCCAGCGCCTGCTCTCGCGTGGTCAAAGCCTGTGAAGTCACCGTCAGCGCTGCCTCCGCCTGGCGCAGACGCGTGCTTTCGGAAACGGCGGCTTGCTCCCGGGTGGCCAGAGCTTTTTCCCGCTCAACCAGCGCAGCTTCACGACGGGCGCTCTGCTGGAGCGTCGTGGCGGCTTCCGCTTTCGCCTCTTCAAGACCGGCCTCTTCCGCCTGCAGGCGAGCCCGCGTTTGGGCCAGCGCATCGGTCTCAAGTTTCAGCGCGGCGCGCGCCTGCACCACGGCGGCTTCCTTGGCCGCGATGCCATGCTGGCCCGCCTTGATCTGCGCTTCGGCCTCGCCCAATTCCTGTTCGCGCGCATTCAACGCGCGCGCGCCCGCCGCCTGGGCTTCCTCCGCCTGACGAATGCGCATTTCCTCGGCGGCAATTTTATCGTGAGCCGCGGCCAGAGATTGTTCGCGCGCAACCAGAGTCTTCTCCCGCTCCGCCAACGCAGCTTCACGGCGGGCGCCCTGTTGAATCACCTCGGCAGCTTCCGCCTTCGCCGCTTCGAGGTCGGCCGCCTCTGCCTGCAGGCGCGTTTTGGCTTGAGCCAACGCGTCGACCTCGGGCTTCAACGCGGCACGTGCTTTGACCAGCGACGCTTCTTCGGTCGCGAGCGCATCCTGCTCGCTCTTGAGCCGCGTCTGCGCCCCGGCCAGCGCCTGCTCTCGCGTCGTCAACGCTTCTTCCGCCTGACGCAGGCGTGTGGTTTCAGATTCAAAAGTCTGCTCGCGAACCACCACCGCTTTTTCCCGCTCCACCAACGCGGCTTCGCGGCGGGCGCTTTGTTGAAGCACCCCGGCGGCTTCCGCCTTCGCCACTTCGAGGCCGGCTTCTTCCGCCTGCAGGCGCGCCTTGGCCTGAGTGAGCGCGTCCGTCTCCGGTTTCAAAGAAGCGCGGGTCTGCGCCATCGCCGCTTCTTCGGCCGCGAGGCTGTCACGGACTTTTTCCACTTCCGCGAGCTCGGCCTTAAGACGAGCCTGGCCTTCCGCGACCAGACGTTCGCGTTGCTCAAGATCCTTGCCCAAGGCGCGTTCGCGTCCGGCGAGCAACGCGGTGTCCGCTTCGAGCTGGGCGCGGGCGTCCTCGAGCTGACGCCGGAGTTCGTCGAGTTCCTGGCGGGAGGCATCGAGGGTCCGCTCCCGTCCGGCATCGGTTTTGACCGCTTCGGGCGCCGGGCGTTGATTCGCTGCGTCCAGTTGTTGATTGAGGCGGGCGCATTCCTCGCGCAACGCATTGAGTTCGTGCCCGGAGGCCGGCTCGGACGCGGCCGTCATGACTTCTCCCGCGACAAAGCGCGTGAGCTCGGACCGGCAACAAAGCGCCAGGGCGTCGGCGGGACCGCTAAAACGGGGCTGAATCAACTCAATAGCCCGGGCGAGCAGCCCGGCCAGATTGACCGGCGGATGAAAGAGATCGCGCACGCCGAAGCGGATCGCCTTCACGATCACGTCGAGTTGCGGCTGCGCGCAGATCAGGATGAGCGGAGCGTTCGGCTGGCTGTTCCGCACCTTTTCAACGAAGCCCAGCGGCTCGCCCTTATCCCCGCGGCCGTCATGCACGATGAGATCAAACGTCTCCGACCGGAGCGCGCCCTCAAGTTCCTGCTCACCGGAAAGGGTGCGGGTGTAGAGTCCGGTTTTCGCTGCGACGAGGGCTCTGGCTTGAAAGGAAGCAGAGCCTGTTCTGACCAGGAGAATTCTTGCTGACACGGGGTAAGGGGTTATGCGCGGCGGTGGGACTGACACGCATGCACAAGGGCATGTCTTCACCAAAATCGTCGCAATCTAAAAATCGCGCTATGACCAAGGGGACCCGTTCTGATGCAACAATATTGCCATTTTTACTCTTATTTCGCATGCCTGCGCCGGCAGTCCCGCAGCCCGGCGCGGGGAGAAGATTGCCTGGCAGCCTTCACGTCAGTACGAGTTCGTCGTCTTTCACTTTGAACGCCACGGTCGAGTCCTCCTTCACCTCCCCGCCGATGAGCGCGCGAGCGAGCTTGGTCTCGATCTGGCGTTGCAGGAATCGCTTGAGCGGCCGCGCGCCGAAAACCGGATCGTAGCCGCGCTCCGCCGCCCATTCCCGCGCTTTTTTGTCGAGCGTCACGGTCACGCGACGATCGGCCAGGCGCTTGTTCAAGTCGGCCAGCAGGAGATCCACGATCTGCGTGATTTCTTCCAGCGACAGCGGCTTGAACAGGATCGTCTCGTCGATGCGGTTGAGGAATTCCGGACGGAAGGACCGGCGCAGCTCGGCCATGACACTCTCCCGCACGCTTTCGGGAATCGTGTCGCCGGTGACGCCCTCGAGCAGAAAGCGGCTGCCGATGTTGGAGGTCAGGATGATGATCGTGTTTTTGAAGTCGATCGTGCGCCCCTGGCTGTCGGTGATGCGGCCATCGTCGAGCACCTGCAACAGGATGTTGAATACATCGGGATGCGCCTTCTCGACCTCGTCGAAGAGCACGACGGCGTAGGGCTTGCGCCGCACGGCCTCGCTGAGCTGGCCGCCTTCGTCGTAGCCGATGTAGCCGGGGGGCGCGCCGATCAGCCGCGAGACGCTATGCTTCTCCATGTACTCGGACATGTCGATGCGGATCATGGCCGCCTCGCTGTCGAAGAGAGTCTCGGCGAGCGTCTTCGCGAGCTCCGTCTTGCCCACGCCGGTGGGCCCGAGGAAGAGGAAGCTGCCGACGGGGCGGCGGGGGTCCTTGATGCCGGCGCGGGCGCGCAGGATCGCATCGGTCACCAGTTGCACGGGTTCGTCCTGGCCGATCACGCGCTGGTGCAGCACGTCGCCGAGGCGCAGCAGTTTTTCCTTCTCGCTCTCAATGAGGCGCGTGACGGGCACGCCGCTCCACTTGGCCACGACTTCGGCGATCTCCTCGGCGGAAACCTCCTCTTTGAAGAGCTCGGTCTTGGCTTCGTTGGCCTCGAGTTTCTTCAGTTCGGCCTCCAGTTGCGGAATTTTCCCGTGGCGCAGCTCGGCGAGCTTGTTGAGGTCGTAGGCGCGCTCGGCTTTTTCAAGTTCGATGCGGGCGGCGTCGAGCTCCTCGCGCACTTTGCGCACGCGGTCCACGGACGCCTTTTCCTTTTCCCATTTCGCCTTCAGCCCGGCGGCTTGGGCGCGGGCGTCGGCCAGTTCCTTGCGGAGCGCGTCCAGACGGTGTTTGGAGGCGTCGTCTTTTTCCAACTTCAGCGCGGCCTCCTCGATTTCGAGCTGGAGCACGCGACGCTGGAGGGCGTCGAGTTCCTGCGGGGCGGAGTCCATCTCGGTGCGGATCATCGCGCAGGCCTCGTCCATGAGATCGATGGCCTTGTCGGGTAAAAAGCGGTCGGAGATGTAGCGGTTGGACAGGGTGACGGCGGCGACGAGCGCGTTGTCCTGAATGCGCACGCCGTGGTGGAGCTCGAACCGTTCGCGGATGCCGCGCAGAATCGAAATGGCGTCCTCCACGGAAGGCGGCTCGACGAGCACGGGCTGGAAGCGGCGCTCGAGCGCGGCGTCCTTCTCGATGTGCTGGCGATACTCGTCCAGCGTGGTCGCGCCGATGCAATGCAGCTCGCCGCGGGCGAGCATGGGCTTGAGGAGATTACCCGCGTCCATCGCGCCCTCGCTCTTGCCGGCGCCGACGATGGTGTGGAGCTCGTCGATGAAAAGGATGATGCGGCCCTCGGCCTGCTTCACCTCGTTGAGCACGGCCTTGAGCCGCTCCTCGAATTCGCCGCGGTATTTCGCGCCGGCGACAAGCGCGCCCATGTCGAGGGCGAAGATCGTCTTGTCCTTCAATCCCTCCGGCACGTCGCCGCGCACGATGCGTTGCGCCAGGCCCTCGACAATGGCGGTCTTGCCAACGCCGGGCTCGCCGATGAGCACGGGATTGTTTTTGGTTTTCCGAGAGAGGATGCGCACGGTGCGGCGGATCTCGTCGTCGCGGCCGATCACCGGGTCCATTTTGCCCTTCTTCGCCTGCTCAACGAGATCGATGCCGTATTTTTGGAGCGCGGCGTAGGTGGCCTCGGGATTGTCGGTCGTCACGCGCTGGGCGCCGCGCAGATCCTTGAGCGCCTTCAGCACCTTGGGGCGCTCGAGCCCGAAGGACTTGAAGAATTTCGCGAGCGAATCGGGCTTGGCGACTTCGAGCAGGCCGAGGAAAAGATGTTCGACCGAGACAAACTCGTCCTTGAGCTGCTTCGCCTCGGCCTCGGCGCGCGTGAGCACTTCGTTCACGGCTTGGGTGACATAGACCTTCGACGTATCCACGCTCCCGGAAACTTTGGGCAGGCGGTCGAGTTCGCGTTCGGCCGCGAGCTGGAGGGCGCTGACGGTCAGGCCGAGCTTCTCAACCAGCGCGGGCACGATGCCGCTCTCCTTGGTGAGGAGGGCATGCAGGAGATGCCACGTTTCCACTTCGTTGTTCCCGCGACGACGGGCTTCCGCCTGGGCGTCGGTCACGGCCTGGCGGGACATCTGGGTGAGTTGATTGGGGTCCATGGACACAGCTTACGCACGGACCGGACCAGTGCCAACCCGCATTTCCTCCTAGGGAAACCCCCTTCGCCTCGTCCAAGCCTGCGCCACAAGACGCCGACCCTTGCCCCGGTTTGCGCCAGCCCGTCCCAACGCGCCGCTCAACCGGAAAAATTTGTCCGAAAGGTCACGCGATTCACACCGACAAGCCCGGAAGGAGGCGCGCCGAGATCGCGAACTTTTTGAAAAGCCGCCAGCACCGACGCATCGAACGCGGGATTGCCCGACGATGCCACTATGCGCACGCCGGCCAGCGTGCCATCGGCGCGCAAGGAAAACTCCACCTGCGCCTGCAGATCACCGTCCAGCCCCGCCGGCTTTTCGTGTGCGGCCCGGAGTTTTTCCAACAGGCGGGCCGTGTAGGCATTCGCCTGCGCCGCCACAGTCTCGCTCGCCGGAGCGGACCGGCCGTCATTTGCAGCCATCAAAACGGTATCCATGTTGATCCTCGCCCGTGCGTTCGAGGCAGGCCGGGCGGAAGAAACCTCCGACGGCGGATGCAACCGGCGAAACTCCTCCAAGCTGGTCGGAGACGCCGTGCGCGTCGGCACCACGGTCACCGGCGCCCGACCAGCCGGCGCAAGTTTCGCGGGGGCGACAGGCCGGACGTTTTCAGAAGCGGCGACCGACACATCTTGCGAAGGCTCGGCGGAACGAACCGGTATCGACGGCGCAATAAATCTCACTGAACTGGCGGCGGGCTTCTCCGCCGGTGCGCCTTGGTTTTGAGAAGGTATCGGCGTCAGCACAAATACCGGCGGCACCACGAACGGTTCCCGTGGCACGGGAATCATAAACCACAACACCGCCGTCAAAACGAGGCCGTGCAGCAGGGCCGAAAGCATCAGGGATCGGGGAAGGCGGGCGATCATCAAGGCCGGGGGGATGCGTTGTTAAATCAGCCACGACTCCTCATCGCAAGACCCACGCATCGGAAAACCACCGGGCGACATCCGCAGCCTGAGGCAACGGTCAAAATGGTGGACTCAACTGGACTCGAACCAGTGACCCCCTGCGTGTGAAGCAGGTGCTCTAACCAACTGAGCTATGAGTCCGAAAGGACGGGCAAGCTGAAGGTCTCCCCGTCGCGAATCAATCCCGTTTTTGACCTTTTCCAACCTTGGCTCACCGCACCCGCACAGCACGTTTCCGCTCGGGAAAAAGCGCCCGGCAAAGCTCGCACCGCATCCCGTCACATCCGCGCGCCGTGCAATGTTCCCGCCCGTAGAAGATGATCCGCAGGTGCAGCGCGTTCCAGCGTTCGCGCGGAAACAGTTTTTTCAAATCGCGCTCGGTCTGCTCGACGCTGCGGCCGTCGGTGAGCTTCCAGCGCTCCGCCAACCGGTGGATGTGCGTGTCGACGGGAAACGTCGGCACGCCGAAGGCCTGCGCCATCACGACCGAGGCCGTCTTGTGACCGACGCCCGGCAGCGCTTCGAGTTCCTCGAAGCTGCGCGGCACTTCGCCGCCATGCTTTTCGAGAAGAATTTCCGAAAGACGGTGGATGGCCTGCGCTTTCCGCGGAGCCAGACCGCAGGGGCGGACGATGGCGTTGATCTCGTCCACCGAGAGCTTCGCCATGTCGCGGGGATTGTCCGCCTTGGCGAAAAGCGCCGGCGTGGTGAGGTTGACCCGCTTGTCCGTGCACTGCGCCGATAGCAGCACGGCGATCAGCAACGTGTAAGGGCTCGTATGATCGAGCGGAATGGGGGTTTCGGGATAAAGCTCCGCAAGACGACGATCGATGTAGGCCGCCCGGTCGGTTCGTGAATGCATATTTCTTGAATAAATAATTATAACAATACACCAAATGGCTCATCTTGCTGCTGCACCATCCTCTTATGCCAACCAACATAAAACGCCTGCGCCTGCATCTGATCACAGCCTTCTTCACCCTTGCCTCGTTGACCACGACAAAAGGAGCCACGTCCATCGTCAGCTATAGCTTTGGCACGGACAGCACGAGCGGCACGCTGCTCGCCGATGTCGGGGCCTCGCGGTCGACTCTCAGCTGGAATTCAGGCGGGAGCGTCGGTTACGCCAACACGTTTGCCGGCCAAGGCGCCGCACTGTCGGTCGGCAGCTTTCAAACCGGCGAATATTACGAGCTCACGCTGAATGCCTCCGGCTGTCAGGATATCGCCTTCAACTCCTTCCGTGCAAACGGCTCCGACACGGCGCCCGCCAGCTGGAAAATCGCCTACAGCCTCTCCGGCACCTCGGGCTCGTTCACGGATGCCGCCGCCTTCTCGCTCGTCAATGCCACTGCGCTCGGGAGCACCACCATCGCCGGCTTCAGCCTGCCATCCGAAGCCAACGACAACGCCAGCATTATCCTCCGGTTCATCGCCACGACCAGCACCCGGGTGGACGGTGCCATCGCCGCGGCAAACGGGACGTTCCGCATCGACAACCTCTCGTTCAGCGCCACCGCGATTCCCGAATTGGAAACGCAGGCGCTCGTCACGGGCCTCGCCTTCCTCGGCCTGGCCTTTCGCCAACGGCTGAAAAAAGCCCGCCCTTCGTCCCCGAGCTCCGGCCCGGCGCAGTCGGGCTGATACAGGCGCTTTCCTCAAAAACCATTTGCGGGGGAAGGCCGGGTAAACCTACCGTCTTTCTTTATGCCCGCTTCCGCGCCCGCCGCTGCCCTGTCCGTCATCCCGGAGTTCCTCGCTCCGACCGATACGTTTGCCCGCCGTCACAACGGGCCCGATGCCGCCGAACAGGCCGCGATGCTCCGGTCGCTCAGCCAGCCTTCCCTCGATGCGCTGATTGACGCCGCGGTGCCGCCGCATATCCGTCGAGAAGCGCTCAACCTTCCCGCCGCCGCCGGCGAGAGCGCCGCGCTGGCCGAACTCCGCGCCCTCGCCGCGCAAAACCAGATTTTTCGCACCCACATCGGCCTCGGCTACTATGACACCCTCACTCCCGGCGTCATTCAGCGCACCATCCTGGAAAATCCCGGCTGGTACACCGCTTACACGCCGTATCAGGCCGAGATTTCCCAAGGCCGCCTGGAGGCGCTGCTCAATTTCCAAACGCTCATCACCGATCTGACCGGCCTGGAAATCGCCAACGCGTCCATGCTCGACGAAGGCACCGCCGCCGCCGAGGCCATGATGATGTGCCATCGCCTCAAAGAAGGCGACGCCGCCGCGCACCGGACGTTCTTCGTCTCCGAAAAGTGCCACCCGCAGACGATCGACATCGTCAAAACCCGCGCCACCCCCCTCGGCATCGATGTCGTGGTCGGCGACCACCAGACGTTTCAACCTACGACCGGTCTCTTCGGCGCACTCGTGCAATACCCCGACACGACCGGCGACATCCATGATTTCGAAGCGTTCTTCGCCGCCGCCCATGCCGTGGGCGCGTTCACCATCGTCGCCACAGATCTTCTTGCGCTGACCCTGCTGCGCGCACCCGGCGAATTCGGCGCCGATGTCGCGGTCGGCTCCGCCCAACGCTTCGGCGTTCCCATGGGTTTCGGCGGACCGCACGCCGCGTTTCTCGCTACGAAAGACGCCTTCAAGCGCCAGATGCCGGGCCGCCTCGTGGGCGTTTCCAAGGACGCACAGGGCGATCCCGCCATGCGCCTCGCCCTCGGCACGCGCGAGCAACACATCCGCCGCGACAAGGCCACGTCCAACATCTGCACCGCCCAAGTGCTCCTCGCCGTCATGGCCTCGATGTATGCCGTTTACCACGGACCCGAAGGCCTCAAGAAAATCGCACGCCGGGTAAACGCCCTCACCGTGCTGCTCGCCCGGGGACTGAAGGCCGCCGGCCTCACGGTCAACGCGCATCCCGTTTTCGACACGCTCACCGTCTCCGGCCTCGACGCCGCCAAGATTCACGCCGCCGCGCACGCGAAGCACGTCAACCTGCGCGCGGTCGACGCGCACGTCGTCGGAATTTCGCTCGACGAGACCACCTCGCTGGAACACGTCACCGAGCTCCTCGGCCTATTCGGCGCGAAGCTGCCCGCGTTGGAGACCGCGGTCGCCGGTTTCTCCGCGCCTTTCGCGCGCGCCACGACGTTCCTGACCGCCGGTGTTTTCAACACCCACCACACCGAGCACGAGATGCTGCGCTACATCAAGAGGCTTGAGGCGAAGGATCTTTCGCTCACGCATTCGATGATCTCACTCGGTTCGTGCACGATGAAGCTCAACGCCACCTCGGAGATGTTCCCCGTGTCGTGGCCCGAATTCGGCCGGCTGCATCCCTTCGCCCCCGCCGCCCAAACCCGCGGCTACGCGCAACTGTTCAAAGATCTTGAGACCTGGCTCGCCGAGATCACCGGCTTCGCCGCCGTCTCCCTCCAGCCCAACGCCGGATCCCAGGGCGAATACGCCGGCCTCCTCGTCATCCGCGCCTACCACGAGTCGCGCGGCGAAGGGCACCGCAACATCTGCCTCATCCCCACCAGCGCGCACGGCACGAACCCCGCCAGCGCCGCAATGTGCGGCTTCAAGGTCGTGCCCGTCGCCTGCGATGCCAACGGCAACGTCGACGTCACCGACCTCACCGCGAAGGCCGCCGCCCACCACCAGGATCTCGCCGCCCTCATGATCACCTACCCGAGCACGCACGGCGTGTTCGAGCCGACGATCAAGGACATCTGCGCCACCGTCCACGCCCACGGCGGCCAGGTTTATATGGACGGCGCCAACATGAACGCGCAGGTCGGCCTCACTTCGCCCGGCCATATCGGCGCCGACGTCTGCCACCTCAATCTCCACAAAACCTTCTGCATTCCGCACGGCGGCGGCGGCCCCGGCATGGGCCCCATCGGCGTGGCCGCGCATCTCGCACCCTTCCTGCCCGGGCACGTTGTCATCTCGCCCGTGCACGACCGTGGCCGCAAACACCTCGGCGCCGTTTCCGCCGCGCCTTGGGGCAGCGCGTCCATCCTCGTCATCTCCTGGATGTACATCCGCATGATGGGCCCGGACGGCCTGACCGAGGCGACCAAGCTCGCCATCCTCAACGCCAACTACATCGCCGCCCGCCTCGACCGGTTCTTCCCGGTCCTCTATCGCGGCGCCACCGGCCTGGTCGCCCATGAATGCATCGTCGATCTGCGCGGTTGGAAAAAGCACGGCCTCGAAGTCGAGGACGCCGCCAAGCGCCTCATGGATTATGGCTATCACGCGCCGACCATGTCGTTCCCCGTGCCCGGCACGTTCATGATCGAGCCGACGGAAAGCGAAACCCAGGCCGAGCTCGACCGCTTCTGCGAAGCCCTGATCTCCATTCACGGCGAGATGCAGGCGGTGGTGAACGGCGAGTCCGACAAGGTGAACAATCCGCTGAAGCACGCTCCGCACACCGCGAAAGTTGTCTGCGCCGACGAGTGGAATCACCCCTACTCGCGCGAACTCGCGGCCTTCCCCAGCCTGTTCACCCGTCAGGCCAAGTTCTGGCCCGCCGTCGGCCGCGTGGACAACGTCTACGGCGACCGCAACCTGGTGTGCAGCTGCGCCGGCATGGACGCCTACGCCGAAGCCTCAAAAGTCTGACCCTGCTTGGAGCGGCTTTACGCCGCGATCCTCGAAGCCCTGCGGAAAAATCGCAGGGCTTTTTTGTCGGGATGCGGCAAGGCGCCCCGCACGTTAAGCTTTCCCCCGCGGCATCAGCCGCCCCTCCGCATTCCAGCCGGAGCTTTGCGAGAGGCCACTCCCAGAGAATCGCCCTGTTGGGCGATTCCATGAGTGGTCAAACAGTCCGTCCTGTCCTTTTCGGCTTTGCGCCAGCGCACCTTCGCGTGAAACCTTCCTGACGTGAAGTTGATCCGCCACCTCGCCCCCGCCGGTCCCGCTTACGCCACGCTCCAACCCGACGGTTCGGCACTGGAAATCGCCGGCGATCCCCTCGCCGGCACCCATCGCGTTACTGATCGCGTCATCATCCCCGGCAAGCTGCTCGCGCCCGTTTCACCACCAACAATCATCTGCGTAGGGCTGAATTACGCCAAACACGCCGCCGAGGGCAAAGCCGCCATCCCGCAAAACCCCGTGTGGTTCATGAAGCTCCCCGGCTCGATCCAAAACCCCGGCGACCCGATCCGCCTGCCGCGCAACCAGCCCACCGCCAAACCCGATTACGAAGCCGAACTCGCCATCGTGCTCGGACGCGAATGCCGCGACGCCACCCGCGAGAACGCGTTGTCCTACGTTCTTGGTTACACCTGCGCCAATGACGTTTCCGCCCGCGACTGGCAGCGCGACTGGAGCGGCAGCCAGTGGTGCCACGCCAAGAGCTTCGATACGTTCTGCCCGCTCGGCCCGGTGCTCGTGACGCCCGACGAACTGCCGCAGCCCAATGCCCTCCGCATCCGCTCAATCTTGAACGGCGCGGTCATGCAGGACTCCAACACGTCCGACATGATCTTCGATATCCCGACGATCATCGCCTTCCTGAGCGCCGACAAAACCCTTCCCGCCGGCACCGTCATCCTCACCGGAACGCCCGAGGGCGTCGGCTTCGCCCGCAAACCGCCCGTGTGGCTCAAACCCGGTGACACCATTGCGATCGAGATCGAAGGGATCGGCACGCTGACGAATCCGGTCGTCTGAGCTCCGAAGCAGGAATCCCTTCGGTTCAGAAACGCCAAAACCACACCGACGTGATAGATTATGCCATATTTTGATAGATTTTGGAGGATTTCCTAGCCACACGTCCGCCGAGCCCATAGGTTAAATTTCTTCATGAAGCCTTCCACCCTCATCGAAAACCCGGATGTCGTCATCATCGGCAGCGGCATCATGTCGGCCAATCTGGGCGCGCTGCTCAAGCGGCTCGATCCCCGGCTCCGCATTCAGGTGTACGAGGCGACGGAAGAACTCGCGCAAGAGGCTTCGCACGGCTGGAACAACGCCGGCACCGGCCACGCCGGCATCTGCGAACTCAGTTACACGCCCACGCAGAACGCCGACGGCACCGTCGATGTTTCCAACGCGATCAAGATCTTCGAGCAGTTCGAGCGCTCCCGCCAGTTCTGGGCCTACGCGGTGGCCGAGGGCATGATCGACAATCCCAAGGAGTGCATCAACCCCGTCCCCCACCTCAGCTTCGTGCACGGGGCCAAGTGGGTCGATTATCTCCGCGCCCGCCACGCCGCCCTCGCCGCCCATCCCTTCTTCGCCGGCATGGAGTTCACCACCGATCGCGCCGCGATCGCCGCATGGGCGCCACTGCTCACCGAGGGCCGCGCCGACGTTCCCATCGCGGCCACCAAGATGGACACCGGCACCGATGTGAATTTCGGCGAGATCTCCCGCAAGCTCCTCGGCTGGCTCGGCCGCCAGGAAGGCTGCGGCATCGCCGCCGGCCATCGCGTCACCGATCTTAAACAAACTCCCGCCGGCTGGGACGTGAAAATCCGCGATCTCGCCACCGGCGAACTCCACCACAACACCGCCCGCTTTGTCTTTATCGGCGCCGGCGGGGGCAGCCTTCCGCTCCTTCAAAAATCCGGCATTCCCGAGAGCAAGGGCCTTGGCGGTTTTCCCATCGGCGGCCAATGGCTCGTGTGCGACAACCCCGAAATCGTCCGGCAGCACCAAGCCAAGGTCTACGGCCAGCCCCTCGACGCCGCGCCCACCATGGCCGTGCCTCATCTCGACACGCGCATCCTCGACGGCAAGAAGACGCTCCTCTTCGGCCCCTTCGCCGCCTGGACCACCAAGTTTCTCCACAAAACCGGCAGCGCCTTCGACCTTCCCGGCTCGGTCAAACCTCACAACCTCGCCACCCTGCTCAAGATCGGCGCCAGCAACCTCGACCTCGTCAAATACCTCGTCCAGCAGGGCACCCAAAGCATGGACGACCGTCTCGACGTTCTCCACGTCTTCTACCCCGCCGCGAAGAAAAAGGACTGGAAGCTCATCGATGCCGGCATCCGCGTGCAGGCCATCAAAAAAACCGACGGTCAGGCCGGCATCGTCCACTACGGCACCGAGGTCGTCACCAATCGCGAACGCACGCTTTCCGCGCTGCTCGGCGCCTCCCCCGGCGCCTCCGTGTCCGTCCACATCGTCCTTGAGGTCATTCAGAAATGTTTCCCGCAACTGCTCGCCTCCGACGAAGGCCGCGCCCGGATGAAAGCCATGATCCCGACCTACGACGTGGATATTAAAAAACCCGAAAACGCCGACTTCTTCCGCGCCCAGTCCCGCCGCGCCTCCGAACTCCTCCAGCTCGCCTAAGACTCACTCTTCGAATCCGACGGTTCGAACGCTGCGCCCTCAATGCCGGAGCTCGGTGTTCTTTGGGACCCAATTCTGAAACTTCTCATGCCTTCCGCCAAAACCCTTCACCTCGCCGCCGTCGATCTCGGCGCCACCAGTGGGCGCATCATCCTCGGCACCTGGGCGAAAAACCGGCTCGCGCTGACCGAGGTTCATCGTTTCCCCAACGCCATCCGCAGCCTCGGCGCGCATGATTATTGGGAGCTCGGCGCGCTCTGGCACGAGATCCAGACCGGCCTGCGCAAGGCCGCCGCCCTCCTGCCCCGCGGCGCGCGACTCGCCTCCGTCGGCGTGGACACTTGGGGCGTCGATCACGTGCTGCTCAACGACGCCGGCCGGCTCGTGTTCCCCGCCCACGCCTACCGCGACAACCGCACGCAACCCGGCCTCAAACGCCTCGGCGGCACCCGCGCCGCGCTCGACCGCATCTACGCCGCCACCGGCATCCCGAACGTTTTCTACAACACCAGTCTCCAACTCGAGGAAACGGTCGCGAGCTGTCCGGCCGTGGCCGATCTCGCCACGCGCTGCCTCTTCCTGTCCGACTATTTCAACTACCTGCTCTCCGGCCGCGCGGCCAACGAGCTCACCATCGCGAGCACCTCGCAACTGCTCGACGTCCACTCCACCGGCTGGTCGCGCGCCGCCCTCGACCATTTCCACATTCCCCCGCAGTGGTTCACCCCGCCCGTGCTCGCCGGCAAAAAGCTGGGCAAGGTCACCGCCCTGCCCGAACTCCGCGACGCCGTCGTGATCGCCGTGCCCGGCCATGACACCGCCTGCGCCTACGACGCGATGCCGGCCAGCCCCGACGGCAGCGATCTGTTCCTCAGCTCCGGCACCTGGTCGCTCGTCGGCTTCGAAAGCGACACGCCCGTGCTTGGCCCCGACGCCCTCGCCGCCCGCATCTCCAACGAACGCACCGGCGACGGCCGCTACCGTCCGCTCACCAACGTTATCGGCCTCTGGTTGCTCGAAGGCATCATGAAGGATTTCGCCTCCCGCCCGAAGAACGACGCCGAGTGGTCCAAGCTCATCGCCAACGCCGGAAAACTTCCCGCGCCCGCCGCGCTTCTCGACGTCGCGGACCCCGCGTTCACCAACCCCAAGTCGATGAAGGCCGCCATCGACGCGCAGTTAAAGCGCCGCCGGCTCGCCGCCCCCCGGAATCTCGCCGGCTACACCCGCCTCATCTGCGATTCGCTCGGCCGGGGACATGCCGACGCCAAGGCCTCCTTCGAACGCATGAGCGGACGCGTTTTCAAACGCATCCTCATCGTCGGCGGCGGCTCGAAAAACCGCCTGCTCTGCCAGGCCACCGCCGATGCCGCGGGCGTGCCCGTCGTGTCATTCGCTCTCGAGGGCACCGCCGTGGGCAACCTCGCCTGCCAGCTCATCGCCCTCGGCGCGGTGAAAAACCTCGCGACCTTCCGGCAACTGCTCGCGAGGGATCTCAAGCAGACCGTGTACGCTCCCCGCGTCTGAAGCCGTTGATGGCGGCCGGCCATTCCGGCCTTCCCCGTTGCGCGGAGCAGGAGCTTGCCCGATGGCCGCAAACGCCCGGCGCCGCTACAACGGATTCATGCATCCGCCGGCCAACCCCAGCTCAACGGCCGTGCCCGACGGCCAGTTCATTCCCCCGCCGCCGCCCGCGACTTTTTTCGCCCGCGCCGTCGTGCGGTTCATCGATTGGGTCGAACGCGGCATCGCCCGCCATGCCGTCTTCGGCAATCCGCCGGTGTACGACCCGGCCCGTTTCCCCTGGATCGCCGAGATCGAACGCGACTGGCGGCTGATCCGTGCGGAACTCGACGCCGTTCTCACCCGGCATGACGAGCTGCCCAATTTCCAGGACATCTCCGTCGATGTGAAAACCATCCAGCGCGACAACCAGTGGAAGACGTTTTTCTTCCTCGGGTACGGCCGGCGCATCGAGGAAAACCTCCGCCGCTGCCCCGAGACCGCGCGCTTGCTGAAAAAAATCCCCCGCATCAAGACGGCGTTCTTCTCCATTCTTTCCCCGCACAAGCACATCCCCGCCCATCGCGGCCCCTACAACGGCGTGCTGCGCTATCACCTCGGCCTGCTCGTGCCCGAGCCGCGCGAACGCTGCCGCATCCGCGTCGCCGACCAATACCTCGTCTGGGAGGAAGGCCGCACGCTCGTCTTCGACGACAGCTTCAACCACGAGGTCTGGAACGACACCGACGGCCGCCGCGCCGTGCTCTTCGTCGATTTCGAGCGACCTGTGCGTTTCCCTTTCAACCTGCTCAACAAGCTCGTGCTCTCCCTCGCCGTCTTCACTCCCTACATCCGCGAGGCCGAGCAGAACCAGAAGGCCTGGGAGCGAAAGTTCTACGCACGCCGGTAGGCCGTCTCCGCCAGCGCCTTTAACCGCTCGTAGAGCACCGCGAGCCGCGGCGTTGCCACGCCCTTCGCCCGCGCCCGCCGCAACGGCTCGCCCCAGATCGGCTCCACTTCGAACGGACGGCCCGCCACGTAGTCCAACATCGTCGATGGCTTGTACGGCCCCATCGGCCGCGTGCGCTCGACCTGATTGACCACAAACTCCTCGGAAATCGCACACCCATGCGCCGCCGCCGCGGCCTGCACCTCGCGCATCAACGCCCACACCTCCGCCTCCAACGCGGGTGAACTTAAAATGGCCTCGGTCGTGATCCCGCCTTCCGCCACCGCCAGACCGTTGAACGGCACGTTCCAGACGAGCTTGCGCCAACGCGCCTCGGCCAGACTGTCGCTCACGGCCATCCGCACGCCCGCACGTCCGAAGAGCGCCGCCAGCGCCTGCGTTCGTGGTTGGGCGATCCCGGAAAATTCGCCCGCCTCGATGTAGCCGGGCATCGTGCATTCGGCGATGCCGGGCGCGAGGCGGTTGACGCAGACAAAACAAAGTCCGCCCAACGTTCGCTCCGGACCCGCGACCGCGGCGACGGCTTCGTCGACGCCGAGCCCGTTTTGCAGATTAAGCACCATCGTATCCGCGTGCAGCAGCGGCGGCAGCAGACGCGATAATTGATCGTTGGCAGTGGCTTTGAGGGTAACGACCACGAGATCGACCGGCCCAATCTCCTCCGGTGTGGCCGCGGCGCGGACGACGGGCAGCGAAAAATCGCCGTCCGTCACCCGCACTTCGATCCCGCGCGTACGCAAGACCTCGAGATCGCTGCGCGCCAAAAACGAAACATCCGCCCCGGCTCGTGCCAGCCGGCCTCCGTAGTAGAGGCCGAGAGCACCGGAACCGACGATGGCAATGGAGGAAATAGACATGAATCACTTGGCGCCACCACTGGCGACGAACTTGAGCCCCTCGACGTAATCACCGACGAAGAAGCGCGCCATGTCGGAGGTTTTGAACCAGCCGGGCTTCTTCATGTCATCGGCGATCACCACGCCATTGATCGAGAGATTTTCAAAGGTGACATTCCTGACTTTGCGCGTCTCGTCATAGCCGCAGATGACGGATTGTTCGGCATGGCTTCCGGTGTAGGTGATGTTGCGGAAGGTGACGTCCTCGATGCCACGACCGGGTGACGTGCAGTATTTACGATTGTAGAAGACGCGCAGGTTCACGAGCTGACCGCAGCGAAAATCCTCCACCCGGATATCCTCGAAAAGCACGTTGCGGATGAGATTACTGTCGCCGGCGTTCAGACTCATGCAGCCCTGGTAATCGAGCTGGCGCTCCATGTGGTCGAGGATGTCGATGTTGGAGAACGTCAGGTCTTCGAGCGTGTCCGGGCTCTTCGTGTTACCATGCGTGCCGATCAAAATGGGATGCGCAACATCCGCCCAGAGCGTTGAGTTCTTCACAACGACTCCCTTCACCCCGCCCAAGAATTGTCCGCGGGTGCCATACACCGTGATGCAATCGTCCGAGTTTCGATTGAACACCCCGTCGATCAGCACCCGGTCGCTGCTGAAAATGTTCATGCCATCGCCGTAGCCCCAATAGCTGATGCATTTGACGTTGCGCACCGCCACGTCCTGCGAATTTCCGATGGTGATGTGCGGCGTGTAAATCCCCTCGATATCGACGTTCTTCGCGTGGAAGAGCTGCACGCCCCCATGATTCTCCTGATCGATCATGCCACGGCCAATAACGCGGACATTCTCCACGTTTATGCAGTCCACCTCCGCGCGCAAAATCGCCCCGCCCGCGAGGTAAAGCGTCTGGCCGGACAACAGTTTCACCTTGCCGCCGGGGACTGCATGAATGCCCGAACCGTAGTAAAGGACGTTCGGAGCCGAGGGGGCGGGCCGCGACATTTCGAGAGGATTCGCAAACAGTTGCAGGTTCCCGAAGATGTCATCGTTGACCTCGATGGAAAGATTGCGCGGTTGCGTGAGTGAAAAAACGAGCGTTCGCTTCGACACCTCCGGGATGATCCCGAACGAAAGCGGACGGATCCGCGCGGTGCGGATTTCCGCCCGGCGGTAAGTGATGGAAACCTCCACCGGCCCCGAAAAATCGAAGAAGGCCGCCGACGTGTCCTTGCGTTTATGGTTGGTCTCGACGACGGCATCCACGTTCATTCGATACGTGGCGACATTCTGCCAATCGCCTCCCACGGGACGCACCTTGACAGTGAAAGCGCTATTCAACGAGCTGCCCTTCGGAGCTGGGTAAGTGACCACCGGCGATCCCGCTATTTCCGTCCGGGGCACCGCGGGACTCACGCAGCCGCCCAAGAAGGCGAGACCGGCAGAGAAGAGGAGGCACGAAAGCAAAGCCATCCTGCGCGCACATTGGGGTATCAACGTCATCGAGATGAATTGATTGTTATTTCAAGGACCACTGGCGAAGCAAAAACCGCCCCGACAACTCCGGATTTTCAGGCCGCCTTTGCCAGTTTGGCGCGTGCCCGCTTGACTCTTCGGGGGCCGGGGAGCTCTGGTCGTGGTCATGCAACTGCGCCCCTGGTTCGTGGTCTCGCTCACCCTCAACGTGGGGCTGCTTCTGGCGCTGGTCTGGACGCTGCGTGAGAAAAGAGCTGCGACCGTCTCGAACACGTCGTCCCTTTCGAGCGGCACGGTTGCCAGATCGATGGTTCCGCGCCCCGAGGCAACATCCCAAGACCAGTCGTTGATCGGCATCCGCGACGCCTTGCGCGCGACGGGAGTCGCGCCGGAGCAGATCGAGCAGGTGCTGCGCGGCGCCCTGCAAAAACAAAGGCAGCGCGCCAAGCGGGCCTCCTCCTGGTGGAAAGGCACCCCTTATGGTGGCGATCTGCAGTTTGCCGATCCGATGGAAATGCACCGGGACCAACAAGAGCTCCGTCAGTTGGTGGATGAGTCCGCATTGATGGCCGGCTCCTTGGGCGAACTGGACTTGGGCTATATACCCGAGACAAAGCGCGCGGCGGTCACGCGCATCCTGCAGGATTACGCCGAGGTCAACGCGGGGCATACAGCCAACGGCTTACGGTTTTCCGCCGACATGGCGCGGGAAGACCTCCTGCGTGCGGAGCTGCAACGTGATTTGCGCGCGGTTCTGACGGAGAAGGAATACTTCGAGTACACGCTCCATGACTCTCAATCGACGGAGTGGGTTCGTTTGCGCATGGACGCCGTCTCGCTCGGCCTTACGGAGTTGGAATTTCGGGAGACCGCACAGGCGCTGTTGGCCGCACGGGCGCTGGCGGATCCCCAAGCGCGTAGCAATGCAGTGGAGCAAATCCATGCCGACCTTCGCGCCCGCGTGGGCCCGGATCGCGTCTTCGAGGTTCGCGCCAAAAATTCCAGCGAGTTTTATCAACTTCGCGAGGCGCAGGTGCGCTTCGGATTTCCTCAGGCCGCGACGGATCGCGTGGTAGAGACGTGGCATCGGACCGCTCAGGCGGCCGAGGCGTTGCGTGCCCAGGCAGCCGACGAAGCAACGCGGACGGCGGCTTGGCGCGCGCTCGCCGCGGACACCCGCAAAGAGGTCGTTGCCGCGCTGGGGCCGGAGGCGGGCGCCGCCTACCTGGAACAATCCATGAGCTGGCTACGTGAGTGGGAAAATGGCACGGACACCCGAATGTCCGGCGGCATGATGGGTAAGAGATAAAAGCGCCAGCGGACGGAGATTGTTGCGAGACAGAAGCCCAAAGCTGACATGCTCGACTGAGGCCTTCAGAGGCCCGCGATCAAACGAAGCTTTTGGCGGAGGGCTGGCAGACGTCGTTGGCTGGCGGCATCGAAGGGCAACTGACCAGACAACGAATCTTGGAAGTCCTCATTCATAACCAAGCTTCCAATACTGGTCGTGACAAAGGCCCGCAGTCGCGGCTCCGCTTGGTCAACTTCATCCACGATGCCCGAGCGTCCGTCGATCACGGTGATGATGTCTTCCAGATCGTGGCTGCCGTGGTAATCACCCGCTCCTCGGTCCGCAAAGGCAGCCAGTTTGGTGGCGATAAACGCGACCGGTGAAATCATCGGCACGGACACGCCACCGATGACGTGAGTCCGCGCGGTCGCAAGCGCCTCCACAAACCAAGCCGTATTGAGCCCGAGCAACGCACCGTCGGTGGGCATGATGTCGATGATGATCCCGTCGTGCAGCCAGCGGCACATCGGCGCACCCGGCGACATGTCATGCGCAAAGCCGGTGTCCCGCAGTTTTTGCTCCACCTCGGAGTAATTCCGCCCGGCAACAACTTCGACAATCAGATCCAAATCATCCGTAGGGCGCATCGGCGACAGCCCGGGATAGTCCAGCAGGAACTCGACGATGGACCCGCCTACAAACACGTAGTTGAGGCCCAGCGTATCCAGCTTGGTGGCAATTTCGGCAAGTCGATTGGGCAGGATCATGACGCGCTATCCTCGACGAGGCGTTTTTCCAACTCCTGCTCAGCCAGCTTACGTTCACGCGCACGCCCGAGGCGCAGCGCATCCACCAACGCGAGCAGGTCGTAAAGTTCGGGGTCCCGTTGCGCGGCAAACACGACACTCGGATACAAAGGCTTCACTGATTGGCCGCGCACAGTGCCCTCCGGATCGGGCCAGACTGGTGGTGCTTCGTCAGGTGAAAAGTGGTCACGCAAGACGGGAGCCCCCCAAGCAGTGGGCAGACCACGGGTGCTTTCGCGAAGGCTGGCCGGAAAAGCGAAAGGCAAGCCGTGCTCCAAGAAACGCAAAAGCGAACGCCGAATGACCCGGCGCGAGTCAGGCTCCACCAACCGGGCATCGATTAATCGTCGCACACTGGCATGCGCCTCCGACGCGCTGAGCCCGACGGATTTACCCAACTCCGCAAAACTCAGCTCAGGAGCCGCCCTCAACAGCTTGAGGGCAATAATGGCGTCTTGTCCTTTTAACATTAGATAAATACATAATTCGCGAATAGCGAATATGTCAAGATTTGAGCCAAACTCAATCAAGCCCACGCACCTCACGCCAGTCGCCTGGACCGTATCCGCACGGCCACCAGCCCCGCCGCGCACGCAGCCAGCCATGCGCCCGTCGCCGCCGTCTCGGGGATCGCGGTCGCCACCACCGCGTCGCCAAAATCATCGGTGCCACGTATCCTTGCATAAAAAAGCCGCGCACCCTTGCGGATGCGCGGCTTTGGTTTTCCTCAGATCGTAATTACCGCAGGAACGCCTCGTGGAGGCCGCCATCGACGGTGATGACTTGGCCGGTGGTCTTGCTGAGGCGCTTCGTCACGAGAAGGAAGTAGGCCTCGGCTTGGTCGGCCGGGGTGATCGGGCTCTTCGTCAGCGTACGGTCGGCGTAGAACTGGGCCAGCTTGGTCACGAGGCTGTCGGTCGCCTCGTCGTCGGTGTAGGGGATGTTGTATTTCGCCAGCGAGCCGATCACGCGGTCGCGGGGGAACATCGCGGAGCCTTGCACGACGGTCGCGGGGGCGACGCCGTTGACGCGCACCAGCGGGGACAGCTCGATGGCGAGCTCGCGCACGAGATGGTTGGCGGCGGCCTTCGAGGTGTCATAGGCAAGCGAGCCTTTCTTCGCGACGGCGGCGTTGGCCGAGGTCGTGAGGACGAGGTTGCCGCGCAGGCCCTGCTCTTTCCAGGTCTTGAAGGCTTCGTCGGCGACGAGGTAGCTGCCGGTGACGTTGATGTTGAAGGTGAGCGCCCACTTGTCGTCGGGGATGTGACCCGAGGTGTCGGAGGGCACGAAGATGCCGGCGGTCACGCAGATGCTGTCGAAGCCGCCGTAGGCGAGCGCGACTTTGTCCAACATCGCACGGATGCTGGCGCGGTCGGTGATGTTGGCGGCGAGGCCGAGCGCGGGGCCGCAGGCGGACAGGCCGGTGCCGGCGACACCGATGCCGACGCCATATTTGGCCTCGATCTCTTTGGCGGTGGCTTCGGCGGCGGCGGCGTTGAGGTCAACGCACACGATGTGGGCGCCTTCCTTGACGAGGCGGTGGGCGGTTTCCTTGCCGATGCCGGAACCGGCGCCGATGACGACGATGACCTGGCGGGCGAGTTCCTTCTCGGCGGGCATGCGCTTGAGCTTGGCCTCTTCAAGGAGCCAATACTCGATGTCGAAGGCTTCCTGGAGCGGGAGGGCGACGTAGGTGTCGATGGCCTCGGCGCCGCGCATGACTTCGACGGCGCAGTTGTAGAATTCGGCGGTGACACGGCTCTCGGACTTGTCCTTGCCCCAGGCGATCAGGCCGAGGCCGGGGATGAGAACGACGGTGGGATTCGGGTCACGCTGCGCGGGCGAGTTGGCGTGTTTGCACTTCGCGTAGTAGGCGGCGTAGTCCTTGCGGTACTGTTCGAGGCCGGCGGCGAGTTTCGCCTTCAGCGCGGCGAGGTCCTCGGCCTGCGGATTCCAGTCCACGTAGAGGGGCTTGATCTTGGTGCGGAGGAAATGGTCGGGGCAGCTCGTGCCGAGTTCGGCGAGGCGGGCGGCGTCCTTTGAGTTGACGAAGCGGAGGATCTTCTCGTCGTCCTGCACGGTGCCGACAAAGCGCTTTTCCTTGGAGACCTGGCCGCGGAGCCAAGGGAGGATGGCGGCGAAGGTGGCGTTGCGTTTTTCGAGTTCGAGCGTGGCGTATTTCTGTCCGCCAAAGGCCTTGGCGTCACCACCCTTGGCGGCGTACTTGGCCTCGATGTAGGCGGCGGCCTTCTCGATGAAGTCGAGGGTGTGCGCGTAGCAGATCTTCTCGTCGTCATCCCATGAGATGAAGCCGTGCTGGCCCATCATGATGGCCTTCACGTTAGGCTGCTTCCTGGCGATCTCCTGCATGGCGAGGCCGAGTTCGAAGCCGGGGCGCATCCAGGGAACGTAGGCCATCTGACCGCCGAAGATGTCCTGCGTAAGCTTTTCGCGATTGGCCGAGGCCGCGATGGCGATGATCGCGTTCGGGTGCATGTGATCGACGTGCTTGCCGGGAAGGAAGCTGTGGAGCGTCGTGTCGATCGAGGAGGCGCGGGGGTTGAGATTAAACGTGGCGTGGGAGAACATGCCGACCATGTCGTCCTCGGCCTGCGACTTCAGGCCCTTGTCGGGGCGGCCAGCGTAGAGTTTCTGGAGATCGAGCAGCTTCTGCTGGTAGAGAGAGGAGAAATTTTCGCGGGTGCTGGTGCGGAGATCGCCGCCGGAGCCCTTGACCCAGAGGACCTCGACCGGCTGGCCGGAAAGCGGGTCCTTCTCCATGATTTTGGCCGAGGTGTTGCCGCCGCCGGTGTTGGTGATGCGCTGGTCGCTGCCCAGGAGATTGGAGCGATAGATCAGACGACCAACGGGATCGAGGGACGCAGCCTTGGCATCATCCCAGAGGTAATTGACGAATTTGTAGGAGGACATGAATGGGTGTGGTTGTGTGAAAATAGCTGGAGCGGGAAGTCGGAGAAAAACGCGGGAGGAGCCGGACTGCGCCGGTCAGAGCCCGAGGGCTTTTTGGCGGTAGTGCTCGTCGGGGCGGCCGGCAATGCGGACGACCTGCGCGGGGGTGAGGAACCGGGGGGCGGTCCCGATCGAAGCCGCGCCGACAAAAATCTCGGCGGCTTTCACCGCCATGAGCGTCGCGGCGAGCACGGCCTCGGGCGTCGCGCCGAGAGCGATCAGACCATGATTCTCAAGCAGGATCACGCGGGGCGCGCGGGCGAGGCGCTTGATGTAAGCCTCGACGGCTTTTTTGATGGCTTGCGAGAGCTTCAGGCCCGGATCCGTGTAGGGAACGAACACGCTCTCAACGCCGCAGCACACGATCTCGTCGGGGAAGAGGCGGCGCTTCGCAAACGTGCGCGCATGTTTCGAGCACAGGAGGGCGTTGACCGCGATGGGATGGGTGTGCCCCACGAAATTCACCCCCGGCAACGTGAGCAGGTAGGCGTGAAAGATCGCTTCGACGGAGGGCTTGCGGGCCTCGCCGCTGACGCGGGAAGCGAAAAGTTTTTCGTCGATGACGGCGTCGCTCATCGCCTTCGCCTTGAGCAGCGGAAGGAGCCCGTCGAAACGGCACTCGGTCACGCCGGCGGCACTGAGCGTGGCCAGATTGGAACCGGACGCCTTTACCAAAAACGTGGTTTCGGACAGGCGGGTGGACGTGTTGCCTTCGCCAAGGATGGCGAGTTTGCGCTCTTCGCGGCCCAGTTGGTGCGAGAGCTCGAATAAGCGGGTTTTCAGATCAGCGGGGGTGGAGGCGGCGTTGGACATGAGGGGAGAATTAAAAAATGGTAGAATTTGATAGATTTCCACCAAAATCTACCAAACCGGCCTTAACTTTCCAAAGATGCTAACAGGTGTCCGTCACCCATGCGTCACAAGAGACGCCTCGCAAATGAAAAGAGAGCAAGCGTAACTTGTTTTTCTAAAGCAGCTTGAATCTATCATGAATGATATTCAATAGTTAGGCGCCCGGGGCGTGCCGCGTGCCTCACAGGTTACTCACACCCCTGCTTCGGCTCATCGGCCGGCATCCGACCAAGCGGAACGTTACGTTTTACGAAGGGAGGAGTCGCGAGCGACTTTGTTCTTTTTGGGGTAATCGGCGATGGCGTGCAGACCCCGGCTTTCGTGACGCTGCAGGCCGCAATCGACGATCAAGGCGGCGACTTGGATCAGGTTGCGCAGTTCCAGCAGGCGCGAATCAACGGAGAAGTTCCAGTAGTACTCCTGGATTTCGCGTTCGAGGTTGGCGATGCGGGTGCGGGCGCGCTCCAGCCGCTTGGTCGTGCGCATGATGCTCACGTAATCCCACATGGTGCGGCGCAGTTCCTCCCAATTGTGCGTCACGACCACGCGTTCGTCGGTATCACCCCCGCCCAAATCAACCCACTCGGGAATGACGGCTTGGGGCAGCTTGCGAGCGGCGGAAAGATAACGGTCCACCGACTGGGCGCCGCGATGCGCCATGACGACGGCCTCGAGGAGCGAGTTGGACGCGAGGCGGTTGGCGCCATGCAAGCCGGTGCAGGCGACCTCGCCGCAGGCGTAGAGCCCGTCGAGCGAGGTTTCGGCCGAAAGCGTCGTGGCGACACCACCGCAAGTATAGTGGGCAGCGGGCACGACCGGAATCATGTCTTTGGCGATGTTGATCCCGAGCCCCTTGCAGGTCTGGTAAATCTGCGGAAAGCGCGTGCGCAGGAAAACTTCGTTGCGATGCCGGATATCGAGCCACACATGAGGCGCGCCGGACTTCTTCATCTCGGTGTCGATGGCACGGGCAACGATGTCGCGCGGAGCGAGGTCGGCCATCTTGTGATAGCCCTTCATGAAAGCCTCGCCCGCCAGGTTGCGCAGAACGGCGCCTTCGCCGCGAACGGCCTCGCTGATCAGAAAACGCGTGGCGGTCGTCGAATAAAGCGCGGTGGGGTGGAACTGGATGAACTCCATGTTCCGGATTTCGACGCCCGCGCGATAGGCCATGGCGATGCCGTCACCGGTGGCAATGTCGGGGTTGGTCGTATAAAGATAAGCCTGCCCCGCCCCGCCGGTGGACAGCATGACCACGGGCGCGCGAAACGTGAGCACCCGCCCGTCGCGAACGTCGAGCGCATGCACGCCGAGCACGCGGTCGGGACCGCGGAAACGCGCGCCCCCGAGTTTGCGGCGCGTGATCACGTCGATGGCGAACATGTGCTCGAACATCGCGATGCGCGGCTCGCGGGAAAGAGCCTTGATGAGCGCGGCCTCGATCGCCTTGCCCGTCATGTCCTTCACGTGCAGCACCCGCCGCTCGCTGTGGCCGCCTTCGCGACCGAGATCGTAACCACCCTCGGCATCGCGGGAAAATTTCAAGCCCAGCTCGATGAGCTCGCGCACGCGCTCGGGACCATCGCGGACGATTTCGCGCACGACCTTTTTGTCGCACAAGCCGTCGCCCGCCACGAGAGTGTCGCGGACGTGCTTGTCGAAATCGTCCGTCTGGCCGGTGACAACGGCGATCCCTCCCTGAGCCCAGTTGGTGTTGGAATCGGCCTTGTTCTTTTTGGTGAGAATCGCGACAGAATGCCCACGCTGGGCGACCTTGAGCGCGAAACTCAGGCCGGCGATCCCGCTGCCGATGACCAGGACATCGAAGGAATTGCTCACGACGCTCAAAGCACCTCGTTGTCGATCAGGCGAACCTCGTCGACCCACGCGGCAATGGTCATGGTCGCCTGACCCGGCGTGATCTCGCCCCTGACGGCCACCATCGTCGTCCGATCCACGATCGAAACATAAATGATGCGCACCCGGCGGTGCTGGCCGATGAGATGCGTGGCCTCGGCGATCAGCCGGTCCACGCGGAGCTCGCCGGCGGCGACCATTTCGGCGGCCTTGCGCAGCGCCCGGTGGATGACCAGCGCTTCGACGCGCTGCGTGGCGGTGAGGTAGCGGTTGCGCGAACTCATCGCGAGACCGTCCGGCTCGCGGAGGGTGGGCGCGACCACCACATCGACGGTAAAATTCAGGTCGATGACCATTTTCTTGATCACGGCCACCTGCTGGGCGTCCTTCTGGCCGAAAACGGCGAGGTCCGGACGCACGATATTGAACAGCTTCGCCACGATCGTCGTGACCCCGCGAAAGTGACTCGGCCGCGAAACGCCTTCGAGCGGCTTGGCGATGAACTCCTCCACGATATACGTGGAATACCCCTTCGGATAAATCTCCTCGGCGGCCGGCGCGAAAACGATGTCGGCTCCCGCCGCCTCGCACGCGGCCGCGTCGGCCTCGAGGGTGCGCGGGTACTTCGAAAAATCCTCGCTGGGGCCGAATTGCGCCGGGTTGACGAAAATGGAAACCACCACGGTGTCGGCTTGCTCGGCGGCGAGCTTGATCAGGCTCACATGGCCCTCGTGCAGCGCCCCCATGGTCGGCACCAGCCCGATGATCTGGCCTTTGGACCGGAGATCCTCGGCCAGCGTCTGCATTTCTAAAACCGACGTGATTGTTTGCATGAAGCGAAGGGCGTGGGGGGAAACGCGAGGCTTGAACTAAGCCCCACCCAGCCGCTTATTCAAGTTTTTCGCCCGCCAAATCCCACTCTTACTTTTCTTTCACCCGTCCAATCATGATCCGCATCAACGAAAACTACCTCAAGCTGAAGGCCTCCTACCTGTTTTCCGACATCGCCAAGCGCGTGACGGCCTTCACCACGGCCAACCCGGATAAGCCGGTCATCCGCCTCGGCATCGGCGACGTCACCGAGCCCCTGCCGCAGGTTTGCATCGATGCACTCAAGAGCGGCGCCGAAGAACTGGCGAATCGCGCCACCTTCAAGGGCTACGGTCCCGAGCAGGGCTACGCCTTTCTCCGCGATCTCATCGCCCAACACGACTACAAGGCCCGCGGCGCCGCCATCGAGGCCGACGAGATTTTCGTCTCCGACGGCTCCAAGTGCGACTGCGGCAACATCCAGGAAATCTTCGCCACCGAGGGCCTGAAACTCGCCATCCCGGATCCTGTGTATCCGGTCTACGTCGACACCAATGTCATGGCCGGCCGCACCGGCGCCAACCTCGACGGCCGTTACGCCGGGATCACCTATCTCGAAAGCACGCCCGCCAACGGCTACGTTCCCGCCATTCCCCCGGTCGCCACGGACCTCATCTACCTCTGCTTCCCCAATAATCCCACCGGCGCCGTCGCCACCCGCGAACAGCTCACGGCCTGGGTCGCCTACGCCAAGGCCAACCGCGCCATCATCCTCTTCGACAGCGCCTACGAGGCGTACATCCGCGACCCGAAGATCCCCCACTCCATCTACGAGATCGAAGGGGCGCGCGACGTCGCCATCGAGTTCCGCAGCTTTTCTAAGACCGCCGGTTTCACCGGCACGCGCTGCGCCTACACCGTCGTCCCGAAGTCGCTCGTCGCCTATGACCAGGCGGGCAATGCCCACCCCGTCCACGCCCTCTGGAACCGCCGCCACACGACCAAGTTCAACGGCGTCTCCTACCCCGTGCAGAAGGCCGCCGCCGCGATCTACAGCGACGCCGGCAAGGCCCAGGTGAAGGCCATGACCGACTTCTATCTGGCCAACGCCGCGCTCATCCGCGAAGCGGTCAAGAAACTCGGCTTCAGCTGCATCGGCGGCGACAATGCCCCCTACATCTGGGTCAACACCGGCACCGATTCGTGGGCCTTCTTCGACAAACTGCTCAACGAGGCCCAAGTCGTGTGCACTCCGGGCGCCGGCTTCGGCAAATGTGGCGAGGGCCACGTGCGCATCAGCGCCTTCAACTCGCGCGAAAACGTCGAGAAAGCCCTCACCCGCATCGCGGCGGCACTCAAGTAACGTTACCATCCCTGTCGTCCGGCCCATGCAGGCATAGGACGCTTTCGAAAAAGCCGGACCGATGCGTCCGGCCTTTTTTTGTCCGTCAACCGACGTCGCGCCGGTTAACCACCGGCCCGATCAAGCCGCAAAAAAGCCGCCGCAGGGCAAAGCCCGCGGCGGCTGAAGAGGATGAGCGGTGCAGCCCCCTTTATGGAGCGGCGAACTCAACCTTTCCTGAAACCGTTTTCCCGGTCGAGACGGTTGGCGGGAGCAGGAAGAAACCCTGGCCGAACTTAACCCCCGACGACAGCGCGGCATTGCCAATCGCCCCCGGCAACTGCTGGAGGACACCCTCCACCGGCACCGTGCGCGTGACCACCTTGCCCGACACCGTGTCCGTCAGCCTGAAACTACCGGTAAACAGACCGGTGGAGCGGTTGATTTTGACGGTCCACAGATTGGGATTCAGGGCTTCATTCACCGACGCAGTTGTGGAATCGTCCGTCACGGACACCGTGGACGTGGCACTCAAGAGCAGCGTCGTGGGCAAGATTCGTGTGTTCGGCGAAGCATTGGAAACTCCGGCGGTCGAATGGGCGAGCGCCAGATTAAATCCGCCGATGTTGCTGGTATTATAGAGTCCCAGCGGCCCGATCAGCCAGGCGTCCGGCTGCACAATCCATGGCTCCATCGACACATCCAGCCCCACCATACCAAAACCAAGCGGATAGCTCGTGTCCGCGGAGTCGGCCGGCTTGGACCAGTAAAAGTCGGTGCCTGCAACTGTAGCCAGGTGATAATTGCCGTCGGTGCGCGTGCTCAGAGGCATAAAGCCCGCGAGATAGCCCAGCCCGTTTTTGTAGATCGGGAGGAAAAAGCGGTAACTGGCGCTGGAGTCGGATGCCGCCGAAGCGGTCAGAACGGTGCCATCAGCCGTCTTGCCCGTGAGCTTCATAAGACCGGCGCTGTTGATCGTCACAAGGCCGTAGCCCGCCCCTTCCGGAGCAGTCTGCCCGCCCGACAGGGCAATTCCGGTCGGAGTGCCGAAGACCAGCGTGTAGGTCTTGGCCCAGGCGA
Organism: Verrucomicrobiota bacterium; assembly: GCA_019510185.1. Lineage (GTDB taxonomy): Bacteria > Verrucomicrobiota > Verrucomicrobiia > Opitutales > Opitutaceae > Rariglobus. Next base: position 167,635 of record JAEKKV010000013.1, on the reverse strand, counting down.
CTGACGTCAGGGTGGGTATGGTCGTTCCATCGACCAACGTATAGGTGGTTGAGCCGTTGGTCAGCGAAGCCGTGAGTGCCGAGGTCGCAATGTTGATGGAGAAGGTCAGGCTCACCGTGTTCAAAGCGACACGGACCACCGGGAGATTGTCGACTCCGCCTTTGGTGGTGACACTCAGGTCCGTACCGGTGGAAACAGGGGTGAGATTAAGGATGCCCTTCAAGGCGCTAAACCGCCCTTGGTAAGTCATGGTTCCCGAGTAGGCCCCGGTCGACGACACCAGCAGTTGAAGCTTGCCCACGAAAGCTCCCGTCCCATCGACAAAGAGTCCTTCAAAGCTGCCCTGCAGGCCGGACGGAAGGGCGGTTACCGTGATGATCATGGTCCTCTTGACCGTGGGAGCCGACTGTCTCCAATACGTCACCGTATAACTGCCAGGCTTGGCCGTGATCGTACCCGTGACCAGCCCTGTGGTCGCATCTAGGGTCAGGCCGGCTGGCAGACCGCTGGCAAAGTATTTTCCGGTGCCGCCGGGAGAGAGCGCCATGGAAGCCGCCCCGGCCACATAATATTGATAGGATATCACCGAAAGAGTGGCCGTTTGACTCGTGACTTGGCCGGCGGGGTTGGTGATCACGCAGCGGAATTGATCTCCTGTCATGCCCGAATTGAGGTTGGAGATCGTCAGCGTCGAAGTGGCGGACAAACCGGAAACAACGGTGGCCGCGATCCCGTAATCGCCCGCCGAGGTCACAGTAGACCACGTAGACGTGCCAGCGGGTTTCCGCTGCCATACATAAATAGGCGGCGTCACCGAAGGCGTCTGCCCGGTGTTGGTCACAGAGAAAGTCGCGGTCTGTCCGGCATACCCGCTAGCGTTGACCAGATCGGTCGTGATGACGGGAGCGCTGGCCGTAAAGGCGAGGTTCAGCTTGATATCGCCCGTCGTGCCCGGAACCGCGGAATCGACGGCTATATAATAGGGAGTCCCGGCCGTCACTGCAAAGGTAGCCGTGTCAGTCGAGCCGATGGTATTGTTGCTTCCGCCGGTCAAAGGAGCCGCGGTCAAATTACTCACTGTCGTGCCGGTATAAATGCCTATCATCGTATCCAGCGTGGTGGTGGAATTGGAGACGGTACTTCCAGTGGTATTGACCGTCACTACGCCAGATTTGGGAGCAACCCAAACCCACCAAAGAGAAGCGTTGGCAGTGAGCGGCGACAACTCGTTGGTTTCCGACGTGGCCTTGTCGTTGTTTGCAGCGGCGGCCGCAGACGATCCGGTCAACAATGCGGCTTTCGCAAATCGATCATTCGCAGGGGCTCCAGTACTCTTATCCAAGCTAATGCGGAGTTTGACGGCGGCTCCGGAGTCCGCGGGATAATCAGAGATACGCAGTTGCAAAGTTTCTCCGGCGACAACCGCCTTCTGCACAGTGACTGTAGCCGTTCCGGATGTTGAATAAGCAAAATTCGAGATGTCTAAGAGTGTCACCGGATCAACTGCGGGTGTCAGCGTATCAAGTGTATCCCCTTCATAAACATCAATTATGGTGTAGTAATACAGCCAGAAAAAATGGTCATGAGTGGTCTCCGTGGTTGCAATAGACACCGTCCCGGAAGTGGGGGCCGTCCACGTGTACCAGATGGAATTGAGCGTACCATAAATCACACTCCCATACCCCCCCAAAGCGGTTTCGCCCGTTTCAATCGTCGCTAGGTAAGAATCGCCCGTCGCCAGCAGATAATCGCCGGCCAAAGACGCCCGATCGACAAAATCATCGTTAGCGGTAAACGACTTTTGCAGGTTAATCCGGGTATCGGGCCCCAAATTAACGTTAAGAACGATGGAACCCGTCACCGTTGAATAGCCGTCGACCGCTATGCGATATATCTGGTTTTTTATAACACTGAAGGAAACCTTGCTCGTGACAAGGGTCGCTGAAGCGTCGTCATCGTAGGCTTTGACGACCAGCGTATCGACCGAAAGGCCGGTGTACACCGCAAGTGTGGTATCCAAGGGGAGCGTTGTGCCCGCAATCGTGCTGCCCGCCGTATCAATCGTGACTACGCCATTGTCCGGTGCCACCCAAGTCCACCAAACCGAGTGGCCGCCGGCGAAGCCCGCATGATCAGGCTCACCCGCTTCCTTCGTAGCACCCACATTGCTACCGGTAACGGTGGCACGGCTCGGGCCGACGACACCGAGGGAATCAAAGGGGGAGGAGGAGAGCCGGATCGCCGTCGCATTGGCAAACTTATCATTAAGTGGGGCGGCCGTAAGCACAGGCACGCTGAAAGTAGCCGCAAGGAGGACGGCCAAGAGGTATTTCATAATATGCGGGGGTAAGAAAACTGAACTTTGCGGCTGGGGCTGAAAAAGCAACAACGCAAACTCCCGGCACCGTAATTTTACATATTCACAGCATGCATACGAGCCGAAGCAGGGCTCGCACAGGGCGGCGAAGCAAGATCCTGGCTTCCCTTATCTTAGATCGCGAGCGGGCAGCGCGGAAATCACGTCGGCAATCAACGCATCCAGCGCGCCGCTCAACTGCCGGGCGAGTGCGGAAAAATCCTGACCATTCCATGGGGTTTCCGGCGCGGAGAAAACCTTACGCAACACCACCGAACCGCCCGGCTTGGCTTGGGTCACTTCGACCATGCAGGCGAAACTCGCCACTGTCGTGCCATCGGCCTTCCGCGCTCCTTCGCAGCGGAGAACTTCGATGCGCACGTCATAATCGCGCTCCACATCGAACGGAAACGGTTGCGGGTAAACCCGTTTTATCTTTTCCGAGGCTGCCAAGCGTTCCGCCACCAACCGGCCCACGCCAACATCGAGGGGCTCGGCCCAACGAGCGAAGTCTTGGTAGGCGATTTCGTTGGGCGCGTTGCGCACGATCATCGCCTTGCCGTTGAGATAGGACGCGACCTGAACGCTCTTGAGTCCAAGGACGAGGGCTCCTTGGCCGGGATGCGCCGGCTCGGAGGCAACCGGCCCGGTCAACACATAGTAGCGCGTCGGATCGGCCTTGGGCTCGGGGAGGAGCGAACAGCCCGTCTGGAACAGACAGGCGAGGAAAAGCAGGAGGCCAAGGCGGAGGCGGCCAGTCTGACGCGAAGCGGTGGTGTTCATCGGGCGGCGGGGCTTTGGAAAGTCCGTCGGTTCAGGGGGCCTTGCGGCCGGTGAGCAGGGCGTTGGGATTGCGCTCCAGGTAATCGGCGAGCTGCTGCACGGCGGACGAGGCCTCGCCGAGCTTCACGAACGCCTTGGAGGCATCGTCGCCCAAGTTCTGCTGGGCGTTGATGAAGCGCTGCATCGTCGTGACGGTGGCCGTGAAGGAGCCGATGGCTTTTTTTGCGTCCTCCAGGGTGCCGGCCAGTTGTTCGGGCGACGGGCCGCCCTGCTCGAACTTGGCGAGGATGGTGTTCAATTTGGCCGAGGCCTCGCTCATGTTGACGAGAGCCTGCCTGAGTTCGGGCGAGCCGGCCAGCTGCTCAACCGCGAGACCCGCCCGCGTCCATTGCACGACCAGGCCGGCGGTATCCATCGCGTTCACCTTCTTGCGGGCATCGGTCAGCAAGCCCTGCATCTCCCGGGAGAGGCCGGCAAAGTCGACTCGTTTCACATCATTGAGGATCTCGGTGAGATTGGCCTGGAATTCGGAAATGGCCGAGGGCACGGCGGGCATCTCCGCGTACTTGGTGCTCAGCCCCGGGCGCAATTTCGCGGGGTAAAGCTGCGGGTCGAAGAAATCGAGTTCCACGTAAAGCAGGCCGGTGGCCAACCCGATCACGCCCAGTTGGGCTCGCATGCCCCGGTCGATGAGGCCTTGCAGCTGACGGCGGTCGGAAACGTCGATGAGCACGCCGTTCTCGTCGGCGATCATGTTGCGGTTCAATTCGCACACGACGGCGACCACCGATTTGTTGCGCGCGGGCACGTAGCGGAGGTTGAGATCGACTACCCGCCCCACACGGACGCCGCGCAGCTTCACCGGCGAACCGAGGTCGAGGCCGTGGATGGATTCGTCAAAATAGACGATGAAGCGCTCCGGCTTGGAAAAAAAGTTCACGCCGCCGAACGCAAACAGCGCGCCCAGACCGAGCACGAAAGCGCCCAGGACAAAGAGACCGACGACGGCAGGACTGACCTTGGTCTTCACGAGATTTGGGTTTTGAGGAAGATTAGCGGGATTGGACAGGCTTAATATGAAAACGGCTCAGGCAATCTCGCCACGATTGAGAAACGACCGCACCCGCGGGTCTGCGCTCTCCCGGGCCAGGACGCGCGGATCGCCATCGGCAATGATGCCCCGGGCCTCGCGGTCCAACATGATGACGCGGTTCGCGATAGCGAAAATCGACGCGAGCTCGTGCGATACGACCACGCAGGTGGTGCCGAGCATGTCGCGAATATTGACGATGAGTTCGTCGAGATTGCGCGAGGTGAGCGGGTCGAGGCCGGCCGAGGGCTCGTCGAAAAAAACGATGGCCGGATCGAGAGCCAGCGCGCGGGCGAGCGCCGCCCGCTTCCGCATGCCGCCGCTGATCTCGGACGGATAATAGTTTTCGTAGCCGGTGAGTCCCACCTGCGCGAGTTTCATGGCGATGATGTCCTCGCGTTCGTCCGCCTTGAGCGCGGTGTATTCCTCCAACGGCAGGGAAATGTTCTGCCGCAAGGTCAGCGAGCTCCACAGCGCCCCGCCCTGATAGAGGACGCCAAAAGTCTTGAGCAGCGCGCGTTGCCGGGAGGCGTCGGCCTCGCCGAAGGATTCGCCGAAAAATTTAACGGTCCCCGCCGTGGGCTTTCGCAGGCCGACCAGGTGGCGCAAGAGCGTGCTTTTGCCGCAACCGGAGCCACCGATGACGAAGAAGATCTCCGCGCGCCCGACCTGGAAGTTCAGGTTTTCCAGCAGGATGTTGTCGTCATAGCCGCACTCCAGTCCGGCGACGTCGATGGCGGGGGTGGCGGGAGCGTTCATGCGGTCAGAGTCCGAGGACGTTGAAAGCCACCGCGAAGATGGCGTCGAAGAGAATGATGAGCAGCAGCCCGGTCACCACGGCGGAAGTCGCCGCGCGGCCCACGCCCGCCGCGCTCCGGTCGGCCTGCAACCCGCAATGGCAGCCCGCCAGCCCCACCAGCAGACCGAAAACCGAGGCCTTGATCAGGCCGGTGGTGACATCGGAAAGCGAGATGGCCGATTGCGTTTCCACCCAATAAGCCGCCGGCGGAACATCGAGAATGCCCAGGGAAACCACCATGCCGCCGACGATGCCGAGCGCGTTGGCGTAAAGCGCCAGCAGGGGCATCATGAACGCGAGCGCCACGAGCCGCGGCATCACCAGGAAATCCACCGGGCGGATACCCAGTGTTTTCAAGGCGTCGATCTCCTCGTTCGCCTTCATGTTTCCCAGAGTGGCGGCGAAGGCTGCGCCGGTGCGCCCGGCCAGAATCATGGCGGTCATCATCGCGCCCATCTCGCGCACCATCACCAGCCCCACCGCGTCGGCCACATAGATGTCGGCACCGAACTGGCGCATCAACACAGCCGATTGATACGCCATGATGAGGCCCACCAGCAGGCTGATGAGGCTGACGATCGGCAGCGCCATCGCCCCGCATTGCTGCATTTCCTCCAAGCAGTCGCGCCAGCGGAACTTGTTCAAATGCCGGACCAGGCCGGCCGCGCCGAGCACGCATTCACCGACAAAAGTCGTGATATCGCAGGTCTTTCTCCACACATCCTGCGCAGCGAGGCCCACCATCGAAAGAAAATCCCGGGAGCGGTCCGCCGGCTTGAGCGCCTCGTTTGCCACCGCCAGCTGCCTGAGCAATTGCTGCACCGGGCCGGGCAGACGCGAAAGGTCGCATGGCGTGGAGGTTTCCCGGCACCACTGCCGGCCCTCGTGGACGAATAACAACAAGGCACTGTCCCACGGCCCGATATCGGCCGCGAACGCCAGACGCACCCGCGCGGGCGTCTGCCCGGCGACCGCCTCGATCCACGACGGACGGCGCTCAGTGATCCGCCAGCAACCGCCGAGTTCCACCAGCAGGCAATCGTCTTCGACGCGTGTTTCCACACGGGCGGCACAGGGAATTTCGGGCGGGACGGACATCGCGGGCAATGGCTGAGGTGTAACGGGCGCAGGGCGGGAAGGAATGCAAATTTTGTGTCGTTTGCGAGACGCCCGACCGCCTAGGCTGGTTCCATGCGCTTTCGCACCGTCCTCTTCGATCTCGACGGCACCTTGATCGACCATCTGCCGGCCATCCACCGCAGCTACAGCCACACCCTGCCGCAGCTCGGTCTCCCCGCCCCCACCTACCAACAGGTGAAAAACGCGATCGGCGGCGGGTTGGAAAACGCCATGCTTAAGTTCGTCCCTCCGGAAAAATTGGCCGAGGGCCTGCGCATTTACCGGACGTTTTGGGACATCACCATGCTCGAAGGCGCGGAGCCGATGCCCGGCGCCCGCGAGCTGCTGGAGCAACTCCACCGCCGCGGCGTGGCCTGCGCGGTCTTTACCAACAAACACGGCCCCTCCGCGCGCTCAGTCTGCGCCCACCTGGGCCTCGCGCCGTTTCTCGACCTGATCCTCGGCGCCAAGGACACCGACTGGCTCAAGCCCCAGCCCGAGTTCGCCGCCCACGCCCTCGCCGAGCTCAAGGCCAATCCCGCCACGACCTGTCTCGTAGGCGATTCGCCGTGGGACGTGGAAGCCGCCCACGCCGCCGGGTTCCCCTGCTTCGCCGTCACCACGGGAACCCATTCCGCCGAAGAACTCCGCGCCGCCGGGGCGGATGCGATCTACGACAACCTTCTCGCCGTCGCCGCAGGCGAATTCGCGCCGGCCGCGGCCCGCGTTTGATTTTTCCGCCCAAGCGGTGTTGATCCTGCGCGACCCGTGGCCGCCTCCTCCGCCAATTCCGACACCCTGACCGGCGTTCTCGAACGCATTATCTTCTTCAACGAGGAGAACCACTACACCATCGCGGAGTTTCGCGCGGAAAATTCCGACGCCCGCGTCAGCATCGTCGGCCCGCTGCCCGGCGTGCAATGCGGCGAGACCCTCCATCTCCGCGGCACCTGGGGAAAACACGCCCAGCACGGCGACCAATTCAAGATCGACTCCTTCCGCTCCGAGCTGCCGTCAAGCGTCTACGGCATTCGCAAATACCTCGGCAGCGGCCTCGTCGAAGGCATCGGCAAAGTTTACGCCAACAAGATCGTGGACGTGTTCGGCACCGACACCTTTCGCGTGCTCAGCGAAGATTCGGGCAAACTCCGCGACGTGCCCGGCATCGGCAAAAAACGCGCCGCCGCCATCAAGAAAGCCTGGGACGACCAGCGCGCCTTCCGCGAACTCTACATTTTTCTTCAGACCTACGGCGTGACGACCGGGCAGTGCGTGAAGCTCGTCGGCAAATACGGCGGCGAGGCCAAGCGCATCCTCACCACCGAGCCCTACAAGGTCGCCCGTGAGATCGACGGCATCGGCTTCAAAACCGCTGATCGCATCGCCATCAACCTCGGCTACGCCAACGACGCCCCGCCTCGCCTCGACGCCGGCATCCTCTTCGCGATGGAAACGCTCCAGGAGGAGGGTCACACCGCCGTTCGCGAGGCCGATCTCGTGGACCACGCCGCTCCGCTGCTGGAGACCGATTCGAAATTCATCGAGGCCCGCCTCGCCGCCCTCGTCGAAAACCGCGCCCTTGTCCGACATGCGCCCGCCGGTGTGGACAACCCGCTTCCCGGCTCGGCCCTCGTGCAACTCCCCGTGCTGGACCGGGCCGAACAAAAAATCGCCGCCACCGTCATCCGCCTGGGCAAGGTCGGCAGCGGACTTCCGCCGATCAAAGCCGGCGCCGCCGTGCAGTGGGCCGAGCAAAAAGCCGGTTTCGAATTCGCCGAACAACAACGCGCCGCGCTCAAGAACGCCCTCGTCTCCAAAATCTCGATTCTCACCGGCGGACCTGGCACCGGAAAAACCACCATCCTTCGCGCCCTCGTTGAGATTTTAAAGGCCAAGAAAGTCCGCGTGCACCTCGCCGCCCCCACCGGCCGCGCCGCGCAACGTCTCGCCGAAACCACCGGCGGCTTCGCCTCCACCATCCATCGCCTGCTCAAATACGATCCGGCCAAGGGCGGCTTCGTCGCCAACGAGCATCAGCCGCTCGCCACCGATTTCCTCATCGTGGACGAGGCCTCGATGCTCGACACCCGCCTCGCCGCCGCCCTCCTCCAGGCCGTGCCCTCGCGCGCCCATCTCCTGCTCGTGGGCGACACCGACCAGCTCCCCAGTGTCGGCGCCGGCAACGTCCTCAAGGACCTGATCGCCTCCGCCTCCGAAACCTCGGCTTCAAACAGCTTCCCCGTCACCCGGCTGAACGTTATCTACCGCCAGAAAGGCCAAAGTCAGATCGTCACCACCGCGCACGCCATCAACGCCGGCGATCCCTCGCTCCCGCCCGCCGTCAACGATGTCGCCGCCGCACAGGCCTGGAGCGACCTCACGTTCATCGTGGCCGAGTCCGCCGAGGACACCGTGCGCAAGGTCATCCAGCTCTGCACCGAGTTCATCCCGATGCATTACCGGTGGTTCAACCCGATCCACGACGTGCAAATCCTCGCCCCCATGCACAAAGGCGCGGCCGGCGTGGGCAACCTCAACCTCCAGCTTCAGTCCGCCCTCAACGCCGCCGCTCCCCGCGGAGTGCGCGGCCCTTCAGGCGAATATCGTCCGGGCGACAAGGTCATCCAGCTGCGCAACAACTACGACAAAAACCTCTTCAACGGAGATATCGGCGCCATCACCGCGGCCGATCCGGAAGCGGGCACGCTCAACGCCGATTTCGACGGCACGAGCCACGTTTTTGATCGGGGTGACCTGGGCAGCCTCGCGCTGGCCTACGCCATCAGCATCCACAAGTCGCAAGGCAGCGAGTATCCCGTCGTGATCGTGCCCTTGCTCAAGGCGCACTTCATGATGCTCCAGCGCAACCTGCTCTACACCGCCATCACCCGCGGTAAAAAGAAAGTTTTCATCGTGGGCGAACCGGCCGCCTATGCCATGGCGGTGCGCAACAGCGAGGCCAAGACCCGCGGCACCCACCTGCGCGAGAAGATCGCCCGCGCGGCCGGTTAAGCCTCGCGCTCCTTGCTCGAAGCCGGCTTTGCCGCGCGAAAACCAAACGGTGGCAGGGTCTCGCTCAGCGGCTTGCCCGGAAACTGGTCGATCAGCCGGGCCACCAGCGCAGTCCAGCCCGTCTGATGACTCGCGCCCAAGCCGCAGCCGGTGTCGCCGTTGAAAAATTCGTGGAAAAGCAGGTGATCGCGCCAATGCGGATCGGAGGCAAAACGTGGATCGTCCCCCAAGGACGGGCGCCGGCCCTGGCCGTCGGGCAAAAATAATTTTATCAACCGCCGCGACAGCTCGGCGGCGATTTCCGCGAGGTTGAGCCGTCGGCCGCTCCCCGTGGGAAACTCCATCGTAAAACTGTCTCCGTAGAAATGATGATAGCGCTCCAGCGCTTCGATGAGCAGGTAGTTGACGGGAAACCACACCGGGCCGCGCCAGTTGGAATTGCCTCCGAAAAGCCCGGAGTCGGCGTCTCCCGGCACATAGGCCACATGGTGCTCCGCCCCGTCCATACGCAGGACGTAGGGCGTGTCCGCATATTTTCGGGAGAGCGAACGGACGCCGTGCGGCGAAAGAAACTCCTGTTCGTCGAACACGTAGCGCAACACACGCTCCAGACGCTCGCGCGTGGGAATCGCGAGGAGATACTGGCCGGTCTCCGAGCCGTCGCGCGCCAGGTAGGAAATCTGGCGTGCGAGATCGGCCCGATATTTCAAAAACCAGCGCGTGCGCTTGGCGAAGCCGGGGAGCGCCTGCAGGCGTTCCCGGCTGATGAACTCCACCACGAACAGCGGGATGATGCCCACCATGGAGCGAAGCCGCACCGGCTCGGCCGGCTTTCCGGGCACCAGCAGCTGGTCGTAATAAAATCCGTCCTCCTCGTGCCAGAGGCCGTTGCCGCCGAGGTTGTTCATCGCGTCGGTGATCGCCAGGAAGTGCTCGAAGAATTTCGAGGCGATGTCCTCGTAAACGGGATCGCCCTCCGCCAGCTCCAGCGCCATCGCCAGCATGGTGGAGCAGTAGAACGCCATCCAGGCGGTTCCGTCGGCCTGGGTGAGCGAACCGCCGGCGGGCAACGGCTTCGAGCGATCGAAGACACCGATGTTGTCGAGCCCGAGAAAGCCGCCCGCGAAAAGGTTTTTCCCGCTCGGGTCCTTACGGTTCACCCACCAGGTGAAGTTGAGCAGCAGTTTTTGAAACGTGCTCGCGAGGAAGCGCCGGTCGCGCGCGCCGCGACGGCCGGTCATCTTGTAAACCCGCCAGCACGCCCAGGCGTGGACGGGCGGATTGACGTCGGAGAAATTGTATTCGTACGCGGGGATCTGTCCGTTCGGATGCATGTACCACTCGCGCAGCAGCAGGTTGAGCTGGTGCTTGGAAAACGCGGGGTCGATCCGCGCGAACGGAATCATGTGAAACGCGAGATCCCACGCCGCAAACCAAGGATACTCCCATTTGTCGGGCATCGAAAGCACGTCGCGGCTGAAGAGATGCCCCCAATCGTCGTTCCGGCCCAACAACCGGCTGTCGGGCGGCCGAGGCATTTTCGGGTCTCCGTCCAGCCACTCGCGCACCACATAATGATAAAACTGCTTCGACCACAGCAGCCCCGCATAGGCCTGGCGTGCAACGCGGCGTTCCTCGGTTGAGGCAACGTGATGCAGGAGATCGCGGTAAAACTCATCCGCCTCCGTCCGCCGCGCCGCCATCACCGTCTCAAAGGCCGGCCCGAACGCATCCGCCGGCTCCGTCGCGGCCGCATGCAGACGCAGACGAATAACCCGCTCTTCGCCCGGCGCGAGGGAAAGCACATGATGCGCGGCACACTTGGTGCCCTCCGGCGTGGGGCTGACGGCATCGGCGCGGCCTCCAACCACGCATTCGTGGAAGGCATCCTTGACCCAAGGCATGGCATTGGGCGCGGCGAACAGGCGCAGATTGTTGGTTTCGTTTTCGGTGAAGAGCAGCGGAGCGTCGTCCTCCTGTTGAAACACGAAATCGCCGAGAGTTGAGTGCGCACACTCGACCCGGTGAAGGTCGCGGGCGCGCAAGCGGGGCTTTTCTCCGCAGTCCTCGTGCGCACAGCCCCAGCTCCAGATGTTCCGAAACCAAACCGTTGGGAGCACCCGAAGCCGGGCGGGCTCGGGCCCGCGATTGGCCACGGTGAGACGGATGAGGATGTCGTCGGGGCCAGCCTTCGCGTATTCGACCGTCACATCGAAGTAGCGGCCGTCCGCAAAGACACCCGTGTCGCTCAGCTCAAATTCGGGATCGTGCCGTGTGCGCCGGCGATTTTCCGCGAGCAACCGTTCGTAGGGGAAGGCGGCCTGCGGGTATTTGTAGAGCGCCTTCAAGTAGGAATTCGTGGGCGTGGCATCGAGGTAGAAATACGCCTCCTTCACGTCCTCGCCATGGTTGCCCTCGTTGTTGGCCAGACCGAAAAGACGCTCTTTCAGGATGGGGTCGCGTTCGTTCCAGAGCGCCAGCGCGAAGCACAGGCGGCATTCGCGGTCCGTGAAACCGAGCAGTCCGTCCTCGCCCCAGCGATAGGCGCGACTGCGAGCCTGATCATGCGTGAAATAATTCCAAGTCTCGCCGTCGGCGGAATAATCCTCGCGCACCGTGCCCCATTGACGTTCCGCAAGATAAGGTCCCCAGCGTTTCCAGTTCCTCACCCGGTCCGTGTCCTCGGCCAGGCGTTGCTGCTCGGCGTTGAGCGAATGCGGAGGCTGTGGGGGTGTCGCCATAGGAGGTGCGCCAGCGCACGCCCGGGAGTAAAAACCAGCCCCTCTGCGAATGCAAATCACGACACTTGCCGCCCGCCGGCATCGTGGACACTTTTCCAGATTTCGCGGTCCCACGTCGTTCCCTCCTCATGAAACTCCGCCATTTTCTTAGTTTCTCGCTGCTGCCCGTCCTCGGGCTCTCTGCCGCCGAAACCGCCGCCCCGGCCGCCGTTGACGGCTTCCATTACGTCAAAACCGTCGGCGGCATCTCCGAATACACGCTCGAGGCCAACGGCCTCGACGTCCTCGTCCTCCCGGAACACTCCGCACCCGTGGTCACCTTCATGGTCACCTACCATGTCGGCTCGCGCAACGAAGTCACCGGCACCACCGGCGCCACCCATCTCCTCGAACATCTCATGTTCAAGGGCACGCCCAATTTCAACCGCGCCAAAGGCAACAGCGTTGACCAGCTCCTCGAGCGCGTCGGCGCGGTTTACAACGCCACCACCTGGCTCGACCGCACCAACTACTTCGCCAACCTCGGGCGCGAGCACCTCGAGGATTACATCGCCATCGAGGCCGACCGCATGCGCAACCTCTGGCTGCGCGAATCCGACCGACGCCCCGAGATGACCGTCGTGCGCAACGAATTCGAGATCGGAGAAAACAACCCCATCCAGGCGCTCGACAAAGAGATCTACGCCTCCGCCTACGTCGCCCAGCCCTACCATCACTCCACCATCGGCTGGCGCAGCGACATCGAGAACGTGCCCATTGAAAAACTGCGGGCCTTTTACGACGTCTTCTACTGGCCCGACAACGCCACCGTCACCATCATCGGTGACGTCGATCCCGCCGCCGCCCTCGGCCTTGTCAAAAAATACTACGGCGCCATCCCCAAGGCCCCGAAGCCCATCCCGGCCATCTACACCGAGGAGCCCGCGCAGAGCGGTCCGCGCCGCGTCACCGTCAAACGCGCCGGCCAGCTCGGCGTCGTCGGTATCGCCTACAAAATTCCCTCCGGCCGCCACAGCGACACCGCCGCCCTCAACGTCCTCGGTGCCATCCTCACCTCCGGCAAAAACAGCCGCCTCTACCGAGCCCTCACCGACAAAAATCTCACCACCGGCGTGAGCGCCGACGTCGGGTTCTTTCACGATCCGTCGCTCGCCATCATCTACGCGAGCCTCGCCCCCGGCGCGAAACACGCCGACGTCGAGAAAATCACCATCGATGAAGTCGAGCGCCTCAAGTCCGGTGGCGTGACCGCCGCCGAGGTATCCTCCGCCGTCAACCAGCTCCTCGCCTCCTCGGCCTACGCTCGCGACGGCGCCTTCGCCATCGCCAGCAACCTCAACGAATACATCGCGGTCGGCGACTGGACCCTCTACGTGACGATCGACGACGCCATCAAAAAGGTCACGGCCGAAGACGTGAAACGCGTGGCCAACACCTACCTCCTCGAGGACCAAAGCACCACCGGCTGGTTCATCCCCGTCCTTCCGCCCGAAGCCCCCGCGCCCGTTCCCGTCCAGCCCGCGAAATAAGCCTCCTGTCGTCTTCGCCATGAATCTCTCCCTTTCCGCCTTCCGCCCCCGGCTCTCCGCTCTCTGCCTGGTTTCCGCCGTCTGCCTGCTGGGTGCCGTTGCCCACGCCCAGATCGCTGCCAACATCGTCCGCGCCCGCATCTCCGGCATCGACGTGATCGCCTACCAGACCGGCGTGCGCGACGTCGTCACCTTCCGCGGCTCGCTTCCCGCCGGCGACAGCCTCGCGCCGCCCAACAACCTCGCCATCCCCACCTTGGTCGGCGGCATGCTGGACAAGGGCACCACCACCGAGGACAAGTTCGCCATCGCCCAAAAACTGGACGCCGTCGGCGCCGAGCTCTCCTTCGCCGTGGACAGCACCACCGTCACCTTCAGCGGCAAATGCCTGCGCAAGGACATGCCGCTCGTCATCGGCCTGCTCGCCGAGCAACTGCGCTCGCCCGCGTTTTCCGAGGAGGAGTTTGCCAAGTTGAAAAAACAAACGGCCGGTTCGCTCCAGCGCGCGCTGGAAAACACCGGCTATCGCGCCGGCCAGGCCTTCGCCGAGGCCGTCTATCCGCCCGGCCATCCCAATTACATACCCACGACCGAAGCTTTCCTCGCCGCCCTCGACACCGCAACCGTGGCCGACCTGCGCGCTTTCCACGCCAAATACTACGGTCCCGCCGCCCTCACTGTCGTCGCCGTCGGCGACCTTGATGTCGAAGACCTCAAAGCCGAGATCGCCAAAGCCTTCGCCGGCTGGACCGGCGGCGTCGCCAAACCCGTTTACCCCAAGGCCACCCCGACCGACGCCGACCGTGACCAAAGCGTGTTCATGCCCGACAAGCCCAACGTCAGCGTGATCATCGGCCAGACGAGCGGCCTTAAATATTCCGATCCCGACGCCATCTCCCTCCGCATCGCCACCACCATCCTTGGCAGCGGCTTCACCGGCCGTCTCATGGCCACCGTGCGCGACAAGGAAGGTCTCACCTACGGCATCGGCTCGAAACTCACCAACGACACCTTCGCCGACGGCGACTGGCGCATCGTCGCCAACTTCGCCCCCTCGCTCTTGGAACAGGGCCTCGCCTCCACCCGCCGCGAACTGAAAGCTTGGTACGAGCAGGGAGTCACCCCCGCCGAACTGGCCCGCACCAAGACGAATCTCAGCGGCAGCTTCAAGGTAAGCCTCGCCACCACCGACGGTCTCGCCAATGCGATCCTCGCTACCGTGCATCGCGGCTACGACCTCTCCTGGCTCGACGAGTATCCACAGAAGCTCGACGCCGTCACTCTCGACCAGGTCAACGCCGCCATCAAAAAACACCTCAATCCGGACAACATGGTCCTCATCAAGGCCGGCACCGTGCCAACCGCCGCGAAGTAACCGGGCGCGGGCGGGAAAATTATCCCGCCCGACGGTTCATTTTCATTTTTTCGCCGCGGGCTTCGGCACGACGAGCTGAAACCCCTTCTCGTCCTGCGCGCCGGCCACCAGCGCGTTGCTCACGGCCTTGAGTTGCTCGCCCTGCGCGGTCGCCAAATTTTTTAACCGGCGCGCGTCGGGCAGGTCATCCGGAAAATCCTGCACCAGCCGGCTGGTCGCGAGCAGCTCCTGAAGAAAAATCGTCACCACCGGCCCGAAGGCCCGGCCGCCCGGCAGAAGGAACGCCAGCTCCCCCGGCCTGAGCCGCACGTGTCGCGTCGGTTCGGGTGCAGGCGCCGTGACCTCGCCCAGCGCAACCGCTTCCGCCGGTCCATCGAGACAGATGAGCTTCAGCCCCTCGTTGTCCACCGCCTGCAAAATCCAGGTACCTTCGCCCAACGCCACCAAACCGCGGGCGCTTTCCACCGACCACGTCCGGCCGGCGGGAATCACCGCCAGCACGGTGCCCGCAAGCAGCCGGGCTCCGTCGGCGCGCGGAGTGAACACCGCCCGCCTGCCCAGCCGCCACAGGCCCGCCGGCGGTTTCACCTCGGCATGCGCGTTTTCGCCGGTCACCACCGTCGCTCCCTCCGCCACCACCCGCCCCGCCTTGGCAAATTCGATTTTTCCTTGCGGTGCCCGCAACAGCACCTGTCCCCGCACAAACGACAGCGTCGTCGGGCCCGGCGTATCCGGAGTTTCGGCACAAACGATCGCCGTGCTGAAAAGGAGCGCGCAGACCGCCGCCTGCCAGCGTTGGAGCACCAGCTTCATTTTGACGTCATCCGGTAAACGCCGTCCCAATCCGGTCCCGGCGGCTGCGCCCGGAGTTTCTCGCAACGGTCGCGCATGAGGAGCGACGGATTGCTCTCCACGCCCTCATCGCGTCCCGGCTGAAGCGGCTCCAAGGCCGAGGCCTCGTCGAAGCACCGCGAGGCCTCGCTCCACTCTTGCGCGAGATAATGGGCACGGCCCGCCGCGAAAAGCTCCAGGCAACGCGCGCCGCCCTCGGGGAGATGCGCGGACGACAGCGCGGTGATTTCGAAAACCTCCACCGGCAGGGTGCGGCCCTTGACCACGATGCGATCGAGCGCGCGAAACACGCAGGCGCAACCCGCCGCCTGCGCCGCCTTGGCCGTTTCCTCGGTCACGAGCGTGTACACGCCAAAGGACTTCGCCCCGCTTTCGCAGCGCGCGGCGAGGTTCACCACATCGCCCATCATGGTGTAGTTGAAACGGTGGCGGGAGCCCATGTTGCCCACGACGACCCGGCCGGAGTTGAGCCCGATGCGGGTGCGCATCGCGTGCACGAGCGGCGGCCAGCGGTCGCCCTGCGCCCGCCAGTAAAGGCGCAGCTCAGCCTGCCGCAGCTGCATGCGCGCGGCCGCCTCGCAGGCCCGGCGCGCATGGTCGGCCAGCGGCACCAGCCCGCCGAACATCGCCACCACCGCGTCACCGATGTACTTGTCAAGCGCGCCGCCCTCCTCCTGCAAAATATCCGTCATCGCACCGAGGTATTCGTTGAGCAGCTCGACTAGATCGCCGGCCGAAAGCACCTCCGAAAACGACGAGAAGCCCTGGATGTCGCTGAAAAACGCCGTGATCTCGTCCTCGTGTCCGCCGAGCTGCGGTTCCGCCCGCGCCTCGACCATGCGACGCACCAGCTCCGGGGAAACATAGGAGCCGAACATGCGCCGGATCCGCTCCCGCTGCACCTGTTCTTCGCGGATTTTTTGCGCCACCACAAACGACTGCTGCAAGCCGAAGGCCAGCAGCGGCGCCGCCAGGGGGATCATGAAACTGCCCGCGACCAACGCACCCCAGGTTCCCGCCGCGACCAGCAACACCAGCAGCGGCACGATCGCGAGATAGACGCGGAATTTGAGCCGGTCCAACACCCACGCCGTCGCCAGCCCCGCCACCAGCAACAAGGCCAGTCCCGGCCAAAGCGGCGTGCGCCGCAGGTAGTCGGCGCGCAGCATGTTTTCCATCGCATTGATATGCACGAGGACCTTGGCGCTCTGTCCTCGCAGCGGACTGGGCCCGATATCCGTCAAGCCCGATGCCACCTCGCCCACAATGAGAATTTTACCCGCCGTGGTTAGCACCGGCATTTTGTCGCCATAAAGCGCCCAGGGCAGCAACGCTTCGTGAACCTTGGAATAAGACAGCGGCTCGATGCCGGCCGGAAAAGTTTTCTCACGCAACTCGTAGCGATAATTGAGCGAATAGTCACCCCGGGCATCGATCGGAATCCGGTGCTCGCCCCCGCCAGGCACGTGCACGATGACGGCCTCGCCCGGCCGGATCTCCACCTGCGCCGGCTCCACTTTCCAATAGGCCAGCAACGTCCCCAAGGCCAGCCCTGGAAAAACCCGGTCGCCCACCCGCACAACCAAGGGAATCCTGCGCACCACGCCGTCCGCATCAGCCTCGGCGTCCAGCAATGCGAAGCGCGAAACATCCAGCAGGGAGGTGATGGGCAGTTGCAGGCTGCGGTAATCCGGCAACGCGTTGCGCACGGCCGGCGGACACGGCAGCGGGAGGGTCAACCCCAGCCGGGTGGCCGGCTTGCCTTGCGACCAGACTCCCGTGGCGGCTGGATTGGAAAACGCGCCCATCACCACCGGGTATGCCCCGCCGGCCAAAGGCGCGGCGAACAACCGGTCGACCTCGGGATCGAAACTCTCCTCCGCAAACAGAAAATCCCACGCGAGCACCGCTGGTTTCATCTCGGGCGCCCGTCCAAGCCAGTCCATCAATTGCCCGTGCACCGAACGCGCAAAGGGCCACTGCCCCAAGTCATTGAGCGATTGCTCATCGATTGCCAGCAGGAGGACTTCGCCCGTCGGCGGCCGGACGCCCTGCCATGCTCGCAGTTCCAACCGCAGATCCTCCGTCAGCCATTCCAAACGACGCAAGGGCAACGTGTCCGCCAGCCCCCCCAGCAGCACGCCCGCCACCACCGTTGCCGCCAGACGCCAACGCCAGGCAAACGGGATCATTCGGGTAGAAGTAATTTTCACCATGGAAGAATGGGGGAAATCACTTGTAGGACGTCTTAGAATGAAGGATTTAACAATGCGGATTTATGAAGGCTCATTCTTTTTTCCTGATTCTCGGTCTGGCGCTTTTTCTGCCAAGCCTTCCTGCCCAGACTGTCCGTGTGATTTTCGTGAGCGGCCACGCCGACCTGCAGGCGCCGAGTGAAACCACGCCTCACCCCGCAAGCAAAGGCGAGGCCGTCACCATCGGCACACGCATCACCACCGGAGCCGACGGGCGCGTTGTCCTCACCCCCATGCCTGGCGTGCGATCCATGATCGCTCCAAACACCGTGCTGGTGCTGGAGAGTGTGTCCGATTCCCATCCGTCGGCCAACGAGGTGAAACACCAGGCCGTGCTCGAGCTCAAGGTCGGCGCCGTCGTCTCCGATCTCCAAAAACAGGACGGCGTCACCTACGACTACAGCATCCGCACGCCCCGCGGCCTCGCCGGCGCGCGCGGCACTACTTTCACCGTCGGCCTCAACGCCGCCGGCATCCAGACCATTGTCGTCTCGCACGGCACCATTACCTTGAGCCTCGCCGACGGACGCCAAGTTTCGATCTCCATGGGCCAGGTCTCCATCACCCAGGCCAACGGCGAAACCCAGCACGCCGCCAAAGTCAGCGACCTTTCGCCGCAGGATCAGGCTCTCGCTCAAAATTGGGCGCAGACCACCCTCGAAACCCTCGCCAACGCCGTCGCGGCCGGCATCGACCTGCAGCCCGACGCCCTGTCCAACGCCCTCTCCTCCGCCGAAAGCCTCGGCATTCCCGTCCCCGCCGAACTCAAGACCCGCGTTGAAACGCTGATCGCCAATCCGCCCGCGCTGACCACGACCGGCGACACCACCGCCACCACCTCGACCACGCCGCCCTCCGAGGTTCTCAACCAAACGGACACCTTCCGCGACAGCCTCACGGCGACCCAGCAGGTGGTGTTCGACACCCTTTCGGCCGAAGCCCAGCAAGTCCTAAGGACGCTTAACGACACCGCCATCACCGCCGTCGCTCTGGCCCCGGAGACGGACACCGGACTGATCCTCACCAACTACGACATCATCCGCCACGGCGATGCCCTCATCACCCTCAAGCAAAACGGCAGCCTCGATTTCTTCAAGACGCTCGCCGGCGCGTCCGTTTCCAACGGCTCCCTGACCTACCTCAATGAGGCGCCCGATCCCGCCGACTGGAGTGCCGACGCCTTTGCCCGCAGTCTCGCCAACTGGAACAATCTCACCACCACCGAGCAGCATCAGCTGATCACCCTCGGCGCGAGCGAGACGGCCATGGACCGCAGCTCGACCTACCTCTCCGCGCTTCTCCAGCAATTCAACAGCCTGACCAGCGACCAGCAAGCCGCCCTCGCCTCCACCGGCTGGGGCCGTTACCTCGCCGACCTTCCCACCGACCCGAGTCTCGTGACCATGCTCGCCGACGTTGGCTCACTCTCCGACGCCCAGCGCGCCACCCTGAAACTTTTTGAGTTCACCCCCAAGATGATCGCGCAGGGCTCGTTCGGCACGGAAAGCACTTTCTCCATCGACGCGCTGCTCACCGAACTGGCCGGCTTCAGCTCCGCCGACCAACTCACCCTCCGCCAGCTCGGCGGAGACGCCCTGCTCTCGGCCTATTATGATTTCGACAGCTCGGCGGCGGACTTCGGCGCCCATCTCACCACCTCGCTTGCGTTTTATCACAGCCTGACCGCCCAGCAGCAGGCCGCCATCCGCGCTCTCGGAGCGGGCGAACTTCTCCTGTTTCACGACCCCGCCGATGTCATCGGCTACGACTCCGGCACGCAAAGCAACATCACCGCCGGCGACCGCCTCACAATCTTGGCCAACTTCTATCTCGGCCTCGACACCACGCGGCAACAGGCCCTGCGCGACATCGGCCTGTTCCGCGAGAACGGATCCAAGATGATCTCCGGCACGGGGTCGTTCGACACCACGCAGATCCAAAACACGATCACCGCTTGGCTCGCGCTCTCCGATCGCACCCGCAACTTCCTCTCGTCCGAAGGCCGCAACTATTCGATCTTCAATCTCGCCAACATCCCCACCACGCGCACCAGCCTCATCTCGACCGATATCGCCCTTATCAACGGCTACCGCACGCTGACCCAAATCGACACCCTTCTCGCCGGATTGAGCGACGCCCAGTTTGCCGCGCTGCTCGATCTCGACGGCGCCAAGGCCGTGATCGAAACCGGCCATCTGGGCGAAGACGCCCTCGCCACCCTGAAAAATGTGCTCGATTTCTACCGCACGCAACTGAGCGCCTCGCAAAAAGCCACCCTCAGGGAACTGGGCATCGTCGGTGACGACAACATCGCCGCCCTCGGCGCCGACACCACCGGACTCAGCCGCCTCCTCAGCGCCTACGCCGCCCTTCCCGGCGCGGTCCGCGCCTCCACCGAACGTCTCGATGAAGCCTCCGCCAACGGCAGCCACTTCGGCAACTCCGAAGAGATCAAGACCCGCAGTTACTTCTTCCCCTACTCCGAGGTCCAAACGACGATGGTCAATGTCTCCTTCGAAGCGGCCGGAGATCTCTATGTCGGCGCGACCAAGTATCTGGTCATCGACAACACCACCGACAGCAACGTGACGTTCACCACCGCCACGGGCAAAGACCTCGTCCTGCGCGCCAGCGACCTCATCGATCTCACCGCCACGACCTTCTCGGCCGGCATGCGCACGATCACGATGGAGGCCTCCACCATCAATCTCACCAACATCGATTTCCCCGGCGGCGCGGGCGTTTACCTCAACTCCAAACTCGGCGGCACCGCCGACGGCCTCACGGGCACCGGCATTTATCCGCATTTTGGATCTTCCACCCCGGGCCGCGTCAATTTCATCAGCGGCGTGAACTATAACGGCACCGCCATCGACGGCACCGCCGCCTTCGATGCGCACGGCGGCAACATCCATATCGGCACCCTCGCCAATCCGGTCGTCGCTCCCGCGCCGATCGTGAACACCCCGCAATAAACTGCTTTTTCCAGTCCGCATGAAACGCCTCCTCCTGCTCCTGACCTTCGCCGCGACCGCCGGCCTCCACGCGCAAACCAACGAAACCGTCATCGATCGTTCCCAACAGCCCAAGCCCCCCGCCGCGCCCGCGACGGCGGCCGGCGCGACGTTTCCAGGCGGCGATCAAGATGCCGGTACCCAGCGCATCGCCCAACCCCGCGGCAGCCTCTTCAAGTTCATCGTTTCCTACGACGCGCAGGTTTATTTCACCAACAACGTGTTCCTCACCCGCGCCGACCCGGTCGACGCCGTCATCGTCGCCGACACGTTTTCCGCCCGCGCCGAGACGCCTTCCTGGGCCGTCGCCGGCGGCCTGCTCACGCCTTCCCTCGGGTTCACCTTCCAACGCTACAACCACGGCCTCGGCACGCAGGATGCCGCCCGCAAGAGCCTCGATTTCGATTCTTACAGCCTCCCTCTCAATCTTCGCTTCCGCTTCGGTGAAAATTGGGAGGCCAACCTCGGCTTCACCACCAGTTCCATTTACCGGCTCAACGGCCCGCCCGATTATCACTTCATCTTCCGCTCCTACACCCCGGCGCTTTCCCTGAGCAAAGCCGTCAGCCTCGGCGCCCATCAGATCCTCTCGCTCTCCGCCGGCACCAGCTACGCCTTCACGAAGGCCGACACCGACAGCACCCCGACCATCAGCGCCGACCGCAACAACAAGTACGATGGTTTCGCCAGCGCCGGGTATTACTATTTCCACGACAAATGGACCGTCGGTCCCTACGCCAGCGTCATCCGTTCCGTTTATCGACACTACGAGGAATTCGGTCCGGTCAGCGTCAACCGGCGCGACACCACCTGTTCGCTCGGAGCGAGCTTGAGTTATGCGTTCAATCCCCATGCTTCGGCGCGGCTCTTCACCAGCTTCGACTGGCGCAACTCCACCAGCCAGATCTACACCTACGACGCGGCCAACGCCGGCGTAGGCCTGACCTTGAGCGCGACGTTTTGATGCCGCGGCCCGCCGAGGGCTCCGCCTCGAAAAAGAAAAACCGCCCGGAAGCCAAGGCTCCCGGGCGGCGTTGTTTACTGGATCAGACTGCGACCTTCGATCGTGAGACCGAAGAGCGCAGGTTCGACGACCACTCGTAACCGAGCGCCTGGGAAAGGCGCGCGGCCTGTGCGGCCGTCGCGGTTTCACGGGGCGCCGTCCTGAAAACACCTTGAGCCGGCGCACTCGTCTCCGTGGCCTTCGTGGAGAAGGCGTGGAAGACGAACGCCCCGAAGGCATTCAATGGATGCGCGACCGTGCTTATGCGTTTGGTCGTGTTCATGGTCAGATGGAGAAGCGAAGCGAAACCGCCCGCCGCTCCTCGCTGACCACAAACTGCTAAAGAACGGCATCAGGAAGGGGGCTTCCCCCGCCGGCGTCAATCATTCGGCCGTCCGCGGCGGCGGAGATTCCACCCGTTTTTGACGCAAGCCGCCGATTCTCCGCAGAGATGGATCAGCCGGCCGGGCCGCTCATTTTCCGAATTTTCTCAACGCTTTGTTGATCGCCACGAGATCGCAACGCTCGGAGTCGTACTGAGGCCCCAGCCACTCCAGCCATTCGCGACCCAGCTCCGTGTGCGGCTCCTTGATGGAGGCGAGCATGTCCTGATACGCCTCGATGCCGCCGCAATCCTCGGGCGGTCCCGCCCGCTCCCCGCCATCGCAATACGGATAAGCCTGTCCCTTCATAAGCGGCACGACCTTTTCCACGCGAATATCCACCCGCCAGCCTTCCCCGAAAAGATAATCGTAAACCAACCCGCCGCGGCGGGTGAGCTCGATATCCGCCAGTGTGGTGTCGCGATCATCCTCGATCCAATGGCCTTCGCGCTTGGCCGGGTTGCCCAGGCGCATGTTCTCCAGCGTAAAGACATGCGTCTGATAATCGAACCAGTCGAAGGCGACCTGAATCGAGTCGTGCAGTCGCGCCAGCCACATGGAATCCTTCACGATCATCCGCCGCCAGATACGCGGCGTGCAACCCGCGACCGTCAGGCCCAGGACAATCGCCTGCGCAGCCGGCTTCTTGGGCCGCGAGCCCTTGCCTTCGTGGAGCGAAATCATGCAGTTACACAAGAGTCCGGCTCGCCGCCGCTCAACTCCGAACCGAGACGGACAGAGCGCAGTCCGATGAAATCACAAAAAAACCGCGCCCCTGAACGAGGCGCGGAGAAAAAGGCAAAACGGTTAATCACCACCGGCGTCCGACACCATAGCCATAGCCGTAACGATGATAACCATACGGCAGCGGACGACCCCACGCATCGACGTACACCACGGTCTGCGCCGGATAAACCACTACCTGCTGAGGCTGCACGTACACCACCGCGGGCGCGGGTTGCGCCGTCTGCACATACACGACCTGCGGCGCAGGCGTGCAAGGCGGCGGAGCCTGCACCACCGTGGTCGGACGCGCCTGCTGATCGGCAACGACGCCCAAGAGCGCCCCGGCCACCGCGCCGATGGCCGCGCCTTCGCCCGCATGGCGACCGCCTGAATTATTTCCAATGACCGCGCCGGCGATGCCGCCCAGCACCGCGCCTTGGGCCGCCGAGGAGCCAAAAACCTGCGCATGGGCGGAAACCGAACCCGCCAGCAACGCGACCACCACCAAAAGAGATTTGTTCATGACTCTTCTTGGGACGTCCAATCCGCCCAAATGTTGTCTTCCCCCAACCGCGAACCGAGCAACTGGCTGCCCCACAGGTTGGTTAAGCCCTATTATTTTCCGGATCTATGCTCCGAAAATACAAAAGCCGCCTCCTGAGAGACGGCCCTTGTGACCTAACACCAAGCAAACCTTAAGAACTACAAAACTGACTACACGGGGATAGACGCGACCGGCGCACAAACGCTCAAAAAAAGCCTCAGAAATTTTTCGTCACTTCAAAATTAACCCAAGGGTTTATTAATCCGCACCTTGGAATGATCGCCGACTCACCCGGGCAGTTCTTCGTGAAACTCCACCGGTCTTTCGACCGGAAGCGGCGTGGCCGTGAGCGGATAGCGAAAGGTGCGTCCTTCGTAATTACGAAAAACGACTTCGGCGTCCGTGATGGCTTCGATGGTGTTCGGGTTGACCGGCACCTTGCCGCCGCCACCGGGGGAATCGATCACGTATTGGGGCACCGCGTAACCCGTGGTGTGGCCTCGCAACGCCTGGATGATCTCAAGCCCCTTGCGCACATCGACCTTGAAGTGCGAACCGCCGGTGATCAGGTCCATCTGGTAGAGGTAATAGGGCCTTACACGCATCCGCAGCAGGCGGTGGACAAGCGCCTTCATCACCTCTGCATCGTCGTTCACGCCCTTGAGCAGCACGCTTTGGTTCCCCAGCGGCACGCCGGCAAAAGAAAGCCGCTCGCAAGCCGCCCGCAGCTCGGCGGTGGCTTCCTTCGGGTGGTTCACATGGATGCTCATCCACACCGGCCCGTGTTTTTTGAGGATTTCGCAAAGTTCGGGCGTGATGCGCTGGGGCAGAAAAACCGGGATGCGCGAGCCGATGCGAATGAACTCCACATGCTTGATCGCGCGCAGACGCCCGAGCAGGTGATCGAGCTTCCGATCGGAAAGCAGCAGGGGGTCACCGCCCGAGAGGAGCACGTCGCGAATCTCCGGATGGGCCTCGATGTAGCGCAGACCCTGCTCGTACTCGGGATGGAAATTGTAGTCCTGCGCGTTGGAAACGAGCCGGCTGCGCGTGCAATAACGGCAGTAGGAGGCGCACCGGTCGGTCACGAGAAACAACACGCGGTCGGGATAGCGGTGCACGAGACCCGGCACCGGCGAATGCTCGTCTTCGCCCAGCGAATCGAGCATCTCCTCGGCGTGCACCTGGCTTTCGCCCGAGCGCGGAATCATCTGGAGGCGGATCGGACAGTTTGGGTCGTCCCGGTCGATGAGGTTGAAAAAATAAGGCGTGATCGCCAGAGCCAGCTTGTGGCTCGCGAAAAGCACGCCCGCGCGCTCATCAGGTGTGAGCGTCATGTAACGCTCCAAATCCTCCAACTTGGTGAGGCGGTTTTTGAGCTGCCAGCCCCAGTCTTGCCAATCGCCCTCGGAAACGTGCTGCCAGTGGCCTTGGCCTTCAAACCAAGCGGAACGGTCTTCAGTATAAGCCATGTCGTTGGGATGGGTTTGCAAAAGAGCTAAGGCCGCCGTCCAGACCTGTCAAACGACGCCTGCCGAATCCTCCGCAGGGAAACACCCCACGCGCTTTTGGCAAAATGTCACCCGGCTTCCATGAAGTAACTCCATAAAACCCTTGGCAGGCATGGGGGGACGCCTTTTCGTTTGGGTTTAATGTCCACGTTCAAGCCCGCTGTTCTCGCCCTCGAAGATGGTTCCGTGTTCCACGGCCGCGCCTTTGGTGCGCACACCTCCATCGCCGGCGAATGCGTCTTCAACACGTCGATGACCGGCTATCAGGAAATCCTCACGGATCCCTCCTACTTCGGCCAGATCGTCACCATGACCGCGCCGATGATCGGTAACTACGGGATCAACGACGAAGACACCGAGGCCTCCGCGCCCAAGGCCAGCGGCTTCGTCGTTCGCGAACTTTCCCCCATCGTGAGCAACTGGCGCAGCCAGTCCTCGCTCGACGCCTACCTGAACAAATACGGCATCCCCGGCATCAGCGAAGTCGATACCCGCGCCCTCACCAAGAAGCTCCGCGTCGATGGCGCCATGAAATGCTGCCTCTCCACCCTCCCGATCAGCGATGCGGAGGCCGTGCAAAAGGCGAAATCCTGGCATGACATGGCCGGCAGCGACTACGTCAAGGACACCACCTGCAAGGCCCCCTACCTCTGGAGCGCCACCGATCCGGCCAACCACAACGCCGTCTACGTCCCCGCCGGCACCACCCTCGGACTGCCGCACACGCCCGCGAAACGCTTCACCGTCGCCGCCTTCGATTTCGGCGCGAAGCACTCCATCTTCCGCAAACTCGTCAACCACGGCTTCGACGTGAAGGTGTTTCCCGCCACCGCCACCGCCGAGGAAATCAAGGCCCACAATCCCGACGGTGTGTTTCTCTCCAACGGCCCCGGCGACCCCGCCGCGCTGCCTTACATCCACAAAACTGTCACCGGTCTCGTTCCGCACTTCCCGATTTTCGGCATCTGCCTCGGCCACCAGATGCTCACGCACGCCCTCGGCGGCACGACTTTCAAGCTCAAGTTCGGCCATCGCGGCGGCAACCAGCCCGTGAAGAACCTGGAGACCGGCAAAGTCTCCATCACCGCGCAAAACCACGGTTTCGCGACCGATCCGAAGAGCCTCGAAAAGGGCGGCGCGATCGTCACTGAGATCAACCTCAACGACAACACCGTCGAAGGTCTGCGCCACAAGGTGCTCCCGATCTTCTCCGTGCAGTATCACCCCGAGGCCGCTCCCGGCCCGAACGACGCCGATCCGCTCTTCCAGGATTTCTACAAGCTCGTCGAGAAGCGCAAAGCCGGGAAAATCTGAGCCGGCCAACTTGGTGCCAGCCTCCCAACTGCTGGAACCAAGCTTCCGCTCAGCCGAGCCACGCCTCGAATTTCACCGCATCCTCCGGCGTGTCCACGCCGATGGTCGGGGCGTCGGTCACATCCACCGCGATGTCGTGCCCGTTTTCCAAGACGCGCAGTTGCTCCAGTTTTTCGAGCTGCTCGTAACGTCCCAACGGCAGCCTGGCAAAGCTCTCCAGCAGCGCCGCCTTGTAAGCGTAAAGCCCGAGGTGCTTGAAGCAGGGATTCGCCTTTACCCAAGCATCGTCCACCTGGCCGGCGCGGTCGCGGGCGTAGGGCATGGGTGAACGGGAAAAATACAACGCCCGGCCGCCGCCCGGAGCGAAGACCACCTTCACTTGGTTGGGGTTGGTGAAATCCGCCGCCGTCGCGAACGGCGTGGCCAGCGTCGCCATCGCCGCCGGACCGGCGATGAGCCGTGCCAGCGTGCGAATCTGCTCGCCGGTGACGAGAGGCTCATCCGCCTGAACGTTGATCACGTACTCCGCCTTCACCGTGCGATTCGCCTCGGCCAGACGATCGGTACCGCTCTGGTGCTGCACTTCGGTGAGGATGGCCCCAAAGCCCGCCGCCTCCAGCGGCGCGGCCAGCAGGGCGTCATCGACCGCAAAATACAACGGGAACTCGGGCGCCTCCCGCCGGATGCGTTCCGCCACCCAAAGGAGCAGCGGCTTGCCCTTGATGGCGTGCAGCAACTTGCGCGGGAAGCGGGTCGATTCGAGACGGCAGGGAACGATGATCGCAATCTTCGGCATAGGATGACTGCACGGTGGACGCTGGGTTTTTGGGTTGCAAGCCACCCGCTCCTCCCGAACGGTTAAGCCAAATCGAATGGACAAGAACGACACAACCGCGACCGGACAGCAGCACGTAAAAGAGCTGGTGGTTCAGAACAAAATGGGCATCCACGCCCGCCCGGCCGCCATGATCGTCCGTATCACGAACAAGTTTAAAGCCGACGTGTTCGTTGAAAAAGACGAAGAGCAAGTGAACGGCAAAAGCATCATGGGCCTCATGATGCTCGCCGCCGGCAAAGGCTCGAAGGTCAAGTTCCTCGCCACCGGCGAAGATGCGCCCGCCATGCTCGGCGAGCTGGAACAGCTCTTCACCCGCAAGTTCGACGAGGCCTGAAATTTTAAAGGTCCGGCCCGTTCATCACGGAGCCAAGAAAGGGCGAAAGCACGGAATCACCGGCTTCCGCCCTTTCGCTTTTTCAGCATTGCGGTGCGTCGATGATCAAATCCCGAAAAACGCCTTGGCCGTTTTTGTTGTCACTGCCGCCAGCTCGGCGGAGCTCACGCCAAACAGTTGCGCCGCATAGTCCGCCGTGTGCTTGAGCAGTGCCGGCTCGTTGGGTTTTCCGCGATGCGGCATCGGCGTGAGGTAGGGCGCATCGGTTTCGAGCATCAGCCGGTCCAGCCCCTGCACGCGCGCCGCCTCGCGAACGCCGTCCGCGTTTTTGTAGGTCAGCACTCCGGTGAAGGAGCCCCGCCCGCCGCGTTTCAACAGCTCGCTCATTTCCGCCGGGCCCTCGGTAAAGCAATGGTACACGACTTTCGCCCAATCGACCCCGCTTTCATCGATCATCGCGACCGACTCGGCAAACGCCCCGCGAGAATGCACGACCAGCGGACAGCCTAGTCGTTTCACGATGTCCAATTGCGCCGCAAACGCCGCCCGCTGCCAGCTAAAGATCCGCTCCGCCGCAAACGCGTCATCCTTGGGCAAATGAAAACGATCCAGTCCGCATTCTCCCAAGCCGACCAGCCGTGGATCGCCGTTCCAAAACGCCTCGATCTGCGCCACTTCGTCCGTCCAGTTTTCGCCCACGGAACACGGATGCAGGCCGACGGTGTAATGCACACACCCCGGCCGGTCGCGCGCAATGTCGCGGTAAACCGACCAGTCGTCGCTCGCCGTGCCGATGGCGATCATTTCCCCGACTCCCGCGACGCGGGCACGCTCCAGCGTCTCCGCCAGCGTGCCCTGCTGCACAAAGGTATCGAGGTGTGTGTGGGTATCGATCAAGGCCGTTGTCGTCATGCGAGGTACAGTGGCGCGTATCGATCCCGCAAATAACTCAGCAGGTATTGTGGCGTGAGCTCCTCGCCGGTCACGTGCCGGACCAATGCCCGTGTGTCGTAACGCCGGCCTTGCTCATGGATGTTTTTCCGCAGCCAGCCGAGCAGACGCGAGAAATCGCCCTTTTCAAAATCGGCTTCCAAGCCGGGCAATACCTTCCCCACCACGGCCCAGAACTGCGCCGCGATCATGTTGCCCAGACAGTAGCTCGGAAAATAACCGAACGCCCCTCCCGACCAATGCACATCCTGAAGCACGCCCAGCCGGTCGTCCGGCGGAGTGAGGCCAAGCAGTTCCTGCGAAAGCGCGTTCCACGCCGCCGGCAGCCCCGCCACCGTCAGCTCGCCCGCGAACAGCCGGCGCTCCAGCTCGAAACGCAGCATCACATGCAGGTTGTAGTGAATCTCGTCGGCTTCGGTGCGGATGAGCGTGGGCTCGACCGCGTTCATGGCCAGATGAAGTTGTTCCTTCGATACACCGGCGAGACGTCCGGGAAACAGTTCGCGCAAACGCGGCTCGAAACGCACCCAGAAAGCGCGGCTGCGCGCCACCTGGTTTTCCCAGAGGCGGCTTTGCGATTCGTGCACGCCCATGCCCACCGGCTGTCCGAGCGGCGTGCCCAGGTGCGCCAGCGGCAGGCCCTGCTCGTAAAGCCCGTGGCCGGTCTCGTGGATCGCGCTGAAAATCGCGTCGAGCGGATTGTCGGTGTCGAACCGCGTCGTCATCCGGATGTCCGCACCGCAGCCTTCGCAAAAAGGATGGGGCGACACATCGATCCGGCCGCGCCGGAAATTGAAACCCATCGCCGTGGCGATTTCCGTGAGCAACGTCCGCTGTCCCTCCACCGGAAAATCGTTGAAGAGCCCCGCGGGCGCCTTGACCGGCGAGGCCTCGATCGCCCGCACCAGCGGCAGCAGCCCGGTTTTCAGTTCCGAAAAAAGGACTGTGATGGTCACGGCGGTCATGCCGGGATCATGTTTGTCGAGAGCGTAGTCGTAGGGCCGGTCGCCCCAGCCCATCAGCTCGGCCTCCTGCCGTGCCAGCGCGAGGTGCTTTTCGAGAAACGGCGCGAAGGCGGCAAAGTCCCCCGCCTTCCGCGCGCCCACCCAGGCATGGTAGGCCAGGCTGACATGCCGCGCCCGCTCCGCCACAAAGTCCGCCGGCAACCGCACCAACCGGTCATAATCCCGCCGCGCCTCCCGTACTACCACACGCCGGGCCTCCTCCTCCGAAACGATGTCGCTTAACAAAGACTGCGCTTCGAGTTCGGCAAGGAGGGCGCCAATGTCCGGGTCGGCAGCGGCGGCGTGCTGCAATTCCGCCACGAGGGCCATCTGTTCGGACCGCTGGTCGATGCTGTCGGGCGGGAGGTTGACCTGTTCGTCCCACGCCAGCAGTCCGGAGACGGTGCCGAGGAGATGCGCGCGTTTCAGCTTGGCGACAAGACGCTCGTAAGAATCAGGCATGGCGGGTTTCCCACAGACAAGCACACCTCGCCGGGCGGCAAAAGCGAAGAATCGGCGGTCTTCAGCCTACGGGTTATTCCCGGGAGGCGGACGAAGGGTCGAGGGAGGGAATCGGATCCTGCCCGCGCACCTGCACGTTGCCCCCCGAGGCATCGACTTTGATGACCGGCCCGCCGCCATTGACGGTTCCGGCGAGTGTCGAGCGGTTTTGGCCGCCGGCGCTCACGTCGACGGCAAGACCACGCATCTGCACATGGCCGAAAATCGAAGCATGCAAATCGAGCGTGCAGGCACTGGTGTTGTCAAAAGCGAGCAGCACATCGCCGCCCGAGGTGGCGATATCGGCGCCGTTTTTAAACGGCGACGCCAAGCCAACCTTCGCCTCGGTGCCGTTGCCGCGCACCAACACCGGTCCGTGCGCCTGCTGCAGCTCGATGTAGCCGCCGTCGCTGGCCAGCTCCGCACGGCTATAGGCGCGACCCACGGTGATGCTTCCCGTGCTCGTGCGCACGTCGACCAGCCCCGTGCAGGCCGTCACCGCCACCGCACCCGAACGGCTGCGTGCCTTCACCTCGCCGTCGATTTCAGCGGTAAAAATCGGTCCGCTCTCCGTCGTGAGCGCCATCCGGCCCTGCAATTTCCCCACGATGATCCGGCCCTCCCGGGTCCGCACCTCGAGATCGCAAACGCGCGGGACCGTAATCTCGTAAGCCAGTGAAACCGGCGACCAATCCTGCCACGACCAAGCCAGCCAACGGCGGGCACGGGCGGTGATGTTCACCGTTCCCTCTTTCTCATCTATGCGAAGATCCAAACCGCGCAAGAGCCGGTCGAGACTGGTTTCGTCGGCAACATTGGCCTGCTCGATCACGACCACTTCAATGGCCTGGGAATCCCCTTCAGTGATGCGCACCTCACCGGTGCAGGTATCGATCTTCAAAGCCGCGCCGACGGAAACTTCAAAACGGTGCTCGACCCGCTTTTCCATGGATGCAGCCGCTTCCCCCTGAATTATCAGGGCCGCAAGGAGAAGCCAGAAAGCGTGCAGACGCATGAACTAAAAATAGGGTAAAACCCCCAGTCTTCAAGCCGCCATTCGGCAAATCTCTCTCCGCCTTAAACTCACGTCTTCTGGCCGTTATTGCACACGTAGTGAGCCAGCGAACGATTCATCGCATAGGCACGGAGCGAGGAATCGCTGGCCTTGTCGTTGCGTTCGATCAGGAAGCGCGGCGAACGTTGCAAAGCGACCTGCTCTTCCTCCGCCGCGGTGGAAATGAGCAGCAGGATCTCCGCACGCGCGGGCAGACGGGCCGCCGGGAAGCGCGTGTTGGCGGCGAGCCAGCGAAGGGTTTTTTGCAGCGGAGTGGAGTCGGAAACAGTCACGCTTTCAGGATGCCATGAAAATCTCGCCTGAGTCAACGGCACGGACGAGTCCGCTCTTCCGACGGTCCGAACGGTCAACGCAGCGCCGCCGCCCACGTTTTCTCATCAAAACCCGTGAGCCCGGTTTTCGCGCTGATCGCGAAAGGGCGCTTCACCAGATTTCCATTGGCGGCCAGCAACGCGAGCGCGTCGGCCGGCGACATCGCCGGGAGTTTTTCACCGAGCTTGAGCTCCCGATAATCGCGGCCGGCGGTGTTGAAGAGCCTGCGCAGCGCGTCGGGACCGCCGAGGTGCGCGAGCATCGCGCGAAGTTCCGCCTGCGTGGGCGGGGTTTCACGGATAGGCTTTTCGACGAACGCAATACCCTCTGCCCGCAGCCATTTCACGGCGCGGCGGCAGGTGTCGCAACTGGCGTAGGTGTAAACGGTCAACGGGCTCATTGCACCCACTCCAGCGATTTCACGACAAACTGCCAGCGGCCTTTATACTGCCCGAGTTCGCCGTAAAATTTTAGCCGGCCGTGGTCGCGACGCTGCGCATACAACGCATCGCGCACCGCCTTGTCCGGACTGAAGACGTCGTACACTCCGCCGAAGGCGCGCACTTTGAGATAGCGGTCGTCCTCCGTGTCGCCTTCGACGCGGAAGAGTTTGCCCGACCAGGTGCCGTCGCGGAGATCGGCCCCGGCGGGAAGCGTGACAGCGGTGACCGCTGTTGTCAGATCGGTCTTCTTAAAATCAACCCGGGCGGCGGCCTCCGCCCCGTCCTCATCCTGACCGGGACCACGAACGAGCGGCATGAACTTGTCCGGCCGGTTGTCCTCCACCGTGGTGAACCGCGCGAAAATCGGGAAATGGTCGGAGAACCCGTGGCCTGCGGGACCGGCGTTGCTCCAGCGCACCGGCAGGCCGGTGGCGTCGGCATTGAGCCCGGGGAATTTCGCCACGCCGAAGGAGTTGTCTACGTACTGCACGCCACGCAGGTCATAGAGCCCGCGGGAAACGATCAGGTGCATGAGCGTGCCCCACTCGCCTTTGTAAGCATCACTGCCGCGCTGGCCGGGAGGCAGCTCGTACCAGAGATTGTAGAGGTCGCGGGATGGCCCGCGAACGGCGAGTTCGCCGCCCTGAGAACCAAGGATGTCGTTGATGGCCGTCTCCTTCATCGCGCGGTAGCGGCGCTTCTGATTGTAGTCGGAGTTCAGATCGCCGCCGACGAGGATGTCGGCTTCCGGATCGGCCTTGAGCAATTCGTCGAGGCGCTTCCTCAGCACGCGGGCGTTCTCGATGCGCACCGACTCGGTCTTCGGATCGCTCGCGCCCGATTTCCAGTGGTTGTCGAAAACATACAGCAGGTGTCCGTCCACTTCGAGTTGCACCTCGAGGAGATTGCGGGCGTTGAGCATGGGATAGGTGCGCACGGCCTTCACCGGGAAACGCGTGAAGACGACGTTCTTGATCGCCCGCCCGTGGCTGTCCTCGTGCAAACCAGGCTGGTCGCCGCCGGTCACGACCGTGTAGCCGTCGAGCTTCTGGTCGGCAAAAGCCTTAAGCAACAAAGCCTCCGCCGGCAGATCCCGTATCTCGGGCGTGAAACCCGCGCCGAGCATCCGCCCGATGGTCGTGTCCGCGTAATGCTTGAGCATGGCCGCGTAATCCGGCGGCGTTTTCCCGGGAGTGCGGTCGATTTCGATTTCCTGAAACAGGATGATCTCGGGGCCGCGGCCGTCGCCGACCTTCGCCGCGACCGCGGCGATGTTGCGAATCTTGGTGAGCACATGCGCCGGCGTGTAGAGCGAAGGCTGGTACTCGTCGTAGAGCGCAACGCCGTCGGCGTCATGGAAGTTTTCGACATTGTAAACCAACACCGTGAAGGGGCTCGCCGCCAGCCACGCCGGCGCGAACGCAAGCAACCCGAGCATCCGTTTCCACATCCGCATCCCCGATAAGTCAGCGGAGAACCGCCCGCTGGCAAAACCAAACCGGCATTTTCACGTGACGTTAAAAACCGCCTGGCCAATCTTCGGCCATGCCCGCTTCCACGCCTTGGCTCGACCTGCATGGCCTCACGATCATGCGCGATCGCACCACGATCCTGCGCGACGTGGCGTGGCGGGTGGAGCGCGGCGAGCACTGGGTAATCCTCGGCCCGAACGGCTGCGGCAAGACCTCGCTCCTCAAGGCGCTCACCGGCTATCTCACGCCCAGCGCCGGCAAAATCACGCTGTTTGGCGAACGCTATGGCGAAAGCGACTGGCGCGACCTGCGCCTACGTGTCGGCCTCGTGACCAGCGCCCTTCAGGCCAGCGTGCCGCCGGACGAACCCGCCCTCGAAACGGTGATCAGCGGCAAATACGCGCAGCTCGACCTGTGGATGAAAATCACGCCCGCCGACCGCCGGACCGCGATGCGCTTGCTGCGATTCGTCGGCGCGGGGCGGCTGGCCGGGCGTCTCTGGGCGCAACTCTCGCAGGGCGAACGTCAGCGCGTCCTCATCGCCCGTGCGCTCATGGCAAAACCCCGGTTGCTCATCCTCGACGAACCCTGCGCCGGCCTCGATCCGGTGGCACGGATGCGGTTTCTCCGTTTCATCGACGGACTCACCCGCGCCCCGCGCGGACCAGCGCTCGTTCTCGTGACCCACCACGTGGAGGAAATCACCCCCGGCTTCACGCATGCGCTGATTCTGTCCGCGGGCAAGGTCGTGGCTCAAGGACCGGTAAAAACTACCCTGACCACACGCATGCTCTCTCACGCGTTTGGCGCGACCCTGCGCCTCGTGCGCAAGCGAAGCGGCCTTAACTTAAGCGTGAGCGACACGGCCGGATAAAATCCGGTTCTCTGGCTTTCCGGCGCCGCTTATTTTCGAAACAGCGCGTCGAGCGAACCGAAGCTCTTGAGCGGAGCCTTGGGTTTCGTGGTCGTCACCGGCAACGGCGTCGCTTCCCGCGATTTCGACGGTTCCGGCGCCACCGGCACGGACTTCGCCGAAACGGCGTTATCAGACCGCCGTCCGTCCTGCTTCAGCTCGACCAGCGCACGCTCCAGCTTTTGCACGGACACCGGCTCGGCCGTGCCCAGCTCCTGGGCGAACAAGCTCACGCGCAATTCCTCCACCGGCCAGCGCAGGGCGGGCACGCCGGCGAAGGCCGCCAGTTGCTTCGCCCGCTCGGCGTCCTTGGCCGGGTTTTGCTTCCAGCGATCGGCGCGCAATTTCATCGCCTTCAAATAACGGGGGAAATGCCCGAGACGCTCGTACGGCGTCACCCGAAGGAAATCGGCCGGCATCAGCGCCGTCAGATCCGGTCCCTGTCCGCGGTACGGCTGCGCATGCACGAGCAGCGCCTGGCGCAACGAAAGGATCTCGCGTAGCAGATCCACCAATCTCGGAACCAGTCCTTGCAGGTCGGCTTTCGCCTTGGCTACGGCCGCGGCAAAGGCGCCGGCGTCGAGCTGCTTCACCCGTTCCGCCGCGCAGATCCAGCGCCGCAGCGCCGCATAGGCGTCTTCGCGCAATGTTTCCGCCGTGCCCACTGTCGCGAGCAGCGCGCCGAGCTCGCGCAACTGTTTCAAATCTTTGTGCAGACCGGCCAGCGCCGGGGCGAGCTGCCACTCCAGCAGGCGCTCCAATGCGGGCGCCGTCACGGCGGCGGCCTCCTCGGGCGTTTTGAAAAGGCGCAGCGCCACGCCGCCGCCCGGTCCGTTTTTCAATCCGGGAAACGCGTGAACCGCGACCCCCGCCTGATCGCACACGTGGACGCGCTCCAGGACATCGCCGAACTTCCACTCGGTCTGCTCTCCCATCTCGTGCTTCGCGCGCGCCCGCCGCCAAGCGTCGGGATCCTCCCGCGCAACCGTTGCGCTGGCCTGGCGTTGATGCGCGGCGACGCCCACCGCGATCTCCGTCAACTCGCGGCTCGCGCAAATCTCGCGGCCGTCGTCATCGACAACCCGCACCCGCACGCGGAGGTGGTCGGGCACCGGGCGGTCCCCGGCGAACACCGACGCGTCCAGCGTGAGCTTGAGCCGTCCGCCGATCAGCAGGGCCAGCACCTCCGGCAACGTCTGGCGGTGCGCGGTGAGACGGGCGTGTTGCGCCGCCGCCTTGGCGAGCTGACGCGCCGCGTCGGCCAGCGGCACGAAGTCGCGGCGCAATTCCTTCGGCAGCGCGCGCAGGTAATGCTCCACCTTGGTCGCGAGATGACCGGGCACCGCCCAGTCCAATGCCGCGGGCGTGAGACTCCCGGCCTCGCGCACCGGCACGTCGAGCGTCACGCCGTCGTCGGCCTGACCCGGCTTGTAAGCATAGGCCAGCGGCAGCACGCTCGTTTGCAGGGGCAGCGTTTCCGGGTAGGCCTCGGCGTCATGCGGGAGTTCCTCGGGATCGCGCAGATCGTCCGGCTCAAGCATCAGGAACCGGGGTTCGGCCGCCTTGTGCTCACGAACCAAGTCAACGAGTTCGGCGACGGAGGAAACACAGGTCCCGTCGTCCGTGTTGAGCCGCGCGGCGTAAAACCGATAGAGCGCCTCGTCGAGGTTCAGGTAACCGCGATCGCGGGTGCGCGTGAGCAGGCTTTCGAGTTTTTCCCGCATGTCCCGATTGTGGGCGATAAAATCGAAGGGCCAAGTGACGGTGTCGTTCACCAGCGCCTCACGGATGAAAATCTCCGTCGCGTGAACCGGATCGACCTTGCCGTAGCTCACAGCGCGCGACTCGAGTTCGAGCCCGTAAAGACGCGTGCGCTGCTTCACTTGGACGCGGCCGGCGTCGGTGTTCCAGAACGGCTCGCTGTGCGCGACTTTCGCCAGATGCGCGCCGAGCTCCAGCGCCCAGAGCGGATCGAGCCGCGCGCAGGTGCGGGCGTAGAGGCGCGAGGTTTCCATGATCTCGGCCGCCATCAACCAACGCGGACCCTTCGCGTCTTTTTTGGGCGTGGATCGCGCTCCCTCGGCGCGATTTTTCTTCTCCTCGCGCGAGAACAGCACCGAGCCCGGAAACAACGTGACGCGCCGGTCGTGCGTAGCCTTGTAGCCGCCGTTCTCGTCGTCGCGGAGGGCGATGTTGCCGAGGAGGCCGGCGAGAATGCTGCGATGGATCGCCCGATACGCCGGCGTGCCGAAGGCCTCCTTGTCCGGCGTGATCTGGTGCGGCTGCAGCCCGTCGAAAACCGAGGTGAATTTAAAATCGGCGCGCTGTTCCAGCACGTCGAGCAGTTGCGCGTGCACGTCGCGCCATTCACGCATGCGGGTGTAGCTCAGAAAATGATCTTTGCAGAAGCGGCGAAGCTTCGCCTGGGAAAGCCGGTCGAACTCGTCGTGCCACGCATCCCAGATGTTGAGGAGCGTGAGAAAATCCGAGTCGGGATGCGCGAAACGCCGGTGGGCGGCGTCGGCCTGCTGCTGCTTTTCCATCGGCCGCTCCCGCGGATCCTGGATGCTCAGGCCGGAGGCGATCACGAGGACTTCGCGTACCGCCTTTTCGGCGCGCGCCTGCAGGATCATGCGCCCCACGGTGGGATCGACCGGCAGTCGCGCAAGTTCTCGGCCGACGGAGGTGAGATCAGAGGTCAGAAGTCGGATGTCGGATGTCCGACCTGAAGAATCTGCCCCCTGACTTCCGGCCCCTGACCGCTGGTCGCTCGTTTCGAGCGCGCCGAGTTCCTCCAGCAACGCGTAGCCTGCGCGGATCGACTTGGCCGCGGGCATGTTGATGAAAGGAAAACGTTCGATGTCGCCGAGGCCGAAGGCCTTCATGCGCAAGATGACGTCGGCGAGGTTGGCGCGCTGGATCTCCGGCTGGGCAAAGCGCGGCCGCTCGTTGAAGTCCTGTTCCGAATACAACCGGATGCAGACGCCGGCGGCCACGCGGCCGGCACGGCCCTTGCGTTGATCCGCGCTGGACTGCGCCACCGGCTCGATGGGCAGACGGCGCGTGCGCGCCTGCGGGGCATAGCGGCTGACGCGCGCCAGCCCCGTGTCCACGACGAAGCGGATGCCGGGGATGGTGAGCGAAGTCTCGGCGATGTTGGTCGCGACGATCAGCTTGCGCCGCTGCGACGGGGAAAACACGCGCTGCTGCTCGGCGGTGGACAGGCGCCCGAAAAGCGGCACGACCTCGCAATTGGGCAGACGGCGGCCTTCGAGCATCTCGCGCACCTCGCGGATGTCGCGCTCGGCCGGCATGAACACGAGCACGTCACCAGAATCGCTCTCGCGCACGATGCGCTCCACCGCCGCGACTGCGCCGTCGATGTAGTGCAGCGCCTCGGACCGGGCCTCGCGTTCGTCGCCCTCGGCCGCATCGCTGCCGAAGGCATCGAGCGGCGCGTAGATCACCTCGACCTCATGGGTGCGCCCGGAGACCTCGACCACCGGCGCGTCGTCGAAGGCCTTGGAAAACGCCGCCGTGTCGATCGTCGCGGACGTGATGATGATCTTGAGCTCGGGGCGCTTGTAACGGAGCGTGCGCAGGTGCCCGAGGAGGAAGTCGATGTTGAGCGAACGTTCGTGGGCCTCGTCTAGGATGATCGTATCGTAATCGCGCAACAGCGGATCGCTCTGCACCTCGGCGAGCAGCATGCCGTCGGTCATGAACTTGATGACGGTGTCGCGCGAGGTGCGGTCGTCGAAGCGGATCTTGCAGCCCACTGCGCCGCCCCACTCCACTCCGAGTTCCTCGGCCACGCGGCGCGACACGGAAAGTGCGGCCACGCGACGAGGCTGGGTGCAGGCGATCTTGCCGGCACGTCCGCGTCCGGCCGCGAGACACATCTTGGGAATCTGCGTGGTCTTGCCCGAACCCGTTTCGCCCGCGAGGACGATCACCTGCTGTGCGCCAATGAGATCCACGATCTCCCCCGCCCGGGCGCTGATGGGCAGCTCGGGGGGAAAATCGATGCGAAAGGCGGGAGGTTCGGCGCGGGCCACGGGGAGGAAAAGGCGGCAACGTGGCAGCGAACCGCCGCACCCGCCAGTCGAAAGCCCGGCCGGAGGACCGGCCCGCGCTTGCGCCACACCGCGAGCCGGCGCACGGTCTGGCCATGTCGAAGGAGCGCTACCTCGCCGCCAAAGAGCAATGGGCCGCCAAACAAGTTGCCCGCGGTGTCCGTCCGCGCGCCACGCCATCCGCCGACCGCCTGCCTCCCGGCCAAAAACTCACCACGGGCTTTCCCGTGCTCGACCTGGGCGTGCAACCCGAGGTGCCGCTCGCCGACTGGACTCTCCTCCTCGATGGATTTGTGGAGAACCCCACCCGCCTCTCTTGGGCCGCGTTCAATGCCCTGCCGCAAGTGGAAGACTCCAGTGATTTCCACTGTGTAACCACGTGGAGCCGCTACGACTGCCACTGGGGTGGCGTGGCTTTCACCAGTCTCTACGAACTCATCCGGCCGAAACCCGAGGCGCAGTTCGTGTATTTTACCAGTTACGACGGGTATTCAACCAACGTGCCGCTGGCGCGCTGCCTCGACGACGATGTGCTCGTGGCCACGACGTTCGAGGGTTCGCCGCTGACGCGCGAACACGGCGGACCGGCGCGCGTCATCATCCCCAAGCTCTACGCGTGGAAGGGCGCTAAGTTCTTAAAATCCATCACCTTTCTCCCCGTCGACAAACCGGGATTTTGGGAGGTCCGCGGCTATTCCAGCACCGCCGATCCGTGGAAGGAAGAGCGCTACGCCTGAACGGTAAAACGGGTCGTCCGCGGCCGGATTTATTGCGCACCGCTCCGACTCAAAAGCGAAAGCCGGGCCATTCCGGCGTGAGTTTTCACCGAAGTTGCCGGACGGCATCATCGCTGGCTTGGAACGTGCTATGAGGGAAATCTCTTCCGGCCGCATCCACTGCTATGACGCCCATTCTCGACAGCCGAAAACTTCTCGCTTTTACGACCCTCACCCGCGTGGGCAGCTTTACCCTCGCCGCCCACGAACTCCACCTGACCCAGTCCGCCGTCAGCCATGCGATCAAGTCGCTTGAGCAAGAGCTCGAATGCCGGCTGTTTGATCGTCTTGGACGGCGCGTGACGCTCACACCGGCGGGGCGGCAGCTCCTCGATCACGCGCACAAGATCATCGCCGAGATGCAAAGCGCCCGGCTCGATCTCGCCGCTTTCGGCAAATAAAGCCCCCACGGTGCGCAACCTCGCCGGCCGGCCAATTCTGTGCTTGCCAGCACCCGGCGCGCCGCCTCTGTTCTTCGCTCCAACCCTGCCCGGGTGGTGGAATTGGTAGACACGCAGGTCTCAGAAGCCTGTGCCTCACGGTGTAGCGGTTCGAGTCCGCTCCCGGGCACCATTTTACTCAAGGAAGTTTTGGCAGCCCCCAAAAGGGTCCCCCTTGATCAGCGCTCAAAGAATCCTGCCACGTGAGCGCAAGCGCCCGAAGTTTTCGCCCCTCTTGCAGGCGACCCCGACACGTGCCTCCAAGCCTTCGTCCCCTGAATTCACGCGTTCGCCCCAAAAGGGGTCGGGGCGTTTTTTGTCATTTTTTAGCCTGCTTCCAGACATGCAGGTAACTGCGCACGGTCGTTGGTTGGCCCAAATGAAGGCGTCGTGCCAGCCAAGCGATACTTGCGCCGCATTCATCGCGCAACGCTCCTGCGAGATCGAGCTTCCACGCCTGCTTGCGAGGTTTTGTGACCAAGTCACTTTCCTGCCTGCCGATCCCCCGAAGCTTCTCCTCCAAAGCTCCCTCCCAGGCCGCTTCCCTTAGCTCCCTGCGCTCCTGCGCCGCCATTCCCGACTCCAGACGCAATGTCGCATGCCCTTTGGCAAGCGCTCTCCTCCACTCGGCGGTTCCGATCACCCACCCTTTTGCCAACCCCACCAACCCCGCGCGGTCCCACTCCGCCTCATCCTTGGCCAACGCCATCAGATATTCGGCATACCCGGCCACTCCCTTGGCGTCATCCGCCCAGCCCCCACGCGCCATTAGCCAAAGCTCGGCGCTCAGACACGCCGGCCGCGGACCTTTGAGCAGACTTCGCAAGCTGCTCCAGCGATAACCCAGCAACTGTTCCGGCGGAATCACTTTGGCCCTCACTGGATTCAGATGGATATAATCGACGACCCGCGCCAACGCCTCCGAGTCCTCCACCGGCATCGCCTTATACCTCCCCTGAAACAGATGCCCGCTCTCCGAGCGGAACCGATTGAATCTCACCGCCAAGGTGCCCTGCAACCAGTGCATCCCTTCCCCCAGCGTCGGTTCCAGCGTCTCGATCGCTAAATGAAAGTGGTTTTTCATCAAGACGTAGCCATGAACCCGCCACCGACACCGCCCCGCCGCTTCAAACAATGTCTCCAAAAAAGCCTCTGCCGCCCCCGGCGTTTCAAAGAGGTCCCTGCGGTAGTTCCCTCGGTTGATCACATGATACAACCCTCCCGCTTCCTCCATCCGTAATCGCCTTGGCATGTTTCCTTGGTGTCAGCCCCCTCTCTCCTGCTCAATTAAAAAACCACAAAAAACGCCCCGACCCCTTAGGATTGCCCCCTTAGGATTGCCTCCAGCCTCATTCGATCTTCGATAACTCTTCTCGAAGATCAGCTTCGAGCAATTTAAGATCGGGCATCACGCCTTTATCTTCAGGAGTCGGAAAAACCGCCGCAAGCGTTCCCGATTCGTTCAGTTTGGGAATTAAATTTTCAAAAAAAGTATCCAAGTCGATCTCACGCGGCTGATAACCCGCCCATGAACCAGCGCTACAACGTGCTGCATATTCACTAGCAGGCCAAATTGGAAACGCCTGCTTGCCATCATCTGTGCCTGCTAGCGCCCAGCCATCCGCATATAGTCCCCAAACCTGACGCTGATCAGCAGCCACCTTTATAAAATGCGAATACCTCTTGGGGCCGGGCAGCGCCAAAATAGCCTCCATTTGTTTCGGATTAATTTTCATTTTTCGTCGGGTCTCAATGGACGTTCTTTGTTGGCGCGTCGTGTGCCGCTTGGATCATTGGGGACTTTGCGAAGGCGCCAGCGGGTTAATCGCTATTATCTTATACGCAAAATCCTTCGATTCATCCTCAAGCTTCACGAGATCAAACCAGATTTGACCGCGACCAATCATCAAACCACGCCAACTCTTAAATAGAGTGTCCGATTGCTGATCATTAACCGCCTGCTTCACCTTTGCCGTGATAATTCGCTTATACATATCAACAAAATCACGGGGTGCTTTCAGGACCACATTCCCTGTGTCAATTTTCACGGTAAGAGGATACAGGACCATGGTTGCAAGACGCTCCGCTTGATCTCCAGCCACAGCCTTTTGGATGTCTTTAAAGAACAGTTTATCGGCGGCAGTAAGATCATTCTCCGCGCGCAGACACGTGATCGTCATTAGCAAAACAAGAATATATTTTATCAGTTTCATGGTGAACTACTGCTTGGGGGATTATCAGGCTGCTGGAACCACTGAGCCTCATCGGCTCTCCTGTTTGTTAATCCACGAGTAGTAACAACTTTTCCATTTACCGTCTCTTTATTCCATCGCGCCATCTCACCCGGAACAGAGCGAGTCAAAAGGGGTCGGGGCGTTTTTTGTGATTTTTTGGGCCGGCTTCCATACAGGTAACTGCACACGTCGTTGATTGGCCCAAATGAAAGCGTCCTGCAAGCCCAGCGATGTTTGCGCTGCATTCCTCGCGCAGCGCTCCTAGATCCAGCTTCCATGCCTGCTTGCGAGGCTTTGTCATCGCGTCGCCCCCCCCCGATCTCCCGAAGTCGCCTGATTACGGATACTGCAGATAAGGACACTGGATATTTAAGGTCACTCCGCCCCTAGTCGTGACGGTTGTTCTGTCCGCGAAACACGAAGAATGGCGCCATGCGGGATCGCGGCCGCGATCACTCCGGAAAACTCCACACCCGCGATGAGATACGCGCCCCATGGCGTAGCCCGGGTTCACAGATTTCTGCGCACCGGACCAACCCCATCAAGCCGGCGGTATCCGTCCCGGTTTACGAAAAAACAAGGTGGGATTATTGTTAACGTCGATCGGCCAAACCGCAAACCCCGCTCCTTGGCGGCGGTTGAGCCAACGTCACGACGGCGATTTCCCTCACCTTTTCACCCATGCAAAAGCCGCTGATGGTCACCGAACCGTACTTGCCCTCACCGGCCGGTTATCAAGCACGGCTGACAGGCATTTGGGAGCGCAACTGGCTGACGAACCAAGGACCGCTGGTGCGAGAACTGGAGCAAAAGTTGCAAGCCCACCACGGCGTGTCCTTCCCGATTCACTGCGTGGTCAACGGTGCCATCGGCCTGCAGCTCATCATCAAGGCGCTCGACCTTCGCGGCGAGATCATCACCACGCCGTTTTCCTACGTCGCCACCGCCGCCGCCGCCCGGTGGGAGGGTCACCGTGTGGTGTTTGCCGACATCGAGCCCGACCACCTCACCTTGGATCCGGCCGCCGTGGAGGCCGCGATCACACCGCGCACGGAAGCCATCCTAGCGACCCATGTCTTTGGCAACCCTTGTGACGTCGAAGCACTGGACGCGATCGGCAAAAAACACGGTCTCGCCGTCATCTACGACGCCGCGCACGCCTTCGGTGTGACTTATCAGGGAAAGAGCCTGCTCACTTGGGGCGATGCCTCGATGGTCAGCACCCACGCCACCAAGCTTTTTCACACCATCGAGGGCGGTTTCATCTGCGCGCCCAACGGGGCTCTTGCCCGAAAGATGGAGTGGATGCGCCGCTTCGGCCATGATGGGAACGAGCGTTTCCACGGCATCGGCACCAATGCCAAAATGAGCGAAGTCCACGCCGCCATGGGCCTTTCCATACTGGATGAGATCACCGCGGTTTTCGAACAACGCCGGCGGCTGGTGGAGCTTTACGATGCGGCCTTGGCGACCATCGGCTGCGTGCGTCCCGCCATGACCCTGCGTGCCGGCACCGGCTGGAACTGGAGCTATTATCCCGTGCTCTGCGAATCGGAGTCGGACGTACGGGCGCTCATGGAACAGTTTCACACGATGCAGATTTTCCCCCGGCGCTATTTCCACCCCGCCCTTCACAAGGTCCCCGAATTACAATCGGAGGCCTCAACCGACTGTCCGGTGGCGGAGCGGATCGCCCGCACCATCCTCTGCCTGCCCTTGGCCGCCAGCTATCAGGCCGAGCACGTCAACCGCGTCGTGGAAACGCTGAAGATCATCGACCAAAGAAAGCAGCTCACCCTGCACACCACGCTCTGGGGAATTTTAAATACTTTAACGCCCCACTTGGCCGACCCCAACGATGCCCTCCTCGCGTTCCAGCAATGGATTTGAAGCGCCCCGGACGAGATCGCGTGCAGGCTGAGGTCTCAAAAGGCCTCGCCATCCGGTTGTCTCTGTCGCGCAATCTTTCCCATGCACCTCCACGATCCCAGCGACACGATTCGTTTCGGGACGGCGGCCGACCAAGCTCACGGAGCGGTGATCCTGATTCATGGGCGCGGATCTTCGCCCGAGGATATCGCCGGGCTCGCCAACCGGTTGCCAGCGGACGGACTCGCCTTTCTCGCACCCGCGGCCACGGACGGCACATGGTACCCCGAACGGTTTTTCATGCCGCTGCATCGCAACGAGCCGGGACTGTCCAGCGCGCTGGACGTCATCGGAGCGCTCGTCGGCGAA
Source organism: Verrucomicrobiota bacterium (assembly GCA_019510185.1). Classification (GTDB taxonomy): domain Bacteria; phylum Verrucomicrobiota; class Verrucomicrobiia; order Opitutales; family Opitutaceae; genus Rariglobus. The sequence goes on along the minus strand of JAEKKV010000013.1, from coordinate 123,622 downwards.
CTTGAGGCGGCGGGCTTGAAGACGGAGCAGATCGGGTTGGCAGGATTTTCCCAAGGCGCCTGCCTGGCGCTGGAATATGCGGCGCGTCAGCCGCGACGGTATCGGTTCGTCGCCGGATTGAGCGGAGCACTGATCGGCCCGCTCGACACGCCGCGCCCGGGCGGGGATTTGCGAGGCACGCCGGTCCTGCTCGGCTGCGCGCGGCTCGATGCGCACATCCCGCTCGAATATGTGGAAAAGAGTGCGACGACGCTCACGAATATGGGCGCGGTCGTGACGAAGCTGCTTTTCCCGGGCGGAGCCCACACGGTTTTCCCCGAGGAACTGGCGTGGTTAAACCGGCAACTGGAAGCGCCTGCCTCATCGGACGGCTCGCCTGCGAACTGAGAGCCGGCTCAAGCTTTCACTCGCCAGCCGGGCGGCGAGAGCCTAGGCGTTTTCGACCCATGAAAAAGGACGCCATCCTCGCCAAGTTCAAAGCCGAGAAAGTCATCGCCCTCATCCGCGCCGAATCGTCGGACGGGCTCCTCGATTGCGCCAAGGCGCTCGCCGAGGGCGGACTCACCAGCATCGAGCTGACGATGACCACGCCCGGCGCGCTCCGCATGCTGGAAAAGGCCTCGGCCGAGCTTCCCGATTTTCTTTTCGGCTTGGGCACCGTCCTTGACGCCGAAACTGCCCGCGCCGGCATTCTCGCCGGGGCCAAGTTCATCGTCACCCCGGCTCTGCGGCCCGACGTGATCACGTTGTGCAAACGCTACAGCGTGCCGATCTTCAGCGGCGCGTTCACGCCGACCGAGATCGTCTCCGCGTGGGAAGCCGGTGCGGACGCCGCGAAGGTGTTCCCCGCCGAATTCTTCGGGCCGGCCTACATCAAATCGATCAAGGCTCCGTTGCCGCAGATCGAGCTCGTGCCGACGGGCGGCGTGAATGTCGAAAACGTTGGCGAGTTCCTGAAGGCGGGCGCCTTCGCCACCGCCGCAGGCAGCTCGCTGGTGGACGCCAAATCCTTGAAGGAAAAGAACTGGGCCGCCATCACCGCCCGAGCCAAGGCCTTCGTGGCTGCGGCCGCTGCGGTGAAATAAACCGGCCGCTCCCCGGTTTCGCGAAGGCCCGACGCTTGCCGTCGGGCCTTTTTTTAGCTCGCGAGATACTTGGCGATGTCGGGAATTTCCTTTTCCCGGCGCCCGCCCGTGCGGCGCTGGAGGTAGGGATCGACCTCGGGCTTCCAGTCGTCCTCGTCCTCCTCATCGTCGGCGGGCTTGTTTTTGCCCTTGGCCTTGGTCGGCTTGGCCTTGCCGCCGTCGTCATCCTCGTCCTCGGTGCCGAATTCGACGCCCTCAAGATCGAGTCCCGTCCACTCGTCGATGTCGAAGAGATGGGACATGCGGCGGGCCTGCGGTTCGAGCACCACCAAGGGATTTTTGACGCGACCGGCCTTCACCATTTCGAAAAGGCACGGATAAAACTGGTCCTTAAAATGCGACTGGAAATCCGACAGCCACTTGTTGGCCACGCCCTCGCGCTGATGAAGGAGCACGATATCGGAGAAATGGATGCACGCCTCGTACCAAGGGAGCAGCGCGGCGTGCCGCTCTGCCAGGCGGCAGCTGACGATGGTGAGGACACGACCGATCTCGCCGCCGGCCGCCGCGATCCATGTATGCAACTGCTCGAGTTGATCCACGGGGTTGATGCGACCGTCGGTCACGAAGAACACATGCGTCGCGCCTTCGGGCAATTGCGCGTCGATCAAGCCGTCGCGCCAGGTCCAGCGCACGGTGTCGCCGAGCCGGGCGTCGGACTCGGCCGGCGCCTCACCGGTCGAGAGCAGGACGGCGGCCCGGCTGCCTTCCGCCAGACCGCCCTCGATCAGATCGGCCATCACCTCGCGCCGGCCCGAGCCGGCGGCGCCAAGGATCACATAGATGAGAGGTTTTTCGAGGGACATGGTGGATTAACAGAAGCGACGAAACGAAAACCGCAAGCAATCGACCGGGCCATCCGGTTGATCCGGCGGCATTCCGGTTAAAACTGAAACGTCCGGTTCTGCGCCGACTGGCGCATCCAGTGGTCGAGCAACACCAAGGCGGCCATGGCCTCGACGATCACGACGGCACGGGGCACGACGCACGGATCGTGGCGGCCCTTGCCCATGAGCTCGGTGGGGTTGCCCTCGAGATCGACGGTTTTTTGCGCCTGAAGAATCGTGGCGGTGGGCTTGAAGGCCACGCGGAAGACGATCTCCTCGCCGTTGCTGATGCCGCCCTGCACGCCGCCGGAATTATTGGTGGCGGTGCGGACGCGGCCGTCGCGATTTTCGAAAAGATCGTTGTGCTGGGACCCTTTGAGCAGGGATCCAGCAAAGCCGCTGCCGAGCTCGAAGCCCTTGGTCGCGGGGAGCGACAGCATGGCCTTGGCGAGATCCGCCTCCAGACGGTCAAACACCGGTTCACCAAGCCCGACGGGAACATTGCGAATGCGGCACTCGATGACACCGCCGACGGAGTCGCCGTCGCTGCGCACCGCCTTGATGCGCTCCACCATGGCGGCGGCCGTCGCGGGATGCGGGCAGCGCACGGGCGAAGCCTCGACCTCGGCCAGGGATGGAAACGCAGTCAACGCCTCCGCCGGCGCGGCGATGTCATGAATGCGCGTGACGAAGGCCCGCACCTCGACGCCGCCGGCGTGCGCCAGGATTTTCCGGGCGATGGCACCGGCCGCAACCCGGCCGATGGTCTCGCGCGCGGAACTGCGTCCGCCGCCGTTGGGATCGCGCACGCCAAACTTCGATTGATACGTGAAATCCGCATGCGACGGACGGAACGCCTGCTTCATCTCGGCATAGGCGCTGGACCGCTGGTCGGTGTTGCGCACGAGCAGCGCGATGGGCGTACCGGTGGTCTTCCCCTCGTAAAGGCCCGACAGCACCTCGACGACATCGGCCTCCTTGCGCGGTGTGGTGATTTCGCTCTGACCGGGGCGGCGGCGATCCAGCTCGGCTTGGATTTCGGCGACGGTGATCGGCAGCAACGGCGGGCATCCATCGATGACCACGCCAATGCCAGGACCGTGGCTCTCGCCCCAGGTGGTGATTCGAAAAACATGACCGAAACTATTGGGCATCGGGAGCGTCAACGTTGGTGCACGGTGCTTTCCCCGCAAGTTTCAAAACCGGCCGCGGAGAGAAAGCATTTCCGTTGAACAACTCCGTTTACAAGCCTGTCGCAATCGACTCTCCTCCAGCTTTCGTCCCCTCGCTTCCCCCTCTTTATGCGATTTACCCGTCTGCGCGTTCTCATTGGTCTCTGGCTGCTTCCATTTCTTCTCTGCGCCCAGGTCCCGCCCCCCTCTCCCGCCACGCCGCCCGCCATCTCGGGCTCGGCTGACATGATCGATTCCCTCCGCCTGCGCGACGCCCCGCTCGATCTCGTGCTCGACCGTCTCGAAGCGTGGACCGGCCGCATCATCCTGCGCCCGCAAGCCCTGCCCGCCGCCGTCATCACGCTGAATATCTCGCGCCCGATGCCGAAAGCCGAGGCCGTGCAGGCCGTTATTTCCGTCCTCGCCCTCAACAACATCGGCGTGATCGAGATGGGCGACAAGTTCCTCAAAGTCGTCGAGCTCGCCAACAAGTCGAGAAGCGAGGCGCCCGAGATGATCACCGGGTCCACCCTCGACCTGCCCGCCAGCGGCAAAGTCGCCTCAAAGGTCTTCGAGGTCAATTACCTCAAGGCGGCGGACCTCGTGGCCCAGCTCAACACCACGCTCAACGTGCAGGTCGGCGGCGCGGTGTTCTTCACCAACACCAACGCCTTCCTCGTCACCGACACCATCGCCAACCTCCAGCGCATCGAACAGCTTCTGCTCGGGCTCGACCGTCCCGCCATGGCGAATTTCAAGCCGAAGTTCTACACCTTGCGCTTCGCCAAGGCCAGCGACCTCGTGACCAAGGTGAAGGTCATGCTCCAAGGTCCCGGCCAGCTTACCTTCGGCAACTCCACCACGCTCTCGCCCGACGACCGCACCAACCAGATCATCCTCATCGCCGATCCGAAGCAGTACGCGTTCTACGACGAGCTCATTACCAAGCTCGACATCAAGGCCGACCCCAACACGCGCAACGAGGTCATCTACCTCAAGCACGCCACGGCCAAGGATGTCGCCTCCCTCCTCACCACCGTCATCACCGGCCAGAACACCGCCGCCTCGAAAAACGGGGCCACCCGCCCCGCTCAGTCGGGCGGTGGTTTTAACGGCACCAGCCCCTTCGCCCCCCCTCCCGCCACTCCAAACGCGCCGGCCACCACGACGCCAACTCCCACCGCGACCGCCGCCGCGACTGCGGCCGCCGCCGCCACCGAGTTCAGCAGCTTTCTCACCGTCACTTCCGACGAGCGCAGCAACGCCGTGGTCGTCAGCGGTACCCTCGATGACATCCGGCTCATCCGCGAGTTGGTGGACAAAATCGACATCGTCCTCGCCCAAGTCCGCATCGAGGTGATCATCGCGGAAGTCACCCTTACCGACACCGACCAGAGCGGCCTCACCGCCCTCAAGCTCACCGTCGACCGAAATAGCAGCGGCTTCGACAAGATCACCAACTTCGAAGGCTCCGTGGCCGGCTGGAGCGTGACCGGCGGCCAAGTCGATCCCCTCAAGTTCGTCGCCGCGATGTCCAACACCGGCTCCAAAAACCAGCTGAAGGTCCTCTCCGCGCCGACCATCGTCACCACGCACAACAACGAAGCCGAGATCATCGTCGGCCAGTCGCAGCCGATCCTCAACGGCACCCAGACCTCCGCCTCCACCACCGGCGGCACGCCCGTCTCCTCGTCCACCTACACCTACAAGGACATCGCCATCGACCTGAAGGTCACCCCGCTCATCGGTGACGATGGCAACATCCAGCTCAAGATCGACCAGCAGGTAAACGACATCATCGGCCAGGTGGTCGTCGATCCCACCACCAGCGCCACGCAGCCGATCATCGGCCGCCGACAGGCGACCTCCTTCATCAACGTCATCGACGGCGAGATGGTCGTGCTCGGCGGACTCCAACGCACCAAAAAGGAAAACGACCGCACCAAGCTCGGCTTCATCTGGGAAATTCCCGTGATCAGCCAGCTGCTGGGCGGCCGCACCAAGAGCACCGAACGCACTGAACTCCTCCTCTTCATCCGTCCGCACGTCATCCCGCCCTCCCTCGGCAGCGCGGATGCCCGCAAGGAGATCAACCGCCTTTCTAATCGAGACGACGTCAATGCCTACCTGAATCCGCCGACGCCTCCCGCGCCGCCGGTCAAACCCGCGCCTGCCACCCCGACCGCCGCGTTGCCCGCCTCGCCCGTTTCCGCCGCCCCGACTCCGACCGCCGTGCTCTCGCCCAAACGCCCGCGGTAAGCCCCGCCGCCATGATTGCTTCCCACGACCCGATCCTGCCCGCCTCGCTCGCCGCGCAGATCGCGGAGCCCCGGCTTCAGATCCTCGCCGAGGCTCCGCGCAGCCAGCGCCTCAAGCTGCTCGCCGAGGCTCTCGCACTCCCCGAGCCCCAGGCGCTCGCCGCCCTTGCTGAAGCCGCGGGTCTCGACATCGCCACCAACCTCGAAGCCGACGCCTCGTCCTTAAGCCTCCTCCCCGCGCGCCTCGTTCACGATTATCAAATCGTGCCGATCACCGTTGGCTCCGGCGCAACCGAAGAAACGGAAACCACCGTTCCTCCCTCCGACTCCGACACCGCGCCCACCGCTCCCGGCCTGTCGTCCGCTCCCCTCCATCTGGCCGCGGCCTGGCCGCCTACAGCCGACATGGCGGACTGGATACGCACCTTCACGCCGCGCCCGCTCGTCTGGCATCTCGGCGTGCCCGAAAAGATCCACCAGCTCATCCTCCAGCACTTCGGCGTCGGCTCCGGCAGTCTCGAGGACAGCGACGAAGGCTACGTCGCGCCGGAAACGGTCCAGCAAAAGGAAGCCGACGTGGACGAAGAGGCCGCCGTGGTCCGCTTCGTTACCGACGTGATCTCCCAAGCCGTGGCCGATCAGGCGACCGACATCCATTTCGAGCCCCAGGAGAACAAGCTCAGCATTCGTTACCGCGTGGACGGCCTGCTTGTTCCGGTGCCCGTGCCCGAGAACCTCCTGCGTTTCCAAGACGCCATCATCTCCCGCTTGAAGATCATGGCGAAGCTCAACATCTCGGAAAAACGCCTGCCGCAGGATGGCCGCATCAATTTCCGGGCCGCCGGCACCGTGCTCGACATCCGCGTCTCCACCGTCCCGACGATCTACGCCGAGTCCATCTCGCTCCGCCTCCTCAATCAAAAAAAAGAGGCCTACACCATGGACCGCCTCGGCATGAGTGCCGACGAACAGGCCCAGATCAACCACGTCCTCGATTTCCCCCACGGCATCATCCTCGTCACCGGCCCCACCGGTTCCGGCAAGTCCACCTCACTCAACGCCTTTCTTCGCAAGATCAACTCGACCGACCTGCGCATCATCACCATCGAGGATCCCATCGAGTACGAGGTCCCGGGCGTGAACCAGATGCAGGTCCGCTCCGAGATTGGCCTCACCTTCGCCAGCGCCCTCCGCCACGTTCTCCGCCAAGATCCCGACGTCATCATGGTCGGCGAAATCCGCGACCGCGACACCGCCGATATCGCTATCCGCGCCTCGCTCACCGGCCACTTGGTTTTTTCGACGCTGCACACCAACGACGCTCCCGGCGCCATCACGCGCTTGATCGACATGGGCATCGAGCCGTTCCTCGTCGCCTCGGCCATCGAACTCGTCATCGCCCAGCGTCTGGTTCGCCGCCTCTGTCCTGACTGCGCGCGACCCGAGCCCGTCGGCGCCCTCAAGCTCAAGGATACGATGGCCATCCTCGGTCTCGATGCCTCCGAGGCCGATGGCATCACCCACCTGCAGCATCCCGTGGGCTGCGACCGCTGCCGCGGCACCGGCTATCGCGGCCGCATCGGCCTGTTTGAAATTCTCAAGCCCAACGACGAGCTCCACGACCTCGTGCTCAAACGCGAAAGCACCCGCACCCTTGTCCAATGCGCCCGCAAGCACGGCATGCGTACCCTGGAGCAATCCGGCTGGTCCAAGGTCAAGGCCGGCTACACCACGCTCGATGAAGTCCTCCGCGTGATCACGGTGACGGAAAAGTAACCGCGCACGACGGCGCGGAACCCGCGCCATTTCCCAATGCCCTCCTTCGCCTACACCGCCCGCGACCGCTCCGGACAAACCGTCCAGGCTTCTGTCGATGCGCCAAGCCGCAAGGACGCCCTCCGCCTGCTCACTGCGCGCGGACTTTCTCCGCAGCGCGTTGAGGAAAACAGCGCCGCCCGGCCGGTCGCCGGCAAAAGAAAATCCCCGGCCGCCACCCGGACCCCCGCCGGCTCTTTCAGCGCCCGCCTCACCGCGCTGAACACAAAACGGCCCGGCGCCGCCGCGCTCTCCCGCCGCGAACGCCTTCCTTTCCTCGAAGCACTCGTCGACCTCACATCTAGCGGCCTTTCCGCCGGCGAAGCCGTCCGGCTCCTCAGCACGCGTATCAAGGAGCCCCGCCTTCATCTCCTGTGCGGCCTGCTTTGGGATCAGCTCGGCGAAGGCACCACTCTTTCGCAGGCCATGGCCTCGCTCCCGGCGGTGTTCGATCCCTCGACCATCAACCTGATCCAGGCCGGGGAGGCCACCGGGAATCTCAACGACGTGTTGATGCGCCTCATCACGCATCTCAACGAACAGAAGGAACTGCAGCGCCAGTTGCTCAATGCCCTCGCCTATCCCCTCTTCATGATGCTGGTCGCCGGCGGCGTCATCCTGTTTTTCCTCTTCTTCCTCCTGCCCCGTCTGCAAGCTCTCCTCAGCTCGCTCGGCGGCGAGCTGCCCACGTCCACCAAGATCCTCGTCGGCCTCTCCGACTTCGGTCTTCATTACGGCCTCTTTGTCGCCATCGGCCTGGCCTTTGGCGGAGTCGCCTTCTGGCGCTGGCGGCACACCGAGGCCGGTCGCCTCGCCACCGACGCCTGGCTGCTCAAGCTCCCGCTGCTCGGACCTTTCGCCGTTTCCCAGACCGTGGTCGCGTTCAGCCAGACCCTTTCCGTGCTGCTGGAAAACGGCATCACCACCGCCGAGGCCCTCCGCATGACGGAACGCCAGATCGGCAATCGCGTCCATCGCGCCGCCTTCGACGAAGCCACCGGCCGCGTGCTTGAGGGCGAGGCGCTCTCCGCCTCGCTCCTGCGCACCGGCTGCTTTCCCGACCTCGTCCTCGACCAGCTCGCGGTCGGCGAAAACACCGGCAACCTCGTGCCGAGTCTGAAGAAAATTTCCGTCGGCTACCAGAAGGCGATTTCCAACCAGCTCAACGTCTTCACCCGCGTGATCGCGACGGGCCTGCTGCTGGGCGTGTTCATCTTTGTCGGCTTCATCGCCTACGCCATCATCAGCGCAGTCTTCCAGCTCAGCTCCAGCTTCAAGATGTGAGCGAAGCCGGAAGGGCCGCCGGCTTCACTGCGCGATCTCAACCGAGGTCACCCGCCAAGTGGCGTTGAGCTGAGCGGGATTGGCGCGGTTGCTGGCAAGGGAGAACTGCTCCAGGCCGATGTACGGGGCGCGCTTACCCAGCTCCTTGTAGAAGGCGACGAGCGCGCCGATGTCGGCGTTGCGCACGGAAAACTGCACCGAGTGGACCGAGAACTGGCTGGTCCGCTCGGTGCGGCTGTCGGACACGTCGTAGTTGGCCAGCCCCGCCCCGCGCGCGAGGGTGTTCAGCTCGTTCTGCAGGCGCACACTGTCGAAGGTGCGCGACGGATCGAGATGCTCGATCGCGAGGGCCGCCTCCCGTTCAATGCGCTCACGCTGCGCCAGCCAGCGCTGCTGAACCTCAAGGTCGACCGAGGTCCGGCTGATCTCGCGCCAATGCGCGCCCACCCGATCGCTCACGCTGGACAGCCAGATGGCCGCACCCAAGGCGGCAAAGGCCAGCAGCAGAATTTTTTCGCGGAGGATGCGACTCAGGAAAAAAGCCTTCATGACGGGTTCTCCTCCGGTTTGAATGCGTCGGCCTTGAACGTGACGACCAGCCGGAAGGTGGAAACGCCATCGCGGCTGCGCTGGTCCTGCACCTCGGCCTTGGCGCATTCGGGCAGCTGGTTCAACGCCGTGCGAAAGACATCGATATCGCCCGACGAACTCGTTTGCGCCTCGATTTCGAGCGTGAGAAGCCCGCTCGTGACCGTGCGCATAAACTGGATCGCGTGTGGTCGCTTGGAGTTCAGCAACGCCAGCATTTCAAAGGGCATGAGTCGCTTGGACGACAGCTCGTCGATGCGCGTGGCCAGGCTCTGCGATGTCATGACGGCTTCCACCACCGGCGCCTGTCTCTCGACGACGGCCAGCCGCTGCTTCTGCCAGAACGCCGCACCCACCAGCGCCAATTCCAGAAATGCCGCGAGCGCGATTGCCGCCGCGCAGCCGACAAAGGTGCGCCAGAGGATGAGGTCGCGCACCTGCGCCCGACGGCGCGCCGCCAAATCGGCTTTGTCCCGCACGTCGAAGGACGCGATCTCCTCGGCATCGAAGTGTGCGGAGAAATCACCGGCGCGAAAAGTGAACTCTCCTTCGTCGGAGGCGGGATCGAACTCCGGCGGTCCGACCAGATCGATAACGTGAAGCGTTCCGGCAAAGGAACGAAGGAGCGCATCGCGAAGCGCGACACGCTCGGCCTCGGTGGCTTCGGCGGGAATTGGCGCCACCCGCACTTGGGTGGGAACACCGCTCGCATCGCCGTAATAAATGCCGGTCAGACTGTCCGGAGCCGACAGCAACAGCGCAGTCGCCGGCTGGGGAGAGTCCTTGAGCACCGTGGCGAACGAGGGCAGCACAATTTCCGCATCACTCCAGTTCTCCACCTCCTCGACGGTGAAACGCTTCCGATAGGCGGCGAAGACCAGCGCATGCAACGCACCCGGTTTCCAGTGGTGGCCGTAATAGAGCTGCGCGAGCGGAAAAGGCGCGGCGACCTCAAGCGCGAGCTCAACTTGACCAGCCACTTCGGCGGCGGCGGCGCCTTCGGTCACCGGCACCGCGCGCACAAAAAAATGGGAGGGGGACAGAATCGCGACCTTGCGGGGCGGCGGAACGGGAAGAAAGCGTTTAAGCGAGGAAAGTCGGTTGCTCACGATTCAGTGGGGGCGGCGGAAGTGGAAACGGGCATATCGTTCTCACGGATTTCCAAAAACGTAAATGGGTAATTGAGTTCGGGCGGCGGTGTGACGGCCGTGGCCGGACCGGTCTGACTCTGCGTAGTTTGGGCGGGCGGGGTGTTCGTGGCGGGAGGAGAAGCGGTTGCGGTGCCCGTGTTGCTCGTGGCGTCCTGGACGGTCACGTTGCTCGCAGGCACAACCTTGGCCCCGCCTTGCGGCGCGACCACCGCGGTCAGCTGAAAAGACGAGCGGCCCTCCCGAACGGTAACACGAATTCGCAACGCCTGCACGGTGGTGCCGTAGCCCAGTTTCTCCGGCTGACCACCGGCGACGGCGGCAACCGTCCGTGTCGTTTTGAAAAACCCGGGCCCCTGTGTCTGATAAGTCCCCGCACCGGTGAGGTATTCGGTCACACGCCGCTGCTGCTGCTCGTCATAGATATTTTGCGCAAGCAAGGGCTCCAGCCGGTTGCCGTTGATGTTGGGAGCGGAATATCGGTAGAGCGAAAAGGTCTCGATGAAATGCTGATACAGCGCGTTGGGCCGGCCCGCCTCGTCGAAAAAAGCCTGGCGCACGCCTTCAATGGCCGAAAGTTCGGAGAAGGAGCGCAACGAACGACCGGGCGGATCGTAGGCCAGCGGCGCCGACTCGTAATCTTCCGGCCGCGGCGCTCCCGTCGAAACGGGCACGTAATCTTTTTTGATCCAGCCCATCAGGCAGTCGGCGAGCCGCTCCGCGTCGTTCTGCGACACCTGCCAGTATTTGAGCAGCTCCACGAGCATCTCCGGTTTGACCGACGCCAGCGGGAGCTTGGCGCTCTCGTCCTCCAGCGTCACCTCGACCGTGTGGCCCTCCTGCAACGGCGTGTAACCGGCAAAACCAAGCGGGTCGCCCCAGCCTTCCGCCGGACTGTGCAGCCCGTTTCCGATAATGCGAAAATCCTCCAACACCCCGAGCGTGGTTTCGAGGGCCGAATAAGCCTCCGGCCGCAAGCGTCCCGCGTCCGCCTCGCGAATATCGACAAGCAGGTCGTTGCCCGCCTTCTCGATGAACATCGTCAGCGCAAAGGTCGCAAAAACCATCGTCACCAAAACGATGAGCAGCACAGAACCGCGGCGTTTAATGGAAGGACGGCGGTTCATCTTAAAAAGGCGGCAACCCTTCCGTGACCGTGGCCAGCGGGATGACCACTTCCTGCGCGTGCGTGCGATAGACAAATTTCAGGTGCAGCCGTTGCGGCGCCTCGTACTCGCCCTGGGCGTTCTTGCGAATCACCGTCTCATTTTTCCAATTTTTAAAACCGCTGTCGTAGTAATCATAACTCAACGCCGTCACGAGCGGGGTTATGAGCGTTTCGCGCGGAGGCTGGTCGTCGAAATGCTTTTCCAGCCGCGAGTGCCACAAGAAAACCAGGCCGGTGCCCTCGCGCATCGCGAGCGAGCAAACGACTTCCGGCAGAGGCTGACCCGGCCAGACGAACATCCGGCTTCCCTCCGGCAATTCAAAGGTAAGCAGGGTTTCGGTCGCGCCGGATTGCGTATGAATGTCCTCCGCCGCAATGGGCGCCTGACCGGTCGTTCCCACCGGCGGTAGCGCCGCCACGCGCAACTCGTGCTCCAGGAAGCGCGTGACCGAACGCACATGCCGGTCGAAAAGCCGCAGGTCCGTGTTGCGCCCCCACAGCTCCCCCATCGAAAACATGAAGGTGTTGAGCGCCACCAGCACCAGCGAGGTGAGCGCAAGGGCGATCAATATTTCCAAAAGGGTGAAGCCCCGTTTCATGAGTTCACCTTTTCCTGGATTTTCACGATGCGATCCTTGGCATTGGCGCGCAGCGTGGCCCGATCCGCCGCTTGGGACCATGTGGGACGCAACACGCGGAACACCTGCTTCGTGCGCTGCGGCTCGGGCAGATCCGGCCCGGTGCATTCGCATTCAAAGGTGACCAAGAAAAGATCGGCCACCGTGGTGGGCTCGATCGTCGCCGTCCAGCGCACGTGGCGCCCATCCGCCGAATCGAAATCACCGCCCTGCGCAGCCTTGTCCACATCCGTCTCCGCGAGCAGGGCCGCCCGCGCGAATTTCACATCGACGTCGGACCGCGCCGCCCGCCGCGCGACTTCGTAGGCGTTGAGCACGTTGACGTAAGCCGAACCGAGCACCACGGCGGCAAGAGCGAAAATAGCCAGCGCCACCAACACTTCGAGCAAGGTGAATCCACGGCGCATGGTCATGAATCGGTTTTCGCCTCCAGCACCGGCGCGCAAGTCCACGGATCGATCTCCAAAATACGCTGCGTGTCCTTTCCTTTGAGCTGCACTCGGAAGGGCGAACAGGTCCCGTCGCCGTAAAAGGTCACGAAGGGCAGCGTCTGCGTCTCGACCAACTGCCCGCCCACGAGCATCGCGGAAGTGGAGCCGGGCGCCGATTTGGGCGCCAGAAAATCGAAGGCCACCTCGTTCTGAGGAGCAAACGGGAACCGCTGCGCCTGCGCGTCGTCGCCGGCCACAAAAACGCGGTTCTTCGCATCGAAACTCAACCGCACGTCACGATTCCCGAGCAGGGCGGTCCGACGGGTGGTATCGGTGATTTTCCAAAAAATCTCCTCCGCCGTCACCGGCCGGTCCCGCAGCAAGCGTGTCGTTCCCATGATCAGCACACCGGACAGCAGGCCGATCAAGGCGATCACCACCAGGACCTCCAACAGAGTGAAGGCCGCTCGCCGCCTTGCAGGGCCAAAAAGCGACCCGCCACCCGCAAACCTTGGGGCAGGTGCAATCACGGGGAAAACTACCAGTTGCCGATATCGTCCGGCGTGCCCTCGATCTTGTCGGGGCCCTTGGAGAAGAGATCGTAGCTGTTTTTATTGTGCGTGCCGGGATAGCGATACTGATAAAGTTCACCCCACGGATCGGTCGGCAGCTTGCCGCCGGGCGCTTTGATGTACGGCCCCTGCCAGCGGTCTGCCTTGTTTTGCGGAGCCGCGACCAACGCCTGCAACCCCTCGGCGGTCGAGGGATAGTCGCCCATGTTGATGCGGTAGGCCGTGAGCGGTGTTTCCATGCTCGTCTGCACGAAGAGCCGGGCGATGTCCCCCGACTTGGAGCCGAAGATGTCGGTCACGCGGGAGATGGCCAAACCCGCCAGCAAGCCAATGATGGCCAACACGACGAGGATTTCGAGAAGGGTGAACGCACGACGCGAAGCGCCGGGGGATTTGCGGGGGAAGTTACGCATACGCTTGGGATGAATAAGACGGCAAGAAGGGTGGAAAGTTGCTCACGCGCTGCATTAAAAGCCACTTCATAGTGAATCCGGCGTGGCCGATGGCGGTGAAAAATTATCCCGCGCCCGCCACACGATGAGCAAAAGCGCCGCTGACGGCGAGTGACGCTGGAAACTGGTGCCCCCGCCCGGACTTGAACCGGGATGCGCGGTTTAGGAAACCACTGCTCTATCCAGTTGAGCTACGGGGACGAATCCGGCGCAAAGTTGGGGGGAGGATTGTAGGTTGACAACCCTTGGCTGCGCCGGTTTTCATTCACCCCTTTTTCAAATGAGCACGACCGAAACCACCCAGCAGAGCCTCACGCCGGAACAGATCCCGTTCACGACGCCCTTGGCGATGCGCAGCTACGTCACCGATACCGGCAAGATCCTGCCGCGTAAATACACCCACCTGTCCGCCAAGCAGCAGCGCGCCGTTACGAAGACCATAAAACAGTCCCGTAACAACCTGCTCGCCCTCTAATCAGAGGTCGGAGGCCAGACTTTGCAGCAAAGGCCGGAGCTAACCCTCCGGCCTTTTTCATGCCATGACCGCAACGCTCTCCGCACGCGTTTATCGCCCGACACCGGCTAATCTCTCCCGCCTCGCACGCGTGCTCGCGGAAGGCGGCTTGGTAGCCGCTCCCACCGAAACCGTTTACGGTCTTGCCGCCGACGCGCTCAACGCCCGCGCCTGCCGGGCGATTTTCCGCGCCAAGGGCCGTCCCGCCAACGATCCCCTCATTGTCCACGTAGACAGTCTGGCCCAGGCGGCAGACATTGCCGAGCTGAACGATGCCGCCCGGGCGGTGGCGAAGGCTTTCTGGCCCGGTCCGCTGACGTTGGTGCTGCCTAAGAAACCGGGCGTGCCCGCCATCGTCACTTCGGGCTTGGACAGCGTGGCGGTGCGCATGCCGGCCCACCGGCTCTTCCGCGCACTTATCCGCCGCAGCGGCTGTCCGCTGGCGGCACCGAGCGCCAATCCATTCGGCTATGTCAGCCCCACGACCGCCGCCCATGTGCGCGCCGGCCTCGGCTCGCGCATCGGCCACATCCTCGACGGCGGTCCCTCGGAAATCGGCGTCGAGTCCACCATTCTCGATCTGCGCAATCCCAAGCATCCGGCGCTGCTGCGCCCCGGCGCGATCTCCCGGGAAGCTTTGGAAACCGTGTTGAAACGGCGCGTGTCCGCCTACCGCCGCAAGGCTCCCGAGTCCGAAGCGGCCCCGGCCCCCGGCATGCTCGAACGCCATTACAGCCCGCGCACTCCGCTCACGCTGGTTTCGAAGCTCACCCGTGCAGACCTCGGCCGCATCGCCCCGGACGAGGCGATTCTCTTTCTCAAAAAACCCGCCGGCAAAATCGGGGCATCGATTTTCTGGCTGACGTCAGACGGAAGCCTGGAAGAGGCGGCCCATCGGCTGTTCGATGTGTTGCGTCAATTGGACGATGGTCGCTGGCGCAAAATCCACGCCGAACTTATCCCCGGTCGCGCCGCCCTCGCCATGGCGGTCAACGACCGCCTCGCCCGCGCCGCGGCTAAACGATAAAGGCGCGGATTGGTAAATCCGCGCCTTTAAAATCCGGCCCGAGACTCAACGCTCGGGTGTCGTGTCGTTCTTAGACATCACGACATAATAGTCCTTGTAGGACTTGTCGTAATACTGGGCGTAATAATAGCCGGAAACCGCCAGATTGAGACCGTTGAGCACGGCGCCAAAGACCGGCACGTTGGCCTCGAGCAGCTTCTTGGCGCTGAACTGGGCAGCCTTGCGACGCACCTTATTGAAGAAAATGGTGAAGATGGAACCATCCACCAAAGGCAGGACGATCATGGCGTCGCTCACCGCCGCGAGCGGAGGCGTGTCGAAAAACACGCGGTCGTAACGCTTGCGCAGATCGGAGATCATCGCCTCGAAATTTTTCCCGTTGAGGATTTGCGTGGGATTCTTGGCCCGTCCGCCGGTGGTGATGACGTCGAGATTCGGATGCACATCGCGGATCACCACGTCGTCGATCGTCGCGCTGCCGGCACAGATATCGATGACGCCCTTGCGGTTTTCCAAGCGGAACGACTTATGAATATTCGGCTTGCGCAGATCGCAATCAATCACCGCCACGCGCTCGCCGTGGGCGGCGAAAGTCAGCGCAAGGTTGGTCGTGGTGAAGGACTTGCCTTCGCCCGGAATCGTACTGGTGACCAAAATACACTGGGCGTTCTTGCTTTCGTCTTTGAGGCGCAGGCTCGAATGCAACGTGAGGAAAGACTCGGACACTTGGCGGTCGGCATTGTTAGCCACAATCTGCGCCTTGTCCGGCTGCTCCATTTTCTTGATCTGCGGAATGATGCCGATCAGGGGCAGGCCAACGACCGACTCGATGTCGAAAGAGCTCTTCACGCGATCATCGATGAACGCGACGAAGAAGGCAAAGGCGAGGCCCAGGCCCAAACCCAGAACAAAGCCGAGACTCAGGTTGAGCAGGATCCGCGGGGAAACGTAATTGTCTTCAGCCGCGGGGGTCGCCGGATCCACCAAGCGCGCATTCTGGGATTCCAGGGTGCTTTTCATGGTGGTTTCCCGCATGCGACCGATGAGGTTCTGGAGAATACCCTCGTTGATGCGCAGCTCGCTGGAGCGGGCGTCATATTCGACCGCCGCCCGGTCAAGTTCCATGGTCTCGGTCTTGGCTTCCGCCAAGGCCGCGCGCGCCTGCTCGTCGTTGCTGCGGGCGTTCTGGTATTCGGACTCGATCGTCGCGGCGGCATTATCAATGGCGCTCTTCAACTCATGCGTGGCCTGGGCCAGCGAGTTCAGGTTTTCCTGCATGATGGGATGCTTGTCCCGATAGCGGTCACGCAGCTGCGCCACGATGATGTTTTTCGCCGAAACATCCTGCACCAGCTGGTGGATGAGCGGCTGGTTGGCGATGAAGGAAAGCTCTGTGAGATCGCCGCCGGCCGCCCGCCGCTCCTGAACCTGCTTCCAACGGATCTCGGAGTCCTTCAATTTGGTTTCCGTCTGCGTGCAGTAGAGATTCAGGGCCTTGAGCTTCTCGGTGACGATGTCCTTGCGCTGATCCAGCGAGACCATGTTATTTTTCTCGCGGTAGGTCTGCAGCTCAAGGGCGAGCTCCTTGACCTTCCGCTGCTGCTGCTCGGCGCGAATCTTGAGCTCTTCCACCGCCTTCATCGACTCGTCAATGCGCACACGGGAGTTATAAGCGATGAACTCGTCGACAAACATGTTGGCCACCTTGGCCGCGATCAACCGGTCAGGATGGGTGTACTGGATGTTGATGAGCAGGCTCAGTCGCTGCGGGACAATTTTACGATTCAACCCGAGAACATCGATCGGGGTGAGCGGCACGCTGCCCTTGCCGGCCTCGTAGGGCGCCATGAATTGACGGAGGTCATCCCCGGTGATGCGCTCGGCCACCTTTTGAATGATGGCGTTGCTCTTGAGCACCTCCACGACGGTGTTCAAGTCCTCGGTGTTGGAGACATCGTTGCGAACGACCGACTCCACGTTCTTCATGACCGTGGGATCGCTGCGGAAGATCTGCACGCTCGCGTAGGACTGGTACATCTTCGTCTGGCTGAAGGTGTAGACCAGCGAGAGCGAGAAGATGACCAGGAAAACGACGAGAATGTACCAGATGCGCTCGCGCAGAATCAGGGCGTAATCGCGAAAACCGCGCTGCACGGAATTTTCGTTTCCGTAGCCAGCGGAGGAATATCCACCATAGCCATATTCACCTGATCCATGACCAGCCGGGGCCTGTTGCTTAAGATTGGAGTCCACGAGGGGAGTATTCACTGAAACTTACAAAATGCGTTCCGGAACAAAAACGATGTCATTCACGAGCAACGGCCAGCTGCTGCTGGACTTGCCCTTGATCAAATCATCCACGTCGATGATAAAAGTCTCGGCCTTGCCATCCGCGTTGGTGCGGGTGAGTTTGACTTGGTTGCGATTGGCCAGACGGCTGAAGCCGCCCGCACGCGAAATGGCGTCCAGCAAGGTGAGCCCCTGCTCTTGGGGAAACAAGACCGCCCCGGGCTGGTTGACTTGGCCGATCACGTTGACCGAGCGTTTGGCATACTCGACGACCACGATGTTCACTTGAGGATTCACCAGGTAATCACGGGCATACAACTCACGCACGAGATCCTCCGTCTGCCGCAAGGACTTGCCCTTCACGTCCACCTTGCCAATCAACGGCAGGGTAACCGAGTATTCTTGGGAAACGCGCACGTCACGCGTAAGATTCTCTTCCTGAAAGACTTTAACGTTTAACAAATCCGAAGGCTGCAGCAGGTAATCCTGCGGTGCCGGGGAAGTGGTGGGCTTTGTTTCAACCGCGGCAAGCGGCAGAGCTATCATCAAGGAACAAACAATGCCGATGCTCTTAAGTTTTCGTATCATGGCAGAAAATGGAGAAAAAAAAGCGGAAGAAGACCGTAGGATCTTCTTCCGCTGAAGAGAGGGGTCAAGCTAGACCGCGAAATCAGTAACGGGCCGAGATCGACAGCGAGACGACGTTGTCGCTGAAACCCGCGCCGGCCTGATCCGACTTGTTCCCACGGAACAGATAGGAGCCGTTCAGGCTGAAGTTGGAGTTGATCACGTAGGTCGCGCCAACCGTGCCTTCAACATAGTCGTCCGTGCGGGAAGGAGTGGTCTGGTACTCAACGCGGCGATAGGTCGCACTGGCATTCAGCTTCCAGTCAACGGCGATATCCGTCTGGCCACCGAGGGTGATCGCAAGGTTTTTCTGGGAGGCGCCGGTCGTGGCGGCGGAGAAGTCGTTGCTCGCATTCAGCGTGAAGAAGGTCTTGTCCGAGTAGAGGTAGCTCAGCCCCGCCTGAAGGCCCAGACCGTCATCGTCCTGGCCAACGCTGGCGTTGCGCTGGTTATAGCCAACACTGAAGGAGCCCTTCAGCTTCGGCGTAAATTCACCGCGCGCGCCGATGTTGTAGTAGTAATCATCGAAAGAGGTCCCGTTATCGAGATCGCTCCGGCGGTAGCTGATACCGGCGCTGAGATCGACCTTGGGGGTGATGCCGTAATAAACGTTAAGCGGAACACCATAGTCCTTTTCGCTGACGGCGCCCGCCTGCTTGTACTGGACTTCGGTGTAGTTAGCGCCAGCACCGATGCTCGTCTTATCCGAGATGGAGAGTTCGCCGCCCACGCCGGCGGTGGTCACATCACGACGGATCGTCGTTCCGTTCGCAGCGTAGGTGTTCTGGTCAAGTTGGGCAAAAGAGGCATCGGCGTTGAGCTTCAGTTTGCTGTTATCAAACTTGGAAGTAAAAGAGACCGAACCCAGCTGGTCGTTGAATTGGCTGTTATCAAGATACGCATTCAACGTTTCCTGCGCGGTGAACGTGCCTTTGACTTCCGAGTTCTTACCGAACTCGAGTTCAAGGCCGGGGACGAACTGCACAATCGTGTCGTCGATTGCCAAGTTATCCGGAGCAAGAAGAATGTTGTCGTCGTAGCGGACGCCGGCGGTGCCGGTGACGAAAAGTTCGGCATTATCGCCGATAGCCAAGAAAGGAGCCGCGAAAGCCGAGCTGCCGACGCAGCCCAACACGATGATGTTACGGACGATGTTCTTCATGTGAGTTATAAGATATATTGGGAGGTCGTTTTGAGGCAAAGAAAGAGACAATGAACAATGAAGGTAAGTCTGAACTCAGGAGAACATACTGGACTTCAAAGCCACTGGCACGTCGGACAAAAGGGGATTGCTAAAGAATGGGCAATGGCAATTGTGCCGCGCGAAAGCTTCATGTTGTGGAGTCCGATGGAATCTAGAGCAGTGGCAGCCACGAAGATGCAACCCAGTTTCGGAGGCAAGGTTAAATTCACACCCCTCTGATCTGATGCATCATCGTAACTTTTAATCCTTAGCATACTTGTTTTCGCATGCCCCTTCCCTTGCCCAATGCCGCTGAATTGAAGAAAACCACTCCGGGGCAATCCAAGGAGATTCTTGGACTCAAACGGTTTTATCCCTTGTCGCTGCGGCGCACCGACAAGGGCTGGCAGGTACAGATTTATTGGCAACGCCTGCTGCTTTCGATCGTGCTGCTGGCCTGTCTGGGCTGGATCGGCTCGATGTCAGCCGCTTATGCGTTTGTGAAATACCAACGCGGCGTAACGGAACTCCATTACGTCGACATGCTCCTTTTGCCCGCACGCTGGCAGACCTACCAAGTGACCCGGGGAGATGCCTCTATCAGGACGGCGCAAGCGCAGTTAAAGGAGCAGAAATATCGTGAGGCCTTCACCAATCTTCGCATCGGTGTAACCAAATCGCCCGCCAACAAGGAAGGGCGCATGCTGTTAATTCAGTTTTACGGCCTATGGCGACGCCCTGACTTAGCCAAGCAGGCTCTCTTGGACGGCCTGCCATACCATCAAGCCGACAAAGGCTACCTGAAATTGCTTTTTTCCTACCTCCTTCAGCAACAGGATGACGAACAGGTCATTGCCATCGCGAAGGATCTTTTAAAATCAGATCAAACTCTGACGGAACGGAATCAACTGATCGCCCTGGCCTCGGCTTCCGCCAGTTTTTTCCGCGGCAACTACGACCGCACCGAGGACATCCTGCACGCGTATGGCTTGGAAAGCACACGCGACGGCCGCCTCCTCAACGCGCGTATGGAATGGGAACGCGGTCGCAAGGATGCCGCGCTCGATCATCTGCGCCAACTCACGTCCGAACTCCCCAAGGACGAAGAAATTTACATCCAAACCGTCAGCTACCTTCGCGAGGCCGGCCGCGATGCCGAGGCCCGACGGGAAAGTTTCCTTCGCTCTCTGGGCAATCCCAACGACGCGCGCTCCCGCATTGACCTGATCTACTCTCTCCACAAAGAAGGCAACGCGGCCGCCGTGAAGTCCAACGTGGAGGAAATCCTCCGTGATTTCGCCAACAATCCCACCGCGTTGATGGCCTTGGCCGATTTTGCCGCGAACACCGGCGACGCCGCGCTCGCCCGCCGCATCTATGAGTACACCAAGTTGCGCCGCTTCGATTACGAGGGCGCCGGGCTCATGGCCATCGAAGCCAACATCGTTTCCGGCCAGTACCAGACCGCCTTGGAACTCGTTCGCGATCTCTTAAAGGAAAACCCCAGCTGGAACCGGCGCTACGCCTCGGTCTTCAACGGCCTGCAAGCCATCGCCCACTACGGATTGGGCGACGCGGAATCCGCCCAGCTTTTCCTCAATAACTTTCTCAATCAAACGACCCTCCGGGCGGAAAACCTGCTGGCGGTTTCCAAACGCCTGCTGGCCGTCGGAGCCAAAAGCCAGGCGCGTCAAGTGCTTGTCCAAGCCGTCAAAAGCGATCCTCTCAACCAAGCGGCACTCACCAGCCTGATCAAGCTCGACCTGGAGCTCAACAACACCGACACGCTCGCCGCCAGCGTCGGCCAGCTGCTGGCGATGCGAAAGCCTTCCGTCGAAGTTTTGGACGCCGCCTATCGCAAGCTCGGCGGCGATTTGTTCCTGTTCGCACCCAATCGCAGTGCGCTTCTCCTGAACCTCCGCGGCGCGATCGAGACGGCACGCACACGCTCCTGAACGGACCGCTCAGCCGCACAACACTTCGGCGAGTGTGCCCAGAAGCCGCTCGTTCTGCGCCGGGGTTCCAACGGTGAGGCGCAACCATTCGGGCATGCCGTAAGGTTTCATCGGCCGCACGATCACGCCCCGTTTTTGCAGCTCGGCAAACACCCGCGCGCCATCGCCCACTTTCGCGAGAATGAAATTCGCGACGCTCGGCACCGTCTTCAAGCCGAGCGCGCACAAACCCGCCTCCAGTTGTGCCAGCCCGGCGCGATTATCCCGCACGCAATTCGCCACAAACGCGCCGTCGTCGAGCGCCGCGATCGCGGCGGCCTGGCCGATGGCGTTCACATTGAAAGGCTGGCGAACCCGGTTGAGCAAGGCCGCCATCGCGGGCGAGGCGTAACCGTAGCCCACGCGCAGCGAAGCCAGGCCGTAGATTTTTGAAAATGTCCGCAGGCAGACGATCTTCCGCCCCTCACGAATGAGCGGACGCAGATCGGGCGGATTTTCAAGATATTCGGCATACGCCTCATCGAAGGCAAAAACCACGTGCTCCGGCAGGCTGCGCGCGAAAGCCAGCAGCTCCGCCTCCGTGTTGGCCGTGCCCGTCGGATTGTTCGGACTCGGCACGAAAATCAGTTTCGTACGCGGCGTCACCGCCGCCGCCAGCGCCGCAAGATCATGCTTGTGGTTCACGAGCGGCACCTCGACCGGCTTCGCGCCGAACAGAAGCGTCACGAGCTTGTAAACCGCGAACGCCGGATTGCCCATCACCACCTCGTCGCCCGGCCTCAGGAATACATGCCCGAGCAGCTCGAGCAGCTCGTTCGAGCCGTTGCCGATCACGAACTGGCCCGCGTCCAACCCGTACGCCCGCGCCAGCCGGGCGCGCAACGCCACGCAACCGCCATCCGGATACAGTTCGCCCTGATCCAAGGCGCGGGCCGCAGCGGCCTTGGCGCGAGGCGAAGGCCCGAAAGGGTTCTCGTTGGACGCCAGTTTGATGATCGTCGCCGGATCGAGCCCGAGCTCGCGCGCCACGTCCTCGATCGGCTTGCCCGGCTCGTAGACCGGCTGCGTGAGAACGGAGGGATTGACGAGGGCTTCCAGATTCATGGCCGGCCAATCAACACGATCCGCCTTCGCCGCAAAAGCCTTTTATCACCGCCGGCTTGGCACCCGCACCACCTGCATGCCCGCCGCGAGCGCCGCCTGAATACCCGGCTCCGCATCCTCAAAGACCAGGCACTTCGCCGGAGGCACGCCCATCTTCTCCGCTGCGAGCAAAAACATGTCCGGCGCGGGCTTGCCCCTCCCGGGCGCGACGTCGAGCGGAGTCACCACGATTTTAAACAATCCCTCCAGCCCGGCGGCCTTGATGGCCGGCAGCGCGATATTGGGGGTCCCGCCCGTGGCGATCGCCACCGGATGCGTTGCCGCCGCCCGCCGCGCAAATGCCACCACCGGATCGATGTGCGCCACCTCGGCCGATTCCAGCTTCCGCAGAAAGAGCGTTTCCTTCGAGTGCTCAACCTGTCGCGGGTCGAGCGTCAGTCCGTAATGCGCGCCGATCAGCTCCGCCACACGCACGGTGGGAACCCCGCCGAATGAGTAGAACAAATCCTCGTTCAGCGCTTCCTTCAAGCCGTGCAGGCGCATCGTCTCGTCCCACGCCCGGTAGTGGATCGGCATCGTGTCGATCAGCGTGCCATCGAGATCAAAAATGTACCCGGCAAAATCGCCGGCGGGAATGTCGAGCTGCATGAGTCCGCCAGATCACCCGCCCCGCCCAAAACGCGCAACGGGAAATCTCAGGCCGCCAGCCGGCGCTTCCAGCGCAACACCACCACCACCAGCGCGATGAGCGCCGGCACCTCGACCAAAGGCCCCACCACCGCCGCGAAAGCCGCGCCCGAGGTGAGCCCGAAAACCCCCACTGCCACCGCGATCGCCAGCTCGAAGTTGTTGCCCGCCGCCGTGAACCCCAGCGTAGCCGCCCTCGGATAATCCGCCCCCGAACGCACCCCCATCCAGAACGTCACCGTAAACATGATCCCGAAATAAACCACCAGCGGCAGCGCAATCCGCAGCACATCGAGCGGCCGCGCCAGCACCTGCTCACCTTGCAGGCTGAACATCACCACAATGGTGAACAGCAACGCGCCCAGCGTGATCGGGCTGATCGCATGCAGAAATTTTTCGTCGAACCACCGCGCCCGTTCCCCGCGCCGCAACGTCCGTCGCGTAAGCCAGCCCGCCAGAAAGGGAATCCCCAGGTAAACAAATACGCTTCTCGCAATGCTCCCGATGGTGATCGCCGACAGGTCGAGCACGCCCAGATCCACGCCCACGAGCGGCGGCAGCACCTTCAGAAAAAGCCACGCCAGCGGCGCGAACGCGAACACCTGGAACAACGCGTTCGCCGCCACCAGCCCCGCGCAATACTCCCGGCTGCCGCCCGCAAGATCATTCCACACGATCACCATCGCGATGCACCGCGCGATGCCCACGAGCACCAGTCCAGCGAAATACTCCGGCCGGTCGCGCAGAAAAATCGCCGCCAGCGCAAACATCAGCACCGGCCCGACCAGCCAGTTTTGCACCAGCGAAAGCGTGAGCACGCGTTTGTTGCGAAACACATCCGACAGCTCCTCGTAACGCACCTTGGCCAACGGCGGGTACATCATTAAAATCAACCCCGCCGCGATGGGAACCGACGTCGTGCCCACACTCCATCCGGTCAGCACCCGGGCGAGCTGCGGCGCGAAACGTCCGAGCAACACGCCGATGGCCATCGCCGCAAAAATCCAGACCGTGAGATAACGGTCCAGGAACGAGAGTTTTTTGGTGAGCGAATCTGACATAAGTGATGAATCAGACCGCTGTCCGCTTCGGCATAGATTTCCGTTCATCGCGGCGGCCGTCGGCGTAGGCGGTGAAGATCCGGCGGATTTCATTCCGCACACGCCGGAACATCGCCAGCTTCTCCTCGTCGGTGCCGGTGGCGTGCGCCGGATCCTCGAACGGCCAGTGGTGGCGGTTGACCTGGCCGGGGAAAATCGGGCACGCCTGGTCCGCGTTGCCACACACCGTGATGACGGTCTCCACCTCGCCGGCGAGAAACTCGTTCATGTGCTTCGAGCTGTGCCCGGAAATATCAATGCCGATCTCCTTCATGACCGCGATGGCCATCGGGTGAACGTAGCCGGCGGGTTTCGAGCCCGCGCTGGCGACGGTGAACAGATCGCCGACGGCGGCGCGCAGCAGTCCCTCGGCGAGATGGCTGCGGCAGGAGTTGCCCGTGCAAAGAATGAGAATGGTGGGTTTTTCGGACTTCATGGAAATCAACAGCAGCCGCCGGCGGACGCGCCCGGGGACGAGGGCAGGCAGATGTCTTTCGCCAGACAATCGGTGTGCTTCGGTCCGAGTTGGACGACCAGGCGTTCCGCCTCCGCCACGACGTCCGTGACCTTCAACTGCACGACGTTGCACGCCTCGTATTCGAGTTCCACCGGAAGATCCTCGTCGCCCAGCACCGGCGCGGCGTGATCGAGGGCCTTCAGCAACTTCCCGGCGGTTATGCGATGGTCGAGATCGTCGCCCACCCAGGTTTGCAGGAGGCAGGTGACGGTCCGGCGAACGGTGCCGCCGCAGTCCACAAAATCCTTCTGCACGCGTCCCACTTCGGTCACATGGAAATGCGCCTCGATCGGATCGCCGTCCGGCCAGATCACGGTCAGCGGCAGCGTCGGCGCCGCCATCAGCGCGGCGCGAAAAGCGGAAAGGGTCAGGGAGGGAGCCGGTGCGGCGGGAGCCGCGCAGCCACAGGCGGGATTGCTTTCAGGAGTGTTCATAAAAATTCAACAGCAGCGTCGGCCATGCGCGACGGGCGTTCCGGCGGCATTGAGCGGGCTGCACGAGAGATCGAGTTGCCGCAGTCGCGCTAGATCTCGCCGAAAAACAGCCTGATCCCCGGCGCAGTCCTGCAAACAGGCGAGATTAGCCGAGAGTTCGTGCGGCCGCTTTTCCGGCAGCGCGTAGACAATCCAGTTCCCCTCGCGGCGCGCCATTACGAGACCGCGTGTCTTCAGATAGCCCAAGTGCTTGGAGATTTTCACCTGCGGCTCGCCCAGGATGGTTTGGAAATGACACACACAGAGCGGCCCCTGCAGCAGCAGGTTGAGCAACCGCAGACGCGTCTCGTCACACAGGCACTCGTAGATTTGGACCAGCTTCACCCGGAAACTACATTCCTATTTAAGAATATAGATCAAGCCCCGAAAGCCTTTGTCACGCAATCGTCGCACGGAATGGAACGACGGACGCGCAAGTGCGGGGTTGCAGCCGGAAAAGCGAGCCACCACGGTGCTCCGCCATAACCCACCCGTTTAATGAAAAGATATATCGTTGAGTTCATCGGCACGTTTTTCCTCGTTTTCACGGTCGGCATGGCTGTGCACAGCGGCAGTCCGCTGGCGCCGCTCGCCATCGGTGCGTCGCTCATGGTCATGATCTTCGCCGGCGGCCACATTTCCGGCGGCCACTTCAACCCCGCGGTCACGCTGGCGGTCTGGTTGCGCGGCAAGCTGCCCGTCAAGGACGTCGTTCCCTACTGGCTCGCCCAGTTGGCGGCCGGCCTTGTCGCCGGGCTCCTCGTGGTGAAGCTGCACGGGCATCCCGTTCTCGGCGCCGCCTCGCACGGGCTGCGTTCGTCGCTCGCGGTCGAGTTCCTCTTCACCTTCGCCCTCGCGTGGGTGGTGCTCCAGACCGCCACGGCCAAGGGCACGCTGGACAATTCGTTCTACGGTCTCGCCATCGGCTTCACCGTGCTGGCCGGCGCGGTGGCGGTCGGCGGTATTTCGGGCGGCGCATTCAACCCTGCCGTCGGTCTCGGCGTGGTGATCATGGGATTTGAAAAGATCGGCCAACTCTGGGTTTACCTCGGAGCCGATCTGGCAGGCGGTGCGGCCGCCGCCCTCGCGTTCAAGGCGCTCACGGAAGACTGAGCCGGACATCGCTAAAAGAAAAAAGCCGGACGAAATCGTCCGGCCTTTTTCATGCCGACCCGCGGCCGCATTCAGCGCCGCGCGCCGCGCATGAGGCGGCTGGTCGGCTTGGCCGGTGCGGCGGCCTCGGCAAGGGCTTTTTCGTCGAACAAGGCGGAATAAACGTAGGGGAAGCCCTCGATTTTTTTGCGTTCGATGGGGGCGCCGATGAAGCGCTCGATGGAGCGGGCGTCGCGCACATCGTCCTCGGTCACCAAGGTGAAGGCGTCGCCCGTGGTCTGCGCGCGGCCGGTGCGGCCGATGCGATGCACGTAGTCCTCCGGGTTTTCCGGCACGTCGTAGTTGATCACGTGCGACACGCCGGCGATGTCGAGACCGCGCGCCGCGATGTCGGTGGCGACCAGCACCTCGAAGGAGCCGTCCTTGAAACCCTGCAACGCCTCGACGCGTTCGCGCTGGCTGCGGTCGGAATGGATCACGCCGACGGTGTGCTGCTCCGCCTTGAGCCGGTGGGCGATGCGGTCGGCGCCCATTTTGGTGCGCGTAAAGATGATGATGCTCTTGAACTCGGTGCGCTTGAGCAGCTCGATCAGCAGGTCGAATTTCTGCGAGGCCACCACGGGATAGAACGCGTGCGCCACGGTTTCGGCCGCCGAACGGCGCTGGCCGATCTTGACCTCGACGGGTTCGCGCAGGGCCCAGCTCGAAAGCTGCGCCAGCTCGGGGGGCATCGTCGCGGTAAAAAACAGCGTCTGCCGCGCCTTCGGGCATTTTTGCACGATGCGTTTCACGTCGGGCAGGAAGCCCATATCCAACATGCGGTCCACCTCGTCGAGCACGAGGATCTCGATATCGTCGAGTTTCACGTCACCCTGCTCCATGTGGTCGAGCAGACGTCCGGGCGTGGCGGCGAGTACGTCGATGCCGCGCTTCAGGTCGTCGCGCTGCTTGCCGTAGCCAACGCCGCCGTAAACGACGGTCGTCGTCAGGTCGGTGTATTTGGAGAATTTCTGAAACGCCTCCTCGACCTGCAACGCGAGTTCGCGCGTGGGCTCGAGGACGAGGCAGCGCATCTTTCCATGCGCGCCGAGACGGTTGAGGATGGGCAGCGCGAAGGCCGCGGTCTTGCCCGTACCCGTCTGGGCGGAACCGATCACGTCCTTGCCGGCGAGTACGACAGGCACGGCCTGCGCCTGGATCGGCGTGGGTTCGGCGTAGCCCATTTCCGCCACGGCAAAGGCGAGCGCGTCGTTGAGACCGAGCTTGGTGAACGCGTTGTCCTGCGGCGGAATCACCACCGGAGAAACCGGCTTGATGGGAGCGCGGGAGGGCCCGTCAAACGATTGGTCGATCACCGGACGCTCCGGTTTGGCGGGTCGGGCTGGCTGCGGACCGCCATGGCCCCGGCGTTCACCGCGCGGCCCCTGATCGTGGCGCGGACGGGAGCCCTCCTGGCGGGCTTGCGAGCCGGCGTGCTGGCCTCGGCCGCCACCTTGGGCAGGCTTGGGACCGCGCTCACGCGGAGCGCCGGAATGGGGGGCGGTTGGCTTGGCCTGAGAAACGGGATGGCCGCCGGACTTCGCCGGCTCGCCCTTGGACGAAGAGGCAAACGTATCGCGCAACTTCGTGATAATCTTTCGTAACATGAATGAACGGGTTAAAGGACCAAACTTCCCCGAAATACCCGCTTTGGCAACCCCGATATGACCGCCCGCCCCTGCCTGTTTTCACGACGACGCTTGACAGCGGAATGATAAAGTAACAACTATGGTTACATAGACCCATGACTGGAAACTCCCGCTTCGCCGTCAGCGTGCACGTGCTCGCATACCTCGCCTACAAAATGGGCGGACAGGTCACGTCCGCCGAGATCGCTGCAAGCGTGGACACCAACCCGGTCGTGATCCGCCGCTTGTTGTCCGCCCTGACCAAGGCCCGGCTCGTCTCCGCCCATAAAGGGGTCGGCGGCGGCTTCGGCTTGTCCAGCGCCCCGGCAAATATCACGTTGCTGGATATCTATCGCGCGGTGGAGCCGCAGCCTGACCACGGCTTGGAACGCTTCACGCCCAATCACAAGTGCCCGGTCGGCGCGCGCATCGAGACCATTCTCCGCACCGCCTTTTTCAAGGCTCAGACCAGCATGGAATCCGAACTCGCCCGCATCTCGCTGGAAGACGTCCACCAGCAACTCAAGCCCGTCTGCCCCGGCAAACACTGATTTCTTTTACTCCTTTTTGTAACCAATAATGTTACGATTAATCCAACCATAACCATCATCCGTCACCTATGAGCACAACCACCCTCCTCCATATCGACGCCAGCCCGCGCGGCGAACGTTCCCACAGCCGCAAGCTCGGCCGAGAATTCGTCGCCGCCTGGCAGGCCGCCCACGCCGACGGCCGCGTGATCGCGCGCGACCTCGGCCACAATCCGCCGCCGTTCGTGACCGAAGCCTGGGTTGAAGGCGCATTCACACCGCCCGCCGGCCATTCCGCCGCCGCCCAAGCGGAGATCCGCATCTCCGACCAATTTGTCGACGAACTCCTCGCGGCCGACGAACTCGTCATCGCGGCCCCGATTTACAACTTTGGCCTGCCCGCCGCCCTCAAGGCTTGGGTCGACCAGATCGTGCGCATCGGCCGCACCGTGGGCATGGGCGCGGGCGGTTTCGAAGGCCTCGCCCGCGGCAAAAAGGTGCACGTGATCGTCGCGAGTGGCAGCGATTTCCGTCCCACCGGGGCCTATGGCGCGTACAACTTTTTCGAACCCCACCTGCGCGGCATCCTGGGGTTCATCGGTATCACCGACGTACAGTTCGTCTACGCGCACAGCCTCAATGACGGCAATCCGCTGCGCGAGCAGTCGCTCGCCGAGGCTCGGACCGCGCTGAAAAGTTTGGTCGCCGCCTGATACTCCGTGCGCTCGACGTTTGAACTCCGTTCCGCCCGCCTGCGCGTCGCTTCCCTCGACCGCGCAGGCGGCTTCTACGCCGGCGTGCTCGGCCTAGCGCCGGGCGCGGCGGTCGCGAACACGCTGGCCTTGCACGCGCCGGGGCAGGCGGAGCCGTTGCTCACTCTTGTCGAAACGCCCGGCGCGCAGCCCAAGCCGTCCGGCGTTCCCGGCCTGTTTCACCTCGCACTGCTGGTTCCCGGACGGGCGGCGCTTGGCCGCGTCTTGCTTCGCCTGGCCGAAAAAAACTTCCCCTTGCAGGGACTCTCCGACCATGGCGTGAGCGAGGCGATTTACCTCGAAGATCCGGACGGCAACGGCTTGGAAATTTACGCCGACCGGCCACGGGCGGCCTGGCCCACCGCCGGCGGAAAGACGGTCCTGTTGACCCGTCCGCTCAATGTCGACGCGTTGCTCGCCACCATCCCAGACCGGCAACCCGCCGGTCTTCCCGCGGGCACGATGCTCGGCCATGTACACCTGCGCGTGCAGTCACTCGAGGCTGCGGAAGCTTTTTACACGGGCGAGTTGGGGCTTGCGGTGATCGTGCGCGATATCCCGGGAGCACTTTTTTTCGGCGCCGATGGTTATCACCATCATGTGGCCGCCAACCTGTGGGGCCGGCCGGCCAACGGCTCCGGCGGCGATTACGCCGGTCTGGACGCCTTCGATGCCGGCGTGCGCGACTTGAAAGCGCCGCGCACGCTGGTCGATCCGGAAGGTGTGAGGATCAACCTCACCCCGCTCACAGGTTCTTCTGAATCTTATCGAGGATCGTCCTAGATAGATTTTCGTTTCCGAAGACGCCGACGCGGATTTCCACCTTGGTCAGCGTGTCCGAGACCTTGGTGATTTCGATACGGACCTTCTTGTCGTCCGCCGTGCGCGCGACGAGCACGGTCTTGATCGCGTCCTTGGTCTCATTGATTTTCTTGAACTGCAGGTCGTCCAACGCGCGGTTGGCGGCCTTCACCACGGAATCGTAGCTGCCGGCCAGCGAAGCATCCAGCTCACCCCGGACGTAGGCCACGGTGCCCGCACCCGCTGCACCCGCCGCTACCAGCAGACAGCCGGACTGAAAAGCCACCAGCGACGCCAACGCCACCAGAGCTGTCGTACGCAGAATCAGGGTATGGAGTTTCATGTTCATCATCATGGACTAGACACCAGAAGAGGCAATCGGTTCTCCCGCTTCGCGCTTGGCTATCGACCCCGCCATCGCACACTGTCCCGCCAGCCGCTCCCGCCGGCCTCTATGCAAAACGAGATCCTCTGGCTCGTCCGCCTCAGCCTTGATCAGGGCCTCTTCACCCGTGCCCAAGCCAACTCCGCCCGCGCCGCGCTAGGCGACGGCGCCGACCTGATGGACTTCGCCCAGAAACTCATCGATGACGGTTTTGTCGAAGACCACACCACGCTCGAAAAAATCGCCGGACTCGCCTTCACCAAGGCCAAAGCCGGGCCGCCTGCCGGCGACCCGTTTGCGGACGAGGGCGAGACGCCGTCGCCAGCCGCCGCCGCGCCCGCTGCGGCTGCAGTCAAAGCCACGCCCACCGGCGCCCTGCCGGCGTTCCCCTTCGACCGGCTCGCCACAATGGACGACAAGGCCGTCGCCGCCGGCCTGCGCGAACTGCTCACCGCCACCGCCCGCCACGACGCGAGCGACCTGCACCTTTGCGCCGGCACGCGGCCCTTTGTTCGCAAACATCGCGCCTTGCTGCCGCTCGGCGATCACGTGCTCACGGCCGATGAAGCCCTGCGCCTCAACACCGCGCTCCTCGCTCCGCACCAGAAGGCGCTTTTCCTCGAGCGCAAGGACTTCGACTACGCCCTCGCCCTCGACGCCACCAACCGGTACCGCGTGAACCTGATGTTTCACAAAGGCGGCTCGGCCGGCGCCTATCGCATGGTGCCCGCCAGCATCCCCCGTCTTGGTGATCTCGGTCTGCGCAATCTAGAGATCATCCGCAAACTCCTCAGCTACCACAACGGACTCATCCTCGTGACCGGCCCCGTTGGCGCGGGCAAGACCACCACCCTCGCCGCCCTCGTCGCGGAACTCAACGAGACCCGCACCGACCACATCATCACGGTCGAAGATCCCATCGAAGTCGTGCAGCCGGCCAAAGGCTGCAACATCACGCAACGCGAAGTTGGCCCCCACACGCAGTCGTTTGCCTCGGCCCTCAAGGGCGCCCTCCGCGAGGATCCCGACGTCATCATCATCGGCGAACTCCGCGATCTTGAAACCATCGAAATGGCCATCACCGCCAGCGAGACCGGCCATCTTGTGATCGGCACGATGCACACCAGCGACGCCGCCACCACGCTCAACCGCCTGCTCGACGTCTTCCCGCCCGGACAGCAGTCGCAGATTCGCGCCAGCGTCGCCGAAAGTCTGCGCGGCATCATCTGCCAGCGCCTCCTGCCCGGGACCGACGGCAAGCTCGTGCTGGCCTGCGAAATCCTCGTCTCCAATGCCGCCGTCGCCAACCTCATCCGCGAAGGCAAAACCCAAGGCCTGCGCAATGTCCTCGAGACCGGCGTGCGCGACGGCATGTGTCTGATGGAAAACGTCGTCTTCGAGCTTTACCAAAAAAACGCCATCACCGCCGACACCGCGCGCCTCAACATCGTCAACCGCATGTTGAAGGCGAAAATCAACTGAACGCCGCTTCAGCCAGATTCCTCGACTACAAACTTTCACCCCCATGCCCGCCCTCGACGCCCTGCTTAAAACCATGCTGGAACGCGGCGGATCCGACCTGCATCTCACCGTCGGTCTCCCGCCCAAAGCCCGCCTCTCCGGCGCGCTCACCGCGCTCAACGACACGGTGCTGACCGCCGCGCAGATGGAAACCTATCTCAAGGAAATCTGCCCGCCGCACCGCTGGACGCAGTTCCTTGAAAAAAAGGATCTCGATCTCGCGCACGAAATCCCCGGCGTCGCCCGCTTCCGCGGCAATTACCTCTATAACCACTGGGGACAGGGAGCCGTCTTTCGCCAGATCCCTTCGAAAATTCTTTCCTTCGACGACCTCAAGCTGCCGCCCGCGCTCAAAAAACTCTGCAATCTCCAGGAAGGCCTCGTGGTCGTCACCGGCCCGACCGGCAGCGGCAAGTCCACCACGCTCGCCGCGATGATCGATTACATCAACACGAGCTCCGCCCGTCACATCATCACGATCGAGGACCCCATCGAGTTCGTTCACCAGAACAAGCAGTCCACCATCGTGCACCGCGAAGTCGGCGAGCACACCCGCTCCTTCGCCGACGCGCTCAAGGGAGCGATGCGCCACGACCCCGACATCCTCCTCCTCGGCGAAATGCGCGAATTGGAAACCATCAAGCTCGCCCTCGGCTGCGCCTCGATGGGCATGCTCGTCTTCGGCACATTGCACACCAACAACGCGCCCAAAACCATCGACCGCATCATCAACGCCTTTCCGGCCGATGAGCAGAACCAAGTGCGCGTGATGCTCGCCAGCTGCCTCGCCGGCGTCGTCTCCCAGCTCCTCTGCAAACGCGTTCCCAAAGGTCGTTGCGCCGTGCACGAAATCCTTCTGCAGCACGAGGCGCTGCCCAACACCATCCGCAGCGGCCAGATCAGCAACGTTCGCGCGATCATCGAAGGCGGCGGGGCCGACGGCATGATCACGATGGACCAGAGTCTGCAGGCCCGGCTCGCCGACGGTTCCATCGAACCCAAGGAAGCCTACATGAAGGCCGCCAATAAAGCCGCCTTCGCCGGCCTTCTCAAACCCGGCGACCTCGACGGCGGGCATTGAGCGCCCCCGCGACGCCGCCCAAATCACCGGTAGGGTATTACCCCATCGCCATTAAGCCGCGACCCGCGTTTAATGCCGAGTCAGGCGCACGCGTTGTTTCATGGCCGGGTCATGGTCCGTGCCACCCCTCCGTCGACACGGACACCCAAAACCATGACCACTTCCAAAACCATCACCGTTCTTCTCGCCGAAGACCACGCCATCGTCCGTCAGGGGCTGTCCGCCCTGCTGAACGCCGACGGCCATTTCACGATGGTCGGCGAAGCCACCAATGGCCGCGAAGCGGTGCAGATGGCGCAGGCGCTCAAACCCGATGTCATCCTGATGGACATCGCCATGCCGCTGCTCAATGGCCTCGAAGCCACCCGCCAGATCCTCACCGCCAACCCCTCCGCCAAGGTCATCATCCTCTCCGCGCACAGCGACGACGAATACATCAAACGCATGCAGCACGCCGGCGCCTACGGCTTCCTCGAAAAACAAAGCTCCGCCGAAATCCTCACCCAGGCGCTCTGTGAGGTCGCCCAAGGCCGGCCTTTTTTCAGCCCATCCATCGCCAAACGCCTCCTCGACGACTCCGGCAAACCCCGCGACCGCGACGGCATCCTCAAGGTCAATGGCTGCCGCCTCACCTCCCGCGAATCCGAAGTCCTCCAACTCGTCGCCGAGGGCCTCGCCAACAAGCAAATCGCCGCCGAACTCGGCATCAGCATCAAGACCGTCGAAAAGCACCGCCAGCACCTGATGAACAAACTCAACATCCATGACACCGCCGGTCTCACCCGGCATGCGATCGCCTCCGGCGTCATCCGGGGAAAATCCGAACTGACGCTGATTTAATCCGATTGTTGTTACGTATTCCCAATAGGGGACCCAGAAGCCTTTTAATGAAACCGACCGCCACCAGAAAATTCCCCGTGGCGATACGGTTGCCCAAATGCCCCACCGGCATCCAGGGTCTCGACGAGATCACCGGCGGCGGCCTGCCCCGCAGGCGCCCCACCCTGGTCTGCGGCGGCGCCGGCTGCGGAAAGACACTGTTGTCCGCCGAATTTCTCGTGCGGGGCGCCACCCAGTTCGACGAACCCGGCGTGTTCATGGCCTTCGAGGAGACCGAAAAGGAATTGAAAGCCAACGTCGCCTCGCTCGGCTTTGATCTGGAAGGACTCGTCCGCCGCAAAAAAATCGCCCTCGACTATGTCCACATCGAACGCAGCGAAGTCCAGTCGAGCGGCGACTATGACCTTGAGGGCATCTTCGTCCGCCTCGGCCACGCCATCGACTCCATCGGCGCCAAGCGCGTCGTGCTCGACACCCTCGAAGTGCTGTTCGCCAGCCTGCCCAACGAGGCCATCCTCCGCAGCGAACTCCGCCGCCTCTTCCGCTGGCTCAAGGACAAAGGCGTCACCGCCGTCATCACCGCCGAACGCGGACGCGAACACCTCACCCGCCACGGCCTTGAGGAATACGTGTCCGACTGCGTCATCCTCCTCGACCATCGCGTCAACGACCAGATCGCCACCCGCAACCTGCGCATTGTCAAATACCGCGGCGCTCTGCACGGCACCAACGAGTTTCCCTTTCTCATCGGCGCCGAGGGGATCAGCGTCCTCCCCATCACCTCGCTGGCGCTCAACCACCAGGTCTCGACCGCTCGCATCGCCACCGGCATCCCCCGCCTCGACGCGATGCTCGGCGGACGCGGCTTTTTCCGCGGCAGCAGCATCCTGCTCACCGGCACCTCCGGCAC
The DNA here is from genome assembly GCA_019510185.1 of Verrucomicrobiota bacterium. GTDB lineage: Bacteria > Verrucomicrobiota > Verrucomicrobiia > Opitutales > Opitutaceae > Rariglobus. Next base: position 89,048 of record JAEKKV010000013.1, on the reverse strand, counting down.
CGGCAAGACCATCATCGCCTCGAATTTCGCCCAGGCCGCCGCCCTGCGCGGCGAACGGGTCCTCTTCTTCTCCTTTGAAGAATCGCCCAACCAGATCATCCGCAACATGCACTCCATCGGCCTGCGGCTGGAGCCGCTGGTGAAGCGCGATCTCCTCCGGTTTCACTCCGCGCGCCCTTCGCTCTACGGACTCGAGATGCACCTCGCCACCATGTTCAAGGAGATCGCCGCCTTCAAACCCCACGTCGTCATCGTGGACCCCATCACCAGCCTGATGGATCTGGGCACCGACTCCGAAGGCAAGGGCATGGTGACCCGGCTGATTGACTACCTGAAGGCCGGCCAGGTCACCTCGCTCTTCACCAGCCTCACCCAGGGCGGCAAGGCCCCGCAGCAGACCGAGACCGCCATGTCCTCGCTCATGGACGCCTGGATCTTGCTCCAGGACTTCGAGGGCAACGGCGAGCGCAACCGCGTGCTCTACGTTCTCAAGGCCCGCGGCATGGCCCATTCAAACCAGATCCGCGAGTTCCTCATTTCCGACCACGGCATCGACGTCGTGGACGCCTACATCGGCGCCAGCGGCGTGCTGACCGGCTCCGCCCGCGCCGCCCAGCACGCCCTCGAAAAAGCCGCCGTCCTCGCCGGCCAGCAGGAAGCCGCCCAGCTCAAACGCGAGGGAGAACGCAAACGCGCCGCCCTCGAGCGCCAGATCCACGGGCTTCGCTCCGATTACGAGACCGAGGCCGCCGAACTCCGCCGCATCGTCGAACAGGCCGGCACGCGCACCCTCGTGCTGGGCACGGAACGGGCCGCCTCCAGCCGCCTCCGCCAAGCCGATGCCAAGGTCGCCGCGAGCACGAAAAACAAGGTCAGAGCGGAGAGGATGCATCCATGAAAACCAAAGCGGTGAACCCACGCGTCATCACCGCCAAACGTCCTGCCGCCAAGCTCTGGCAACTCCGCCTCTACGTGATGGCTCAGACGCCCAAATCGCTGGCCGCCTTCGCCAATCTCAAGAAAATCTGCGAAACCCACCTCAAGGGCCGCTACCGAATCACGGTGATCGATCTGGTGAAGCATCCCCGGCTGGCCAAAGGCGACCAGATCCTCGCCGTTCCCACCGTCGTGCGCAAATTGCCCCACCCCGTGCGCACTGTCATCGGCACCCTCTCCGAAACCGCCCGCGTGCTCGTCGGCCTGGACTTGCGCGCGGCCGATCAGCCCACATGACGGCCGCGAAGAAAAAAAAGATCGTCCTCGGGAAACGGGGCGCGGCAAAATCTCCGCCCGCCCGCCCGGCGCCCAACTACAGCTTGCGGCTGTTTGTGGCCGGGGCCACCGCCCGTTCCAGCCAAGCCGTCCTGCGCGTCCGCGAACTGTGCGCGACCGAGCTCAAAGGCGGAGGCAAACTCGAAGTGGTCGACATCTACCAGCAACCTGCGCTCGCCCGCGCCAACCAGATCGTCGCGACCCCTACGCTTATCATCAAGTTCCCCCGTCCGGTGCGCCGGCTTGTCGGCAACCTCTCCAACACCACCCGCCTCTTCGGCCCGTTCGCCGTGAGCACAAAGGGTAAGACCACGGTTTGAAAGCCACCCGCAAACCGGTTCCCGCACGCACCGCGCCCTCCCGCGAGCTCGCCAAGCTCCGCGCCCGCCTTGCCGCGGCCGACGAAACCATCCGCGCCATCCGCAACGGCGAAGTGGACACCGTGTTGGGCGTCGGAAAAAAAGGCCCGCAAGTCTTCACCCTGGCCGGCGCCGAACACGCCTATCGCGTGCTCATCGAATCCATGAACGAAGGCGCGCTCACGCTCACCGCGGACAAGACGATCCTCTACGCCAACCACAGCTTTGCCTGCATGGTCCGTTGTCCGCTGGAGCAGGTGACCGGCAGCTCCTTCCGCCGCTTTCTTTCGTTCGCCAACCGCGCCTCCCTCAAGTCCCGCATGAAACAGGCCGCCGACACCGGCTCCAAGCTGCAGGTGCATCTCATCGCGAAGGACGGCTCCCGCCTGCCCGTCCAAATCTCCATCCAAAAAATGGCCAAGGTCGGCTCTGCGCACGTGACCATCAGCATGGTCGTCACCGACATGACGGAGTCCCGCCGGAACGAGGCGCAACTGCGCGCCTTGGCGCAGCGCGTGGTGCAGGTGCAGGAAGCCGAGCGCGGACGCGTGGCCCTTGAGTTGCACGACAATGTTACCCAAAGCCTCTGCGCGGCCCTTTTTATCAGTCAGGCGCTGGCGGCCGGCCTTTCGGCCCGCGACGGCCCGGTGAAAAAAGAGGCGGAGGAACTTCGTCGGGTGATCGGCCAAACGGCCGGGGAAGTGGAGCGCATCTCGCGCAACCTGCGGCCCAGCGTGCTCGACCAGCTGGGACTGGCCGCCGCCCTGCGCGCCACAGGCGAGGAGTTCACGGAGCGCACGGGCGTGCCGCTCACACTGGTCTGCCTCCCGCTGACCGCTCGGCTGACGCCCGACACGAAGCTGGCGCTCTACCGGATCTTTCAGGACGCGTTGCGAAACGTGGAGATGCACGCCCGCGCCCGCCACGTCACCGTAAGCCTGAAACCGCAGGACGGTTTCGTGGAGATGGTGATCAGCGACGACGGGCTCGGCTTCGATGCCAGCCGGCATACCGACAGAACAAAGGGACCGGTCGGCCTTGGTCTGCTCGGCATGCTGGAGCGGGCGGCCTACGTGGGCGGCACCCTCGTGATCAAATCCGAACGCGGCACCAGCACGGAAATAACCGTAAGCGTCCCCCTGTAGACAAGTGCCGGCCGGCCGAAATAAAACCGGCGGCAGAAATCTGGTGTCACATATAATTTGATACAGATTCGCGTCTCGTCGCCCTTACCGGAAAAGACGCGCCGGCCGTCTCCATGAGAGCAGATGTATTCATCCCTACGGGTAACACCCCATATTTACCGGGGTGCATGAGGAGTATGTATGTCCACCACTCATGAACCTAAAACAACTCCAGCACCTTCCGTTCGTGGCCCTCGCCGGGCTGCTGTTCGCTCCGCCTGCTCTTACCGCGCAATCCCTCCTGCTCACGGCCAAGGACTTCGTGCTGCTCGGCGGCACCTCGGTCACCGTGGCCGGCGCCGGTCCCGACGTGTTTTCCAACGGCAACGTCGGTGCCGCCGCCTCCATCTCCGGCTTCCCCCCGGCAACCATCGTCAACGGCTCAACCATCCTGGGTGGCGTAATCGTCAACCAGGCCTTGAACGACCTCATCACCGCCCGCAACACCCTGAACGCCATGGCGTCCCCGCCGGCCAATAACCTGACCGGCGTCAACGGCGGCGATCTCGCCACCCAGATCCTCACCCCGGGCGTCTACAAGTTCGACGTCGCGGCCTCTCTTTCCCTTAACGGCGTCCTCACCCTGGATGCACAGGGCAAGAACAACGTCACCTGGGTGATCAACATCGGTACGTCGCTCACCACCGGCGCCAACGCGCAGGTCCAGTTCATCAATCTGGGCACCAACGGCGGCAAGGACAACGGCCTCTTCTGGAACGCCGGCACCGCCTTCACCTTTGGCGCCACCAACATCATCGCGGGCAATTATCTCGCCGGCACCGACATCACCTTCGGCACCACCGTCCCCGCCACCGGCTCCGCCAGCGGCCGTGCGCTCGCCCTGGCCGGCGTCTCGTTTGACGGCACCGCCACCCTCGATGTTCTCGGCGGGCCCGGCAACGGCGACCTCGCCGGCGGCCTCGATTCCAGCGGCAACCTCTCCGGCTATGTACTCCTCAGCTCCGACGGCACCTACACCCAGGGCGGCTCCAGCGTCGTCCTCACTCCGGGCACGCTCTACAACACCTCCGGCGTGACCGTGGATGGCGGCAGCGCCGACAAGCCCAGCTTTCCCCCCGCCACCCTTACGATCTTCAACACCACCGTCACCCTCACCGGCAACAACACCTACACCGGCGGTACCATCGTCGATGGCGGCACCCTCATCGCCGGCAGCGTCAATCTGCCCACCAACGGCAACATCAGCCTGATCGACAGCAACAGCACCGGCACCGCCGGCGCGCTGATTTTCGACCAGCCCTCCACCGGCACCTACGGCGGCGTGATCTCCGGCGCAGGCACGGTCACCAAACAGAACACCGGCACGCTCACCCTGACCGGCGTCAACACCTACACCGGCGGCACCACGGTTTCGGCCGGCACGCTCATTGTCTCCGGTCTCGGCACCCTCGGCGACACCACCGGCCCTCTCGCGGTCAACGGCGGCACCCTTGATCTCGGCGGCACCAGCCAGACGGTCGGCGCGGTCACCCTCGGGGGCGGCACCATCGACAACGGCACCCTCACCGGTGTTTCCTACACCTCCACCGGCGGCACGGTGAATGCCGTCCTCACCGGACCCGGCGCCTTCACCAACACCTCGGGCACCACCACCCTCACCGGTGCCAACACCTACACCGGCGGCACCACCGTCAACGGCGGCACCCTCGTCGGCAGCGTCGCGTCCCTGCCGACCAACGGCGACATCTCCATCGCCGCCCCCGGCACGCTGCAGTTCAATCAGACGACCACCGCCACCTACGGCGGCAACATCACCGGCATCGGCACGCTCGAGAAGCAAGGTGTCGGCGCCCTCACCCTGGCCAACACCACCAGCGCCCTGATCGATCTCCAGGCCGGCTCGCTGTTCATCAACGGCGGCGCGGGCACGACCACCGTCGCTTCCGGCGCTTTCCTCGGCGGCAACGGCACCATCAACGGTGATCTGATCAACAACGGCACGGTCAGCCCCGGTTTCTCCCCTGGCACCATCCTCGTCACGGGCAACTTCACCCAAGGCCCGGGCGGCACCCTCATCATGCAGTTCGCCTCCGCCGCTTCCTTTGACCAGCTGCTCATCACCGGCAACGCCACGCTGGCGGGCACCCTCCAGATCGACCTCCTCGGCGGCTACAACCCCGCCGGCCAGTCCTTCCAGATCCTCACCGCCGGCGGCGGTGTGGCCGGCACGTTCGGTACCGTCACCGGCAGCGCCGCCCTCACCGGCCTCGTAACCTACAACGCCAATGACGTGACCGTCTCGTTCACCCAAACGGCCTTCAATACCTTCGCCGGCACGCCCAACCAAGTCGCCGTCGCCAACGCCGCGCAGCTCGATCCGGCCATCACCGCCGCGCTGAACCTGGTGCCGCTCGCCAGCCAGATGCCCGCCGCCCTCAACGCCCTCTCACCCCAAGGCTACGAGGTTTGGTCCGACATCGCTTTCACCCACGCCACCTCGCTCACCGATCGCCTCTCACGGAACGACTACACGGCCCCCGGCCATGTGAACCTCTACTTCGAGGCCAGCCAGCTCCGCGGGAGCACCAAGGGCGACGCCGACGTCGACACCACCAACTACGACACCAACGGCGGCCTCGTCGGCGGCAACTACGCCATCGGCGCCAACCTCACCCTCGGCGGTTTCTTTGAATACACCGAAACCTCCTCCGGCCTCGGCTCCGCTGGCAGCGAGACCAACATCAAGGACAAGATGTTCGGCCTCCGCGCCGCCTGGACCCAGGACCAGTGGTTCGCGCACGCCGTGCTCGCCACCGGCTTCGAGAAATACAAGTCCACCCGCTCGATCGTGTTCCCCGGCACCGCCGCCGTCGCCTCGTCCAAGACCAACGGCCACACGTGGCTCGCCGACATCTCAGGCGGCCGCAACTTCTCGTGCGGCCCCGTCACCGTATCGCCCTTCGCCGGCGTTCTCGCCACCCGCTGGGATGCCAACGGTTTCAACGAGACCGGAGCGGGTGCGTTCAACAACAGCGTGGGCAACCAGACCGCCAAATCGCTCCGCACCCAGCTCGGCGTTTCCAGCTCCCTCGGCCTGAAGCTCGGCACCATGATGTTCTGTCCGCATGTCCGCGCCGCCTGGCTCCACGAGCTCAGCGACGACCAGCGCACCATGGACGCCGCGTTTGGTGGCACCAATTACGCCATCACCACCCGCAAGCCCCAGCGCGACAGCGTCCTCCTCGGCGCCGGCTTCGACCTCGCCCTCAGCCCCAGCACCGCCCTCTACACCGATGTCACCGTCCAATCCGGCGGCATCTCCCGTGTGATGGGCGAATGGCGCGCCGGCGTCTCCATCGGCTTCTGATCGTCCTTCACGATTGCCCCAAAGCCTCCGGGATTCCCCCGGAGGCTTTTTTGCGCCCGCTTTGTGATCGCCCAAAAGCTCCCGGGGCCGGATTTGCTGCGCGACGGAACCGGCCTCGCGAGAACGATCAATGCGGGCTGGTGATGATCGATCATCACCAGCCACCGAGCAGGCTCGACTCTTCGCAAGTCCGTGGATTTTCTAAGGGCGAAGCCGGATCCGATGTTCTCGGAGAAGGACTTCACCCGCACTTTGAAAAAACCCATTTCCCCCAAGCCGGAGAAGCGTCGTTCAACTCCGGCGGCTGCGGCGAAGTCTGCCCCCCATTCTTCGCCTCAAGGCAAGCGGACGGCCGAACACGCGTGCCCCATCGTGGGCATCGGCGCCTCGGCCGGAGGCCTGGAGGCCTTGACCCAGTTCCTTGAACACGTGCCGGCCAACAGCGGCATGGCGTTTGTCGTCGTCCAGCATCTCGACCCCACCCACAAGGGCATGCTGCCCGATCTGCTCCAGCGCGCGACCGCCATGAAGGTCGTGCAGGTGACCGATCGCATCCGCATCCGGCCGGACCGCGTATATGTGATCCCGCCCAACTACGACCTGTCGCTCCTGCACGGCACGCTGCACCTGCTCACTCCGGTCGCGCCCCGCGGACTGCGCCTGCCGATCGATTCCTTTTTTCGTTCGCTGGCCGAGGATCAGCGCGAACGCAGCATCGGTGTCGTCCTGTCGGGCATGGGCAGCGACGGCACGCTCGGCCTCAAGGCGATCAAGGAACAAGCCGGGCTCGTGCTGGTGCAGGAACCGGCCTCGGCGAAATTCGACGCGATGCCGCGCAGCGCCGTGGATGCGGGGCTGGCGGACATCGTGGCCCCCGCCGATCAGTTGCCGGAAAAACTCATCACCTACCGGAGACATGTTCCGAAAATCGGCAAGGCGGAGCAGCCGCTGGAGGGAAAAACCCAGGGCGCCTTGGAGAAAATCGTCATCCTGCTGCGCTCCCGCACCGGTCACGATTTTACGCTCTATCGCCGGAGCACGTTGCATCGTCGCGTCGAGCGGCGCATGGGCATCCACCAGCTGGCGCGCATCGACGACTACGTCCGGTATCTGCAGGAAAATCCCCAGGAGCTGGACATTCTTTTCAAGGAACTGCTCATCGGCGTGACGGCCTTTTTCCGCGACACTCCGGCCTGGAAGGAACTTGTCAAAAACGTGCTGCCGCCGCTGCTGGCCGACCGGCCGGCCGGCGGTGTGTTGCGCGCGTGGGTGGTCGGCTGTTCGACCGGCGAGGAGGCCTACTCGCTGGCGATGGCGTTCGTGGAAACAACGAAACACCTCAAGGTTCACAATCTCTCGCTGCAGATCTACGCCACCGATCTGGACAAGGACGCCATCGACAAGGCGCGTCATGGATTATTCCCGAAAACCATAGCGGCCGAAGTGTCTCCCGCCCGCCTCGCCCGGTTTTTTGTGAAGGAAGAAGCCGGCTACCGTGTGAACAAGGAAATCCGCTCGATGGTGGTTTTCGCCCCGCAGAACCTGATCATGGATCCGCCGTTCACCAAGCTCGACATCCTGTCGTGCCGGAACCTGCTCATCTACCTGACGCCCGAGTTGCAGAAAAAACTCTTCCCGCTTTTTCACTACAGCCTCAACGCCCGCGGCGTGCTGTTTCTCGGCAGCGCGGAGAGCATCGGAAGCTTTTCCAACCTGTTCACCCCGCTCGCGCTCAAGGAGCGGATTTTCCAGCGCGCCGACGCCGGCATCCTGAGCACCTCGGTGGATTTTCCCGCCGTGTTCGTGCCCGGCCGCACGGATCGCCCCGACGCGCCGCGGGCGACGGCCAATCCCCCGGCGAGCCTCCAGTCGCTGGCGGACCAGTTGCTGCACGCGCGGTTTGCGCCGCCGGCGGTGCTCGTCAATGCCGAAGGCGACATCCTCTACATCAGCGGCCGCACCGGCAAATACCTGGAACCGGCGGCCGGCAAGGCCAACTGGAACGTCATCGCCATGGCCCGCGAGGGCCTGCGCTACGACCTGACCAGCGCCCTCCAGAAAATTCACCGCAAAAAAGGCGTAATCACGGTGCGCGGCATCAAGGGCGACGCCTCTCCAGGCGCGCGCAGCGTGGATATCATGGTGCAGTCGCTTGAGGAGCCCAAGGAGCTGTTCGGCATGGTGCTGATCGTGTTTTCCGACTCGGCCATCCCGGTTGAGATCCACCCGGCCGGCACGGGAGGGAAACCGCGCTCCCGCAGCGGGGCGCAGAAGCATCTGCAGCTGGAATTGCTCCGCGCCCGCGAAGAGGTGCAGGCCGGCCGCGAGGAGATGCAGACCTCGCAGGAAGAGCTCAAGTCGATGAACGAGGAACTCCAGTCCACCAATGAGGAACTGCAATCCACCAACGAGGAACTCATGACCTCCAAGGAGGAGATGCAGTCGCTCAACGAGGAGCTGCAGACGGTGAACGCCGAGCTGCAGGCCAAGCTCGACGAGCTTTCCGGCGCGAACAATGACATGAAAAACCTGCTCAACAGCACGGACATCGCGACCGTGTTTCTGGACAACGATCTCCACGTGCGGCGGTTCACCCTGCAGGCGAAGACGATCATCAAGTTCATCGCCAGCGACGTGGGCCGGCCGATCACCGACCTCGCCTCCGATCTGCTCTATCCCACGCTGGTCGCGGACGCGCACGAAGTGCTGCGGACGCTCGTTTTCTCGGAGCGGGCGATCGCATCCAAGGACGGCCGCTGGTTCACGGTGCGAGTCATGCCCTATCGCACGACGGACAACCGGATCGACGGCGTGGTCATCACCTACGCCGACATCACCGCCTCCAAAAAAGTGGAGGCGGACTTGCGCACCGAGCACGGCCATCTCGTCAAGCAATCGGCGGTGCAGGAGGCCGCGCTCTTGCGCTTGCAGCCCAAAGGTAAGCCCAAGAGCGGTGTCGGCGGGAAATCCAAGGCATGAAAAAGCGCCCCTCCTCCGCGGTCGGCGGCGAGTTGCGCCGCCGGGCCGAAACCCGTCTGCGCAAGCAGCCGGTCAAGGATCTGCGCGTCGAAACCCATGCCGACACGCGACGGATGTTGCATGAACTGCAGGTCCATCAAATCGAGCTGGAGCTGCAAAACGAGGAACTCCAGCAAGCCAAACAAGCGGTCGACGCGAACCTGGATCGCTACACGGATCTCTACGATTTTGCGCCGGTGGGATATTTTTCCATCGATGAAAACGGGACTGTCCTCGAGGCGAATCTGACGGGGGCCGCCTTGCTGGGAGTGGAGCGGTCGCAACTGGCAAAGAGACGGTTTCAAGTGTTCATGGCGCCGCAGAGTCAGGCGACCTTTCCGCTCTTTCTTGAAGGCATTTTTTCCGGACACAAAAAAAAGGTCTGCGAGGCCTTGCTCCTGCGGAACGGACGTCCCTCATTCTGGGCGGACCTGCAGGCCATGTCGGCCGCAACGGATGCCGGCGCGAGCAAATGGTGCCGGGTCGCGGTCATCGACATCTCGGCCCGCAAGCGCGCGGAGGAGGCGCAGGGCCGCGCCGACAAGCTTGCGGTCACGAACCGGCATTTGGCGGCGGAAATCGCCCGGCGTCATGCTGCGGAAGCCATCCTGAAAAAGAGCGAACAAGACGCCCTCAAATCGCTGAAAGAAGCACGCCAGCTGCAGGAGCGGTTACGCCAGATGACCCATCAGCTACTGCTGGTGGAGGAAAAGCAAAGAAAGGAGATCAGCCGCGAACTGCACGACAAGATCTGCCAGCTTCTCGTGGGCATCGACGTGCACATGGCGATCTTTGCCAGGACCGCGATGCGCAGGCCGACGCAGATCGGACGGACGATCGCGCCCTTGCGGCGGCTGGTGACGGAAGGGGTGAGAATCGTGCATCGGTTCGCCCGCGATTTGCGTCCGTCGGCGCTGGACGACCTTGGACTGATCCCGGCGCTCCGTGCCCACATCGCCGAATTTCCCAAGAGAAAGGGACGGCGGATTGAATTCACGGCGTTAACAAACGTAGACGACTTGGATAACGACAAGCAGACGGTGCTTTACCGGGTCACGCAGGAAGCCCTCGTGAATGCGGCCAAGCACGCGAGTGCGAGCGTGATCAAAGTGACCATTGTCAAAGCCACGGACGGAGTGTGCCTGGCGATTGCGGACAATGGAAAAGGCTTCGCGATGGCGCGCCTGACATCGACCAAAGGCATGCAAAGGCTCGGCATGGTCGGCATGCGTGAGCGCGTGGAGATGGTCGGCGGCTGGTTCAGCGTCGTGTCCACCACCGGCAAAGGCACGACGGTCCAGGCCTGGATGCCCTTTGGCGCCAAAAATTGATCGTAGATCGACTCCGGCTCGCCGGCCCGGAAATTTCTCCCGCCACCGTCTGAAGGTAGGGTAAGGCCCCATTAGGGTAAGGCCCCATAGTTACGAAGAGGCAGTCCGCGTATGCTGCCGATCTAGCCTATGAAAGCCAAATCCCTATCAGTCGTTCTGCTCATCGCCAGCCCCTTCGCGCTGTTCGCCACTCCCGAGTCCTCTGAAAACGACCGCATGGTCGAGGCCGCCGCCAACAAGTCCTATAACTTCCGCACTGTGCTCGATGGCCAGGTGAAAGCCTCCGACGAAAATGGCGTCGTCACCCTCACCGGCACCGTCCAGGACAAGGATGACAAAGCGCTCGCTGCCGATACCGTGGAAAACCTCCCCGGCGTCAAAACCGTCAACAACGAGATCATCGTCAAACCCGTCTACACCGAGCACTCGGATGCGTGGGTGGCCTTCAAGATCCGCAGCCGTCTCCTCGTGAAGTCCAACGTCAGCGCCGCCACCACCAAGGTCGCCGTGCAGGACGGCATCGTCACCCTCACCGGCACTGCCGACACCCTGGCACAGAAAGAACTCACCGAGGTTTACGCCAAGGACATCGAGGGCATTAAATCCATCAAGAACGACATCGTCGTCGTGAAGCCCGCTCCCGTCGCCGAGACCACCATCGGTGAAAAAATCGACGACGCCTCCATCACCACCCAGGTGAAATACGCCCTCCTCAGCCACAAGTCCACCAGCGCGCTGAAGACCAAGGTCACCACCACCGACGGCGTCATCATCATCACCGGCGTCGCCGGCTCCGATGCCGAAAAGGACCTCGTCACCAAGCTCGCCGAGAACGTCCGCGGAGTGAAGTCGGTCAGCAACAACATGACCGTGAAGATCTGAGCAAGCGCCCCCGGCTCCCTGGGGCGCGGCCACCTCCGGGTGGTCGCGCCTCTTTTTATCCAACGCCCCCTCGCCTCAGTCCAGCCATCATGAAAATCAACATAGGATTAAACGACGAAACCCGGCTTGAGGTTGGCCAGATGCTCAATCTGCTCCTCGCCGACGAGTCCGTGCTCTACGCCACCACCCGCGATTATCACTGGAACGCCACCGGCCCCGGATTTTATTGGCTGCACAAGCAGTTCGAGACCCAATACACTGAGATCGCCGGTTGGATCGATGATGTCGCCGAACGTGCCCGCGCCATCGGTGTCGGCGCCCGCGGCCATTGGTCCGAGCTCACCAAAGCCGCCCGCCTTTCCACCACTCCCGGCATCGGCCTCGCGCCGGACCGCATGCTCGGCGAGCTGCTCGATCTCCACGAGGAGATCATCGTCCAACTCCGCGCCGACAGCGAAGCCTGCACCGAACGCTATCACGACGCCGGCACCGCCGACTTTCTCACCGGCCTCATGGGCCGGCATGAAAAGACCGCCTGGATGCTCCGCGCCCAGCTCCAAAACGAAGAAGCGGAGACCTCCTGAACCAGCCCCCATTTTAGCCAGACCAACATCCATCGATACCATGAAACTGAACCCCGTCCTGTCCGCATCCCTCGCTGCCGCCGTCCTCCTCATGACCGGCTGCGCCTCCACCACCGGCTATGACAAGGCCGCCAACACCTCCTCCTCTCTTCAAAAAACCGCGCAGGACATCCACAAGGGCAACGGCCAGATCGACGCCGCCCTCTTCGCCCTCACCAGCCTCGTCAACAGCCCCGCCGCCAACCTCAAACCCCAATTCGACAAGTTCAATACGTCGGTCGGAAAACTCGAGTCCCTCTCCAACGACGTGAACGAACAAGCCGCCGCCATGCAGACGCAAGGCGCCGACTACTTCCGCAACTGGGACACCGAACTCGCGAAGATTCAGAACGAGGACATCCGCACTCGCAGCTCCGACCGCAAAAATGCCGTCGCCGCCCGTTTCGACAAAGTGCGTGTGAGCTACGTGCAGACCAAGGCCGCCTTCATCCCCTTCATGTCTGACCTCAAGGACATCCGCACCGCCCTGGCCACCGACCTCACGGCCGAGGGCATCGCCTCCGTCAAAAGCGTCGCCAACAAGGCCAACGAAAACGTGATCCCGTTGCGCGAATCCCTCACCGACCTCGAAGCCGACTTCAAGGCCCTCGGCATCGCCCTCTCCACCGCCACCCCGGCCGAATAAAGTCCCGGCCTATTCCGACGCAGGAGCCTGCTTGCAGGCTCCTGCTCCCCTTCCCGCTCTCATGAACAAAATCCTCTCACTCGCCTTCCTCGTCGGCGGCATCGTCCTGGTCGTCTACGGCATCAGCGCCTCGGATTCCATCGGCTCCAGCTTCTCGCGGCTATTCACCGGTTCTCCGACCGACAAGACCCTGTGGCTCCTGATCGGGGGAGCCGTCGCCACCGCGATCGGGCTCGGTGGATTGCTTCGCGGCTCAAAATCATAACGCCACTCCCGCCATGCTCTATTACTGCATCGTTTTCCTCGTCATCGCCATCCTCGCGGGCGCCCTCGGCTTCGGCGCCATCGCCGGCACCGCCGCCCTGATCGCGAAGGTTCTCTTCCTCATCTTCCTCGTCCTCTTCATCGCCATGCTCCTGCGCGGTCGGAAGGTCTGAGATCATCGCCCCTCTTTCGTCAGCCAATCCACCCTTTATACATCCATGAAAAACAACCAGGAAACCGCCCCTACGCCCAAGGAACTGCTTCACGATCTCCAAGTCCTCGTCGCCGAGGCCGAAACGATGATGACCTCCTCTCTCTCCGAACACTCCGCCGAAGCCCTCGACACCCTCCGCACGCGCTTCCACGCCGCCCAGGAGCGCTTCTCCGACCTCTATGAAGGCGCCAAGAAAAAGGTCGTCGCCGGCGCCAAGTGCACCGACGAAACCATCCGCGCCAATCCCTACCAGTCCATTGCCATCGCCGCCGGCGTCGGCCTTCTCGTCGGCGTCCTCCTCGGCCGCCGCAGCAAGTAACTCCGATGTAGACCCGACCGCCGGCCGGGTATCCGAACCGTCCTCCATGGAAAAACCTCCCGCCTCCTCCGCCGGCTTCATTGGCTCCCTCCGCACGCTTGGCGATGGCCTCGTCGCCGGCGTGGAGGACCGCCTTGAACTGCTCTCGATCGAGCTGCACGAGGAAAAATTCCGCCTGATCCAAACGTTTGTCTGGATCAGCGCCGCCGTTTTCACCGGCATGATGACGATCACCTTCGCCAGCCTCACGCTGGTTTACCTTTTCTGGGAAAGCGCCCGCCTCGCCGTGCTGGGCGGGCTCACCGCACTTTATGCCGGCGCGCTCGTCGCAATCATCCTCGCGTTTCGCCGCTACCTCGCCCGCCAGCCCAAACCCTTTGCCGCCACTCTCGAAGAACTCGGGGTGGACCGCGCATGCATCCGCAACCCGAACTGAACCGACTCGCCATCCGCAAGCTCGTCGTGCGCCAGCATATCGCCCTGCGCCGCATCGAGTGCGCCGAAGCCGCCGTCCACGCTGTCCGTCCGCTGGAATGGCTGGACCGCCTGATGGCCTTCTGGCGCGGCCTCTCCCCTCTCGCGAAAGCCGCCGCCGTGCCCTTGGCCCTGATCGTGCAACGCACCGCCGCACCCCGCCTCAATCTCCTCGGCTCGCTCGTCCGTTGGGCGCCCCTCGCCTTCGCGACCATCCAAGGCCTCCGCGCCGCAAAAAAGTAAACCGCCCCCTACCGCCGCACCCAGCGGTTGCTCTTCGCCCAGAGCGTCAGGCATACGCCGGTCACGAAACCGCCCGCGTGTGCCCACCAGGCCACGCCGCCGCCGGCCGCATTGCCATCCATGAGCGCGCCGAAGCCGTTCACCGTCTGCAACGCGAACCAGAGGATCAGAAAAACGAACGCGGGCACCGGCACGACCGGGACGATCCATGGCACCAGCGTCACGATCCATGCCGTCGGAAACAGCACGAAATACGCGCCCAGCACCCCCGAAATCGCCCCGCTCGCGCCGAGCATCGGCACGGATGCCGACGGCTCCACCACGATCTGCAACGCCGCCGCTCCCAGTCCGCAGACGAGATAAAAACCCAGATACAAAAACGGACCCAAGCGGTCCTCCACGCTGCGGCCAAACACCCACAAAAACCAGCAGTTGCCCAAAACATGCGCCACGCCGCCATGCAGGAACATATGCGTGAACAAGGTCAGCCACTGCCCCTCGTCATCCCAGCCGGCGATCAGCCGCGCCGGCACCAAAGCATGGTTTTTTAGAAACACGTTCGCCCCTCCGCCACCCTGTAACGCAAGCATCACTTCATAGGCGAATACCCCGAGGTTGGCCAAAATAAGCAATCCGGTGATGACGGGAACGCGCCTGATTTTCTGGGTATCGCAAAGCGGGAGCATCCGCGCAGCAAAACGCCCGGCGTCCGCAGGCCAATCCTCAAAACGTCCGCGACCCGAAGCTTGCTCCCGGCGCCCGCTGCCCCGTTGATATTTCCCTTCGATGTCCGCCCGCTCGCCGCACCTTCCGACGCTGCATCCCGCGCAACTCCGTCCGCTGCGGACCCGCCTGCGCCTTTCCATCCGCAACGCCGGGCTCACGGACCTCAACCACGCCCCGGCGCCGGGCAACCAGCCGTTCTGGGAACTGGAGCCCACCCCGCTGGTGGTGAGCGCCGAGGAGTGGACGCTGCTCGAGGCCGCGCTCCGTCAGCGCGCGCATTTCGTCAACGCGTTGCTCGTCGATCTCTACTCCGGCCAGCAGGCTTTGGAGCAAAAGCTCCTCTCGCCCGAAATCGTCCTCTGCGATCCCTATTACCGCCGGCCCTGCCTCGGCCTTGAGCCCGGCCGGGCCAGCCCCGCGACGCTGCTCCGCTTCGATCTCGTGAAAACCGCCGGCGGCTGGCTTTTCACCGACACCCGCGCCAACACGCCCATCGGTCTCAGCTACGCGGTGCAGAACCGCCGCTTCATGACGCAGGAGGCCGCCGATCTCTATCGCGCGCTGCCCGACTACCACAGCGTCATCAACTTTCCCCTCCAGCTGCTCGAATCACTGCACGCGCTCGCCCCCGATACCGGCCGCGCCCCGTCGATCGTGGTGCTCACCGCCGGTCCCCACGATCCGTTCTACTCCGAGCACAGTTTTCTCGCCCGCAAGATGGGCCTGCCCCTCGCCCGGGGCGACGATCTCCTCGTCCTCGACAACCGCGTCTATTTCAAAACCATCGCCGGTCTCGAACGCGTGGACGTTTTGTATCGGCGGCTCAACGACGCCTACATCGACCCCGTCGTCTTCTCGACCGACCGCGAGACCGCCGGCATCCCCGGCCTGCTCCAGTGCATCCGGGCCGGCACCGTCGTCATCGCCAACGCCATCGGCACCGGCGTGGCCGAGAGCCGGGCGCTCAACGCCTACGCAAATCCGCTCATGCGGTTCTATCTCGGCGAAAAGCCGCTGCTGCCGTCCATCCCGACCTTCACCTGCGGCGACACCGATCACCTCGATTATATTCTCGAGCACCGCGACAGCCTGCGCATCCGCCCCGCGCATGACCCCCGCCTTGGCGACCCGCGCCTGCACGCGCCCAAGCCGGTGCTCCTTGACGCCCGCGGACTCGCCCAGTCCGTCCGCGAGAATCCGCACGCCTATGTCGCCCAGCCGGAACTCGCGCTGCTCCCGATCAATCCCCGTGCACGCCAATCCGCCCCCTTCCGCCTGAGCGCGTTCGTGCTCTGCCAGGGAAAACGGTTCTCCGTTTTTCCCGGCGGCCTCGTGCGCATCGGCGAGACCGACCCTTGCATCGAACGCGTGGGCGTTTCCGCCGATGCCATCGTGCTTGTCAGCACCCAGGGCAGCTCCGGCGAAGTCGCCGATTTGGAGACCGCGGCGGTGAACGGTGTCCAAACCCACACCCTCGGCTCGCGGGCCGCCGAGAACCTTTTCTGGCTGGGCCGCTACCTGGAACGCGCCGAGGCCACCGCGCGCATGCTGTCCATCCTCGATGACGTCGCGCTGGAGGAAATCCCCGCCCGCGAGCGCCGCCGCTGGCTGCCGGTGTGGCGCGGACTGCTTGAGGCCACCGGTCACACCGATCACAAGATCACCGCCCGGACCAACCCGCAGGCGACGCTTTCGACCGACCTGATGTGGCGCATGTCGCTCGATGCGGCCAACTCCAGCTCGATTTACTCCTCCATCGATTGGGCGGTCGAGAACGCCCGTCAGCTCCGCGACTACGTGAGCCCCGAAGTCTGGATCACCCTCAGCCGTCTGCTCGCCCGGCTGGCCGATTTGCAGGCGCTGCGCCCGGCTTCCGGGAACCGCGGGCGCGCACGGACGAACCACGCGCCTTCGCCTTCCGCTCTCGCCGTCCAAGCCGTGCTCACCGAGGTCAACGCCCTCCTCGGCATCGCCGAGCGCACCATGCTGCAGGACTCCGGCTGGCACTTCCTGCGCATGGGCCTGCACCTCGAACGCGCCACCATGACGTGCAGCTCCCTCCGCCACCTGCTGGGCGCGCTCGATCTCGCCGCCGCCGCGCCCTCTCCTCGCCGGCAGCGCGACAATCCCGAGCTTTCCGCGCTCTTGCGCATGCTCGGTTCACAGGATGCCTACCGCCGCTTGTATCAGACGCGCAGCCAGCCGCGTTTCGTGGCGGAGCTTTTTCTCAAGCAGACCGAGGCGCCCCGCAGCATCTTCCACAATCTGCACCAGATCAAAACCAGCCTGCGTGCCATCCGCCTCGACACCCACGACGACGAGCCGGATCCCACGACCGAGTTCGTGAACGAAACCCTCCACTTCCTCGCATCCGTCCCGCTCGCCCGCCATTTCAATGGCGAAACCGCCATCGACGACGCGGAGGCCGCCAAGCTCAAGGACACCCTCGCCACGCTGCTCAAGCGGCTTTACGAGCTGCATCCCCTGCTCAGCGACCACTATTTCAGCCACCAAGCCCGCATCACACCCGCGCCCGCCCAGGTCGAACTGAAGTTGTGACGCCGCAAGCCGTCGGGATCCCCGACGACTTTGTCCGCTGTATTCGCTCTTAAAGCACAGGGTCAGTCCTGGCTTCCACCCTCGAGCACGGTGCGGATTGTCTTGGCCAGATCGGTGAGCTTGTAGGGTTTCGGCACCATGCCTCTGAACCCGTGCGCGCGATAGTTGGCCATCACCGGATCACTGGAGTAGCCGCTCGACACGATGCCCTTCACCTGCGGGTCGATCTTGATCAACTCGGTCATGGCCGCCTTGCCGCCCATGCCGCCCGGCACCGTGAGATCCATGATGACCACGTCGAACGATTTTCCAGTGCGACGGCCTTCGGCGTAAACGCGCACCGCCTCACGTCCGTCGCTCACCGTGACGACCTCAAATCCCAGGCGTTTCAACAAAGCCTCGGCAATGGAGCGAATCGGCTCCTCGTCGTCCATGAACAACACGCGGCCCGCGAGATTGCCGGGCACGGACGCCTGCTCGGGGAGCGCCGGACGCGCCTCGGGCGCGGCGGGCAGCCAGAAGCGGAAAACCGTGCCATGACCGAGCTCCGACTCGACCTCGATGTGCCCCTGATGCTTGCGAATGATCGAGTAAACCGTGGCCAGGCCCAGGCCGCTGCCCGATTGCTTGGTGGTGAAATAGGGATCGAAAATCCGGGGCAGGTGGTCGGGCCGGATGCCTGAACCGGTGTCGCGGATCTCAATGCACAGGTAGTTGCCCGCTGCCAGCGGTCGGGCGCCGGAGTCGGGCAGATGCTCATTGCGCATCGCGATGTGCATAATGCCGCCGTCGGGCGTGGCCTGCACGGCATTGATCACGAGGTTCTGCACCACCTGGCCGATCTGGCCCTTGTCAACTTCCGCCGTCCACAGGTCCTCATCGATGGCGAACTCGCAGCGCACCTTGGATCCGTGCAGAGCGAAGTTGGCCGCCTCGCGCACCACCTCGGGCAGCCGGACGGCGGAGCGCACCGGCTCGCCGCCGCGGGCGAAGGTGAGCAGCTGCTGGGTGAGATCGCGGGCGCGCATGACGCCACGCTCCGCATCCTGCAGCCAGCGACCGGCCGCGGCCATCGCCTGCGAGTCGAGCATCGCCAGGGTGAGATTGCCCATCACGACCGTGAGCAGGTTGTTGAAATCATGGGCGATGCCGCCAGCCAGGATGCCGACGGATTCGAGCTTGGAGGCGCGCAGGATCTCGCCCTCCAGCCGGGCTCGCTCCGTGACATCGCGCAACACCAGCACCGCGCCGATCGCCTGGCTGTTCAGGTCATGGATGGGCGCGCCCCGACCCTCAACAAGGCGGGGGACGCCCTGACGATCGAGCAGAACGGTGTCCATCGGCAGCTCGATCACATTCGCGCCGGCGAGCGCGGCTCCGACCGGGACCGTCACCACGGCATTGGTTTTTTCATGGCGAAGCACGCACACCTCGTCGACCCGGCGCCCGATGGCCACCTCTTCGCTCCACCCGGTGAGCTGTCCGGCAGCTTCGTTGAGAAACAGCACCTTCCCCTGCATGTCGGTGGTGATCACCCCTTCGGCCATGGCCCGCAACGTCACGCTCAGGCGCTCCCGCTCGGCCGCGAGCGCCGCCTCCGTGCGTTTGATACCGGTGAGGTCGACGAGCACGATCTGCGTCCAGGCAAAGCTCGCTTCATCACCCAGCGAGGGCACCCACCAGCGGTAAAAAACACGGCGCGGCATCCCGTCGATGGCGTTGATGGTGAGTTCGCCCTCCAAGGCGTTGCGCCCCTCCCACAAGGCCCGGCACACCGAGCGGTGGCCGATCTCGGCCTCTCCGATGAAAACGTCCCGCAAACTCTCCACCACCTCCTGCTTCGAGGACGCCGCCACCAGCTGCATCGCTTCGCGGTTCAGCCCGACAAGTTCCACGCGCTCCATGGCCGCCGCGTAGGCCGCGGCGTCGTTGTCCAGGTGGGCCAAGATATCCTGCACCCCGGTCTCGCGCGCCTTGCGCAACCAGCGGAGCACGGGACTGAAGTCATATTCGAGAATGGCCACCGGCGCGTTTTCGAACAGCACCCGATAGCGCTCTTCGGACGAACGCAGAGCGTTCTCCGCCTGACGACGATCGGTGATGTCCGAGACAAAACCATGGATGTAGAGCAACTGGCCGTTCTTGTCCCGCACGGCACTGGCGTTCTCGGATATCCAACGGATGGAACCGTCGGGCCGGCGGATCTCGGATTCGAAATCGAACAGCGCGTCCCGTCCGCGCATGAGCGCAAGAAACTCGGCGCGACGGCCGGGCTGCACGTAGAGTGCGGAGAAATCCCTGCGCCGGTCGCCGAGCATCTCCGCCGGATTGCCAAACCCGAACATGCGGGCGAGCGCGGGATTGACCGAGCGGAACCCGTCGGCGGTGGACTCGTAAACGCCCTCGACCGCGCTTTCGAAAAGCGTGCGATAACGGGTCTCGCTGGAACGCAACTGCTCCTCCGCCAGATGACGCTGGGTGACATCCTGCGCGACCACCAGCACCGCCGGCCGGCCGTCCAGCTCGTAGTCGCGGGTAGCGACCTCGGCGTAAACCTCGGCGCCGTCCTTGCAAAGGTGACGCCAGAGCAGCGGATCATGCTCATGACCGCCAACCGGCCGGCCGGCGATCGCCTCGCGCAGACGCTCGGCCTCGACCGCCGTGCGCAGGTCGAAGATGGTCATCTGCAAAAACTCCTCCCGCGTGTAGCCATAGGCTCGCACCGCGGCGGTGTTGACCATGAGAAACACAAACGTGCTCCGGTCGTAGACCCACATGGGACTGGGATTGGACTCGAAGAGCATCCGGTAGCGCGCACTGCTGCTGCGCAAGGCCGCCTCGGCCCGCTTGCTCTCGTCGATGTCGGAGTGGGCGCCGATAAGCCGCTGAGGCTTGCCTGTCGCGTCGAAAAGCGCCCGGCCGCGCGAGAGGATCCACTTGTAGGAGCCGTCCCGGCAGCGCATGCGAAACTCGACTGAATAGTTCCCTCTCTGGCCGCTCAGATAGTCGCTCATCGCCTGCTTCACCCGATCCAAATCGTCGGAGTGGATGCGCGTCCAGAACTCGCCGCGCTCGTTGGCCAGCTCCTCGGGCGCGAAGCCGATGATTTCCTTCCAGCGGTCGGAGAAAAACATTTCCCCGGTGGTGAAGTTATACTCCCAGATGCCGGCGTTGATGCTGATCACAGCCAGCCGCCAGCGGTCCTCGATCTCGCGCAATTTTTCCTCGGTGGCGCGCAACATGCCCAAATCGGTGAACGCCACCTGTACCCGCGTATGATCGGGCCGGCCGGCTTCCTCCGGCATGCTCCAGTGCATCAGGCTGTGGCCCGGCAGCCCGTCGACGCCACGATAGCGCAGCTCCCGGGTCATCTCCACGGCTCCGTCCCAGAGCGCGCACAACTGCGCCTCAAACGCGTCGATCACCGCCGGTGTCCGCGTTTTGATCCGCAAACGCTCGTAATCTTCCACATCGCGGGCGCCGCTCAACCGCAACACCGTGCGATTGGCCGCAATCACGCGCACCAACGGAAATTTCTCGGCCGACAGCCCCTGATGAGCCGCCAGATGCGTGAGCAAATCGGTCACTCCCTCGCGCCGCAATCCTTCCAACCACGCCACCACCGCGGAGAAGTCCATCTCCACGATCGCCACCGGCGTGTTTTCGAAGAGATTGCGCATTCGCACCTCGGAGGCGCGCAAGGCGCGCGTCTGCGCGCCGACCTGACCCTGCAGGCGCAAGTTGATCCAAAAGACCAACAGGCCGCCGATCGCCATGATCACAAAAATCGCGCCGATCCAGCGCAGCCATATGGCCTCGGGACCCAAGGCCGCAAAAGACGAGCCCTCCGCCGCGCTTGCGGAAACCGTCGGCAGCAGCAAAGCAACCAAGCCGAAGCTCATTGAACGCAGGGGAACGATACGTGGCATCCGCTTTTGTAAAAAAGTTTACAACCGAATATTCCACCAAGGATTTTGTCGAGGCGCAAAGCGATGGACGTTGAAGTGTTGCGAGCGGTCATGGTGGTGTTTGGGGCTACGCTCGCGGTCGTGTTAGCAGGCGCAATGCCCGGAAATCCTCGGGCAAAAATACTTCCTGGTGCCTGCGGAAGGCATCCGCGCCCCCGCTCCACGCCGCCGCCAGCCGCGCCGCGTGCGTTTCCGGCGTCCACTCGCGCCAATGCGGACAGTCCACGCAATGCGCCCCGCTCACCCGGGCCCGGTCGTAGTCCAATTCCTGGCGTCGGCATCGGCCGCCGGCATCGGTTTCGTGGTATGACTCACGGCACCGGGGATAGTCGGGCTGATGGCAGCCTTTGATCAGCTGCTTCGCCAAACCGGCCAGTTCCGGCCGCGGCACGACCAGCGTCGCCAGCAACCGGTCAACCCCGGCCTTCACCGCCGGCTCGGGCAACTCGCCGCCCGCACCCGCCCCGGTTCCGAGCTCCGTTCCGATTGCTTCCAGCACCGTCACCCACACCGCAAGATCGGAGTCCGCAAGCGGAGCCAGCCCATTCTGCGCCAGGAACCGCGCGACGACCGTGACGACAGCCGGCCCGACCTCCGCGCGAAAATCCCGATGGTTCATCCCGTGATCAACGGCGCGCGTCCTCCGCCAAGTCAAGGGTGCGCCCCACTCCAAGAAAGGAGGCTCAGGTTTCCGCCAGCCACTGTTTGAGCGTTTCGGCGTCGCGCAGAAAGGCGGCGGGCTCGTCGCCCTGGACGAATTCCAGCAGCGCAAAGCGGTCCCCAGGCGCCTGCCGGAGCAGCGGCCAGAATTGCGCCCAACGTTCCGCGCCGGCCGCCAACGGATGCCGCTCGGCCGCCGTCGGCCACCAATGAAAAACATGCACGTTGCCCACGCGCGGCAGCACTTCGCGCAGCCCGCGCACGCACTCCTCCGTCGCCTCGCCGTTGTGCGGCTGCCAGCAGGTGAGAATGTTCGGATGATCGACCTCGACGAGGAGCTTGCTCGCCGACTCGTTGGTGTCGGTGAGGGTGCCGCCGTGGAATTCCATGGAGACCGTCACGCGCGCACGCGCGGCGAGGTCCGCGATACGCCGGAGATCCTGGATGATTTTCCAGCGGCCCTCCTCATCCGTCGCGTCGGAACCCGCGCCGCCCGGCCACACGCGGACGGTGCCGGCACCCAGCTCCACTGCGGTTTCCAGCACCCGCTCAAAGGACAAACCCGCCGTCTCGCTCTGGCCCACGCGATAGTAACTGCCATAGGCGGCGACGCTCAGGCCGGCTTCGTGGGTGAGTTCACGCACCTCGCGCGCCCGCACGAGATCGCCGTGCGGCACGTGGAGATCGCCTCCCCACTCGATGCCCTTCAATCCGGCCTGTTTCACCAGCGACACGATCTCCGCAGGCGAAAGCTTTCGAAAGGTGACGGAGACCAAGCCGGGTTGGATCATGGGGTAAACCAATCCGCTCCGGCGTCCTCCCACAATCCTCAACCCGTCCCGTAACCTGGATTTCCCACAGGCCTTACTTCTTCCGACGCGTGATCAGCTGCTGCAGAAGAATGAAGACGAACAGCAGACCGCCCACCGCGATGCGCGTCCACCAGGAGTTCAGCGTTCCTTGGAAAATGATCAGCGTCTGGATCACTCCCAAGATCAGCACGCCCACCAGCGTGCCCGGGATGAAGCCTACGCCGCCGCGCAAAAGCGTGCCGCCGATGACCGCCGCCGCGATCGCGTCGAGCTCCAGTCCGACGAACGAGGCGGGGTTGCCCGACTGCATATAAAACGTCGCCACCACGCCGCCGAGCGCCGACAGGGCGCCGGCGAGCGTGTAAACCAGGATCTTCGTGCGGGCGATGGGCACGCCCATGAGTCGCGCGGACGCCTCGCTGGAACCGATGGCACGGACGTTCCGACCAAAGCGCGACCAGCGCGCGAGCATCGTCGCCCCGATCACCACTGCGACCAGGCACACCGCCGTGAACGGAATCGAGAGCTTGCGCGTGACCGGCAGGGACAGCGTCTGCGAAACGAAATCGCCGTAGAAGGGATGATCGATGGACAGTGATTCGGGATGCACGACGAAACCGAGTCCGCGCGCGAGAAACATGCCGCCGAGCGTCACGAGAAACGGCGGCAGCTCGAACACTTGGATCAGCGTGCCCATGAGCGCGCCGAACGCCGCACCGAACGCCAAAGAAACGGCGATGGCCGCCAGCGGATGCAAACCATGGCCGATCAGCCCTGCGATTAGAATGCTGGTGAGCGCCACCACCGCGCCGACCGACAGGTCGATGCCGCCGGAAAGAATGACGAAGGTGATGCCGATAGCGGCAACGCCCAGAAATGCGTTGTCGCCGAAGAGATTGATGAGCACCCGCAGCGATCCGAAATTATCGAACGCCAGGCAACCGCCCACGTAGAGCACGATGAGCACGGCCACCGAGGCGACCATCGGAATGGTCTGCGGGGAGAGACGGAGCTTTTTCATGCCGCGCCTCCTTTCGTCTTCGGCAGGAAGCGTCCGAGACGCGCGATCTTTCCGCGGAGAACAGGCGATTGCAGCAGGCAGACAGCCAAGATGACGATGGCCTTGGGCACAGGCGCGATGTCGGCGCTGACGTTGCGGGCGTAAAGCGTGGTGCTGAGCGTCTGGATGAGCAGCGCGCCCACCAGCGAACCGGCGAGCTGGAAACGTCCGCCCGTCAGGGCCGTGCCGCCGACCACCACCGCGAGGATGGCGTCGAGCTCAAGGTAGAGGCCCGCATGATTGGCGTCGGCGCTCTTGATATTGGAAGCCGCCACCAAGCCGGCGAGGCCGGCGCAGAAGCCCGCGAAGACGTAGACGAGAAACTTAACCCGCTGCGCCGACAGGCCGGTGAAATGGCTGGCGGTTTCGTTGTCGCCCACCGCCTCGATGAAGAGACCGAGGGCGGTGCCGCGCACGAGCAGCGCGGTGAAAATGAACATCGCGAGGACCAGCGTGAGCGTGAAGGGCAGGCCGAAAAGACTGCCGTTGCCGAGGAAGACCAGCGCGGGCTGCTCGAAATTGATGATCTGGCCGTCGGTGATCAGCTGGGCGATGCCACGACCGGCGACCATGAGAATCAGCGTCGCGACGATTGGCTGAATGCGAAGGCCGGCGACCAGCAAGCCGTTCCACGCGCCGGCCAGCAGACCGGCGGCGAGCGCCGCGACGATGGCGACGGTCACCGAGAGGTGCGCGACGCCGACCACCTGCGCCAGCACGGCGCCGGCGATCGCCATGATCGCGCCAACCGAGAGATCCACACCACCGGTGGCGATGACCAGCGTCATGCCAAGAGCGAGCAGCATGACCTTCGAGCCTTGGTTGATCACGTCTACCAAGCTGCCGTAGAGACGGCCGTCACGGATTTCCAAATCGAAGAATCCCGGCGTGGTGAAGCGGTTGAAAAGGAGCAGCAGGCCGAGCGCGAGCAACGGCCAGAAGACCGGCCGGCTGCGGTTAACCCACAAGAGGCCGGCGAAACCGGCCCAGAAAACAAGATCGATCCACATGATGCGTCAGGAAGAAGGGTGGCTGGCGTCGCCGTGCGCGATGGCGCGCATGATCGCCTGTTCGTTGAGGTCGGCTCCGGTGAGTTCGGCGACCTTGGCCCGGTCGCGCATGACGGCGATGCGCTGGCTGTTGCGGGCCAGCTCGGCGGTGTCGGCGCAGATAAAAATGATGGCGAGGCCCTCGTCGCGCAGTTTGGCGAGCAGGCGCTCGATGTCGGCCTGCGCGCCCACGTCGATGCCGCGGGTCGGCTCGTCGAGAAGGAGAAGGCGCGGCTCCGTGGCGAGCCAGCGGGCGAGGATGACCTTCTGCTGGTTGCCGCCGCTCAGGTTGCGGATGAGCTGCTCGGGGCTGCTCGTCTTGATGCCGAGGGCGCGGGTGAACTGGGAGACCAGACGGTCCTGTTCCTGACGCGGAATCTTGCGCCAGATGCCGCGGCGGGCCTGAAGGGCGATGATCAGGTTTTCGCGGACCGTGAGATTGGGAAGGATGGCCTGGCTTTTGCGGTCCTCGGGGGTGAGGGCGAAGCGGGCGCGCAGCGAGGCCTGCGGCGAACGCATGGCGGCGGGTTTTCCCTCCACGTGCATCTCGCCGGAATCGGCGCGATCCAAGCCGAAGAGCAGGCGGGCAACCTCGGTGCGGCCGGAGCCAAGCAGGCCGGCCAGGCCGAGCACCTCGCCACGGCGCACCTCGAGATCGAGCGGCCGCACGCTGGCTCGCCGGCCGAAACCGCGCACGGAGACCAGCGGCTCGCCGGCGGGGCGGGCGGGCGGCTCGCGATGCTGCAAGGCCTCCACCTCGTTGATCGAACGGCCCATCATGTGAGCAACCAATTGCAAGCGGGGCAGCTCGGCGGCGAGGAATTCTCCGACGAGCTTGCCGTTGCGAAGGACGGTAATGCGGTCGGCGAGCGCGTAAACCTGGTCGAGAAAATGCGAGACGAAGATGATGGCCCAACCCTCGTCGCGCAGGCGGCGAACGACGGTGAACAGTTCCTCGACTTCGCTGTCGTCGAGACTGGACGTCGGCTCGTCAAGGATGAGCACGCGGGCCGAGATGTCGGTGGCGCGGGCGATGGCGACGAGTTGCTGGATGGCGATAGAGCAATCGGAGAGCGTCTTGTCCACATCGACCGCGACGCCGAGGCGGGCCAGCGCCGCGCTGGCCCGTTCGCGAATGGCGCCCCAGCGGATGAATCCCAGCGTCGTCTCCTGCCGGCCGAGACAGATGTTCTCCGCCACCGAGAGGTCGGGGATGAGATTGACCTCCTGATAAACGGTGCTGATGCCCGCGGCCTCCGCTTCGCGCGGAGAGCGCGGGTGGATCGACTTCCCGGCCAGCACGGCTTCACCGGCGTCGCGCGGGTGCACGCCGGTGAGGGCCTTGATGAGCGTGCTCTTGCCCGCGCCGTTCTCGCCCATGAGGGCGTGAACCTCGCCGGGACGGGCGAAGAAATCGACCCCGTCAAGCGCGACCACGCCGGGAAAGCGCTTGGTGAGACCGCGGCAACTCAGGATGGGCTCGCTCATGACAGGGGACGATTAAACCAAAACTCAGTACTGGCGCTTGGGCAGCTCGGCGGCGGCTTGGGACTCGTCGTAGACGCCTTCTTCCACCGCGATGCGCTTCGCCACGGACTGACCCGCGGCCACTTTCTTGATGAGGTCGAAGAGCTGGGGTCCGATGAGCGGGTTGCACTCGACGGTGCAGTTGAGCTTGCCCGCGGCCATGGCCTCGAACGCGCCCTTCACGCCGTCGATGGAGACGATGACGATGTCCTTGCCGGGCTTAAGGCCGGCTTCCTCGATGGCCTGGATGGCACCGAGGGCCATGTCGTCGTTGTGCGCGTAGAGGACGGTGATCTGTTTGCCCTCGGGGGATTTCAGGAAGGACTCCATGACTTCCTTGCCCTTGGCGCGGGTGAAGTCGCCGCTCTGGGACTTGATGATCTTCATCTCGGGATGAGTGGAGATGATTTCCTCAAAACCCTTCTTGCGATCGATGGCAGGGGCGGCGCCGGGGGTGCCGGTGAGTTCGGCGATGACGGCCTTGCCGCCGGTCTTCTCGACCAGCCAGCGACCGGCCTTGCGACCCTCCTCGACGAAATCGGAACCGATGAACGTGACGAACAGGCTCGGGTCGGACACCTTGACCGCGCGGTCGGAGAGGACCACCGGGATGCCGGCGCGCTTGATCTCGCGCAGCACGGGCTCCCAGCCGGTCTCGACCACCGGGGAGAAGGCGATCACGTCCACGCCTTGGGCGATGAAGGAGCGCAGCGCCTTGATTTGATTTTCCTGCTTCTGCTGGGCGTCGGCGAACTGGAGCTTGATGCCGCGTTTCTCGGCTTCGTTCTTGATCGAGTCGGTGTTGGCGGTGCGCCAGGCGCTTTCGGCGCCGATCTGGGAAAAGCCGACCGTGAGCTTATCGGCGGCGGAGGCGGACAAAACGCCGGCCACGCAAAGGCCGGCGGCGAGAAGGGAGCGGAACAGGTTCATGGGGGGATGGGGGTGAAAAACGAACGGACGAAAATCAGCAGTTGCCGCCCTGGCCGTAATAGGCGCCGGGGCCGTGCTTGCGCTTGAAATGCTTGTTGAGCAGCTCGGGCTCGATGGTGTGCAGCCCGGGCTCCAGCTGGAGCGACATGAGCGCCATGTGCGCGATGCACTCGGTGGCGACGGCGACCTCGACCGCCTTGGCGACGGTCTTGCCCCAGGTGAAGGGCGCATGACGGTTGACGAGCACGGCCGGGTAGTCGGCGGGATCGAAGTTGCCGAGGAGGAAACGCTCCACGATCACGTTGCCCGTCTCCCACTCGTAGGCGCCGCCGCCGATCTCGGCGGCCGTCATCTTGCGGGTCACAGGGACGCTGCCGTAAAAATAATCCGCGTGCGTGGTGCCGAAGATGGGAATCTCCCGGCCGGCCTGCGCAAACGCGGTCGCGTTCGAGGAGTGGGTGTGCACGACGCCGCCGATGGCGTGAAACGCGAGGAAGAGACGGCGGTGGGTGGGCGTGTCGGACGAGGGGCGAAGATTGCCCTCAACCTGCTTGCCGTCGAGATCGACGAGCACCATGTCGGCCGGCTTGAGATCCTCATAGGCCACGCCGCTGGGCTTGATGGCGAAGATGCCCTTCTCACGATCGATCGCGCTGGCGTTGCCGAAGGTGAGGTTGATGAGGCCGTGCTTCGGGAGGGCGAGATTGGCCTCGTAGGCTTCGCGTTTGAGTTCTTCGAGCATGGGAGGGGAATAGGAGTCCTATAGGCCGAGGGCCTATAGGACCCGGGATTTGTGGATCAGACGCGGATGCCTTGGGCGAGGTGGAAGTACACTTCGTTGTTGCGGAGGTCCTGCTTGAGCTGGGGCAGGCGGGTGTCGGCGTTGATGTGAACGGTCTCGATGCCGGCGATGGTGGCGAAATCCTCCAGCATCTCGGAGGTGACCGAGTAGCTGTAGCCGGTGTGGTGAGCGCCGCCGGCGTAGATCCACGCGGCGCAGGCGGTCTTGAAGTCGGGCTTGCATTCCCAGACGGCGCGGGCGACGGGGAGGTTGGGCAGCTTCGGCGTCTTGACGGCGGTGACCTCGTTGACGATCAGGCGGAAGCGGTTGCCCATGTCCACGAGCGAGGCGTTGAGGGCTTCGCCGGCAGGCGCATCGAACACGAAGCGCACCGGGTCCTCCTTGCCGCCGATGCCGAGCGGATGGATTTCCACGGCAGGCTTGCCGCTGGCGATCGAGGGACAGATTTCCAGCATGTGCGCGCCGAGCACCTGGTGGCCCTTGGGCGAGAGGTGGTAGGTGTAGTCCTCCATGAAGGACGTGCCACCGGGGAGGCCGTGGCCCATGACTTTCATCGCGCGGACGAGCGCGGCCGTCTTCCAGTCGCCCTCGCCGCCGAAGCCGTAGCCGGCGCCCATGAGACGCTGCGTGGCCATGCCGGGAAGCTGGCGGAGGCCGTGGAGGTCCTCGAACGTGTCGGTGAAGCCTTTCGCGCCGATCTCCCCGAGGAAGGCGGCGAGGCCGAGCTCAAGACGGGCGCTGTAGCGCAACTCGGCATGGCGGGAGCCGCTCTTCTTGAGGGCGGCGGCGACGCTGTAGGATTTTTCGTACTCGGCGCAAAGCGCGGTGATGGCCTTGTCGGAAACAGCATCAACCTTCGCGACAAGATCGCCGACGCCGTAGCCGTTGACCTCGAAGCCGAACTTGATCTCGGAGGCGACCTTGTCGCCCTCGGTGACGGCGACGTAGCGCATGTTGTCGCCGAAGCGGGCGAACTTGGCGCCCTGCCAGTCGTGCCAGGCGTGGGTGGCGCGCATCCAGGCGGAGATGCGGTCCTGCACCTCGGTGTCGGACCAGTGGCCGACGACGACCTTGCGGCCGAGACGGAGGCGCGTGTGGATGAACCCGGCCTCGCGGTCGCCGTGGGCGGCCTGGTTGAGGTTCATAAAGTCCATGTCGATCGTGCCCCAGGGCAGGTCGCGATTGAACTGGGTGTGCAGATGCAGGAAGGGCTTCTTGAGCGTGGTGAGGCCGCGGATCCACATCTTCGAAGGTGAGAACGTGTGCATCCAGAGGACGAGACCGGCGCAATTCGCGCTGGAGTTGGCCTCGATGCAGACCTTGGAAATCTCGTCGGGCGTGGTCAGGAGCGCCTTGAACTTGAGCGGCAGCGGGAGGCGCTTGGACTTGACGAGGCCGTCGACGACGGCCTGCGCGTTGGCGGCGACCTGCTTGAGCGGGCCTTCGCCGTAAAGATGCTGCGAACCGCAGACGAACCAGATTTCGGGGGTGGAGAGATTTACGAGGGACATGGCGGAAAAGTTGAGAGTTGAATCAGAGGGATGGAGAGACGGCAAATCAGGCGCGGGCGGCCTCCTTGATGGCGAGCAGCTCCTTCATGACGCGCGAGAGGTCGGCGCTCTTGTCGAGGCCGCCGAAGCTGTCGTGGAGAACGCGATACTGAGCGTAGAGCCGGTCGTAGACCTTCCGGCTGGCGGCCTTGGGCTTGTAGGCGACCTTCTTGAGGCGGGTCATTTTCTTCTGCGCGGTGGCAAAGTCCGGGTGGGCCCCGGCCAGCACCGCGGCGGACACGGCCGAACCGAGCGCGCAGGCCTGCGAGGAGCCGGCGACGAGCATGGTGCAACCGGTGACGTCGGCGTAGATCTGCATGAGCACGGCGTTTTTCTCCGCGATGCCGCCGGCGCAGACCACGCGGTCGATCGGCACGCCGTATTCCCTGATGCGCTCGATGATGGCGCGGGCACCGAAGGCCGTCGCCTCGATGAGCGCGCGGTAGATCTCGGCCTTGGTGGTGTAAAGCGTCTGGCCGACAAGGAGCCCGGTGAGGAGCTGGTCGACCAGGATGGTGCGGTTGCCGTTGTTCCAGTCGAGCGCGAGCAGGCCGGACTGGCCGGGCTTGAGCTTCCCGGCCTCGGCGGTGAGGACGGCGTGGAGCTTCACGTCGGCGAGCACGCCCTCGACGTACCATTTGAAAATGTCGCCGACGGCGGACTGGCCGGCCTCGATGCCGTAGTAGCCGGGAAGAATGGCGCCCTTGACGATGCCACAGATGCCCGGGATGTCCGCCACGGTCTTGTCGGCTGAGACCACGCCGCAATCGCAGGTGGAGGTGCCAATGACCTTGACGAGGGTGCCTTCGGTGACGCCGCAGCCGATCGCGCCGTAGTGCACGTCGAATTCGCCGATGGCGATCGGGATGCCGGCGGGCAGGCCGAGCTTCTTGGCCCATTCTGCGCCCAGCGTGCCGGCGGACTCGCTGGCGTCGTAGGCCTTGGTGTAAAGGCGGTCGCGGAGAGCGGCGAGTTTGGGATCGAGCAACGCCAGGAATTCCTTGTCGGGCAGCCCGCCCCATTCATCGGAGTAAAGGGCCTTGTGGCCGGCGGCGCAGATGCCGCGCTTGACCTGGACGGGGTCGGTTACGCCCGCGAGGACGGAGGGAATCCAATCGCAGAGCTCGACCCAGGAGTAGGCCGCGTCGAAAACTTTGGGAGCAACCGTGAGACAGTGCCAGAGCTTGGACCACCACCACTCGGAGGAGTAGGTGTTGCCGCACTTGGCGATGAACTGCGGGCGGTGCTGAGCGGCGAGGGCCGTGATCTGCGCGGCCTCGCGGTGGCTGGTGTGGTCCTTCCAGAGCCAGCACTGGGCATGAAGGTTGTTCTTAAATTTGGGATCGAGGGCGAGCGCGCGATTGCGGCGATCGACCGGAATCGGGCTGGAGCCGGTTGTGTCGACGCCAAGACCGACAACTTTTTTCGCGTCAAACCCCTTGGTCTTCTTCGCCTGGGCCAGCGCGGCCTTCACGCTCTTTTCGAGGCCGAAAAGATAGTCGCCGGGATGCTGGCGCGCCAGGTGGTGGTCCTTCGGATCGAGCAGGATGCCCTGATGCCCCGAAGGATAGTTGACGATGGCCGAGCCGAGCTCCGCGCCATCCGCACAACGCACCACGAGGGCGCGGACCGAGTTGGTTCCGTAATCAATGCCAAGGGTAAACATGGAGGGAAAGAAGGGTCCTTGCCTATGCCGCGACTTGGTACTGGTAAACAGCCGATTCACTTGACAGTCCAGTGAAATGGCCCGCGTCACCATGTCCGTCATCGCCGAAAAAACGGGCGTTTCCAAAAACACCGTGTCTCTCGCCCTGCGGCAGGACCCGCAGATCCCGCCGGCCACCCGCCTGCGGATCGAGCAGGCCGCCCGCGCACTCGGCTACGTAAAAAACCCCGTGGTCGCGCACCTCATGACCGAGCTGCGCAAGACCCATCCGGTCGGCTACCAGCGCACCCTCGCCTTACTCAACGCCCATCCCGACCGGGATGCGTTCACCCGGCATCCCACCATCCCCGCCTACGTCCAAGGCTGCCGCCGCCGCGCCGAGTCGCAGGGTTACCGCATGGACGAGTTCTGGTTGCACGACCCCGAACTGGACGGTCCCCGGCTCAACCGCATCCTGCGCACCCGCGGCATCCGCGGCGTGATCATCGTGGGCCTGATGGATGAAACCCGCCTGCCCCGTAAATTCCAATCCGTCTGGAAAAGCCATGCCTGCGTGGTCACCGGCGTGCGCACCCACGAGCCCACACTGTCGTTTTGCTGCGTCGATCACCACGCGCTCGTCATGCAGGCGGTCGAAGCCGGCCTGGCCCTCGGCTACCGCCGGCCTGCCCTCGTGATCGATGATGGCATCGATCGCCTGGTGGAACGCCGCTTCAGCGCCGGCATGTGGGTCGGCCAGCAGGCGCTCCCGCCGGAGCAACGCCTCCGTCCGTTTTACCAGGTGGAACAGGCGCGCAAAAACCCCGCGCTCTTCCACGCCTGGCTGGAGGAAACCCGCCCGGACGTCATCTTCACGCTCTACAGCGCGGTCCGCCGCTGGGTGGAGGCGCGCGGCTTGCGCGTTCCCCGTGACATCGGCCTGATCCAGCTCGAACAACGCGCCTCCACCCGCGACTGGGCCGGCATGGACCAGCACAACGATCGCACCGGCGAGGCCGCCGTCGACATGCTCATCAGCCTTTTGCACAACGACGAAATCGGCATTCCGCCCCACCCGCGTGCCACGCTCGTCGGCGCCTCCTGGGTGCCGGGACGCACCATCCGGAAACAAACCGTCGCCGCCCAGCCGTGATCCCCACCCGCAAACACCTCGATTACGCCCTCGGCTATCTTGAACTGGGCTTGCTCGCCGAGGCGCGGGAGGAACTCGCCCGCATTCCGTCCGCCGATCGGCAAAACACAGACGTTCTCGCCGTGCGCCTCGAACTCGCCATGGCGGAAGAAACCTGGGAAGACGTGATCGCGCTTGCCCCGCAGGTCGTGTGCGCCGACCCGTCCGCCGAGCGCCCGTGGATCGTCTGGGCCTATGCGTTGCGCGAACGCCAGCGGATCACCGAGGCCCGCGACATTCTCCTGCGCGGCGAGCAGGCCATCACCGCGCCCGACATCCTCGTGGACTACAATCTCGCCTGCTATTACTGCCTGCTCGGCGATTTCCCCGAAGCGCGGCGGCGGCTCGACCGGGTGTTTGCCCGGGAACCCCACTGGAAGGAAGAAGCCCGTCACGACCCCGATCTGGCCGCGTTGCAGGACGCCGAAACGCCTTAAATCCCCAAGAGTCGCCAGCCGATTTGCCTATCTCCACAAAGCCCTTTCCTATCCTCCTTATGAACCCGATCCCGTCCGCCCGCCTCGCCCTCGCTCTCGCCGCCGGCCTGTTCGCCACCGGCTTCGCCTTCGCCGCCGACAGCCTCGACCTCGCCAAAGCCAAGGCCGCCTACCCGCTCGATACCTGCGTCGTGTCCGGCGAGAAGCTCGAGCCCGGCGACATGGGCGACCCCATCGATTACGTTTACAAGCAGGAGGGAAAGCCCGACCGCCTCGTCCGCTTCTGCTGCAAGATGTGCGTCGCGAAATTCAAAAAGAATCCCGCCAAATATCTTCAGACCATCGACGAGGCCGCCGCCAAAACCGCGGCGCCCGCCGCCTCCGCAAAATAAGCAGACCTTCGTCTGCCCGACCTTCAACGCCCTCCGACGATGTCCGCTCACGGCTCCGCCGGACCGTCGGCAGATTCCCGGGCGCCCGTGTACATGGGCCTGCCGCACGAGCGGGTGTTGCGCCCCCGCTTCTGGGTCGCGCTCGCGCTCAGCCTGCCGGTGATCGTCCTCGCCATGGGCGGCATGCTCGCCCCGCGGTGGTTTCATGCGCTTGATCCCCGCGCCTCGGCCTGGGCCCAACTCGCGCTCACCACGCCGGTGTTTTTTTGGAGCGGCTGGTTTTTCCTCCGGCGCTGGTGGAAATCCATCCGGGAATGCGATGCCAACATGTTCACGCTCACCGTCACCGGGACGGGCGCGGCTTATTTCTACAGCGTCGCCGCCGTGCTCTTCGGCGCGGCTTTTCCGGAAAACCTGCGCGGCGAACACGGCGCGCCTCTCTACTTCGAGGCGACCGCGTTCATCACGACCGTGGTTCTCCTCGGCCAGATCCTCGAACAGCGCGCCCACACCCGCACCGACGCGGCCATCCGCGCGCTCATGGCGCTTGCGCCCACCCTCGCCCACCGCGTGCGCGACGGCCACGAGGAGGACGTGCCCCTCGATGACATCGTTCCCGGCGACGTGCTGCGCGTGCGCCCCGGCGAAAAAATCCCCGTGGACGGCAGGTTGACGGAGGGCGCGAGCGACATCGACGAAGCCATGCTCACCGGCGAACCGGAACCGGCCGCCAAGAAAACGGGCGACGCCGTGAGCGCCGGCACGTTCAACACCACCGGCTCGTTTCTTTTCCGCGCCGAACGCGTCGGCCGCGAAACGCTCCTCGCCCGGATCATCCGCCTTGTCGAGGAAGCGCAGGAAAGCGAAGCGCCCATCCAGCGGCTCGCCGACCGCGTATCCGCCTGGTTTGTACCGGGGGTCGTCGGCATCGCCGGGCTCACCTTCGTCCTCTGGCTGTGGCTCGGGCCCGCCCCCGCCCTCCTCCCTGCGCTCGTGAACGCCGTGTCCGTGCTCATCATCGCGTGCCCGTGCGCCCTCGGCCTCGCCACGCCGGTCTCGCTCGTCACCGGCATCGGCCGCGGCGCGCAAGCAGGCGTGCTCGTGAAGGACGCCGCCGCCCTCGAAACCCTCGTCACCGCCACCACCGTCCTCATCGACAAGACCGGCACGCTCACCGAGGGAAAACCCCGCGTGACGTCGATTCATCCCGAAAACAATCTTGGCGAAAACGACCTCCTGGCCCTCGCCGCCTCCGCCGAATCCCCCGGCGAGCATCCCCTCGCCCGCGCCCTCGTCCTCGCCGCCCGCGAACGGAATCTCCCCCTGGCCCCCGTCGAGGATTTCCGAGCCGAACCCGGCCAAGGCGTGAGCGCACGCGTCAACGGCCGCCGGGTCGAGGTGGGCCGCGCCCCTGCGGCCGCGCCCGCCCGGGTCGATCCACCGACAACACCAAACGCTCATCCCGCCACCACCCGTGTCGGGGTGACCCTCGACGGAACCTTCGCCGGCACGATCGCGCTGGCGGATCCAATCAAGGCCACCACGCCGGAAGCCATCCGCGAACTGCACCGGCTGGGATTGAAAATTTTCATGGTCACCGGCGACCGCGAGGCCACCGCCCGCGCCGTGGCGGATGAACTCGGGCTCGACGGCTTTCACGCCGGCGTCACCCCCGCCCGCAAGCAGGAGATCGTGCGCGAACATCAGGCGCGCGGCGAACGCGTGGCCTTCGCCGGCGACGGCCTCAACGACGCGCCCGCGCTCGCCGCCGCCGATGTCGGCATCGCCATGGGCACCGGCACCGACGTGGCGATGCACAGCGCCGGCCTCGTGCTCGTGAAAGGCGACCTGCGCGCCCTCGTCAAAGCCGTGCACCTGAGCCGCGCCACGCTCGGCAACATCCGGCAAAACCTCTTCTTCGCGTTTTTCTACAACGGCCTCGGCATCCCCGTCGCGGCCGGCCTGCTCTACCCGTTCACCGGATGGCTGCTCAGTCCGATGCTTGCCGGCGTGGCCATGAGCCTCAGCTCGATCAGCGTGGTCACCAACGCCCTCCGCTTGCGCCATGCCCGGCTTTGATCGACAGGCAACCTGCACTTAACCCGTGACATGCCCGCCGTGAAGAGCACCGTGAAAACGGGAACCGCCGGGGGCGGAGGCCGTCTAATCGCTTATGAAAACTCGAGTCCTGCTCACGCTGCTGATTTTGGCCGGTAGCCTGTTTGGGCTTTCCGGCTGCAATACCTTCCAACATCGCGTCAAACAAAAGGCCGAGGTCTTCAACTCCCTCGATGCCGCGACGCAAGCCCGACTCAAGGCCGGTGATATCCGCTTGGGCGATACCATGGACGAAGTCTACATCGCCCTCGGCGCGCCCGACGAAAAACGAAACCGGACCACCAGTCAGGAGCAGACGACCGTCTGGATTTACACCCACAGCTGGCAGGAATATCGGGGGAACGCCTATCGCGGCACCCACTCCATGATCGTCGAAGACACGCTGACCGGCTCCCGCCGCGTTTATTATGAGCCCGTCATGGTTTCGGTGTATGAAGACCGCACGGAGGAAGACCTCCGGGTGATTTTCAAAGACAACCGGGTCATTGTGATCGAGCGGGCGGAGTAGGCTCCGTCACTCCCGCTTCAGTTCCCGCATCATCAGCGCCGCGAGGGCGTCGGCCGGCGCGCGACCCTCGTAGAGGATGCGGCGGGTTTCAAAGAGGATCGGCGCATCCAGCCCGCGCTCCGCGCACAAGCCGGCGAATGAGTCCGTCGTCCGATAACCCTCGACCACGGACTTGCTCGCAGCGATCAGCTCGGCGGCCTTTTTTCCCTCGCCCAGATGCTGGCCAAAGGTGCGATTGCGGCTCCATGCACCATTGCAGGTCGCCACAAGATCGCCGAAGCCGCTGAGGCCGTAGAAAGTCTCCGCCTTGGCGCCGAGCGCCACACCGACGCGCACCATCTCGGCCAGCGCGCGGGTGAGCAGCGCGGCCTTGGCGTTGTCACCAAGCTTCAGACCGTCGCAGCAACCGGCGGCGATCGCGTAAACGTTCTTCAGACAGCCGCCGAATTCCGCGCCGGCCAGATCGTCGCTCGTGTAAACCCGGAGCGTCGGCCCGCTCAACGCGGCCTGCACGTCGGCCAGAAAAGCGTCCGGCTGCTTCGCCGCCAGCACCATGGCGGACGGATTTCCGCGCGCCACCCCGGCAGCGTTGGTCGGCCCAGTCAGCGAAGCTGCAACATAATCGGGAAGCACTGCCGTGATGACTTCGCTCGGCCGCAGGTGGGTGCCGAGTTCAAGTCCCTTGGCGAGCGAGATGATCA
Organism: Verrucomicrobiota bacterium; assembly: GCA_019510185.1. Taxonomy (GTDB): domain Bacteria; phylum Verrucomicrobiota; class Verrucomicrobiia; order Opitutales; family Opitutaceae; genus Rariglobus. Next base: position 52,255 of record JAEKKV010000013.1, on the reverse strand, counting down.
GCTTGAGCTGCGTGGCGAGTGCGAGGTGCTCGCGGAGATGCTCACAGGTCGCGCGCAGCGCCTGCGACGGACACGCCAGCAGGACGACCTCGGCCTCCATGAGCACGGGCGTGAGTTCATGGCCGATCTGGATGCTCGGCGGCAGCTTGAAGCCCGGGAGATAGTCGGTGTTTTCGCGAGTCGAGGCCAGCGCGAGGGCCTGCTCGAAACGGCGCGGCACCAGCGTAACGGTATGACCGAGTCGCGAAAGGTGGATGGCAAACGCGGTGCCCCAAGCCCCCGCGCCGACGATGGCAAAATTCATGGGGAAAATAATTAGCCGTGAATGCTCCGACGCACAGCCCAAATAAACTCAATCGCTTGTATAAAGATATACCCTTGGAGAGAGCACATACTCGACCGGCACATATGAATTAGCTCTAGGAGCATGGGGCCCCTGTGGTTCGCGAACGGGACCACGATCAAAGATCTCCACCCCGATCATTCCAAGCATACCACTCCCTCGTGATAGAACGACGGAATCCTCTTCTACTCTCACCTGAAGTAGCCAACGAGGCCAATTCGCCAACACGCCGGAAGATTCCACAATTTTAAGAAACTTTTCAGCACGGCTCTTTCCAGAACCATCTTGAGGATGGTCCAACTCCCGAAGATCAGCGTCAGGGAAACGTTCTTCGCCTAGAGTGGTTCGCACTTGCCGTGCAAAGTCCAGATACCGGCCTTCATCAATCGGCAGCAGACGTTGGCGAACACCTTCCAGATAAGGCCATCTCTCGGGCAAGTAATGAGTCCCCAGAGCAATACCGACTCCAATAAAATACATAAGACTGAGGCCTCTGTTTTTACGCAGATAGATAATTGCAGCACCAAGACCCCAAACCATGGCCGCCAACGGCACAATGGCCTTGGCTATCAGTAATAGCCCTCCACCCCAGAAATCTTCACCGGGGAGCTTTAAAGAATATCCAGCAGAAAAAATGTAATTTCCGAACAGGAAAAACAGCGAAATTCCTAGAACGACAAATACCCAAAATCCGATGGCGCTGCAGCACTTCATCACGTTCCGAATTTTGGGTTGAGTGGCATCATCACTTCAAAAACGCCGGGATCTTCTCGCCGGCGATCTGTTGCTCGAAGGTTTCGCGGGCGTTGATCAGCTCGAAGGTGCCGCCCTTTACCAGGACCTCGGCGGCCATGGCGCGGGTGTTATAGCGGCTGGCCATGGTGTAGCCATAGGCGCCGGCGCTCAGGAAAGCGACGTACTCGCCCTCGCCCACTTCCTGCAGCTGGCGGTCCTTGGCGAAACAGTCGCCGCTTTCGCAGATGGGGCCGACGACGTCGGCGACGAGCGCGCGGCGGCCGGAGTCGCGGTGCAACGGCACGATCTCGTGGTAGCTCTCGTACATGGCGGGACGCACGAGGTCGTTCATGGCGGCGTCCACGATGAGGAAATTCTTGCTGGCGCCGCGCTTCAGGTGCTCGACCTTCGAGACCAACGCGCCGGCGTTGCCGACCATGAAACGGCCGTGCTCAAGCACGATCTTGAGGCCAAGCGGCTGGAGCAGCGGCACCAAAGCGGCGCCGTAAACCTCGGGCGTGAGCGGACGCTGGTCGGCGGGCTGCGCGTCCCACCAGGCCTGCTGGCCGCTGGCGAGCGCGTCTTTGTAAACGATGCCCATGCCTCCGCCGATGGAGAAATAGGTGATGCCGTAGGTCGCCTTCAGCTCGGCGACAAAAGGAGTGATCTTGCGGACGGCCTCGACGAACGGGTTGACCGAGGTGAGCTGAGAGCCGATGTGCATCTGCACGCCCTTGATGGCGAGATGCGGATACTTGGAGGCGGCCTCGTAGGCGGCGGCGGCGTGCTTGAGCGGGATGCCGAACTTGTTGTCGCTCTTGCCGGTGGTGATCTTGGCGTGCGTGTGCGCGTCGACGTCAGGGTTGACGCGAATGGCGACGGGCGCCTTCACGCCGAGCTTGCCGGCAACGTGATTGATGCGGGCGAGCTCGGGCTCGCTCTCCACGTGGAAGGAAAAGATGCCGTTTTCGAGGGCGAGCTGGATCTCCGCCTCGGTCTTGCCGATGCCGGCGAACACGCTGCGCTTCACGTTGGCGCCCGCCGCGAGCACGCGCTTGATTTCACCGCCGCTCACCAGGTCGAAGCCCGCGCCGAGATTCGAAAAATGCCGCAGGAGCGCGATGTTGGAATTGGCCTTCATCGCGTAGCAAACCTGCAGGTCGAGGCCGGCGAGACTCGCGGCCAGGCGTGTGTAGTTGTCCGCCATGGTGGCGGCGCTGTAGACGTACGTGGGGGTGCCGTAGAGGCGGGCGATTTCGGCGAGATCGACGGATTCGCAGTGGAGATTTTGACCGACGTAGTGGAAATGATGCATGGCGAAGCAAAAAGAATCAAAAAGCCGTGAAAGGGCGCGAAACTGCGAGTTTCCCCTTGAAAAAACCACCCTAATTTTAGGTCTTTGCCTCAGATGTTGCGCCCGCTGCTCCATTTCTTCCGTCGTCCGCCGATCCGCATGGGTCGGGTGGACAACCGTAGCATCCACACGACGGTCGTTCGCAACGCGCAATTCGTCAGTTTCATCTCCGAAAGCCGCGCGGCTTCCCGCCGGCATCCCGATCTTCACGATCGCCGTTTGCACCGCCAGAAGTTCATCCGCACCGTGCTCGGCGTCGCACTGGCGACGGCGTTTGCGTGGGTCGCGATCGAAAGCGCCCAGGCGCTCTCGATATTCTGAGGCGGTTTTCCGCAAAGCGCGTCTCCGGGTTTGCGCTGCCCGCCAAGACCCCTTTGCCTTGCGCCCATGTTTTCGCGAACGTTCGCTTCTGCGGTCCTGGTCCTCGGTCTGATTTGCCTGACGGGCTGTTCGTCGGCTCCCCGATTCGCCCACATCGGCGTGCGGGTGACCGAGATCAAACCGGCCGCCGGAAATGAGCTCGTGCTTTCCCTGAAATTCATCAGCTCCAACACCCTCCCGCTGATCGCCGCCCAGGCCGATTATAAGCTCACGTTAAACGGACAGCGGATCGGCGAAATTCACAGCACGGATCCCGTGGGCATTCCCCCTCTGGGCAGCACAACCCAAGACGTGCGGGTGCCCGCCGCTCTCGCCGAGTCCATCCGGCGTCTCGCCACCGCGAATGCCGGCCCAACGGCTTATGATTTGGCCAGCACGTTGTTCATCGTGTGGGGCGACGACGATACCGCGGCCTACAAAACCAGCAGCGAAGGCAGTCTAACACTGAAACCCCAGCCGACGCCCTGAGTCGGGAGAAAACGGCGGCGCCTCAGTAATGCGGCGGCCGTTCGTCGGAGGCCAAAGGATCCCCGGCGTCGGCTCCGGGATTGCGGGCGCGAAGAGCCGCCAGTTCACGTCGCAGGCGGGCGAGTTCGTCGGCCAGCTCCAGCATCGCCTTGTCCTGCTCGGTCACATGGCGTTGCAGCCAGGCGAGCCGTTCTTCCAACCGGTCAACCCGTTCGTTCGACATGAGGCTTGGGATGCGGCTTGGGCGCAGCGCGCAATTTATCGAGCTCGGGCATGACCACGCGCTGGTAGCAATCGGGACATACGGAGTGGCTGAAATCCGTGCCGGTGCGCTCGTTGATATAGCTCTCGATCTGCTGCCAGTAATTTTGGTCGTCGCGGACTTTTTTGCAGTAACCGCAGATGGGGAGAAACGCCTCCAGCTGGCGCACCTCGGTCGCATAGCGCAGGATGCGCTCGGCCACGCGGAGGCGCATCCAGATTTCCTGCAGGTTGAGCGGCTTGGTGAGAAAATCGTCCACCCCGGCCTCGATCGCCTCGCGTTGGTTGTCCACATCGGCGGTCCGGCCGGTGAGGAGAATAAAATAAACATAATCCGCCCCCACGCGTCCCCGCACCGCCCGGCACAATCCCAAGCCGTCCATCTCGGGCATCATCCAGTCGCTCACGATCACACGCACCGGCTCTTTCTCCAGCAACTGCAACGCCTCCACGCCGTCGCGCGCGCCGATCACCTCGTGGCCCAAGCGCTGAAGCGCTTGATGGAGGATCGCACGGGCGACGGGATCGTCTTCGACGGCAAGAATTTTCACGATGAGAACTGCATGTAAGTTGAAATGAATTCAAAGGCGCAGTCCAGCGTCGTCTGCACGTTGACAAGCCGCCGATGCTCAATGCAAAGCGATGGCCCGCGCCTCTCAAGAGGTGGCGCCTCCGGGCCGCCTCAGCCGGCGTTCTCGGATGGGGCCATCGGCGGCTCGTTTTCCCGAAGCAGAGCTCGCTCCAGCAGCCGCGTCACTTCGCGGCTGGCCCGGCGCGCCTCCGCGGAACCTTGCAGGCGTTCGATTTTCCGGCAGATCGCCAGCAGGGCACCTAGAATGCGAATCCGGTGCAACCGGCGTAGCTCACTTTCCTGAAGACAGGCTTCCGAAGCTGACTCGTGCTTCTCCATATGCACATATTTTGTGTTCATATATATTATGTCAACACAACTCTCTTGCAATCCGTCGGGGTGTGCGTTGACAGAACCGCGTTCGCACCACTACTCCCACTGCGTGCATTACACTCAGCTATTCCGAAGCCTGAGAGAAGCGAAGGGGCTGACCCTCGAAGGTCTGGCCGAGCTGGCGCATTGCCATCGCAATACCGTGACCAATGTCGAGTCCGGCCGGCCGGTTAAGTTTAAGACCATGGCCGACTTAATGGCCAAGATGGGCTACACCGCCGAATCCCAAGAGCTCAAAACACTGGCCTTTCTCTGGCTCGAAGCCGTGAGCGGCATCCCGTTTTCGCATGCCCAAACCGAAGCGGCCGTGCGCAAAACGGTCGCCGGCTACCGCGCCACCACGCGCCAGGCGGCCCGTCAGCTCGAAACCGAGGCGATCAATGCCAACCTGACGGTCGAGCAGATCAACCTGTTGATCTTCGCGCTGCATCATCCGGAAACCCTGTCCATTTTGGAAACCGTGCGGGATCTCATCACCGTGTCGGCAGACGACACGGCAGCCGAGCCTCAGCTCAAGGTGGCCGAAGACTCGCCTTAGGCAGTCGGCGCAGTCGCACCGTCCGCCGGTTTTTCAATGCGCTCCGACGGAGCGATCGACGGCGCCACAAAAAGGCCGGTGCGCAGGAAGGCATGGTGCAGATCATCCGGCCGGACTGGCTTGCTCACATAATCGCTCATGCCGGCTTGCAGGCACTTCAGCCGGTCATCCGGCATCGCATAAGCCGTGAGCGCGATGATCGGAATATCCCGGTTAACGCCCGCCATCTCTCCCGAACGGATGCGCCGGGTGGTTTCATAACCGTCCATGAGCGGCATCTGGCAATCCATGAGCACGACGTCGTAGGCCTTCAAAGGAAGACGGGCGAGCGCCTCGCAACCGTTGTCCGCAATCTCCACCGTGTGCCCCATTTTTTCCAAGATACGCCGGGCCACGACTTGGTTGGTGCGATTATCTTCCGCCATCAAAATATGCAGGCCGGTGCCGGCGTGGAGACCGAGCGACTTCCAGCCGGCAACCACCGGTCCCTTCGGGATGATCATCTGTCTGCCCAAAATCGCCAGCAGGCAGCGATACAGTTGCTCGGCCCGCATCGGCTTGACCAGCAGGGCCGCGAACCGGGCTTCGCCGATCTGTTCCATATCTCCGGGCGTGCCTGACGAGGACAGCATCACCAGCGGCAGATCGGCAAACATCGCGTGGCCACGGATCGCCCGCGCCAGTTGCAAGCCGTCCTGGCCCGGCATGTTCCAGTCCAGCACAGCCAAGTGATAAGGCGTGCCGGCTTCGTGGCGCTCCTGGAGCTTGGCCACCGCCTGCCCGGGTTCGCCAAGAACGTCGGCCACCACCCCAAACGCCGCCAGCTGGTTGGCCAGAATGCGGCGATTGGTCGCATTGTCGTCCACCACAAGCACGCGCAGGCCCGGCGGCAGGTGCAGGCTTTCCGCCACCGGCGCCTGTGCGAGCATGGACAGCCCAAACCAGAATCTCGAACCCTTGCCCGGTTCGCTTTCAAAATGGAGCTCGCCGCCCATGAGGCCGACCAGCTGGCGGGAAATGGCCAATCCCAGTCCTGTGCCGCCGAAACGCCGTGTCGTGGTTCCGTCCGCTTGGGTGAAGGGCTGAAACAAAAGTCTCTGCATCTCGGGCGCGATTCCGATGCCCGTGTCGCTCACTTCGCAACCGAAGGTGATTCGCTCCTCCGTCTTCGCCACTTGATAAATCCGCACCACGATTTCGCCTGCCTCCGTGAATTTCACGGCATTGCCGGCGAGATTGAGGAGCACCTGCCGGAACCGTCCGCCATCGCCGATCAAACGATGGCTGAACGTAGGATCAAAGTCGCAGGCCAGCTCGACGCCCTTTTCATGCGCCTTGGGCGCAAGCAGGCTCAAGGTCTCCTCCACCACCTCCCGCAGATCGAATTCCATCGACTCGATGCGCAGCTTGCCGGCCTCGATCTTCGAGAAGTCGAGAATGTCGTTGATGATCGCGAGCAGGCTCTCCGAGCTTCGCTGGATTACGGCACTCATCTCGCGCTGATCGACCGTGAGCTCGGTTTCCATGAGCAGGCCGGACATGCCGATGATGCCGTTCATCGGCGTGCGAATCTCATGACTCATATTGGCGAGAAACTCCGATTTCAGTCGCGAGGCCGCCAGAGCCTCGTCGCGAGCATGCGCAAGGTTTTCCGCGAGAAGCTTGCGCTCGGTGACGTCCTCAATCTGGGAAACGAAATGCAAAGGCGCGCCGGCGGCGTCCCGCATCAACGACGAGGTCAATCGCCCCCACACGACGCGACCGTCGCGGTGCAGATAACGTTTTTCCAAATGGTAGAAACGACTCTCCCCCGAGAGCAGCGCCCGGATTTGCTCCGAATTGGCCTCGAGATCGTCAGGGTGCGTGATGTCCTGGAAGGTCTTCGCGAGCAGCGTCCGTTCGTCATAACCGAGGATCTCACACAGCCGGCTGTTGACCCGCAGCCAGCGCCCGTCGAGCCCGACGATGGCCATGCCGCTGCCGGCAAATTCGAAGGCGTTGCGAAAACGCTCCTCGCTTTCCCGGATGCGCTCGCCCGCCTGTTTTTGCCCGGTGACATCGTGGGTGAATTTCGCGTAACCCAGCAGGACGCCGTCGGAATTTCTCAGTGCGGTAACAACGACGCTTGCCCAAAAACGCGTCCCGTCCTTGCGCAAGCGCCAACCCTCGTCCTCGGCGCGCCCCCGCTCGCGTGCGACCGCCAGCAAGGCCTCGGGATGACTCGTGTCGCGAACCTCCGGTGGAAAGAAAAAGGTAAAATGCCGTCCGATGACCTCGTCGGCCCGATAACCCTTGAGCCGTTCGGCCCCGGCGTTCCAAGTTGCCACACCTCCGTCGGGATCGAGCATGAAGATGGCGTAGTCCCGCACGTTTTCGACCAGCATCCGGAACCGCTCTTCGCTGGCGCGCACCTGCTCCTCCGCTTCCTGACGGGCGGATTCGACGCGCCGGAGAATCAGCCAGCCCATCGCCAGCGTGAAACAGGCGAGCACGCTGCCCAGCAACACGCCCGCCCTCGTCTGGCCGGCAGAGCTGGCGCTGGCGCCCTCGCGCATGATCAAGAGCTTCCGCTCCTCTGCCTCCGCCTCCTTTGCGATCTGACGGATCTCCTGGGTCAGACGCACGCCCTTGTTGGTGGCGATGGCTTCCACGACCTCGGCTCTTTTCCCGCTTCGACAAAGCGCATAAATCAGATCGTTCCGGGCCAGCTTCGCCTCGATCAAGGGCGCGAGCTCGGCCATCCGCGCCGACTGTCCTGGATTGTCGGCTACCAGTTCGCGCAGCAGGGCGAATTTATACAAGACGTCCGCACGGCACTCGTCATGCAGCGCCAGGTAAATGTTGTCGCCGGTAACCGCATACCCGCGAACCCCCGCCTCCAGCTGAACAATGCCCAATTCCAACCCGGTGAGTGCGGTCAGGGCTCGCTCGGTGTGATCCACCCACCCTGTCGTCTTTTCCTGCCGGCGACTGCTGACGCCCGAAAGAATGCCAATGGCCAAGACCACCGCGCCCGCCACGACAAAGAAAGGCGTCAGCCGCGGCTGCGCTTCCTCACGCCCCATCATCCGCGACAAGGCCCATCCAAAAGTTCCCGCCGCCGCCACCAATAAGCCCAGTCCGGCGGGCAGCGACATGCCGCGAGAACCCCAAGTATAGGCTGTCGGTAAATCCGCCAGATATCCGCACAGGGCGAGAATCGCCACCGCTAGGACCAGCCCGGCGAGCAAAATAAACGTGCGCATCCAGAACCGGCGCGTCCCCAGCAGCGCCGTCACCAAGCCGCAAGCCATCAGGCTCACGGCCGTGTTAGGGGCCATCATGCCTTGGAACTCCCGCTGCGTATCCCAAAAAAGCAGTTCATCCATGCCAAACCGCAATCCGGCAAAAAACTCCACCACATTCACCAGAGCAATCAGCCCGACCACGCTGCCCGCCACCACGGCGACCGCGCGCCAGCGTGTAGTCGCCGCCAGAAATCCGCTGCCCAACAGTGCAAAACAAAGCGCCGTGTTGGGCATCATCGGGATCCGGCCGGCCCCGAAAGTCGTCCACGCTTCCCGATCCATCGCCCACCCCAGCAATATAAAGCTCGCCAAGCCAATCAGCGTGATACCGGGCACGAGCAACCACAGGCGGGCTCGCGAAACTGGAGGGGTGGGGTCCAACGCGCCGCCACTAAAAGCCGGGCTTCGTCACAACGCGAGCCCGCATCGCCATCCCCCCCGCAATCTCAGGTCAGCACCAAGCTCAATGCCTCCGGTGTGACCACCGGCGCCTGACAGGCGTTGCCAATGCACACATAAGCGGCCGCCCGACCTTCCTGCGGATGCATGTCCGCCAGCCACGGCGCCCGGCCGGCCAGCCAGCGCTGCCCCTCCCCGCCATCCGCGGCAAGCAGCGTGCGACGCGGCCCCAGCGACTCCCTGCTCGCCGCCGCCAAGACGCGAAAATCCGCCGCCTGCGGATCGCCCGCGATCACCACCTGACAGGGCACATCCAAGGCCCGCTCGATGGCGCACAGCATCTCCGGCAGGGCCTGCGGCACCTTCGCCCATTGATGGCGCAGCGCCTCGATCGTGCGCCGCCCCCGGCTGCGCAGCGCCTCATCGTGAAAAATTCCAGCCAGGCGCAGCAGATTGTTCGCCGCCACCGAATTCGGCGAAGGTTCCGCCCCGTCATAGTCCTCCTTCAATCGCAGCACGATGCTGGCATCGTCCGCCGCCGAGTTGAAGTAGCCGCCGCCGTCCTCATCCCAAAACAGCGCGTCCATCGTCTGCTGCAGCCGCTCCGCCCAGCGAAGCCAGCACGCATCAAACGTCGCTTCGTAAAGATCGAGCAACGCCGCGATGAAATAGGCATAGTCCTCCGCAAAACCCTCGTTGCCCCCGCGGCTTTCGCGATGGCAACGGTAGAGGACACCGCGCGCCTCGTCGTAAAGCTCGCGCCGGACAAACCCGGCCGCCCGCACCGCCGCGTCGCGATAGAATTCGCGCTTGTCCGCCAGACACGCGGCCGTCGAAACGGCGCCGCGGGCCAGCGCGGAAATCATCAGGCCGTTCCAGGCGGTGATGATCTTGTCGTCGAGGTGCGGACGCGGACGCTGGGAGCGGATGGCGCGAAGCTTTTCGAGCGCGGCCACGAGCGTCTCCACCGCGGATTCCGGTACGAGGCCGTGAGCGGCAGCGGTTTCGCCGAGTGGACGCTGCTGCTTGAGGATGTTTTTTCCGGAAAACTCGCCTTGCGGATCAAGGTGCGACGGCACGTTGCCCTCCGCACGAATGCCGAAATGGTCACAGAAAAACGCCGCATCGGCCTTCAAGGCGGCTTCGATCTCGGCGCGGGTCCACACATAAAACGCGCCCTCCGCATGCTCCGGCTTCCCGTGCTCAAGGAGCGAGTCCGCGTCCTCCGCCGAATAAAACGCACCGGCCGGCGCGGCGAGGTCGCGCAACGTGTAATCGAAGATGTCGCGCGCCAGCCAGGCAAAGCGCTCGTCGCCCGTGGCGAGGTGCGCGTCGAGGTAGTTGATCGCGATCTGGCCCTGATCGTAGAGCATTTTCTCGAAGTGCGGCACGAACCAGGCGTCATCGACCGAGTAGCGGTGAAAGCCGCCGCCCACGTGGTCGTGGATGCCTCCCGCCGCCATTTTTTGCAGGGTAGCCGCGGCCATTTGCACGGCCTCACGTCCGGCCTCGGACGTCACGCCTTGGATCGCGGCCGCGCGAAAGAGAAAATTGAGATTCGAGGCGCGCGGAAACTTGGGAGCGCCGCCAAAGCCGCCGTTCTGCGCGTCGAAGTTTTCGTTGAAATACGCGAAGCACTGCTCGAACGCCGCTCCGCCCGTGTCGTGCAGGTCCGGGACGCCTCCCGCGGCGCCCGGCGCCGCAGCCTTGGCGTTTTCCGTCAGCACGGCGATGACCCGATCCGCCTCGGCCAGGAGTTTGTCCCGGTCTTTTTCCCAACCGGCCGCGATGGTCCGCAAGAGTGACGGGAAACCCGCGCGACCGTGCCGGTCCTCGGGCGGAAAATACGTGCCGCCGAAAAACGGCTTCAAGTCGGGCGTGAGCCATGCGCTCAACGGCCAGCCGCCATGCCCGGTCATCGCCTGCACATACGCCATGTAAACTTTGTCCACATCGGGGCGCTCCTCGCGGTCGACCTTGACCGGCACGAAATGCGCGTTGAGCAGCGCGGCGATTTCCGGATTTTCAAACGATTCGTGCGCCATCACGTGGCACCAGTGGCAGGTCGAATAACCGATGCTCAGGAAAATGGGCTTCTGCTCGGTCCGGGCGCGAGCGAACGCCGCCTCGCCCCACGGATGCCAGTCCACCGGGTTGTCGGCATGCTGAAGCAGGTAGGGGGATTTTTCGGCGGCAAGACGGTTGGGCATGGCGGACAAACCCTCGCGCAAACCTGACGGGATGCAAAGACTTTGGACGGAAAAAACCGGATGCAGCCGCTGCGTAATTGCCGCGGCCGCCTCGAAAATTACCCGGCGAACGCACGCTCCAACGCGCCGGCCAGTTCCGGAACCTTGATCGGTTTGTTGAGATAATCGTCCATCCCGGCGGCGAGGCAGCGCTCCCGATCTTCCGGCATGGCATTGGCGGTGAGCGCGATGATCCAGGGACGTTGTCCATCCGCCGGCAAATCGGCTCGGACCCGCCGCGTGGCATCCAGCCCGTCGAGCTCGGGCATTTGCATGTCCATCAGAATAATGTCGTACGATTGGCGGCTCACGGCCGCGAGTACCTCCAGCCCGTTGGCGGCCAGATCCGCCTGATAACCGAGGTGGGCCAGCATGCGGAGCGCGACCTTCTGGTTGACGGTATTGTCCTCGGCCAGCAGCACGCGCTTATCATGCGCCGCCCGGGCCGCCCGGACAACGCCGGCGGCCGCCTTGTCCGCCGCCAGCCGGTCGCGATGGAGAAGACGCACCAGCACCTCCAGAATATGCGCCGGCTTGGCAGGCTTGGTCAGATAAGCGGAGAACAAGTGCTGCTCGGGAATGAGATCGCGCAGGCCGAGCGAGGACAGCAGCACCAAGGGCAGCGCGGGATTTTGCTGACGGATCTGCTGCGCCAGCATCACCCCGTCCATGTCGGGCATCTGCATATCCAGGATCGCGAGATCGAAATGTTCACCCGTCCCCAACAGCGCAAGCGCCTCCGGTCCCGAGGCAAGAGCGCACAAAGTCATGTTGTTCGCCTGCAGCAGACTCGTGAGGATGCGACGGTTGGTGGCATTGTCGTCGACGACCAAAATCCGGCGGCCGGCCAGAGCCACGCGCGGCATCACCGGCTCGGAGAGCGCCTGATGGAGCAGCGGCTCGACCACGATACTGAAGCGAAAAACCGAGCCGCGCCCGACTTCGCTCTCCACCGTCATCTCGCCGCCCATCAGCCCGGCCAGGCGCTTGCTGATGACCAAGCCGAGGCCGGTGCCGCCATAGCGTCGCGTGGTGGAAGCATCGACTTGGGAAAAAGACTGGAACAGCCGGCCCATCGCCTCCTGCGGAATGCCGATGCCCGAGTCGCTCACCGCGAAGAGCAGCCGCACGCGAGAGGGTTCGCCATCGAGAGAACACGGCTCGGCCCGCACCGAAAGGACGACCTCGCCGCATTCGGTAAACTTCACCGCGTTGCCCAGCAGATTGACGAGGATCTGGCGCAAACGCGTGCTGTCGCCCCGCACCATCGCCGGCACGTCGCCCGCGATTTCGTAAAGGAGATCGATGGCTTTTTCCGCCGCCCGCGGGGCGAGCAGGTCGAGGGCGCCCTCCACGCACTCGCGCAGGACAAACTCCTCGTTTTCAAGATCGATCCGGCCCGATTCGATCTTCGAAAAATCCAGAATGTCGTTGATGACCGTGAGCAACGAATCACCGCTCTGCCGGATGGTCTCGACGAAATCCCGCTGCTCCGCCGTCAAAGAAGAATCGAGCAACAGCGACGCCATGCCGATGACGCCGTTCATGGGCGTGCGGATTTCATGGCTCATCACCGCCAGAAACTGACTCTTGGCCTTGCTCGCGAGCTCAGCCGCCTCCTTGGCCGCGCGCAGATCTTCGTCGGCCTGCTTGCGCCGCGTGATGTCCTGGATGAAACCTTCGTAATAGATCACGCGGCCGTCCACGCCGCACACCGCGCGCGAGTCCTCTGAGATCCAGATGATGCCGCCGTCCTTGCGGCGCACACGGTATTCGAGCCCGCGCACCTCGCCGTTTTTCGCCATGAGCCGCTTGAATTCGTCGCGCACGCCCGCATCCACGTAAATCGTTTGTGAAATATCCTGCACCTGGTTCAGCAACTCAACCGGCGAGGCATAGCCGTACATGCGGGCCAGCGCCGGATTCACCAGCAAGTAGTGACCTTCGGGCGTGGACTGAAAGATCCCCTCGACCGCGTTGTGCACGATGCTGGCGTAGCGTTCCAGGGAAGAAGGCCAAGTGGGGGAATCGGGCTCTAAAACCGGCGACGGATGCATACGTTTTCCTTCCGCTGCAAGCCATGTGCCAAGAGCCGCCATGAGCGCAGGAAATCCGTCCGGCAGAAATTTATCGGGGCTCGCACTCCCCGGCTCAACGTCCGCGATGCAATGCGAGCCGGGCGAGACGGGCGGCGCCAAAACAAAAAGACCGCGCGGGAGCACCGCGCGGCCGTGGAACTGAAAACAGCAGCCGGGCTTACTTGCCGAGCACCCAGCTGAAAATCAGCGGAGCCACGATGGTGGCATCGCTCTCGACGATGAACTTCGGAGTCTTCTGGCCGAGCTTGCCCCAGGTGATCTTCTCGTTGGGCACCGCGCCGGAGTAGCTGCCGTAGGACGTGGTCGAGTCACTGATCTGCGAGAAATAACCCCAGAGCGGCACGCTCGTGCGGCCGAGGTCTTGATGCAGCATGGGCACGACGCAGATGGGAAAATCGCCCGCGATACCGCCGCCGATCTGGAAGAAGCCGATCGAGCCCTCGCCGTTTTTGAGAAGCTTGGCGGTCTTCGTGTACCACTCGGCCAGCACGGTCATGTATTCGATGCCGGTGCGCACGGTGTGGACGTTCTTGATTTCGCCGGTGATGCAGCGGCCGGCGTACATGTTGCCCAACGTGGCGTCTTCCCAACCGGGGACGATGATCGGGAGGTTTTTCTCGCAGGCGGCAAGCATCCACGAGTTCTTCGGGTCGATCTGGTACAGCTTCTTCAGCTTACCGGAGCGAAGAATCTTATACATGAATTCGTGCGGGAAGAAGCGCTGGCCGGACTTGTCGGCGGCGAGCCACTCCTCGGCGACGGCGGCCTCGATGCGGCGCATGGCCTCGCCCTCGGGGATGCACGTGTCGGTCACGCGGTTCATGTGGCGGTCGAGCAGCGCCTGCTCGTCGGCGGCGGTGAGGTCGCGGTAGCCGGGGACGCGCTCGTAGTAATCGTGGGCGACGAGGTTGAAGATATCCTCCTCAAGATTGGCACCGGTGCAGACGATGGCGTGGACCTTGTCGGCGCGGATCATCTCGGCGAGCGTGAGGCCGAGCTCGGCGGTGGACATGGCGCCGGCGAGGGTTACGAGCATCTTGCCGCCGGCCTTGAGGTGATCCTCGTAGCCCTTGGCGGAATCGAGCAGCGCGGCCGCGTTGAAGTGGCGGTAGTTGTGCGCGATGAACTGCGAAATCGGCCCTTTTTTGGCGGCGAGCTTGGCGTTGATGTCTTCGGGACGCTTCGTGGTGCGTTTGGTGGCCATGATGGAATAATTGCGCGAAAACGTGGGCCGCCCCGAAACGCTTGGCCACAAAAAACCTCTCCCCAAGTCCCCTCGTAACCTCCTGTCCCCCCATCCCCACTCTCCCCCGCATCCGATTCCCCGACCCATCAGTCAAGTAATCATTGACTGATGGGTCGGGGGCGCCGCGGGAGGATCGTGCGTTGACCGCGGGGCCGGCGGTCCCTTTGGTGTCCCGTTCTCATGCTCACCATCGCCGACGTTTCCAAGTCCTACGGCACCCGCGAACTGTTTTCCGACGTCTCGCTCTTCATCGCGCGCACCGACCGGCTCGGCCTCATCGGCCCCAACGGCGCGGGCAAATCCACCCTCTTCGGACTCATCCTTGGCGAAGAAAAACCCGACACCGGCACCATCGAATGGGAACGCGGCGCCGACTTCGGCTACCTCCCGCAGGAGAGCGCGCCCGCGGGCGACGAGACCATTCTCCACATCGCCACCAGCGGCAAAAAACTGGAGCCCACCGATGACGACTACGACATCGACTACACGCTCGAGCCCCGCGCCCGCAAAATTCTCGACGGCCTCGGCTTCAAACCCGACGACGCCGACAAGCTCGCGAAAACTTTTTCCGGCGGTTGGGTCATGCGCGCCCACCTCGCCCGCCTCCTCGTCGCCGAACCCGCCCTCCTCCTCCTCGACGAGCCGACCAATCACCTCGATCTTGAGGCGCTCCTCTGGTTCCAAGATTACCTGACGCGCTACCCCGGCGGTCTCGTCGTTATCTCGCATGATCGCGCTTTCTTGAACGCCCTCTGCACCGGCATGCTCGAGCTGCGCGCCGGCACGCTCCATTACTATCACGGCAACTACGACAACTTCCTCGTCGAAAAAGAAGCCCGTAAGGCCCAGCAGGCCGCCGCCTTCAAGAACCAGCAGCGAGAGATCGCCCATCTGCAGGTCTTCGTCGACCGCTTCGGTGCCAAGGCCTCGATGGCTTCCCGCGCCAAATCGAAGGAGAAACAGATCGAGCGCCTCAAGGAAGTCGCCGTCGAAGAGCCCACCGAGGAACTGCGCAAGATGAACTTCAAGTTCCCGCAGCCCCCGCGTTCCGGCCTCAAGGTCATCGAACTCGAGCACGTGCGCCAGGCCTACGGCGACCACGTCGTTTACAAGGACCTCAACTTCACCGCCGAGCGCGGCCAAGGCATCGTGCTCATCGGCCCCAACGGCGCCGGCAAATCCACGCTCCTCAAAATCCTCGCCGGCGTGCTTCCGATCCAGGGCGGCACGCGCGAACTCGGCAGCAACGTCGTTCCCGGCTACTTCGCCCAGAACCGCCTCGACAACCTGAACCCCGACGCGACGGTGTTCGAAAACGTGATGGAGCTGCGCACCAACGAAAACCAGCTCACCGAACAACAGGCCCGCGCCATCCTCGGCGCCTTCCTCTTCCGCAAAGACGACGTGCACAAACCCGTCTCCGTCCTCTCCGGCGGCGAAAAAACCCGCCTCGCTCTCGCCCGCCTCCTCGTCCGTCCGCCCAACCTGCTCCTCATGGACGAGCCCACGACCCACCTCGACATCCAGTCGATCGACGCGCTGGTCATGGCCCTCAAAAACTACGAGGGCACGCTCATCTTCATCTCCCACGACGTGCATTTCATCAAGGCTCTCGCCAAGAACGTGCTCCACGTTCACAGCGGCTGCCTCACGCACTACGCCGGCGACTACGAATATTTCCTAGATAAATCCAAGGCCGGCGACGCCCGCGCCGCCCTCACCTCCGGCCTCACCGACAACCGCCCCAAGCAAACCGCCGAGCCCAAGAAAGCCGCGCCCGTCGCCTCCGGCATCGTCAAGGCGAAGCCCAGCACCAACGAAATCCGCAAGTTCCGCGAACATGTCGGCCAGTTGGAAAAGAAAGTCGTCGAGCTCGAGGCCAAGCAGGCCGAGATCACCGCTGCCCTGGAGTCGCCCGAGACCTATTCCGACAAGGGCAAGTTTCATCACCTCAATCGCGAACTGAGCGCGACGGTTGACCTCGTCACCGCCGCGACTGCCGAGTGGGAAACCGCCGCCTCCCAACTCGCCGAGATGGAAAAGGCCTGATAAATTCCTCAGCCGCACAGCGAGATCGCGTACATTCAAAAAGCGGCTTTTCGGCCGCGTCCGCGCGGCTACGCTGACGCTCCGTTGAACCTCGCGTCTGCAAAAACCGTCCGTCTTCCTGCGCTGCTCGCCACGCTGCTGCTGCTCGCCGCCTGCGCGCAGACGACCAGCTATCAGGAGCCGCAAGTAGCCGGCCACGAGCCCGCCGGCATCACCGAGTCCAGCGGTATCGCCGCGTCACACCGCGACCGCCGCCTGCTCTGGACCCACAACGACAGCGGTGGCCAGCCGGTTCTTTACGGCCTCGATCCCAGCGGCGCTCGGCGCGGCGACGTGCGCCTCGCCGGCGTGCGCAACACCGACTGGGAGGACATCGCCTCTTTCGAACTCGACGGCCGCGCGTGGATTTTGGTCGCCGACACCGGTGACAACGCCGGCCTGCGTCACGATTGCGCGCTGTACGTCATCGCCGAGCCGGACCCGGCAACCCTGTCTCCGTCCCAAGAACTCACGGTTCCCGTCGCGTGGAAAATCTCCGTGCGCTTCCCCGACGGTCCGCATGACTGCGAAGCCGTGGCGGTCGATCCGGTCGGAGGACTCGTCTATCTGCTGACGAAACGCACCACCCCGCCCGCGCTGTACACCCTGCCGTTGCGTCCCGCGGCCGGCGCGGCCGTTCCCGCGGCGCTGTGCGTCGCCCAGCTTCGGCAGTTTCCGCAGCCCTCGCTCGCGCAAAGCCTTCTCCCCATCCCGACCAGCCGCTATCGCGGACAGCCGACCGGCATGGATTTCGCGCCCGACGGTTCCGCCGCGGTCGTGCTCACCTATGGCGAGGTGTGCCTTTTTCCCCGTCAGCCCGGCGAGACCTGGGTCGCGGCGTTGTCACGCAAACCTCGCGTGCTCGCTCCGCACGGTCTCCTGCAGGCCGAAGGCGTGGGCTTCGGCCAGGACAGTCGCACGCTATACGTGACCTCCGAGGGCGCGGGCTCCGCCATCCTTCTTTACCGTCCGGAAAAATAGCTTTGTCACGTAATACGTGACAAAGGCTCAGGCCGTTTCCTTGAACTGCAAGGAATGAAGGCGCGTGTAGAGGCCGCCTTTGGCGAGCAATTCGGCATGCGTGCCCATTTCCGCGAGGCGGCCTTGGTCCATGACGAGGATCACATCGGCCTGTTGGATGGTCGAGAGGCGGTGCGCGATGACGAAGGTGGTGCGCCCTTTCATCAGATGTTCCATCGCCTGCTGAATGAGCCGCTCGGAAACCGTGTCGAGGGCACTGGTCGCCTCGTCAAAGATGAGGATGCGCGGATCCTTCAGGATGGCGCGAGCGATGGCGATGCGCTGACGCTGGCCGCCGGAGAGCTTCGCCCCGCGTTCGCCCACCACGGTCGCATAACCGTCGGGCAGCTTGGAAACAAACTCGTGCGCGTTGGCCGCGGTCGCGGCGGCGAGGATTTCCTCGCGCGTAGCCTCGGGCCGGCCGTAGCCGATGTTGTCCTCCAAGGGTCCCGAGAAGAGAATATTTTCCTGCAATACGATACCGATCTGGCGGCGCAACGAATCCATCGTGACGGCGCGCACGTCGTGCCCGTCGATCCGCACCGCACCGGAGCCGACGTCGTAGAAGCGCGCGAGCAGGTTGATGATCGTGCTCTTGCCGGAACCGCTCGGCCCCACGATGGCCACGACTTTGCCGGGCGGGATGCTGAAGCTCACGTTCGTCAGCGTGCGCGGACGTCCCTTCCCGGGCGGCGCCAACTCGTAGTCGAAGCTCACCGCATCGAAGACGACTTCGCCGCGGATCGCAGGGAGCGCGAGGGCCCCGGCCGCATCGGCCACTTCCGGACGGGTGTCCAGCATCGTGAAAATGTTTTCGAGGCTGGTGCTGGCACGCTGGAAAATGGCGCTCAAATCCACAAAGCGCACGATGGGCGGGAAGATAAACGTGATGTAGGTATTAAAGGCCACGAGCGTGCCCACGCCCATGCGCCCCTGCATCACCAGCCAGCCGCCGTAAGCGAGCACCACGAGCGCGCCGAGGGAGCCGAGCAGGTCGGCGACGACCGCGAGCTTGGTGTGGCGCATGACGACGCGCGAATAGTTGAAATAATCGGCGTTGATGCCGCCGGAAAAAGCCGAGACCTCGGCCTCCTCCTTGGCGAAGGACTTGATCACCCGGGCGGCGGCGACGCGCTCGTTGAGAAAGCCCATGACCTTGTCCCAGTTGTCGCGATGGGTGCGGCTCTCCTCGCGCATGCGGCCGCGGTGATGGAGATAATTGAAAACAAAAAACGGCAGCACCGCGGTGACCGCCAGCGCCAGCCGCCACTCGATCCAGTACAGGAACCCGAGCACGCACACCACCGTGACGGAGTCCGCGATGAGATTGATGAGAAAACCGTTGGTGAGATTGTAGACCTCGCTGGTATCCTGCGAAATGCGACCGATGGTGCGGCCCGTCTGGTTCGCGTCGAAGTAGCGCAACGAGAGCGTTTGCAGATGCGCGAAAAGCTTGATGCGCAAATCGCAGACCAGCCGCATGGCGGCGAACTGCAGGATGCGGTTGCGCAGCAGCGTGAGCCACGCGCGCAGGACGAAGAGCACCGCGAAGGCGCCGAGCAACTCGCAGAACAGCGAGAGATTTTTCTCCGGCAGCGCCCGGTCGATCAGCAGCTTGAGAATCCAGGGCGCCGGCAGCGTCAGCAGCGTTGCCAGCAGGATCAGGGCAATGCCGAGAATGATGCGCCCGCGTTGGGGCCGCGTGAGATCGATAAATCGCCAGAAGGGGGAAACGTTCATTGACAGACGCGGAACCCTTGCAGGCCCAAGCGCCCGCGCCAACCACCGAAACCAACGGAAGGTTTGTTTACGTCAAAAATGGCCGGAAGGCCGCCGGGTCCCGCTGATAAGCCGCCAGGCAGCTCCGGCAAATGCAGGCCTTTCCCCGGCTTGCGACGGGAAGGTGCGCCAGCAGGCCCGCGGGCATCGTCACCGCAGCACACCAGCAGCCGTCCGGCTCCCGGACTCCGCAGTGGTTGTCCTGCCCGCACAACGGGCAAACCTCCGGACCGGGCTGCGCCGGCGCGGGCTTATTTCTTGATGCCGCTGATGTCATCCCGCGTGTAAATCGATCCTTCGACAAATTTCCGGTAAGACGCCTCCAGCATCTCCATGCCCGGATACTCCCGGCGGGTTTGTCGTCCTTGAAAATACACCAGCCATCGCGGATTCACCCGCTGAACAACTGGTCTTTTTGTGACCGAATCCATCGCTCCCGTCTCGACCAACTTGCCCTCGAGGTACTCCTTTTTGATGACCACATATTCGAAGTCTTCCTTGGTGCGTTCCTCCATATCCGCAAGTTTCCGGCCGAGCGTCTCGGCCGCGGCCTTCGCCGCTGCGGCCTCCACTTCCGCCCGATTTAATTTCACCAGCGTTTCATTGAACCTGGCCACCAAGGCGCTGTTGGCCTTTTCCAGCGCCGCCACCCGATCATCGGAGGGCTCAGGAGCGCAGCCGGAAAGGCCGAGAAGAATGGCGATCGCGAAAAGAAAACGGGGAGCTTTATGCATCGCCTGAAACATCGGTCCGCCCCCGCAACCGTCTGCCTGCGGCGGCTGCAACGGTCATGGGAGCGGGCCGGAACCGTGGCGGTTAAAGATCCGCCGAGTACTTGGCCTCCAGCGCACGCTTGCTCTTGATATACTCTTCCTTGGTGATCTGGCCCAAGGTGAGCTTGTCGTCCAAGAGGCTCATTTCCTTTCTCAAATTTTTATCCGCGGCCGACTTGGTCGCATAATAGTTGATGGCTCGGGAACCTTCATAGCCGCTGATCGGGTCCCAAAGGATCGAGAAGGGCCAGACCAACAGATTCACCACGCCAAGGCCGTATTGGCGGGCATAAAACGAACCGCCGCCCGGCAAAATACCCAGCACCGCTCCCGTTTGCGGGGTCTTCTCCTGAATCTCCAGCCCCTTCGCCTGATAGGCATTCAATTCGCTTTTTTGAGCGCTGTTAAGCGGCGTGGCACATCCGGAAAGGAGGGCCACAGCTGCAGTTAAAATCATGCCTGCGACGGTGAGCTTGGATTTGTGGTTCATGCGAGAAAGAGACGCCGTGTTCGATAAATACGAGCCATCAACTTGAAGGATAGCGCCTTGTACTTTGGCAACCCCTTAGCGATTTTAATGCCAAAATATGGCCGATTTCAGCCGAAAGCTCCGCTCAGCACGGCGGAGTCGGTTCGCCTCAGCCCTGTGAGGCCTTCAATTTTTCCGTCGCGAGCCGGTACCATTTTTTCTCCGACCGCCGCCACGCCGGGCTGGCCTTGCGGTATTTGGAGCGAATATCCCGCCAAAGAGCGGCCGCCTGATCCTGACGTCCGGTTTTTTCCATGACCCGCGCCAGCCCCGCGCGAGGGGCCTCGCCAAACAGTTTGCCGTCGACGCCGCGGTAACAGGCCTCCGCCTCCTCATAACGGCCGAGTCCGTACAAACTTTCGCCGCGCAGAAAACCCACGTGAAAGGCGAGCCTTCGGTCCGCGTGAGTATTCACCCGGTCGAGCAGCGCCAAGGCTTCCTCAAAGCGGTCGAGCCCCAGTTTATAACGCGCCACCTCCGTCAGCGTATGCGGATCATCCCGAAAAACGCCCTGCAGGCAGTCCGCGGCAATCTCGTGCGCCTCCTGCATCCGGCCGTCGTCCGCCAGCTCCCGCGCCAGGGCGAGGCGGTTGCGCACGGTGTCGCTGTCCTCCAGCACTGTCCGGAGTTCCCGGATACGCCATTTTCTCGGCTTCCACTGGAACTCCTGGCCGCCCGCATTCTTCAAGGACGGCGCGAGCTCCACGAGGACATAGGCCAGGCCGCCGATGAACGGCGCGATCAACAAAATCCATATCCACCAATAGGGCCGGCCCGTTCGCACCACGTGGACCACGAGGGCCAGTTGCAACAGCCACACGAACTTCGCCGCCGCGAAGGGGCCGGCAAAGCCGGCCGACAGGAGAGATGCGAGGGTTTCCATGCTGGTTAAGAATCCTTGTAAACCACGCCGGCCTGACGAAGCCAGGTGTCGAGCACCGCCATGTTGCCCAAGGTGTCGGCGCAGGCCATCGCGGGCGCGTCGCGCAATCCGGCGGCGAGCGCGTCGGCAAAGGCGTCGGCCTCGTAGGCGTACAGCAGGCGGTCGGGCGTGACGATCAGCTCCTCGGGCTTCGCCGCGCCGCGATGCAGGAGGATGCGCGTCGGCGAAAGATCGCGGTTGATGACATAAGGCGAAGGCACGAGCAGCCAGCCTTCGCTGCCGTAGATGCGCACGACGTTGTCCTGCGCGAGCCCCACGCCGCAGGAAACCTGGGCGATCACGCCGTTGGAAAAGGTGAGCAGGGCCGCCGCATAGGCGTCCACGCCCGTCTGCGGATGCAACACGCCCGCGCCCTCGATTTTCACCGGGTCGAGAAAAGGCAGACCGTCCACCGCCCCCGCCACGAGCCGCGCCCAGGAAACCGGATACCCCCCAACATCAAGAATGCCTCCGCCGCCCAGCGTGTTGCTCCAGAAGCGGCGTCCCGCGTCAAAGGGCATGTTGAAACCGAAGGCCGCCTGCACGAGACCCACGCGGCCGATCGCACCGGCTCGGATGAGCTCCATCACGCGCGCCGTCTGCGGATGACAGCGATACATGAACCCCTCCATGAGCAGCACGTTGCGGGCGCGGGCGGCCTCGACCACACGCCGGGCCGAGACGAAATCGAGCGTGAGCGGTTTTTCGCACAGCACGTGTTTGCCCGCGGCAATGGCCTTGAGCGCCCACCGCTCGTGCAGCGGATGTGGCGTGGCGAGGTAGACGGCCTCGACCTCGGGGTCGGCGATCAGCGCCTCATAATCGCTATGAGCCCGGCCGCCATGCTCCGCGGCGAAGGCCTGCGCCGACGCGAGCGTGCGGCTGCCGACCGCCACCAGCCGGCCGGTGCGCGAACCCGCCAGCCCGCGTGCAAAAACGCCCGCGATGCGGCCGGTCGAGAGAATGCCCCAGGACAGCCGGCGGGACATGGAGGCGGGGACGGGCAAAAGCCGCGGGTTATTTCTTGGCCTTGGCCGCGGCGCCGGAGCCGCCGCCGTGAAGCAGTGTACCCCCCACGACGCCCACCGCGAAGATCGCGAAATACACGAATGCCGCCGACGCCCGCACGGGCTTGTCGCGCAGCAATGAAAAATTGAAGTCGATCGTCTGCGTGTTCTCGGTGCTCACCAGGATCACCAGCAGAAGGATGAGCAGGAAACCCAGGGTGCGAAAAAAAGTTTTGGCATTCATGGACGTGGGGGAAAGGACGGTGAAACCGCGCCCCCTGCATCGCAGCCCGGCGGACGCGGCGCAAAACCAAAAACGCTTTCCTGAAATTGCCTTCCCGCCCGCGCCGGCTCTTGCTCCCCGGATGCTGACCAAGGCCCGGCTCTCCCAACTGCGCGCGCTGCGCGATAAAAAGCACCGCGAAGCGGAGGGCCTCTATGTGGTCGAAAACCCCAAGGTCGTCGCCGAGTTCCTCGCCGCCGGAGTGAACTTCGCCGAGCTCTACGCCTCGCCCGCCTGGCCGCGCCCCGCCGGGGTGTCCGCCGAGGAGATTTCGCCCGACGAACTCGCGCGCATCAGCCACCTGCCCACGCCGTCCGATGTGTTCGCCGTGGGTCGCATCAGCCGGCCCGCACCCGCCCCTGGAGAGTTCTCCCGCGGGCTCACCCTCGCGCTCGACGGCATCCAGGATCCGGGCAACGTCGGCACGCTCCTGCGTGTAGCCGACTGGTTCGCCTTCGACCGCGTGCTGCTCTCGCCCGACTGCGCCGACTTGTTTTCCCAGAAGGTGATCAACGCCAGCATGGGCTCCTTCACGCGCGTGAAGACCTTTACCGCCGAACTCTCCTCGGTCTTGAAAACCGCCGGCGTGCCCGTCCTCGGCTGCGATCTCGGCGGCAACGATGTCCATACCCTCCCCGTTCTGCGCGACGCCCTCGTGGTGATCGGCAGCGAAGGCCGCGGCCTCTCCCCCGCCATCCGGCAGTTTGTCACGTATTACGTGACAATTCCCCGGTACGGCGGCGCCGAGTCGCTCAACGCCGGGGTCGCGGCCGCCATTGTCTGCGACAATCTCCGCCGCCGGCTGGGCTGAACCGCGCCGCATCCCGCCTGTCTTTTTCCCCCATGGCCTTCATCGACATCACCCGCCCGCTTCACACCGGCCTGCAGCCATGGCCCGGCGACCAGCCCCCGGAATTCCACCTCTCCTCGCGCATTCGCGACGGCGACCTCTGCAACGTCGGCCGGCTCACCCTGAGCACGCACAACGGCACGCATGCCGACGCGCCCTTTCACTACAATGATGCCGGCCCCACCATCGACGCACTCCCGCCGGAGCGGTTCATCGGCCCCGCCCGCGTGATCGACGCACGCGGCCACGCCACGTTTACCGAAAATCTTTTCGCCGGCCTCGATCTCGCCGCCACGCCGCGTGTGCTCCTCCGCACCGATACCTGGACCGATCCCACGGTGTTCCCAAAAACCTGGCCGCTGCTCGCGCCAGGCCTGCCCGCCTGGCTGGCCGCGCGAGGCGTCACGCTTCTCGGTCTCGACATTCCGTCGGTCGAGTCGCTCGACAGCACCGGCATTCCACAACACCTCGCGATGGACGCCGCCGGCATCCTCATCCTGGAGAACCTGGACCTGCGCGCGGCTCCCGCCGGTGTTTACGAATTGATCGCGCTCCCGCTGCGCATCCGCGGCGGCGACGGCTCGCCCATCCGCGCCGTGTTGCGTATGCAGGACTGATCCGCGCTCCGCGGTCAGTTTCCGATCTCGCCCGCCGTCTCGGTGTCCTTGAGCGCGATCCCGCTCACGCCGAGGCGGGCGGACTCCAGCAGCAAGTGCGCGAGCTTCCGCGCGGCGGCGGCGGACGGAAGTCCTTCAGGACGGATGTTGGAGACGCAGTTGCGCTCCGCATCGGTGCGCGCCGCACCCGGCCGGTAGGTGAGATACGCGCCGAGACTGTCCGGCGAGCCAAGCCCCGGGCGCTCGCCGAGCAGCATCAGCGTATGCCGCGCGCCCAGCCGTTCGCCGATTTCGTCCTGCAACTTCACCCGAGCGAGCGGCGCGATGAACACGGGGAAAATCGTCCAGCCGAGCGACTGTAATTGCTCCACCAGCGGCACGATGACGGCGGCCGCATGTCGTTCCGCCGCCTGGGCGGCGAGTCCGTCAGACACGATGATGGCGAGATCGCGCCGCCCCCACGCCCCGGCGGCGGCAAGCAGACGGTCGCGCGATTCCCCGTCGAGTTGGCGCCCGAGATCGGGCCGCACCAAGTAAACGCGACGGTCGCCCGCGGCGGTCGCGAGCGGATGTGTGGCCACGCCCTTTTGGATCAGCTCGCGCTCCAATCCGGCCACGTCAAACGCGGCCATGACCGCATCGCGCGCGCGGGCATGGGCGAGACGAAAGTCGAGCAGCGAGCCGGTGCGCACGCTGCCTCCGGTCCGGCCCAGCGCGATGCGGGCGCTGGTGTAACGTGAAAGCGCCGACCACGGGTCACGACCGGCCCCGGCGGCGGGAGTCTCGGGGTTCTTTTCCGTCATAAGCTGCGTTGTTTGATATCGGCCAGGAGTGCGTGCCGGCTGTCCACCGGCAGCAGGTGGCGGCCGCCGGCCGCGATGCGCATTTTTTCCAGCCACGCTTCGAACTCGGGCGCGGGCTTCAGGCCGAGGACCTGACGGAGATAATGGCTGTCGTGGAAGCTGGTGCTCTGGTAGCCGAGCATGATGTCGTCGGCCCCGGGCACGCCCATGATGTAGTTGCAACCGGCGACGCCCAGCAGCGTGAGCAACGTGTCCATGTCGTCCTGGTCGGCCTCGGCGTGGTTGGTATAACACACGTCCACGCCCATCGGCAGGCCGAGGAGCTTGCCGCAGCAGTGGTCCTCCAATCCGGCGCGGATGATCTGCTTGCCGTCATAAAGGTACTCGGGGCCGATGAAACCGACGACGGTGTTGACGAGAAGCGGCTTGAAGGCGCGGGCGACGGCGTAGGCACGGACTTCGAGCGTCTGCTGGTCGATGCCGTGGTGGGCGTTGGCGGAGAGCGCGGAACCCTGGCCGGTCTCGAAATACATCACGTTGTCGCCGACCGTGCCGCGCTTGAGCGCGAGCGCGGCCTCGCGCGCCTGGCCCAGGAGCGAAAGCGTGATCCCGAAGCTGCGATTGGCGGCCTCGGTGCCGGCGACAGACTGGAAAACGAGATCGACGGGCGCGCCGCGCTCCAGCGCCGCGAGCTGGGTGGTGACGTGGGCGAGCACGCAGGACTGCGTGGGGATGTCATAACGGCGGATGACCGTATCAAGAAGACGCAGGAGCGTCTCCACGGCGGGCACGCTGTCGGTGGCGGGATTGATGCCGATGACGGCGTCGCCGCAGCCGTAGAGCAACCCGTCGATAATCGAGGCGGCGACACCCTGCGGATCGTCGGTCGGATGGTTGGGCTGGAGCCGCACGGCGAGCCGCCCGGGGAGACCGAGGGTGTTGCGGAAGGCGGTGACGACGCGGCATTTTTTTGCAACGAGGATGAGATCCTGGTTGCTCATGAGCTTCGAGACGGCGGCGACCATCTCGGGCGTGAGACCGGGGGCGAGCGCGGCCAGCACGGGAGCGTCGGTTTCATAGCGTAGCACCAGTCGCGAAAACCGCCCACAGTGAGCGCGGCCGCCGGCGCAAAAGCGGCGGCGTCATGCGTGTCGAGAATGAGCCGCGTAATCTCGTCGGTTTCGTAAGGCACCAGCGGCTCCTTGAGAAAAAGCGCGAGCGGCACGTCGGCGAGGCAGAGCTGGGCGGCGGCGCGCTCCTCGGCGGAAGCGGCGGCCACGCCCGCCAACTCATCACCGGAACGGCGCGGCGTCGCCTTGGCCATCAACTCGCGCAGCGAGTCGAAGCCGTGCCGACGCGAACCTACGGTGCAGGACCAGCGGGACATGGGCGGAAAATGGGCGCGCCGGGTCGCGTTGGCGAGACCGCAAGCCGGACCGAGGCCATATCCGTCAGGCGTTCCTGGCGGCACGCAGCCGGAGGCGTTCGGCGCGGGCGTTGATCTGGGCGAGTAACTCGGTGTGTTCGACAGCCTCGCGATCGTCGGTATGCACGAGACCCGTGCCGAAGGGCGGCGTCTCGTCGGGCTCGTCGGCCCAACGCGCCCATTCGTAGCCGATGACCGAGGGATGCGCACAGGCGTCCGTCAGGGCCTTGCGTCCGTCGCGCAGCATGCGCTCGAGACGCGTGGGGCCGGAGTGAGGTTTGAACGGCGCGGCACGAAACCGCTCGTTGCTCAAGCCCGCCGCCGTGAGCAGCAGCGGCATGCCGGCGGCACGGGCATACACCTCGGCGTGAAGCGCGAAGTCCGGTCCGTGACAGTGCCACGAAACGACATCCACCCGCGGGTACACGCACTCCGCCAGTACCGTCGCTCCGGGCGGCTCAGCGAAACGGCAGCCTAGGATAAGAAGGTGCGGATGGTGCCGGCGCAGCGCCGCCGCCGTGGCGGCGAAATAACGATGCGCGACCTCGCGAGCGAAGCGCTCGTGGTCGCGCAGGTAGCCGGCGGTCGCGAGCGGGCGCTCCTCCAGCGTGCGCTGGCGGATAATCTCCCGGTTGGGCAAATCGAGGCTCCACGACCGGCCGAGCGCGGCGAGATTGCCGCCGTGAGGAGCGAGCACGAACTCCCACGCGGCGTGGTAGGCCGCGAAATTCGGCTCCAGGCTCAGGCAGACTTGCAGCAGCGAGAGCCGGTCGGGCCGGGGCGGCCCCCAGCCCAGCGCGTCGTCGGTGAACACGCCGATCAACCCCGGAGGCCAGGCGGCGGCGGTCTGCGCCGCGTGAAGATCGCAAAGACCGGTCCAGCCGGTGTCAAAAACATCGGGCAGGTTCACGCCGTGCGCATGGATGACCGGGCCTCCTGCGTGCCGGAAATCTGCCAGCACGGTGGCATATAGACCGGAGCCGGCCAGCGCGGGATCGGCCCACGGGCCGAGGGTGTTGACCTGCCAGCGCCGCAGCCGTTGCAGCGCGGCGCGGGCAAAGCCGGCGGGGTCTTCGTAGCCGTACAATTGGTCGACCGCAACCGCATAGACGCCCCGGTGCGTGGCGGGTGGACCGGCGCGTCCGTAACGGTTCACCGCCGCGACACTGCGGACAAAAAACGGCCGGTCATGCGGATCGAGCAGCCACCACTGGCCGGAGGACGTCTGGCCGACGCGAAAAAAACCGGGCGAACCCCGCAAGGTTTCAGGTTTGAACGAGCGAAAAGCCAAGGGCTCCGCCGCGCGGATTTTTGCCATGGCCGGACGTTAACGACGAGCGCGGACGGAGGGAAGCCTGCAACCGGAGCGAGGAGCGATCCGCGACAAACCCTCAGCGATCCGGACGCTTCAAGGAGAAGCGCTCGCGGGTGGTCGCGTAATCTTCGCCGCCCAGACGGCCGATCGTGTCGAGCTTGGCCGGATCGACATGGCCCCGCGCATCGAGCACCGCGTCGGCCACATGCGCGCACAGGATGCGGCCGATGATGATGTGCGCCGCGAGGGGACCCTCGCCCACGTTGACGATATGGTGGAGCGCGCATTCGAAAGCGGCGGGAGCGGCGGCCACACGGGGAGGACGCACGCGAAGCGAGGGCACGGGCGTGATGCCAAAGGCGTCGAACTCGCTCTCGCCATACGGCAGGAGCGCCGCGCAGGCATTCATCGGAGCGGCCAGAGTGTGCGGCACGATGTTCACCACAAACTCGGGCGTGGCCTCGATATTCCGCACGGTGTCCTTCTTTAAACCTTCGCGCGTGTTGACCGGAACAAACAGCAAGGTGGGCGGATTGGCGGTGACGCCGTTGAAAAACGAAAACGGCGCGAGGTTGGTTTTGCCTTCGGCCGAAATCGTCGAAACCCAGGCGATGGGCCGCGGCGTGATCAGATTGACCATCCAGTTGTAGGCCTGCCGGGGTTCGAGGGTGTTGAAATCGAGCAGCATGCCGGAAACCTGCCCGCGGGCGGACGCGGGCTCAAGACTTGCCCGCCGCGCCGGCGGCCCTTCCGGCGCAATGAGCGCGGTCTAATGACCGGCATCACGGGCGCGGATGAGAGCGGGGCTAGCCGCCTCCGCCCGCACTTCGCGCTGGCCCGGACCGGCGGCGTGGCGCAAGCTCGCCGGTTTATGTCCGCCGTCACGACTCCCGCAGAAGCTCCCTGGCACGCCGGTTTGCGCGGCGCACGCGCCAACCTCGCGCCTGGTCTCGCGCTGCAACTCTTCGCGCTTGTGCTGGTGCTAGCCTATTATCATCACGCGCCCACCCACGAAGCCGTTTCCAAGCTTGCGGAACTGCGCAACCGCACCGGCGTGGTCTTCGGCGTTCTGTCCACCGGCCTGTGCGGAGGCCTGCTGCCGTTTTTTTATCTGAAGATCCAGCCGGCCACACGCCGGCGCTATACCTGGGCGCAGGGCGCGACCATCACGGCCTTCTGGGCCTACAAAGGCCTGGAGATCGGCCTGTGGTACCGCCTGCTCGCATGGGGCGTGGGCGAAGGCACGGGGCCGGCGACGGTCGCGGTCAAAGTCGTGCTCGACCAGTTCGTCTATTGTCCGCTGGTCGCCGTGCCGACGACCGTGCTCGTCTATGAATGGTGCGAGCACCGCTTTTCCGGCGCGGCCCTCGCCGCCGATTGCAAAGCGCCGTGCTGGTACGCGCGCCGCGTGCTGCCGGTGCTGATCTCCAACTTCGGCGTGTGGATCCCGGCGGTGTGCATCATCTACGCGTTGCCCACGGCACTGCAGCTGCCGTTGCAAAACCTCGTGCTCTGCTTCTTCACGCTGCTGCTCGCGCACATGTCGCAGCGCAAGCCGGCCGGCTGAGGTACGCTGCTCAATACGGCCCGCGGATGTGGGCGGCGACCTCGCGCTCGTGGAAAACCGCGAGCTTCACGTGCGCCTCGGCCCCGAGTGGGGGCAGCCAGGAAGCGTGCACATTCGCCCGCGCCTGGTCGGGATTGCGGGCGCCGGGGATCACCACGCTCACGGCGCTGAAATCGAGGCACCAGCGCAACGCCCAGTCGGCCATCGTCCAGCCGGCCGGCACGTGTGCCTTGAGCGCGTCGGCGAGGTCCACGCCTTTTTCGTAGGGCAGGCCGGCGAAGGTTTCGCCGACGTTAAACTGCTGGCCGTCGCGATTGAAATTCCGGTGGTCGCCCTCGGCAAACTGCGTCTTGCGCGTCATCTTGCCCGCGAGCAGGCCGCTCGCCAACGGCAGGCGCACGATGATGCCGATCTTGTTTTCACGGGCGGCGGCAAAGAGCGTGTGCACCGGCTTCTGGCGGAAAATATTGAAGATGATCTGGAGCGCGGAAACTCCGCCGTACGTCACGCAATAATCGGCTTCGTCCATCGATTCGACGCTCGCGCCGTAGGCCTTGACCTTCCCTTCGCGCTTCAGCTCCTCCAGCCAGCCGAACAACTCGCCGCGCTTGAGCACCGCGGTGGGCACGCAGTGGAGCTGGGTCAGATCGAGTGCCTCCACGCCGAGACGCTTGAGCGAAGCCTCGGTGAAGCCGCGCACTTGATCCCGGGTGAAGCCGTTGGGCCAGTTCAACCGTCCGAGCTTCGTCGCCACAAACACTCGCGCGCGGGCCTCCGGCGTCTCGCGCAGAAACCGCCCGATCAACTCCTCGCTGCGGCCGTTGCCGTAAACGTCGGCCGTGTCGAAAAACGTGACTCCGCTCTCGTAGGCGGCGACGAGCGTGTCGATTGCCGTCTCGTCGGAAACCTCGCCCCAGCCCGCGCCCAGCTGCCAGGTGCCGAGGCCGATCTCACTCACCGAACGTCCCGTGGTGCCAAAAGTGCGCGTGTACATGAGGCCACATCGCCGGATTTTCGAAACGGCGGCAAGCCGCGGATGGATCGAGCGGACAAATCCCCGCAAACGAACGCCTCTCCCGGCACGCGCTCGCTTTTATGCACAATCCCGGCACCTTCTTTCCTCGTCCCCGCCTACGTCCTTCCTGCCCATGCCTTCGCGCTTTTTTCTTTTTTGGCTGACCCTCCTCGCCACCGCCTTCGCCCCGGCCGCGCGGGCCCAGGTGCAGGCCACGCTCGTCGCGGCGGAGCAATCGGTGCAACCCGGCCGCACCTTCACCGCCGCCCTGCGGCTGGAGCACGCCCCTCATTGGCATAGTTATTGGATCAACCCTGGCATCGGTTATCCGACCGATCTGCAGTGGACGCTTCCCGCCGGCTGGACCGCCGGAAATCTGCAATGGCCCACGCCGCAAGTGATCCGTGACACCAAGGGCATCATCGTGGGCAACGGCTACGAGAGCGTGGTGTATCTGCCGGTGACGCTCACACCGCCCGCCGATCTCAAGCCCGGCGAATCCGTCACGCTCAACGCCTCGGCCCACTGGCTCATGTGCGAAAAGGTCTGCGTTCCCGGCGAGGCCTCCCTCGCCCTCACCCTGCCGGTCGTCGCCGCTCCGCCCGAGTCCGATCCGCGCCACGGCCCGGCCATCGCCGAAACGTTGGCCGCGCTGCCGCGGGAGATTCCCGGCTGGCGCGCGCAGGCCAGCCGCTCCGGCAACACCCTCACCCTCCACCTCACCGGCGCGCCCGGAGTCTCCTTGCCCGCGTCGGCGCAACCGTGGTTTTTCGATCGCGACAGCGTCATCGCGTTCAATCGTCCGCAAGTCCTGCGCACGGCCGCCCCCAACGAATTTTTCCTCGACCTGCCGATGACCCCCGCGACCGCCCAAACGCCCGCGCGCCTAGTCGGCGTGCTGCGCATCGAGGGAAACTGGATGTCGGGGCCGACCGTTCCCGGCTTGGCGGTTGATGTTCCCATCGAGCTAGACGCGACGGCAAATCCCGCCGCCGCGGGCGCTCCGAATACATCGGCGCCGGAAACGGCCTCCGGCCAGATCACCCACGCCACGCCCGCCGGCGCCTTCGTGGTGCACAGTCTTGCCGGCACGCTGGCGCTCGCCTTCCTGGGCGGGCTCATCCTCAACCTCATGCCCTGCGTGTTCCCGGTGCTGGGCATCAAAATCCTCGGCTTCGTGCGCCAGTCCGGAGCCGACCGTCGCAAAGTCGCGCTGCACGGTCTCACCTTCACCCTGGGCGTGTTTGTTTCATTCTGGACGCTCGCGGGCGTGCTCGCCGCCCTGCGGGCCGGCGGCGAGCAGCTCGGCTGGGGCTTCCAGCTTCAATCCCCCGGCTTCGTGTTCGCGCTCACGATCATCATACTCGTCTTCGCGCTCAGCCTGAGCGGCGTCTTCGAATTTGGCCTGGCCGCCACCGGCGCGGGCGCGGGCCTGCAAACGAAACCGGGCTATGGCGGATCCTTTTTTACCGGCGTGCTCGCCACCGTGGTTGCAACCCCGTGCAGCGCGCCCTTCCTCGCGCCCGCGCTCGGCGCGGCGCTCGCGCTGCCCGCGACGGCCTCGTTTGGCATTTTCACTCTCATCGCCGCCGGACTCGCCCTGCCCTACCTGCTGCTCTCGATTTTTCCGCAGGCCGCCAAAGTGCTTCCGCGTCCCGGCGCGTGGATGGAAACCTTCAAGCAGGCGATGGCGTTCCCGCTGTATGCGACCTTGGGATTCCTGGCGTGGGTGCTGGCCGGGCAGACTTCCGAACAGACGCTGCTGTTCGTTTTCCTGGGGCTCACCCTGATCGCCATGGGGGCGTGGCTTTACGGCCGTTACACCGCGCCGGGCTCGAGCCCCGCCCGCGCCCGCTTTGGCCTGATCGGCGGACTCCTGCTTGCCCTGGCCGGCGGCTGGCTCGGCTGGCCTCACGCCCTGCCGCCCGCCGCGGTTGTGTGGGAGCCCTGGAGCGCAGAACGCGTGGCGCAACTCCGCGCGGAAAACCGCCCCGTGTACGTGGACTTCACCGCGCGCTGGTGCTTCACTTGCCAGACCAACAAAAAAGTCGTGTTCGGCTCGCCGGAGGTGCTTCGCCAATTCCACGCCAAGGGCGTCGCGACGCTGCGAGCCGACTGGACCAACGCCGACCCGGTCATCACCGCCGAGCTCGCCCGCTGGGGTCGGAGCGCCGTGCCGTTCAACCTGCTTTACCTGCCCGGCCGGGAAGAACCCGAGGCCCTCCCCGAGCTCCTCACCCCCGGCATCGTTCTGGACGCGCTGAATCGGAAGAACTGAATCAGGCGCATTTCAAGTGCCTTGACCGGCGCAATCGCCGTTCACGCGGTCAGCACGAAAGTGTTGAAGGAGCGCGCCGGGAGTTCGGCGTGCAAGGGAATCGCGCCGGCGATTTCAACCGTCACGGAGCGCGGCAGGGGATTGTTGACCACCAACACGGTCGAACCATCCGTGTTGCGGAAAGCGAGGGCGTTGGCACTCAACGCGCCGGAAAGCTCCAGCAGGCGCGCTCCGGGGGCGATGAAACCGGCGAAGTGTTTCATCACGTAAAACTCATGCGTGTACACCACCGCCTTCGTCGCCAGGTCGACCGTGATCATGGCGTTCTGATTCCATCCCCAGGTTGAGCGGCCGCCGGGCTGGAGCACCATGTTCCAATAGACGTAGGCCGAGGCGCCGTTCGCGATGTAGTGCCGGAGCAGGCCGAAAACATGCTCGGCGTAGTCCCACGTCTGCTTGCCGTCGCCGCACTCGTTTTCGGTCTGGGTGATGGGCAAGCTCGGAAACGCGCCATGGACACGCTGGGCCATGTCCTTGCCGGCCCATTGCAGACCCGCGCCGGCAATGGCGTCCTTCGCATCCATGAGCGCCGGCAGGAAAAAGCCGTTGAAATCGGCGGTGTTGAGGGTGCCGAGATAGACGTCCACCGGCAGACCATGCCGGTGCAGCGCCGGCACGAGGTGATCGCGAATGAACTCGCCCATCTGCGGGCCCGTCCAGAGGCAGGAGGGAAACTTCTGATCGGCCACCGGCTCGTTCTGCGGATGGACTTGGGCGATAGGCACGCCCTTTTCCGCGTACGCCTTGATGAATTTCACGAAATAAAGCGCGTAAGCCTTCAGTATCTCCGGCGTCCAGAGGAGCGTGCCGTAATTGTAGGCCCGGGGAAATTTCATCCAGACCGGCGGCGACCATGGCGAGGCGAAGAACTCGATCTTCGGCTGGATGGCCTGCGCGGCTTTGATGTACGGCAGCAGAAAACGCTCGTCCCGGGCGATGGAGAAATGCGTCATCTCCAGATCGCCGTCAGAGTCGTTATGCGAATACCATTCGAGGGCGTAGTCGGAAGCGCCGATGGGCACGCGGCAATGCGTGAAGCGGCAGCCCTCCTGTCCGAAGAGCGCCTCTAGGATCGCGTCGCGCGCGGCGGCATCAAGCCCCTGCAGCGCCTCCCAGCCCAGTTCGTTAAAGCAGCCGCCGAACCCCCGCCAGGGATGCGCATGGGCGGCCGGGCCACCGATCGAAAGAACCACCTCCGATTTTTGGGCGGAAAGCACGAGCGGGCGGCAAATCCAAGGCAAGGCGGCGGTGGTGATGATCTGGTGGGACATGATGCGGTCGGCGAGAAGAAGCTTAGAACAATAGACCTTTCAAGCCCAAGCATCCGCTGCAAAAAACAAATCGTCGGGCGGCGATGACGCGCGGCTGGAGCCAGCCCGACCGAGCCTTCGCAAGCCCATAACAGGTTGAAAGTTCGACTTGCCCCCGGCTCTCATCTTAAAAAATCACCATGTCCCCCGCGCCCAATTCGCCTCAGGGTCGCCGCTTTCTCATCACTGCGGTTGCGGGTGCGCTTTGGCTGGGGCTCATCGTGGCGGTCATGGTCGGCTTGTTGAAGTATTCCAATCTGCCCGGTCGCGCCGGCGTACCGCCGGCTTCTTGGCCCGGAGGCAGCGTAATCGTCCGGGACGAGGGGCGGCCCACCTTGATCCTGTTCGCGCACCCCCACTGTCCCTGCACCCAAGCGACCCTCGGCGAGCTGGAGCAATTGCTGGCGCGTTGCGGGAGCCGGGTCAGAACCCAAGTGTGGTTCATCAAACCGGCAGGTGTGACCGACGCATGGATGGACACGGATCTGTGGCGCAAAGCCGCCGCTATCCCCGGAGTCACCGTGCATCGCGACGAGACGGGACGGGAGGCACGGCGCTTCCAAGTGGAGACCTCCGGACAAGCGCTGCTCTATGACCGGGACGGCCGGTTGTTGTTTGCAGGCGGGATCACCCTCGCCCGCGGCCATGCCGGCGACAATCCCGGGCGGAGCGCGCTCACGGCGCTGTTGGAGAACACCCTTTCCGGCAAAATCAAAACCCCGGTTTTCGGATGCTCGCTGTTTGAAGCCGAATGCGTGGAAAAGGACGTATGCAAGTAATCCCCGCCGGCCCGCCCAGCCCGGCATTGGCAAAAAAAGCGGCGGCCCTTTTTGAGGAAGCGCAGGCCAACATCCACCGGCACACCGACCGGATGTTTGCCAACCTGATGATCTTCCAGTGGGTGGCGGGCATCATCGCGGCCCTGGTGATCTCGCCGAAAGCCTGGGCGGGCGCCGCCAGCCAGACGCACTGGCACGTCTGGGCCGCGATTTTTCTCGGCGGCGCGATCACCGCGTTCCCCGTGTTCCTGGCCTGGACGCAGCCCGGGCGCGCGCTGACGCGCCACACCATCGCCGTGGCGCAGATGCTGTTCTCCGCGCTGCTGATCCACCTGACGGGCGGCCGCATCGAAACGCACTTCCACGTCTTCGGTTCGCTCGCGTTCCTGGCGTTTTACCGCGACTGGAAGGTGTTCATCTCCGCCACGCTGGTGGTGGGGATCGACCATTTTGCCCGGGGCGCGTTCTGGCCGCAGTCTGTCTTCGGCATTCTCACGCCCAGCCCGTGGCGCTGGCTCGAACACGCCGGCTGGGTTATTTTCGAGGACACCTTTTTGATCATCTCCATCCGGCAAAGCCTGCGGGACATGCGGGACGGAGCGATGCGGCATGCCCGACTGGAGAACTTTAACGCGGAGATCGAACACCAGGTGACGGAGCGCACCCGCGAACTCTCCGCCGCCAAGCAGGCGGCAGAGGTCGCCAACCGGGCCAAAAGCGAGTTCCTCGCGAACATGAGCCACGAGATCCGCACGCCCATGAACGGCGTCGTCGGCATGACCAGCCTGCTGCTCGACACCAAACTGGACCCGCTCCAACAGGAATTCGCCGACACCATCCGCCACAGCGCGGACAATCTCCTGACAATCCTCAACGGGATTCTGGATTTCTCAAAAATCGAAGCGGGCAAACTCGACTTTGAAACAATCGATTTCGATCTGGGAATGACGGTCATGGACACGGTGGATCTGTTCGCCATCCAAGCACGGGACAAAAACATCGAACTGACCGCCACGCTGCGGCCGGATCTTCCCGTCTTGTTGCGCGGAGATCCGGCACGCCTGCAGCAGATCCTCACCCATTTGCTGGGTAACGCCCTCAAATTCACCGAACGGGGCGAGATCAGTGTCAGGATTTCGAGCGAGGACGAAACGTCATCGCATGCGATGATCCGTACCGAAATCACCGATACCGGCATCGGCATCGCCCCGGAGGCTTGCGAGCGGCTGTTCCAGCCGTTCACGCAGGCGGACGGCTCGACGACGCGCAAATATGGGGGCACCGGCCTCGGCTTGGCCATCGCCCGCCAGTTGGCGCTTCTGATGCACGGCGATATCGGCGTGCGCAGCGAACCAGGCCGCGGCTCCACCTTCTGGTTCACTGTTATCCTTGAAAAGCAGGGTGGATCTGCGGAAGGCGCGAAATCCGCCGCGATGGCTCACGGCCGTGGTCTAAACTCGGGGGGAACGGGCGGGGTCGCGCCGGGCCGGGAGCAGACGTAGGCGGCCAGCCTGGCCGCCCGCAGGTGCAGCGCGTCGAGATCCATTCCCTGCAAAAGCCCCATCACCACAGCCGCACCAAACGCGGCCCCGGCACCGATCGTGTCAACGACTTCGACCGGCACCGCGGGCTGGGTGGACACGCGCTTTCCCTCCAGAAGCACGCTTCCCTGGGCGCCGCAGGTGAGGGCGATCAGGCGCAGGCCGAGACGATCCCGCAGCCGACGCATCTGATCAAGCGGAGTCCCGGTGAAATTATACATGCCGGCGAGAATCCCCAACTCGTCTTCGTCGATCTTGAGAACGTTTGCCAGTTCGAGGGAACGGCAGATCAGGTAGCTGCTATAAAATGGCTTTCGCAGATTCAGATCGAGAAAACGAATCGCCTCCGGCGCAGCGGAGAAAATCATCCGCCGGATGTTATCGCGCGAAACCTCTGAACGCTGTCCCAGCGTGCCAAAGCAAACCGCGTCGGCCCGGCCGAGCTTTTCGGCCATGGATGGGAGACAGGTGATGAAATCCCACGCCGCCGGTTCCAGAAAACGGTAACGCGGCACCCCGCCGGCGTCCAACTCCACCCAAGCCTGGCCCGTGCCGTGATGATCGTTGTGGCTCACGCCATCGAGCGAGAGCCCCTTCTCCCCGAGGCGGCGCAATGCAGCGTCACCCCATTCGTCCCGACCGACGCAAGAGAGCAACGTCGTGTCAGCCCCGAGCATCTGCGTGAAATAGGCGAAATTGGCCGGAGCACCCCCAAGCTGCGGCCCGTCCGGCAGCACATCCCACAAGATCTCACCCAAGCCGAAAACGAGCGGACGCTCTTTTGCCTTCAAGTGCGCGGCCCACTGAAATTCAGGACGAATGGACATAGGTTATCTCCTTCCAGGTGGGCCGATGTGAAGCGGCCACGGTTGTGATCAGGTGATGTTCAGATTTTCTGCGGGCAGATGAAGACGCGTGCGTCCCCGGCCTGTTAGTAGCTTCGAACGCGCCCCGGAGCGGGCGGGCCGGCTGGATAAAACAAAAGCGCATACACCGGCGGCCACGTCTTCATGTTTCCTTCTACTTCCAAGATCACGGACTCGTTTTTCCAAAAATCGCGCCAAGGCCCTTCTAACTTTCCCCCGTCACCGGCCGCGACCATTTCCCCATGGGAATATCACCGATCCGTTCAAAACCCGTAGAGGTAAAGGCCGAACACACCCGCCGCCGCGACGAGGCAATAGATGCCGAAGAAATGCCAGCGCCCGTGTTCCAGCCAGCGGGAGAGCCACGCCAGCGCGACCAAGCCGGCGAGAAAACTCAACGCGAGCCCGATCAAGCCCGGCGCGAACAGAGACAACGTCGCCGCGCCGGTCGCCCCTGCCTCATGCCGCGCCTCCATCAGGCGCCGAACTTCGTGCAGCACCACCGGCGGCGTCAGAATCACGGCCAGCGCAAAGCTGTATTCCTCCACCCGATTTCTAGCTGCGCCCAGGAGCATCCCCGTGGAAATGGTGGCACCAGAACGGGAAAACCCGCGGAAAGGCAGGCACAAGCCCTGCACCGCGCCCATCCAGCCGGCCTCGCGCCAGCCGGGATGTTCCCGGACGACGGCGGGCGGACGACGCAATCCGGCCGCAAGGATCAGCCCGCCCGCGGCGGCCAGCGCCACCGAGACCAAGGCCAGGTTGCCGAAGAGCATTTCAATTTCCGCCTTTTCCGTGTGACCGAGGAAAACCTTCTCAATGCCAAGCTTGAGCGGATAGCCGACCAAGCTGGTGAGCAGCGTGGAAAAAATCAGCAGCGGCACGATCCGCCGAAACGCGGCCGCCGAGGAGAAAAAGGTATTCCGCCAAGCCTTCCAAAAATAGACGATCACCGCGAACATCGTGCCGGTGTGCAACATGACCAGCAAAAGGGTCATGTCCGGACTGGCCGGATTCATGCCCATCAGTTTCGCCGCGACGATGACGTGGGCGGAACTGGAAACAGGGAGCAACTCGGCCAGCCCCTGGATGACCGCTAGGATGAAAATGTGGAAAAAACTCATCCTTCGATTTGGCGCAAGCCGGCGAGGCCTGTCGAGACTCCCGCCTGCGAGATAAGGCCGGCTTCATGTAATGACTATCCGGTGACACCCGCCGCCGTGGATTTGTGCGCGGATCGATTTTATTTTCAACCAAAGCGGCGTGCACATCCGCCGGCCGGCAATGGAATCAGCTTTCGCCACCGCAACTGTTTCCACAGCGGCGCGGTTTGCGTGTTCGCCGGCTTTTCGGTGCCGAAAAAAGACCCGAAAAAGTTCCCGCCGTGCTCGCGATATAAGATAATCGAACCGGACCTAAGGCGCCTTTTTTTCCGGATGCAGCACCGAGGCAACGATCGCAGCGGTCAAGGCGGTTCCAATCACCGCGAGGGAGACGCCGATGCCGATGGGGAAGATCTCGTCGATCAGCATTTTGACACCGATAAAGACCAGCACGAAGGCCAGGCCGAAACCGAGATAGCGGAAGAGCCCCATCACCCCGTGCAGCGCGAAATACAGCGAACGCAGGCCCAGAATCGCGAAGATATTGGACGTGAAAACGATGAAGGCGCTGCTGGTGATCGCGAGAACGGCAGGGATCGAGTCGAGGGCAAACATCAGGTCCGTCGTTTCGATGACAAGCAGCACGATGAGCAGCGGCGTCGCCATCTTGCGACCATGGTGCACGGCGAAAAACTTGCCCTCCTCATAAGCCGGCGTGACCGGGAAGAACCGCCGGAAGGCGCGCACCGCGAGGTTCTTCTCAGGGTCCAGCTCCTCCTGCTTGGGCAAGGCCATTTTTACGCCGGTGACGACGAGGAACACTCCGAAGCCGTACATCAGCCAGTGGAAGCGTTCCAACAGGCTCACGCCCGCGAGGATGAACACCAGCCGCATGATCGCCGCCCCGAGAATCCCCCAGAACAGCACGCGATGCTGATGGCGGGTGGGCACCTTGAAATAGGTGAAGATCACAATAAACACGAAGACGTTGTCCACGCTCAGGCATATCTCGATGAGGTAGCCGGTGAACCATTGGAGCCCGGCTTCCGGCCCCAGGTGCCGGAGCACCAAACCATTAAACCCCATCGCGAGGGCAAACCAGACCGCGCACCAGATCGCCGCTTCCTTGATGCCCACGTCGCGGGATTTTTTACGAAAAACCCCGAGATCGAGCGCGAGCATCGCGGCGATAAAGGCAACAAAGGCGCCCCAGGCCCACAGTGGCATTGTCTGCATCCGGAGAAGCTGCGTCGCCCGTCCGATGGCGCAAGCCGCTTTCGCGCGCCGTCTTGAGCGTCCGTCCTGACTTCGTCAACCAAGCCCTCACGCCGCCACCCCTATCCGAACACCGGAGGCCGGCGGGATTGACAGGCCGGACGCGCCGGGAAACATCGCGCCTTTATGAAACGCGTCAGCGCCTTCCTTCTTTTCATCCTGACGGGACTCGCCCCGGCCTTCGCCCAGCCGGATTCCGCCGCTTCCACGACCGATGCGGAGCATGCAGCTTTGAACAACGCCGCCGCCGGTGCGCTCGCCACTCACGCCGCGCCCGTCCCGCAGACGCCGGATTTTCTCGAACACCTCGTGGACATGATCCTTGAACTCTTCAAGGTGCAGAGCAGCGGCAACACTTGGCAACGTTACGCCATCGCCGCATTCCTGCTGGTGAGCTTTTACCTGCTGCGCCGCATCGTCACGACCGTGATTTTCGGCTTCCTGAAGAAGCTCGCCGCGCGCACCACCACGACGCTGGACGACAAGCTCTTCCCCGCGCTGGAGGCGCCCGTCGCCACCTTCATCGCGCTCTTCGGCGTCTTCGCCTCGCTAAAAGTCCTCAAGCTCACCGAGGCCACCGACCGGCTGATCAGCTACTCCGCGACCGTGGCGTTCTCGCTCGCTTTCTTCTGGCTGCTGCTGCGCGCGTTCAACGCCGTGCTCGACCACGCGCACGAGATCGCCCTGGAGAAAAAACTTGGCGTAGCCGCCTTCATGCCGTGGATCCGAAAGGCGCTCGTCACGATCTTTGTCGTCATCGGCGCGCTGATGACCGCGCAGAGCCTCGGGGCCGACGTGAAGGCGTTCCTGGCCGGCCTCGGCATCGGCGGCCTGGCCTTCGCCCTCGCCGCGCAGGACACCATCGCCAACTTGTTCGGCTCCGTGGTGGTGGCGATCGACCAGCCCTTCAAACTGGGCGAAACCGTGAAAATCGGTGCACACCAAGGCATGGTCGAGGACATCGGCCTGCGCTCCACCAAGCTGCGCGCGGTGGACAAGTCCCTCATCGTCATCCCCAACAAGACCGTGGCGGCCGAGGCCGTGACCAATCTCGCCCGCTTTACCAACCGCCGCGTGGAGCAGGTCATCGGCCTTACTTATGATACGTCGGCCGACCAGATGGAGGCCGTCGTGGAGGACTTCCGCCGGCTCCTCTTGGCCGAATCCGAGATCGACCCGGCCTCGGTGATGGCGTTCTTCCGCGACTACAGCGCCTCCTCGCTGGACATCTGGATCGTGTACGTCGCCATCGATCCCGACTTCCAGAAGCACCTGCGGCTGCGCCAGCGCGTCAATCTCGCCCTCATGCGCGCCGTGCAGGCCCGTGGCCTGGCCTTCGCCTTCCCCACCCAGACCATCGAGCTCGGCGAAAGCGCGGCAAAGCGGTTCGCCGGCGGCGGCTCGCCGGCCCGATCATAACACGCTCAGTCGAGCGTCTGCCGGTAGCGTTTCACACCGATCGTCATCGCCACGACGACGAACAGCAGCAGCGGCCAGAGCTCGGGCGCGATCTCCGACAGTCCGTTTCCTTTTAATAAAATCCCGCGGACGATACGCAGGAAGTGCGTGTTGGGCAGGCAGGATCCGACGGCCTGCGCCCAAGGCGGCATGCCGCGGAAGGGAAACATAAAGCCCGACAGCAGGATCGACGGCAGGAAAAAGAAAAAAGCCATCTGCACCGCCTGAAGCTGGTTGCGCGCGAGCGTGGAAAACGTGATCCCCACCGCCAGATTGGCGGCGATGAAGATCAGCGAAACGGCGTAGAGCAGCGGCAGGCTGCCCACCATCGGCACGTTGAACAGAAATCGCGCCGCGACCAAAATGAGTGTCATCTGGATGTAGCCGACCGCGATGTAAGGCAGGATCTTGCCCACCATCACCTCGAACGGGCGCACCGGGGTGGCGAGCAGGTTTTCCATCGTGCCGCGCTCGCGTTCCCGGGTG
The DNA here is from genome assembly GCA_019510185.1 of Verrucomicrobiota bacterium. GTDB lineage: Bacteria > Verrucomicrobiota > Verrucomicrobiia > Opitutales > Opitutaceae > Rariglobus. The sequence goes on along the minus strand of JAEKKV010000013.1, from coordinate 10,781 downwards.
ATGGCAAGGCCGGTGATGATCACCATCGTCATCGTGAGCACCACGCCCATGAGACCGGGCACGACATTGTACTGGGTGATATTCTCCGGGTTGTAGTGCGCGTGGATGCGAAAATCCACCGGGCCGTTTTTCGCCTGCAACCGGGCGAGCGGGCCGGGCAGATCGCGGTTGAAGACGGACCCGGCGAGGGCGTTCACCGCAGCGAGCGCGGGCCCGGTCGCCGCGGGATCGGTCGCGTCGGCTTCGACGAGCACGGTCGGACGTTCGCCGCGGAGCAGCTTGCGGGAAAAATCCTCGGGGATGTTGATGACAAACTGGACCTCGCCGAGCTGCAGCAGCCGCCGGGCCTCGGCTTCCGTCCCGGCTTCGCGCACCAGAGCGAAATAATCACTGGTGCGCAGCGCCTGCACCAAGGTGCGGGCGAACGGCCCTTGGTCGGCCGCGCGCACCGCCGCGGGCAGGTGGCGCGGGTCGGAGTTGATCGCAAAACCGAACAGCAGCAGCTGCATCAGCGGAATGCCGATCATCATCACGAAGGTGACGCGGTCGCGCTTCATCTGGATGAACTCCTTCATCACGACGGCCCAAAGGCGATGGCGGTTAAACCGGTTCATGGGAACAGTTCAGGAAAAGTTGTCCTTCGCCTCATCCATCAGGCTGATGAACACATCCTCCAGCCCGGAACGAATCCGCTGCCATTCGTGACGTGGATCGCGCACGGCGGCGATGGCGGCCTCGAGCTTCGTAGCATCGCGACCGCTCACATGCAGCGTGTTGCCGAACGCGACCACCTGCTCGACACCGGGACGGCCGCGCAACGTGTCAGCCAAGGCGCGAAGGTCGGGCCCGGAGACCGTCCAAGTAACGAGCCGGGCGGTGGCGAGCACTTCGTCGAGCGTGCCGCGCGCGAGCAGACTGCCATAGGCGATGTAGCCCAGCCGGTGACAGCGCTCGGCCTCGTCCATGTAGTGCGTGGTGATGAGGACGGTGAGTCCGTCGGCGGCAAGCTGATGAATCTCGTCCCAAAATTCGCGCCGTGCCTTGGGATCGACGCCGGCAGTCGGCTCGTCGAGCAGGAGCAGTTGCGGCGAGTGAATCAGACAGGCGGCGAGGGCGAGACGCTGCTTCCAGCCGCCGGAAAGCTCGCCGGCAAGCTGGTGGCTGCGGTTCGCCAACCCCAGACGCTCAAGGCTGCGTTGCACCGCGGACGGCCGGTCCGGCACGGCGTAGATGCGCGCGATAAAATCGAGGTTTTCGCGAATGCTCAGGTCCTCGTAATAGCTGAACCGCTGCGTCATGTAGCCGACATGCCGTTTGATCGCGGCCTGTTCCGTGAGCAGATCGTGACCGAGGCAAGTGCCGGTGCCGGCGTCCGGCGTGAGTAACCCGCAAAGCATCCGGATGAACGTGGTCTTGCCGGAACCGTTGGGACCGAGAAAGCCGTAGATCTCGCCGCGACGCACTTGGAGATCGATGGCATTGACAACGGTTTTTTCACCAAAGCGCTTGGTGACACCGGTGACGTCGATGGCCAGATCCGTGGGCATGGCAGACGATTATGGGACGAGCATCACGTCCACCGGCTGGCCGGGATGGAGATCGCGCGCGGCGGAGGCGTCGGTGAAAACCGCCTCGACCATGAACACGAGCTTGGCGCGATTATCGCGGTTGTAGAGAACGGGCGGCGTATATTCCGGCTGCGGCGAAAGGTAGCTCACCCGGGCGTCGAGCGGGTCGCGCCCGGCGATCGCCACACGCACACCGCCACCGGCCTTGAGCGCGGCGAATGTGTCCACCGGCACGAAAAAGCGTGCCTTGATGTTTTCCGGCGGCAGCAGGCTGACGACTGGATTGCCGGCGACGACAAATTCCCCGGGGCGGTAAAGCGTGTCATACACCAGTCCTGCCACCGGTGCGGCCTGCGTCTTTTGCGCCACGCTCCACTCGGCCTTCTCCCGGGCGGCGGCGGCGGCGCGCACCCGAGCTTCGGCGGCGGCGATCGCATCGGGGCGTCCGCCCAGACGCGCGGTGGCGAGCTGCGCGGTCAGTTCCTCGACGACATGGGTGTCCTGCTCGTAGGTGAGCCGGGCCCGGTCGTAGTCACTTGCGGAAATGCTTCGGCTTTGGAAAAGCGCTTCCTGCCGCGTGCGCTCCAGGCCGGCAAGTTCGGCGGCGGCCCGGGCTTGGTTGAGCCGGGCCTCGAGCGCGGCGATTTCGGACGGACGCTGACCCTTCGCCAAATCGTCGAGCGCGGCCTGCGCGGCACTCCATTCGCCGGCGGCCTGGCGTTGCGCGGCCAGCTCGGCATCGCGTTCGAGCGTGAAGAGCGGCACACCCGCGGCGACGCGCGCGCCCTTTTGCACCGCAAGCGTCTCCAGCCGGCCGGCCAGCGGCGCGCCCACATAGACGAACTCGCCCTCGAGATAGCCTTGATACGATGTCGGCGCATGCCGTGCGCAACCGGCAAACGCCAGCAGCGCCAGAACCGGCACAAACCCGTTAGCGCGGAAAAAGTTTTTCATAATCTTTGCGACCGGTGGAGGTGAGCAGCCCGCCGAAGAAAAGATCAATGGCACCGGCGATCACCTCGCGCGGATGCAGCCCCAGCCGCTCCAACGACGCCGGATGAAGGAGGCCTTGCATGGCATGGAGATAAAACTCGATCGCGAAGGCGGCGTTGAGATCGGTGCGCACATCGCCGGACAACTGCCCTTCCTCCACAAACCGGCCGAAGACGTAGGGAATATTCTTCCCCCTCATCTCCTCGACGAGTTGGTAAAGCTCGGGCGCAAACCGCTGAAGATCACGGATCGTGCCCGGATGAAGCGAGGCCATCCGCGCCACCATGCCCTCGACGAAACCGCGCAATTTTTCAGCAAACGTCAGGTGGCGGTCGCGCAACAGCGTCTCCGCATCGGCGCGGATTTCCCGGCCCAGCCCGTTGATCACCGCGCGCACGATCTCGTCCTTGCCGGTGAAATGGACGTAGAGCGTCTTCTTGCTCATGCCGAGCTCCGCGGCGAGACCGTCCATGGTGAAGGCGCTGTAGCCATGCTCGAAAAAATGCAGTCGCGCCTGCTCCAGAATCCGGTGCGGAACGGGAGCAGGCCGCGAAACGACGACAGACGAAGAACGGGTGGCGGGGAGGGCCATGGGAGATGGAAACCCGTATGCCATTTAAAGTTTCCTCGGGCAATGTCATTTTCCGAAACGGACGGCGTAACCCCGGACGGCGGCGTGGCGTCGCTTGACCTGCGGCACCTGCCGTTTACCTTCGCCCCCGGATGTCGACCCCCTCCACTTTATTTTTTTTCGCCGGCTTGCTGCTGGCCGGCTCCGCTTCGCTGGAGGCCGCTTCACTTGACGAACTGGTCAAGGATTCTCCCTTTTTGCCGAAGGGCGCGGACGCCATCGTCGCGCCGACGGAAAACGCCGTCGTCGAATTTCGCGGCATGATCACCACAAAAGAAGGTGTGCTCTTCGGCCTTTATGATCGCACCAAGCAAACCGGCTCGTGGGTGCGCCAGGGAGACAAGAGCACGGACTTCGTCGTGAACGCCTACGATGCCGGCAACGACACCCTTTCCTTTGAATATCAGGGACAGAAATTCAACCTGACCCTGGCCTCATCCCGCATCAACACGGCGGCGCCCTCGGCCCCGCCTTCGGTGCCATCGCCCACTGGCGGCACGAATGTCGTGGCGACGCCGGGCCGTGGGGACGATCAGCGCAAGCTGGAATCGATCGCGGCCGAAGTCCGCCGCCGCCGGGCCTTGCGCCAAGGCGCCGGTGCAGGCGCCGCGGCCACGCCGGCTCCCGCCAACGGCGCCAAGCCGTGAGCGGACACCGGCTCCGCCCGCGGCGGTGACGCGCGAGCTCCGCAGGCGCCAAGCGAGCTCCGTCATGCGATTTCAACTACAAATCGCCTTCGGCCGGTTCGCCTGCGCCTGCGGACGCGCGTGATGCCCGGCCCCAACAATTGCGCAAGTTTTAAATTTCTCCTCTGAAACCCCGGATTTTACCTCGTAAAATTGACGTTGCTTTCGACCTGCGGCGCTCTAGACCCAACTTCCGTTATGGCAAAAAAAACCACTCGCAAACCCAACGCAGCGTTTCTTAAACCGGTTCAGCCTGATGACGTCCTCGCGGCCGTTGTCGGTTCGAAGCCCCTCCCCCGCACCGAACTCACCAAGAAGCTCTGGGACTACATCAAGAAGAATGGTCTCCAGGACAAGAAGGTCCGCACCCAGATCAATGCCGACGACAAGCTGAAGCCCGTTCTCAACGGGAAGAAGTCCGTCAGCATGTTCGAGCTCACGAAGCTCGTCTCCGGCCACCTCGTCAAGTAAGCCGGATTCTCAAGCCAGTTTACCGCCGCCCCGATCTCGGGGCGGCTTTTTTGTGTCCGCGTCCATCGGGGGTGCTGAGGTGATTGCCCTAGTCAATGGAAAGCCTATTGATTAAGTGAATACACAACGGTAAGTCGGTGGCATTTCCGCATGGCATTCCCTTCCAACCGCCTGCAGTTTATCGCCCTGGGCACGGTCTTTCTCGTCGCCGGAGCAGTCTCCGGCGTCTGGAGCTACCATCGTGCAAAGGTCCACGCCCTCGAGGGATTGGCGGCCGACGCCCGGCATTGTGCCGCCGCATTTTCCAGCGAGGAAATCGCCGTTCTGTCCGACGCCCGTCCGGATCTGGCGAAACCAATGTATGACCGGCTTCGGGCACGGTTGACCGGGCTGCTCCAGACAAACTCCACCGCGACTGCCGCGTGTCTCGTGCGCTATCAGCCGTCCACCGGGATGATGACGGTCCTGGCGGACACATCCCAAACCGTTGCGCAACCGGAACCGTCCGTCCTCGACGAAGCGCGTTCTCCCGGCTTTCGCAGCTTTATCACCAACGGACAAATGAGCGCCGCCGGCCCAAAGCAAACGCCTTCCGGAGAGTGGATGTCTGCCTACGCCCAACTAAAAACCGCCACCGCGGAGTCGATGATTCTCGGGCTTGATGTGCCCGCCGCTCACTGGCGCCGGATTTTGTGGGCGGAAGGATTGCTCTCCACGATGCGCACGTGGCTGCTCCTGACCCTGCCACTCGGGGTGCTCGCCTTGCTCCGGCGCCAAAATCCGGAACGAAAAGTCCGACATCTTCTGTCCGCGGCCGTCAAACAAAGCGGCTCCGCCATCCTGATCGTCGACCCCGCGAACCGCATTGAATACGTCAGCCAAGGCGTGTGCGATCAAATCGGGTACGCCCGCGACGAACTGATCGGCCGTGATTGGAATGTGTTTCGCGCGGAACCTCCGGCGGAACAGCCTTCCCGTCCCGCCGGACAGAGCTGGGAGGACGAATGGCTCGTCCGCCGAAAGGATGGCGAAATTTACCCGGTGCAAGGGGTGGTGTCCCCCGTACACGGCGCAGGCGGGCGCATCCTTTGCTTCATCGTCACGCTGCGAGACATGAGCACCGTGAAACGCGCCGAGGAGGAGTTGCGCGCCGCCAAAGAGCGTGCGGAAGCCGGCGCACGGACCAAGGGGGAATTTCTTGCAACCATGGGGCACGAGCTGCGCACTCCGCTCAACGGCATCGTGCGGTTCGCCAGCCTCCTGCGCGACACTCCGCTCATTCCCGAGCAGCGTGAATATATCCAGACGATTTGCTCCAGCAGCGAGGCCTTGCTGAAGCTGACCGGCGATCTGCTCGATTATTCCTGGCTGGAAGCCGGTCGGCTACCTCTGGACATCCAGCCCTGCGATCCGCGCGAAGTGATCGAGGACGTGCTCGATCTGGTTTCCGGCCAAGCCGCCGGCAAGGATCTCGTGCTCCTCCATCAGGTCGCACCGGAAGTGCCGACGGTCGCCGAACTCGATCCAGGACGCCTGCGGCAGGTACTCGTCAATCTCTTGGGCAACGCGGTGAAGTTCACCGCCTGTGGCGAAGTGGCCGTTACGGCGAACGTGCGTCAGGCAACCGGCCTCGCGGAAGGCGAGGTGATCATCGAGTTTACTATTCGCGACACCGGGCCCGGAATCGAACCGGCGAATGTGGGCCGGCTGTTCCAGCCTTTCAGCCGGCTGGTATCGGCCCGTCATCCCGGCGGCACCGGCCTGGGCCTCGCCATCAGCCGCTCGCTCGTCCGCTTGATGGGTGGGGAGATCAGCCTGGAAAGCACGCCCGGCAAAGGAACGGTTTTCCGATTTTTCATAGCGGCCAGGCCGGTCTACGCTCCGCCGGCCCCGCTGATGCTGGCCAACCGCAAGGTCGGCCTGGTCGTGAGCCATCCCGGGCTACTGCACGAACTCGCCACCGTCATCGCCGCCGCCGGAGGCTCGGCGGTTCCCTGCCCGCTTGAAGGACTGGGCGGCGCGGAAACTGATTTCTCGATCGTCGACTGCGATCCCGAGATGGCGGACCGCCTCATGACGGGCGCCCTCAAGGTGAACTGGCCCATCAGCCGCACCCTCGGCCTGATCACGAACGCGCGAAACTCCGATGAACGCAGGCTGCTACGCCCGCTGTTTCGCTCCTTGTTGACCAAGCCGCTGCACCATGGAGCGCTGGTCAACGCCCTTCTGGCCTGCCTCGGCCCGTCCGATGTCACGAGGATGTACCCCCAGCTGGAGCTGCGGTTGCTGCTCGTGGACGACAATCCGGCGAACCTGCGCCTCTTGCAGAGCATCATCGGCGTGCTCGGATGCGAATGCACGATGGCCGCCGGCGGCCGCGAGGGGCTCGATGCGATCCGGCAGGGCGGGCCTTACGACGCTGTGATGCTCGACTTGCAGATGCCGGAAGTGGACGGCATGGAGGTGGTGCGCCGGCTCAGGGCGGGCGAAGTCAGCCCTGAAACCAAGAACATCTGGATCACCATCGTGACCGCGGACAACCGGCCGGAAACGCGGGCGGCACTTTTCGCCTTGGGGTGCGACGATTTCATCACAAAGCCCGTGACCGTGAAGAGTTGCTTGGAAGCCCTGCAACGCGTGAAACGCGGCCGGCTCCCCGACCAGCAACGTCCGGCTATTTGATTCAACCGGCGAGGGCGTCCTCGATCGTCTTGGTCGCGGTCTTGAGGATTTGCAGGCGGGCATGGCGCTTGTTGTTGGCGGGTATGAGATGCCAGGGCGAAAAAGGCGTATCGGTGAGACTGAGCATGTCGCCCACCGCAATTTCATAGGCGTGCCATTTGCGGCGATTGCGCCAGTCCTCGTCGTTGATCTTGTGCTGCTTGTAGGCCGTGGTTTCGCGCTCGCGGAAACGCCGGAGCTGTTCGTCGCGGCTCACGTGCATCCAAAATTTGACGACAATGATGCCATGTTCGGTGAGCTGCTCCTCAAAGTCGTTGATCTCGGCGAACGCGCGGCGCCACTCCTCCTCGCGGCAAAAGCCCTCCAGCCGTTCGACGAGCACCCGCCCGTACCAGGAACGGTCGTAAAGCGTGACCAATCCGGCGCGCGGCACATGCCGCCAGAAACGCCAAAGATAATGATGGGCCTTCTCCTCGTCGGTGGGTTTGGCGATGGGAATGACCCGGTAGTCGCGAGCATCAATCGCGCTGGTGAGACGGCGGATGGCCCCGCCCTTGCCGGCGGCATCCCAGCCCTCAAAGACAAACACGATGGACCGTTTCGCCTCCTGCGCAGCGCGCACCGCGGCGTTCAGGCGGCCAAGCCACTTTTCGCGTTTCGCCTCATAATCCAAGGCGGAGAGTTTCTGGTCCAGAGGAAGCTCCAGCAGGCGACGCAGACCGGCGGGGCTGAGCGACTTCGTTATCCGCGGACGGGAGGCGGGGCGGGCGACCTCGCGTTTTTGATGCACCTCGAAACGGCGGAGCAACAGGCGGGCGACGGCCAGATTGCGGGCCCGCGGATCGGACGCATCGATCAACGTCCAGGGTGCGCCCGGCTGATGGGTGGCTGCGCGGATTTTTTCGGCCATCCGGGCCAGACGCCCGTAAATGCGATGGTGGTGCAACACCTCGTCCGTCACCCGCCAGGCGGTGTCCGGATCGTCCGCCAGCTCCTTGAGCCGGCGGCGCTGGTCCTGCTTGGTCAGATGGAGCCAAACTTTGACGACAAGCGTATCGTTGTCGGCGAGCAGTTTTTCAAAATGGCGGATGCGCGCGAGTTCATGATTCACGCGGGGGGACGTCTTGGTGGCGAGCGCCTGCTCCCGCAGCGTTTCCGTGTACCAAGATCCTGCGAATATTCCCAGACGTCCGCGGGCGGGCAGACAACGCCAGTAACGCCACATGAGCGGACGTTCTCGTTCCTCATCGGTCTGCTCACGGAAGGCGAACGTTTCCACCCCCCGCGGATCGAGCCAGCCGCTCAGGGTGTTGATCAGTTCGGCGCGTCCGCCGCCTTCGTCGCCGGCGATAATGAGCAGGATTTTAAACGGAGACTCCTTTAGCCGGACCTGAAGCTGGACGAGCTGTTCACGCAGCCCGGGGACGCGGGCTTCGTAGGCTTTTTTGGTCAATCGAGAGACCGCGGTCGGGCTTGCCATCACGATGAGAAGTGCCGGGGGGCGCCCAACGTGTCGAGCCGTGTTTGCACCCGGACGGGTGACAAAGAAGCGACAGCCACCGATTTGAAACAAATCCCGTCAGGGTGCGGCCGCCGGCTTTTTCTTCGGCGTCGGCGGCACCACCGACTGAGAGCTCCAGCCTCCGCCCTCAGAACTAAAAGTCACCACGTTGCCCTTCTCCATCTCCTTCAGCCAGCCCATGCCATTGTTTTTGAAATAGGCGTCGGCCGCCTCCGTACCGAGCGCGGTGCGGACCTGATCGCGGGCCTTCGCGGCGAGGGCGGCGAGGGCCTGCTTTTTCTGGTCGGGCCCAAGGTTGTCGTTGGCCGCGATCTCCTTGGCGGAGGCGGTCATGTCATCGCGCATCGAATACACACGGCTGGCGGTGTCGGCGGGAAGATCCAGGCGGCGCGCGGCGGCCTGAAGCTGCTGGTAATCGCTTTCCTGCGAACGAACATAATCGGCAAAGCGCTGTTCCCCGATCACCCCCTTCATCTGCTCCTTGAGCTGCTTTTCGGCCGCCTGGCGCTCCTTCCAGAAATTCTGGTCCCGCTCGACATAACTGCCATAGGGATCGTTGGTATTATACTTTTCGTCGAAAGCCTTTTGCAGGGGGAAAATCTTGAGGTATTCCTCCTCGGTGGCGTCGAAACGCGTCATCTGCCAGCGGAGATTCTGCGCCGTCTGCGACATTCGCAGCTCATAGGTCTGGCGTTCCTCGGGTGTCAGCATGGCCTCGATGTCCCGCTTTTGCTCCTCCTTGAGAAAGCGGAGTTTTTCACGATCGGACGGGAGCTGGAATCCCTGCATGTCCTGCTGCACCTCGCCCATCAGCTCTTGGTAATCCTGCTGGATATCCTGGAGCTGCTTCCGCTTGTCAGCGGAAAGAAAGGCCATCCGCGGATCCTGCCAGCCCCAGCCATTCTCGTTTTTGTCGGGCCCGAGAATACGCTCGGTTTCATCCCGCTGCTCATGCTGAATCTTGCGCATCTCTTCGCGCTGGGCGCGGGTCATGTTGCCAAACCAGCCATTCTGGCGGGGATCGTCCTTCCACCAGGGCTTGCTGGGGTCGGGCTTCGGCTGGAGCGCCTTGAAACGTGCTTCGTACCGTTTCCAGATGCTCATGCTGACGAAAGTGCGCACGGCTTCCTCGGAAAAGCCCGCGGCGCGAAGAATATCCCGCAGTGCCTCGGGATCGCCGGTTTGGAGCGCGGCGATCACATCGACATTCGCCACTTTGCCCGCGCCGGCAGCGACCGTATTTCCGGCGGCATGCGAACCGACACCAGACGCCAAGTGAAACCCATGCGTCCCGGACGAGCGCATCGTGACGGTGGCGACAAGCGCGACATTGGCGAGGAGCGACGCGGTCAAGAGCAGGGGCAGTGCTTTCATGCAGGGGTGGTTCATTTGCATTCCAACGCCACGTCGCGCGCAATCTTTTACGATCCGCGTACTGACAGTCCGGTTTTCCATGATGAAAGCGTACGTCCAACGTCCGGGTAGCCCGCCTGAATTCCGGACAACCACCCATCCTTTCGACTCTATCCCCACCTCCGGAAGTCGGCAGTTGGCATGGCTGTTGCTGAAGGGACGCGTATTTTACACTCAGCATCAGCCTGCCCTCATCCCATGAACATGCCCTCACCCACGTGCGAAGAAAGTCGCCCGACCGCGTGGGGCGCCATGCTTTCCGGGCGAGTGCCGCCCTCCCTTTGCACCTGCCTCCAGGTGCTTCGCCGAAATCCTAACACTGCATCAAAACCAACTGCGTAACGCAGACAGCAACCATGCTTATCCAAAATCAGAAAACTTCCGGCTGGACGGTTGTCAGCCGTGCGAGCGCCTTCGCTCCCTGCCACCAACGGGTGCGCTCAACCTGAGCACGCGCTCATAAAATTTCAAACCACAGAACATAAAAGTGTTATGATATCAAAATTGCTTCGTTATTCTCTGCTTTCGCTTTTAATTGCCTGCTCGTTTTCGCCAGTGAAGGCGGAAGACGCGCCGGCCCCCGCGGCCGCAGCGGCACCCGCAGCGCCGGCCGCGCCGAAGGATCCGACGCTTGAGCAACGCGTCTCGGACGTGGAAGCGTACATCAACAACGGTGCGCGCACCCCGGACGTGGCCTCGAAAGTGGCCGGTTCCGGCCCCGGCCATAATGCCTGGATGATGACAAGCGCCGCCTTGGTGCTCTTCATGACCCTGCCCGGCCTGGCGCTCTTCTACGGCGGCCTGGTGCGCCGCAA